>JAUWPV010000018.1 GCA_030611385.1 Bacillota bacterium | reverse complement strand
AATTGTCGCCATCTGGGGCATAAGCGGATTAGCGCTGCTCAACTTTTTCACCTCCGAGAGCCTTGATCACTCGCACAATATCCAGGTTTACCGGGCAACTGCGCAGACAGCGCCCACAGCCAACACAGGCTATCTCACCATACGTTTCAGGATAGTACTGTAGTTTGTGCATAAAACGCTGCCGCACTCTTTCCTTGCGTTCAGGACGGGGGTTGTGGCCGCCGGCCATCTTGGTAAAATGGCCGTACATGCAGCTATCCCAGCAGCGGAAACGCTCTCCCTCCGCAGCATGCCCGTAATCTTCAACATCAAAACAGTAGCAGGTAGGACAAACATAGGTACAGACTCCGCAGCCAAGGCAGCTTTTATAAAGCTCATCCCAGGCTGGATCATCGAAACGGTTTTTCAGGTCTTCGGGTAATCCCTCAAGTTTAAGGCCGAAGTCGGCAGTTACTACCTCTTTCAGTTCGACTGATTCGCCGGAATCGTCTCCGAGCAGTCCACCGGCCCGCTCCAGCATGGCTTTACCTTGATCGGTCCGGGCCTCTAGCCGCAGCGAATTTCCCGAGAGACAAGCCATTACATCGGCACCTGGCGCATCGGTAGGGTCGACAGCAAAGTCATTACAAAAACAGAAAGGATCGGGTTTGTCGCAGGAAAGGGCCACTAGAGTTGTCCTTTCGCGCCTTTTCTGGTAAAGGGAATCCGGAGGATCTTGATCCATAAAGACCCGGTCAAGCATCTCCAGTGCCTTCATGTCACATGGATGCAGGCCAAAAGCAGTAACCGGTTCTTCCGATTTAACCGCTGACAGTTCGAGCTGCTGACCGCTGCAGCGGTAATGCAGGTAGGTCTCTTCACGCGGCAGAAAGATATCTTTCGGCGACACAGCACTGTTAACCGCATCAAGTCTGACATCTGCCCCAGCATACCACGGCTGGAATAAAACCACCGGTCCATCCTGAATCGGCAGAATCAGGAGCCCCTCTGCCGACAGGTGTGCCCAGAGTTCAGGTAGTTTTTCCCGGGCAATAACTTTTTTCACCATGACCACCTCACTTTTCCGAAAAAGCCGCCGGGTCATCAGGCCGGTAAGTCAGCAGGGGCGGTTCAAGCTCTGCATCGAGACCGGCTTCATAATCACCGTACAGCTCATTGATATCTTTGATCAGTTTACGATTCAGTTCCTGCAGTGGTATACCGACCGGGCAGGCCCGCTCACATTCACCGCAGTCGATACAACGCCCGGCACCATGGTAAGCCCGGACCAGGTGAAACATAAAATTTTCACTCGTCTGATAGGCACGGCCCTGCCAGCGTGGATTTTCCTGCTCAACAAAGCATTCGCGACAACTGCAGTAGGGACAGGCCTGACGGCAGGCATAACAGCGCAGACAACGCGAAAGCTCTTTTTCCCAGTAAGCGAAGCGTTCTTCTGCCGAAAGATTTTCCAGTTCTTCAACCACCTTGAAACGCTCTGGCGCACTCTTTTCACCCTGTGGTGAAAACAGCATCTGGTCATAAACAACCGGATTAGGATAAAGACAGTCTCTGCATTTCTCTATCAACAGATCTTTACGTTCAGCTTCTTTTTCACCTGAGTCTGTTTTCAGGATTACCCGGCCATTTTGCTCGACTAAACCAACCAGGTTACCACCGGCTTCTTCAGCCAGGCGGCTATAATCAAGCATGCCGGGACAGGGCAGCCCGTAAAGAACCACCCGGTCGCGCTGGACCATATGATCCTGAAGAAGACGGTTGAAGGCGCGGGCATCACAACCCTTGACCAAAACACCGACCTTGCTGTGAATTTTCAGCTCATCGGGTAAGTAGCGGCTCAAGTTTACCGCGCAAAATGGATCCCAGACCAGTTTATCGAGGTCTTTTTTGCTACGGGCAAACAGGGGTCGGGACTGCCACCAGTAGTGGCCTTTTTCCCAACCAAGCAGTAAATCGATGCGGCCGCTCAACAAATCCTGGGCCACAACATCGCGTATTTTTTCTATTTGCTCTGTGTTACGCTCTGCCATCGGGCATCCCTCATCTTTCTGTTCGGCCCGAGGGCCTTGATCTTAGCAGTCATCGTTTCCATCTCTTCGGCAAACTTGTCGCCTTCTGAACTCGATATCCAGCGGACCTCAAAGCGCTCCGGTTCAAAACCGGCGAACTCGAAAAGCCGTTTGAAAGCAGAAAGACGACGACGTCCGTGATAGTTACCGGTGCTGTAATGACAGTCTCCCGGATGACAGCCGGCTACAAGAACTCCATCGGCTCCGCGCTGGAAAGCACGTAGAACAAACATCGGGTTCATCCGTCCGCAACAAGGCACACGGATAACTTTAACATTGGCCGGGTAACTCATCCGACTGGTCCCGGCCAGATCGCCTCCAGCGTAACTGCACCAGTTACAGCAGAATGCGACAACCAGAGGTTCCCAATCAGCAGATGTTTCGTTTAGCGCTGCAGACATATGGCATCCACCTCCGCCAGTATTTGTTCATTGCTGAAACCTTTCAGGTTAATTGTTCCCGAACGGCAAACCACTGTACAGGAACCGCAACCATGGCAGAGAGTCGGGTTGACTTCAACCACGGTGCGTTTGAGTGTACCACCGTGGTAGCGTTCTTCAATTTCCACCGGGCTGATCGCGCTGTACGGGCAGACCGCTTCGCAGTAGAGACAGCCGGAACACTCAGCCTGATTCACTTCAGCGGTACAGGCTTCACCCTGCAGCATATCCTTGGAAAGGAGGCCGACCACCTTAACTGCTGCTGCACTGGCCTGGGCCACCGTTTCGGGAATATCTTTCGGCGCCTGGCAGGCTCCGGCAATAAAGATCCCAGCAGTGTGAGTTTCCACCGGTTTCAGCTTCGGATGAGCTTCATTGAAGAAGTTATAGCTGTCACTGTTGATACCGACCAGACGGCCCACTTCGGGAGCATCGGCGCGCGCCACTGAAGCGACGGCCAATACAACCATGTCAGCTTTGATTTCGATCGTCTTGCCGCTCAGGGAGTCGACACCGTGTACCATCAGATGATCGCTTTCGGGGAATATTTTACCGACCTGGCCGCGCAGATAGGCGACATCGTATTCTTCAGCAGCCCGACGCTGGAATTCCTCATAGCCCTTGCCGGCCGTGCGCACATCGATGTAAAAAACGTAGCTCTTCGCATCAGGCACTTTTTCTTTAAGTAAAATGGCCTGCTTGGCCGTATACATGCAGCAGATTTTCGAACAGTAATTCATGCCGCGGGCTTTATCGCGCGAGCCGACACACTGGATGAAAACTACTTTTTTCGGTGGTTTGCCGTCGGAGAGACGCACTACCTTACCGCCGGTCGGTCCGGAGGCATTAAAGAGACGCTCAAACTCAAGTCCGGTGAGGATATCAGGATGCTGGCCATAACCATATTCACCATAATGGGATGGATTCATCTGGTCAAAACCGGTGGCTACGATAATAGCACCGTAGCGTCGTTCGATAATCTGATCCTGCTGTTCGTAATCGATCGCCTGGGGTGGACATTCCTGGGCACAAATCTGGCAGCGTCCCTTCCTGAAGTAGAGACAGGCATCACGGTCGATCACCGGAATGTTTGGCACTGCCTGGGGGAAGGGCACATAGATTGCTTTGCGCTTGGCCAGGCCCATCTCAAACTCTGATGGTGTCTTCGCTGGACATTTTTCATAACAGATCCCGCAACCAGTGCATTTAACCGGATCGACATAGCGCGCTTTTTGCTTGATCTTAACATCAAACTGGCCGACGAATCCTTTAACTTCTTCAACCTCGGAGTAGGTCAGCAGGCTAACATTCGGATGCTGGGCCACCTCGACCATCTTCGGGGTCAGGATGCAGGCAGAACAGTCGAGAGTGGGGAAAGTTTTTTCTAACTGGGCCATCCGCCCTCCGATACTCGGCTCCCGCTCAACAACATCAACTATATAGCCGGCTTCGGCAATGTCGAGAGCGGCCTGGATACCGGCAATACCGCCTCCGATGACCAGGGCCCGCTTTTCGACTTCGACGCTCGGAGCCACGAGAGGGTCATTAAGAGCGGCCTTGGCTGCGGCTGCCCTGAGTAGAGCGATCGCCTTGGGGGTTGCCTTTTCAATATCTTTATGAACCCAGGAACAGTGTTCCCGGATGTTAGCAACTTCCAGCAGGTAGGGGTTGAGACCGGCTTCAGTGACAGCTTTACGAAAAGTAACTTCATGCATCCGCGGCGAGCAGGTGCCGACCACTACCCGGTCGAGATTATGTTCTTCAATGGCTTTCTTGATTAAATCTTGCCCCAGCTCGGAGCAGAGATAACGATATTCATCAACATGAACCACTCCGGGAAAGCCGCGGGCCGCTTCAATTGATTTTTCAATATCCACGGTGCCGGCTATATTGCTGCCGCAGTGGCAGATAAATATTCCTATTCTGGGCAAATACCCCAACCTCCTTTACTTGTTATACTTTCGGAAACCGCTGACCAGAGCCTGTTGAGGCAGCTTTTCAAGCTGTTCCGGGGTCAGGTCGGCTGGACCGAATTTGTTTCCTTCACGACGGCGCAGCATAGAGAGGCGAATCCCTTCCATCATTCGCGCCAGATCTAGATCGCGGGGACAGCGAGCAGCACAGGTAAAACAGCTGGCGCAAATCCAGGGAGTTTTGCTCTTGAGTAAATCTTCTTCCAGACCCAGCTGTAAATAACGGATCACCTGGTGCGGAAGCAAATCCATCGCCGCTGTTACCGGACAGGCAGCACTGCACTTGGCACACTGGTAACACTCGGCAGGATTCTGGCCGCTTTGCACCTTCATTTCATCAATCAGGCTGCTTTTACCGGTTGCAATGATCATCGCTGCGCCACCTCCTCTTTAGAACCGTCAGCACCGGTCGATTCACCAGGCAAGCCCATTGCTTCAGCCAACAGTTCACTGAAATAATAGACCTTGATCGGTTCTTTACCATCTTCACGGGAACAGTTTTCCAGGTTATAACGGCAGAGCGGACAGGCGGTAATCAGCGCCTCAGCACCGGCCTGACGGGCCGAATCGATTATGCGAGCTACAGTATCACTGGCTACTCCTTCTTCAGTCACAGAGAGATAGGCGCCACAGCACTCGGTACGGTAAGGGCTTTTTACCACTTCAGCGCCGAGGGTTTTAAGAAGATCTTCCATAATCGTCGGATTTTCGGGATCGTCGAACTGCATCACTTTCGATGGGCGCAGCAGCAGGCAGCCGTAATAGGCGGCAACTTTACGCCCTTCGAGCGGTTTTTTGATCATCTCAGTCAGCTTATCAAAGCCGAGGTCGTCGCGCAGTACTTCGAGGAAGTGGAGAACGCGGCCTTCACCGCTATATTCGACTTCAAGAAAGTCGGTAACTTTGTGACGGGCATCTTGGTTGCGTTGCATCAGCTCTTGGGCCCGTTTGAGGACATGGTGACAGGCAGAACACAACGATACCAGCGGTTCACCTGCGGCGGCTGCCAGAGTACGAACCGGTGATAGCAGCGAGATCAGTTCATCCTCGTAGAGGGGATACACTGCCCCACAGCACTGCCATTCATCCAGTTCGATCAGTTCAATACCCAGGGCAGCGGCAGCAGCCATAGCGGTATCTTCCATACTTTTAGCCTGTCCCTTGAGAGTACATCCAGGGAAATAACGATAGCGCACTTGAAGCGCACCTCCTATTTGGGCAGGTAATAGAAAAACTACCAGAATTAGTTCGGCAGAAAAGGGTAAACCCCTTTTTAAAATTTAAAATAAGTATTATATATTTTAGAATTTGTTAACTTTTCCAGAAAGGGCTGGTCAGGAGGGCTGAGCGCCACTTTTCATGCAGGTCGGGGTAGCGGGTGGACAGTTCGCCCACCAGTTCGGCCATTTCAGTGCGCTTGGTCGTGCCGCTGACCGGGCAGGGGTTTTTGAGAAGTGGCAGGTTTTCCCGCCTGGTCAGGGCGGCGAGAACATTTTCAGGAAGCTGGATCAGGGGGCGAATCATATGGAGATTGGTCCGGTCGAGATAAGTTACCGGCTTAAATGTTCCCATGTGACCGGTGTAGATCAGATTCATCATGAATGTCTGCACGGCATCATCGAGGTGGTGCCCTAACGCGACCTTATTGCAGCCAAGTCTGAGGGCCGCCTGGTGGAGAGCCCCGCGGCGCATATTGGCGCATAAGGCACAGGGGTTTTTCTCCTGTCTGCGCTCAAAAACAACTCGGCCAATCGCCGTTTCTTCAACATGCAAGTTAATACCCAGTTTGGCAGTCAGCAGTCTCAGCGGTTTCAGATCGACCGGCCAGCCGAGGTGAACATAGACTGCCTCCAGGTCAAAATTGATTGGGGAATGCTTTTTAAAAAGGCTTAATATGTAAAGCAAGGCGGCGCTGTCTTTGCCTCCGGAAATACCGACTGCTACTCGGTCACCTTCAGCGATCATTTTAAAACCATAGATCGTTCTTTTAACCCTGGTCAAATACCACTTTCCATCACTGCGGCGCAATTCATGAGCACCCTTTCCTCAATAATATTGTCGGGCGTGATATAATCAGTATAACATTTTTAGTGCTGAAATTTATAAGGAGGCTTAAGTTTGGCCCGCCACCTAAAAAGGAAAAAGAAAAGCCACAGCAGAACCTGGGTTATTTTAGGAATAGCCTGCCTGGCCGCTTTTTTTCTGGGTTACTGGTTCTCAGTCAGTGATATCGGTTTCTGGTAAGCTAAAGGAACAGGCCTATACGTTGCTTAAACCTGTCCCTTTAAAATTCTTCTAATATTGCATATGTAGCTACAGGTTAAACTTATCTCCGAATTGACCAATTACCGGAAGCTCTTTGGCCTGTCCGTTTATTGCATTGCTAATTCCAGTAATTAAAAGAACAAATAATAATATAGAGCCTAAAACCCCGGTGATCCAGCCAATAATAGGGATAACCGCAACAAAACCAATGATAAGCCAGGCAATTACAAGAACAAGACCCTGCTTCCCATGAAACTGGCAGAACGGGCTATCCCTCTTGACCAATAAGGGGATGAGCACCAGTAAACCTAAATATGATAATGCGGCAATTATTTTATTCTCCTCAATGTCTGCATCCGTATAAATGTTACCGTTAACCAATTTAAAAACCTCCTCTACTAATAGATTATGACAAGTTACATTGTCATCGATCCGTACCGCTACACTATATCACTCCTCCTGATAGCATGACTCCGCCACCCAAACTATCACCAGACATTATGACTGATCTTTCAAGAATGAATAGCGCTACTCATAATACTGCGGTTTGGTCTCGAGATATTCCTTGAGTGTTTTGCCTGAATCTTTCCACCGGGTAGCTTCATCAATCCCGATATAGCGAAAATGCCAGGGCTCGAAAATATAACCGGTAACCTCTTCATTACCCTCAGTATAACTCATGGCAAAACCAAAGTGGTGGGCGTTTTCACCCAGCCAGTACCCCTGCGGTGTTTGAGCAAATTCAGCCATAAAATCGACACCGCTACCTCCAAAATCAACAGCAGTGCCGAGTTGATGTTCCGACTGCCCTGCCCGGGCACTAAAGCGGTTGGCCTCTACTTCACCGTGCCTGCTTGCATAATCCCGGAACAAACCCTCTTGGGTAGCATAGCTACGATAGGCTGAACGAATGTGCAGTGTTACTCCGTCTGCATCAGCCGCATTCCAGAGCGCTCCCAAATATTCAAGCGCTTCCGCCCGCAACTGCATATTATAAGATGGGTTCGTGTAGTCGGGAATCGGCTGAAGATCTGCAGGCATGTAATCACTTTTTAAAGTTGTTTCCTTTATAGTCAGGGCCAATAAATAATTACCGTCAGAAATCACCAATAAATGCGATTGATCGTAAGCGCCACTATCCCCTGCGGGTGACTGCTGATCATCTTCCACGTTCCCGTCAGAAAGTTGATTTTCATCTGTTTCTCCCGGACCGATCTGCTCACCATTTTCAGGGCCAGATAAATCATCAACCTGGCCTGAATCGGCGCTTTCAGTATTTTCGTCGTTAAGCTCATCCGGGGTCAGACCATTTTCAACCTTCGTGCAGCCGGCACAAAAAACAAGTATTAATATCAGAACGACAGTTGCAACTAAAGCTACAGTGTGACATGGCTGTTTTTGTAAAATCGCTTCACCAAGGGGACGATTCCATCGTCTTCCCTGATGGACCTTCGCTGCGCTTCGGTGATGCTCGAACCGTCCCCTTGAACACCGCTTATGTAATATTTTTAGCTGTAGTGTTAACCAGGACTGAAAAATATTTTTATTTGGCAAATTAACCCTCCTGGTTATCCATAAGCATCTCTTCAGCCCAGCTGAGAATTGCGTCAGTACTGATTCCCCGCTTTTCCATGACCAATTCGCCCGGGGCTGAGACGCCGAAATCATCGAGACCGATAATCACACCTTTTGGACCGGCAATTTTTTCCCAGCCCATCGGCAGGGCCGCTTCGATAATCAGCCTTCGTTCAACCCCCGTCGGCAGCACATCTTCACGATACTGCTCGTCCTGGGTCAAGAATAGCTCGCGGCTGATCATACTGACCACGCGCACAGAGTGGCCCTGTTCCTGCAGAAGCTGCTGCGCCTCGAAAGCCAGGTGGAGTTCGGAGCCGCTGGCAATCAAGATCAGATCGAGCTTTTCATTCTGCTCTCTGCTGAGAATATAACCGCCTTTGAGAGCTCCCGTACCGGTACCCGACAGCTGAGGCAAGTTCTGGCGGGAGAGGATCAGCGCTGAAGGGCCACAGCGGCGCTGAAGGATGTGCAGCCAGGCTGCCGCGGTTTCGGCCCCGTCTGCCGGCCTGAGCACGTGCAGGTTGGGAATGGAGCGCAGGTTGGCCAGCTGTTCCACCGGTTGGTGAGTTGGCCCATCTTCGCCGACAGCAATACTATCATGGGTATAGATAAAGACTACCGGCAAGCCCATCAGCGCCGCCAGGCGCACCGCCGGTTTCATGTAGTCAAAAAAGACGAGAAAGGTTGAGCCAAACGGACGCAAACCGCCGTGCAACGAAAGGCCGGATAGTATCGCCGCCATGGCATGTTCACGGACCCCGAAGTGAATATTGTTGCCCCCCGGGTTGTCGGCCTGGAAATCGCCCAGCCCTTTCAGTTCTGTTTTTGTAGATGCATTCAGGTCAGCCGAACCGCCGATCATGTTGGGCAGGTATTCGGCCAGCACCTGCATGATCTGACCTGAAGCCACCCGTGTCGCCACCGGTTTATCGCCAAACTTCCGCAATCGCTGGTCGGCGACGAGCTCTTCCGGGACCTGTCCGGAATGCCATTCATCCCATCGTCGGGCCAGATCAGGATATTGCAGGTAGTAATCAGCAAAAAGGGTATCCCATTCATCTTTTTTATCCCGCAATATGTCTTTGTACCTGCTAAAGTGTGCACTAACTTCAGGAGGCACATAAAAAACCGGTTCAAGGGGCCAGCCAAGCCTCTGCTTGGTCAGAACGGTTTCTTCCACCCCCAGGGGAGCGCCGTGTGCAGCTGATGTGCCCTGTTTATTTGGCGAGCCATAACCGATTTCTGTTCGCATCATAATCAGGCTGGGCCGGGTCAGATCCTGCCTCGCTCCTGCAATTGCCTCCTCAACCAACTCGGTCTGGTTCTCGTTCGTTACTTTAATCACCTGCCAGCCGTAGGCCTCAAAACGTTTACCGGTATCCTCGGTAAATGTAATATCAGTGGCCCCGTCGATGGTGATCCGGTTGTCGTCATAAAGACAAATCAGCTTGCCCAGTTGCAGGTGTCCGGCCAGTGAGGCAGCCTCAGAGGTGATCCCTTCCATCATGCAGCCGTCACCGGCATAGCTATATGTGAAATGATCGACTATTGGAAAACCAGGACGGTTGAACTCGGCTGCCAGACGACGTTCAGCAATGGCCATGCCAACTGCATTGGCAAAACCCTGGCCAAGAGGCCCGGTTGTTGTTTCAACTCCGGGAGTATGGCTGAATTCGGGATGACCCGGTGTTCTGCTGCCCCATTGGCGGAAATTCTTTATTTCATCAAGCGAAAGGTTATAGCCGGAGAGGTGCAGCAAGCCATACAGAAGCATCGAACCATGACCGGCTGAAAGCACAAAACGGTCGCGATCGGGCCAGCCGGGATAATCGGGGCAATGCTTTAGAAAACGGCTCCAGAGGATATAAGCCATGGCCGCTCCGCCCATGGGTAAACCCGGATGCCCGGAATTAGCTTTCTCGATAGCATCAACCGCCAGAAATCGTAAAGTATTTATAGCCAGATCGTCAATCACCTTCAAATTTGAACCACTCCTTCTTTAAGGATTACCGACTACTTTCATTTCTATTTCAAGGGCCACGTAACAGATCATCTCGGCACTGAAACTGCTTTCCCGCTCTTTACCCAGCACGATTTTAGTGATCGCGACTTCGAAATCCTCCTGGTGATCGACCAGGTTAAGCTCAAACTCCTGCAAACCTTCATCACCGGGCACAGGCTGCAGATCTTCAATCGTAAATTCGTAGTAATGATCGAACATCCGTTCATTCAGATCGTAGTATTCAACATTAAAAGAGAGCGTAACCCACTCAAGGGCAAAAACATCTGATTCTTCAACCAGCCATACCAGTTGACCTTTAAAACTGTAGTCTTCTGTAAATTCAGATATAAAGCCCAGATCAGACTCAAAGAGATCGGGTCCAGGAATTATTTCTCCGCTTGAGAGATCAAGACGCCCATGGCTGATCCAGGGCCAATAGTAGGTTGAAACCGTTAAAGGGGTTTCCGGAACAGTCTCTTCTACGACAATATCTTCCTCCACGGCCTCGTCCGGTTTTTCAGGAAACAGTTGATCAGGACTACAGCTGATGATGGAGCACAATAAAAACATTTCCAGCAGGACAAGAAACAACAGGCGTACTGCCGATTTTATTTTCGTCTCGTTTCATCTCCCTTATTCTCTCACCAAACTACAAACTGATCAAGTTAGAATCACTAAAGCAATTCCTACCTTTGTTTTCGACATAACATCTTGATAACCTGCCCTAATCTCAGGCTTAAAATGGCCAGATCAACAAGATCAAGGGCACAGCAACCAGGGCGATGATCACTTCCAATGGCAGCCCCATGCGCCAGTAATCACTGAACTTGTAGCCACCCGGACCCATAACCAGAGTGTTTGATTGGTGGCCGATCGGTGTAAGGAAGGCACAGGAAGCACCTATCGCCACACTCATCAGGAAAGGATCGGCGGAAGCGTTCATACTAAGGGCAATACTGATTGCAATTGGGGCCATCAAGACTGCGGCGGCGGCGTTGTTAACCAGGTCTGAAAGAAACATTGTTCCGACAAGGACCATGGTAAGGGTGACCCAGGGGGCGGCGCTGCCGGCAATCTTAATAATGCTGTCGGCAATCAACTCTGCTCCTCCGGTAGTTTCAAGAGCCCCACTGACGGGAATCATTGCCCCCAGCAAAACAATTACCGGTCAGTCAATACTTTCATAAATTTCTCTTAAAGACAGAAAACCGGCCAGGACCATAACTAGGACTGCTCCGGCAAAAGCAATTTGGATTGACAGCAAGCCAACAGCCGCCAGGATCAGGGCGGCTGCAAAAATAACAATACCAAATAAAACTCGGCGGGGCTGCCCTACCCTTAAGCCCCTTTCGATCAAGGGCAGTAGCCCTAAAGTGGGTAAAACCTCCTGTAATATTTCTCCGGGACCCTGCAACAGCAAAACATCACCAACACGAAGCTTAATGCTATCAGGTCTTGTTCGCAGGCGTCCGCCCGCTCTGGCCAAACCGAGCAGATTAACTCTGTAGCGGGAGCACAGGTTTAATGTCCTCGCCATTCTACCCTCCATGACCGAGTTTTTGGTAATTGTCGCCTCCATTACGGCGATCTCATCTGAGCTAAGAATCTCTTCACTAACTTTAACCGATTCGGCAAGCTCCAGACCGGTTGCATCAAGCAGCTCCTGTAAATCTTCAGCATTGGCCTTGATAATCAGGGTATCGTCTTCTTTAAAAGTACGGTACGGTGACGGTGCAGCAAATTTTTGGCTGTTGCGCACATGGCCGACTACAACCACATCCCCGGCGGTAGCATTTTCAAGGTCGCGCATTCTTTTTCCGGTAAGGGCGGATTTTTCAGGTACATGAACCTCGGTAATGTAGTCATCTATTTTGAATAATTCCTCGCGGGAAAGCTGGCCTTTGCGTTGGGGAAGCAAGCGCCAGCCGATCAGAACAATAAATAGCACTCCGGCCAGGGCAACACCGGCGCCCACCGGGGCAAAATCAAACATGCGAAAGGGAACTCCGGCCGCTGTTTCAGCCCTGAAGACAGAAATAATAATATTCGGTGGAGTCCCTACCTGGGTTATCAACCCACCAAGAAGTGAACCGAAGGCAAGGGGCATCAGGAAAAGAGATGGAGAGTGGCCGCTTTTTCTGGCCATACGAATGGCAACCGGCATAAAAAGGGCCAGCGCCCCGATATTATTCATAAAGCCGGAGCATAAAGCAACTGCAGTGACAAGAACAGCAAGCTGCACAATCGGATTTTCACCGGCACGCGCCATCAGGCGAACAATATAGTCAACCATGCCCGAATTAAAAAGGGCCCGGCTGACCACCAGTACTGAAGCCACTGTAATCACTGTAGGATGCCCAAAACCGGCGAAAGCATCTCCTGCCGGCACAAGCCCAGTGATAGTTACAACCAGTAAAGCAAAAAGAGCGACAAGATCATAGCGCCACCGGCCCCAGATAAAGAGGACCAGGACAATAAAGAGGGTGGCAAAGATAATATATTGCTCATACATTCGTCTGCTTTTCCCTCCGTGGTAGAATTATCTTAATGGTGTCAAGTTAATCGAACCGTTTGAGGTCTTAATAGTAATTTTATTGCCGCCTCCGTTCATCGTTCCGACCAGGGATGCCTGTTCCAATTCGGTAGCAAAGATATTAAGGTTACTGGCGCTGATTGTTCCGTTTGAGGTGCTTGCCTCGATATCTGCCCGTAGATTAGTGGAGAGCGCTAAGGATACAGACCCGTTACTGGTTCCGATCTCCAGATCATCGTGCAATAAAGACAATTCGGCTTCGATATTACCGTTTGAAGTTCTCAGGTTCCCCAGGCTTTTCACACCGGTAATCGTAAGGTTGCCATTGCTGCTACGTGCTGAAACTATACCGTTAACACCGCTGACTACAATAGTACCATTGGAAGTTGAAATATCTGGATTACCGGTAACATTGTCAATATTAATATTGCCATTGGAGCACTCAATTATTCCGATGACCAGATCTTCAGGAACCTTGATCTCATAGCTAACGGTTACCTGCGCGCTATCATCAGGATTGACAGTCTGTATAACCAATTTCTCCGCAATATCAATAAAAATTTCAACCTCATCCAACGCCGCCTGGCCGCGGAAGCTTTCTTTAACCGCCGCTATTTCTACCTTATCCTGATCCCAACCGCTAATTGTTACAGTACCGTTTTGATTATAAACTTCAATAATAGTTCCCGACCGGATCTGGTAAGCTTCAAGGAATTGTTCCCTGGTGACTGTACGGCTGCAACCGCTTGCCGCGAAAAGGATTAGGATAAACACCATCAGTACCAATAATGCTTTTTTAAATCCCATCATAGCTTTCCCTCCCTGGTCTTAATCAGGTTATTGCTGGTTATAAGTCAGTTCTTTGATCGGTCGTCTATTGCCAACCTGACATTATAATATCTTGTTTTCTTACCATTAATCAAGAGATACCGCCTCATGAATATTTCTGTTTGTTTTGTTGGCTTCACTTTTCAGGCAAAACGCTTTAGTGTATAGTAGTGCTTAGCCTAAAGTGAGGATTGATCAAAATGCAACGTTATCTGCCTTATCTGGCTGGAACAGGTGTATCCCTGGCCTGGGGTTTGTCGTTCATATTTACCCGGGGAGCCCTGGATCACATATCGCCTTTTCACCTGCTCGGGCTTAGGTTCGCCGTAGCGGTTGTAGTAATGACCCTGTTGCGGTTTTTAAAAATTATAAAGATCGAAGCTACAGCAGCAGATTATATCACTCTGCTGCCGCTGGCCCTGTTTCAACCAATTCTCTATTTTTCGTCAGAAACAGTCGGCATCTTCCTGACTTCAGCTTCTTATTCCGGTATGATCATGGCCGCCATTCCTATTTTTGTTGCCATTCTCTCGGCAATTATTCTGCGTGAGCATCCAAACAGAATGCAGCTTATCTTTATACTTGCTTCAGTTGCCGGTGTGATTTTCATCATTTTCATGGATAACCATTCAATTGCCGGGATTAATCCACTGGGTACCCTAGCCCTGCTGGGAGCTGTAACGGCAGCAGCTTGCTATCATATTGCATCACGGAAAGCATCGGCAGAGCACCCACCCTTATTGATAACCTGGGTAATGATGGTTGTCGGTGCGGTAGTCTTTAATGTTATCGCTATGACACAGCATTTGATAGAAGGAAACCTTGAATACTATATCACGCCTCTGGCCGAACTTTGGACAACTGTGGTCTATCTCGGTGTTGTCGCCTCGATTGGCGCCTTTTTCTTATATAACTATGTTTTGAGTAAAATTACGGCAACCCGGGCTTCTGTTTTTATCAATATGGTTACCGTGGTCGCTATTGCGACCGGGGTGCTGTTCCGTGGAGAAGTCGTTTTCTGGTATCACCTGGCCGGCACAGCAGCCATACTGGCCGGAATATGGGGAACAAATCGCTTCGCTCCTCAACCACATGAGTACCAGGAATAGAGAGAGATCTCTGAGCATGGAAGCTAGCAGCTTATACGATTGTTTTAAGATTCCGCTTCCGCTAGCGGTTTCCTGATCATGTATCAACCGTTCTGAAAAGGCTTTTTATCCCTACTGCAGATGATTTGGATCATGTGCCGCCCGGTAAGCATTGACCCCGGCAGTCCTGCCGGTGGGGCTACCCACTGGCCAATCTGGTAAAAGTTTTCGAGACCGGGCAGTTCTTTCGGGATCTTGAACCTTCCGGCATCGGGCGGCACAATCCAGGCCATGTAAGCTCCTTTGTAAACATTGGTATAACGGTTGTAAGTATACGGGGTGGCAACATCAATCACTTCGATTCGGCCTTTTGTGGACGGGAATCGTTTCTCTACTTCTTTAATAACCTGATTAGCCAGATTATCCTTTTTCTCCCGATAGCGCTCTTTATTCTTTGCCAACACTTCCCAATACTCGTAAGAAGAGAAAAGAATAGCCCTGACAACGCTTTTACCGGCCGGAGCGAGGGTGGAATCAAACGATAAATTGGTCAGGCACATATAGTTATTTTGCTTATTACCCAAGGCGATCTGTTTGTCCAGCTTAACCGCTACACTTTTCGCTTCGCCTGAAAGATCGCAATCGATACCCAAAGATACCTGCACCGATGTGTATGTCGGCAGGTTGACAAAACTTTCTTTGATCAGGGGAGTGAGATTTTTACTCCTGAGTAACTTAAAAGCGGTGTGGTGCAAATCAGCAGCCGATATGACTATATCGCCGGTAACTTCAGTACCGTCTTCAAACAGCAACCCCACGGCCCGGCTATTTTCGATTAAAATCTCGATAACCCGGCTACGATAGTTGATCCTGCCCCCCAGCTCGAGGAAGCGTCTTTCAATGGATTGGGCAAACTTGAGCGATCCACCCTGAGGGAAGCCTGCATCACGGCTGTGCAGTGAGGCCAGTACACTGATCAGGCTGATCATGGAGTAACCAGTTGGTATAAGCAGGCCGAGGGCTTCTTTCAAAAAAGGATCCTTGATTTGCTTCAGATATTCTGCGATTGAAACACGGGAAAACTGACCCATAACCTTGAAAAGAGGCATCATTGTTAAGAGCATCGGTGGCAAATCCCAGAATTTGTAAAGTTCTTCCGGCTTTTCCATGGGCGTCTTAATCTTGGAAAAAGCCCTGGCCGCACCGGTTATTTTTCTGATCACCGCTTCATCTTCAGGAAATTGTTCCACTAAATGCTTTTCTAATCGATCCAGATCACTGTAGATATGGACTACTTTCCCCGGGCCGCCTTCTATGTTCATGAAGATGTCCTGGTTTATTATTTCTACATCACTCAGGGCCCCTACTTCCCGCCAAAGGCGGTTAAACTGGCTTCCTGGTTTTGTTCCAAAGAGGTAGTGAATGCAACCATCGAAGATATAACCCTTTTTTTCCCATGCGCTGCAAAGACCGCCCGGCAAATTATGCATCTCGAAGATTTCCACTTCATAACCGTTCCGGCAGGCATGAATCCCCGCTGATAATCCGGCCACACCAGCCCCAATGATCAATACTTTTTTCGTCATCAATAATGCCCCCCTATAGTCATGCACCTATCCGCCGGTTTTATAGAACGTTTTGTACTGTTTATTTTTTCTCTCCCCGGCCGGCAAGCAGGTAAATAACCGAGCCGAAAGGAATTACGGCAATAATGATAATCCAACCGATTTTCGGTAAATATTTCACATTTTTTCGCGGCATTAGATCGACTATAACCCAGGAAAGTAACCCTAAGTTGAGTGCAAATAAAAGAACGACAATAATTATTGTTGCTCCAGACAATTGATTAATAACCCCTTTCGATACATCTTCACTAATCGGTCCGGGTTAAACTATTCAACAAATTACTCTGAATACCCTTCAAAAGTCGTCAGCATTCATTCAGTGAGCCCCTTCTGGATCACGCATAATTTTTATCGATGACTAAACAGAAATCCTGTGCCTGAAAACTTTAACCAGGTTGACAGCACTGTCAATGAGCAGAGCTAAAGCAACACCAATGAGCAGACCTTTAACCGCTTTTCCCCATAGCACGAACGGATCAGTGTTAATGGGAATAATACCCAACTCAACCCAAAAGGTGACAAAATCAAAGTTCAGCAGCCCTTTACTGGTTATGAAAAGAGTAAATGAGCCGAAAGAAACAGCGGCGACCACAATTTTTAGCAAAAAAATATATAGATAATAATTTTCCGGACCGATCAGGTATCTTCCGATCAGCTACGGCAGATTCATAATAGTTTGACTTTTACATCATAGGATGGCATAATCGGGGAGTGTAAATGATTTTTAAAGGCAAAGCTGCTGAAAAGCGGTGACGCAAAACTAAAGGGGCTAAAGCACTCGTGCTGCTAATGCCAGCCAGTTGCCGGTTTGAGCCGTGAATTTACTGGTACCGTCTGGAAGTAGCAGACGGTTTTTTTGTCAAAACCTAGATGCCGTGGTTTGGTTTTTCAGGCAAGCTTATAAGTCAACATAAGTATTGACAATGTTATTCCAGTCAAATCTGGAGGAAGACCATGAGAAGACTATTTAACTTACTCAAACCACTTGTCACAGTGCCGGCAGTATTGATCATTCTGCTCGTTTCAGCCGGAGAAACTCAAGCTGTAATGGTCAAAAGGGGCATCGAAGAGCTCTCTGTTGACGCCGATTCAATTGTAATCGGGACGGTTGAAAGCGCCACCAGCCATTGGAGCGAAGATTACTCAAATATCTACACTACAGTGATTGTATCGGTTGAAGAGAACATCAAGGGCTCACAAACTCAGAATACAATTACCATAGTTGTTCCCGGGGGTCAGGTGAACAATATCACCCAGTTCGTGTCCGACACCCCGGCTTTTAGTCCCGGCGAAGAAGCCCTGTTATTCTTAAATGAGCTACCCGGTAAACCTATGCCTCGCAGGCAAGTCCAGCCCCGTTTTTATGAATTATCCGGTAATTTCCAAGGTAAAAAAGATATCAACTGGGGCATGGTCAAGGGTATACCCATAGAAGAACTGGAAGAAGAGATCAGCGCCATTCTCGAAGAAGATAGCGTGAATTCATCTGTTGATTTTGCACTGAATGATCCTGAGTTTGTCAGCTACAATCAGTATGTATACCTCGGGATTCGCTGGCCTGACTCTTCGCCAATCGTCTCTTATCTGGTCAATGCTTCATCAGCCCAGACCACCCAGATCAATACCGCCGCCAGCACCTGGAGTAATGCCGGCGCCGCCTTTGATTTTCACTATGCCGGCTCTCACAGCCGCAGCGGTCAGTCAGCCTACAACGGAACAAACGAAATAATGTGGTACGATCTGGGAACCAACAACGCTCTTGCTATAGCATCCCTCTGGTTTTCAGGGAGTATTATTCTGGAAACCGATATGACCTTCAACACACGATATTACTGGAGCACCACTTCCGGTATTTATGATGTGCAAACAGTGGCGCTTCACGAATTCGGACACTGGGTAGGCCTTGATCACTCCCCGACTTATGGTTCAGCAATATATTTTCAGTACAAGGGAACCCAGCACTACCTTCACTCGGTTGACATAGCCGGTATACGCTCTATTTACGGAGCCAGCGGTCCGGCGCCGACTAACGACAACTTCATTGACCGAATTACCTTAAGCGGCCCAAGCGGACAGACCGCCGAGGATAACAGCAATGCCACGAAAGAAATCGGTGAACCAAACCATGCCGGGGATAGCGGCGGCCGATCTGTATGGTGGGCATGGACAGCCCCGGCAAACGGCGGAGTTGAACTCGATACATTCGGCAGCAGTTTTGATACACTGCTGGCCGTCTACAGCGGCACTTCGCTGACAGGCCTGACCGCAATTGTCAGTAACGATGATTACGGCGGCCTTTACCAGAGTAAAATAACTTTTAATACTCTGGAAGGAGCCAATTATATAGTAGCTGTCGACGGATGGGCTGGCGATGCCGGTAGCATTGCTTTAAACTGGCAGTTTACGCCAACCCCCTGCAGTATTTCTACCCCGAGCCAGCCAACCGGTTCCGGTGAAGGCTACACCTATACGGCCTACACATTTTCGACCGGCGGGTCAACCTGTGTAAACGGCCATGCAATCGAGTATCACTTCGACTGGGGGGACGGATCTGTTTCTGACTGGAGTTCATCTACCGACGCTTCCAGAGTTTGGACCGCTCCGGAAATTTACCAGGTTAAAAGTCAGGCCCGTTGTGCTGTCGATACCGAAAAAGTTTCTTCATGGTCACCGGCAATAGAGATTGTAATTGCTGTGGAAACGGTACAACATACCCTAACAGTGGCAGTTGAAGGTAACGGGACAACTAATCCCTCAACTGGCGCATATCTTTACAACGAGGGGTCTTCGGTTGACTTAGAGGCAATCCCTGATGAAGGTTGGCAGTTCGCTAAATGGGCAATCGGCCCAGAAGAAATTTTCAGCGCAATCACAACAATTACATTGACCGGTGATTTGACCGCTCTGGCTGTTTTTACAGAAACACCACCACCAGTTCCCGAAGACCTCACCGGGGATGACTCAGAATCAGATCCGGGTGACCCCGCTGATCCCGTTGACGACACCCTGCTTACCGTTGAATATATTCTAATAATTGAAGTTGAAGGCCAGGGAAGCACAACGCCAAGTGCAGGCAATTACCCCTATGAAGAGGGTTCCCTGGTGGACTTAGAGGCAATCCCCGACGAAGGTTGGTGCTTCGATAAATGGGTAATCGGTTCAGAAGAATTTAAAATTGAATCGATAACCATCACAATCGACAGTGACATCACTTTATTGGCTGTATTCAGCGAAGTACAGGTAATAACACCCGAGCCTGACCCTGATCCCGCAGACGATCCCGACCCTGCCCCAGATCCGGCGCTGCCGCCAACACCGGAGACTCCTCCTCCGGATATTCCCAGTCCACCTGTCCTAACGAGTCCGCCTTCTCTGGTGCAGTATATCCTTACAATTGCTGTTCTCGGGGAGGGAACAACCGACCCAAACCCGGGATTATATAACATTGGTGAAAATGCTGAAATAATACTGACCGCCAAACCAACTGAAGGCTGGCGTTTTGAGAAATGGGTTATTGACGGGGTTGAGTCCTCAACTATAAATGTAACCGTAAAGATGAGCGGGAATAAAACTGCTACCGCCCACTTCGGCAAATTTGAACTGGGTGATGTCACCGGTGATGGGGAAATTACCGTTAGCGATGTCGTCATCGTCGCCCGTCATACTCTGGGGATGACCAGTTTAACCGAAACCCAGCTGGCCAATGCCGATGTCAATGGAGATAGTCTGGTCGACATTCGCGATATAACCCTGATCATGCGCTTCGCCCTGGGCATAGTCGACTCTTTCCCGGCAAATTAAGCGGTAGCCAGCCCCTCTGACATACGGTCTGACTGTATTACCTGGTGATCTTTCCCGTTACAGCAGCAGTGGTAGCAGTAAGATCCCGCGGTGACAACTCTATCTGGACACCCCGCGTTCCAGCGCTGATCATAATGGAGGAAAAACGAAAGGCGCTTTCGTCGAGAAAGCAGGGGTAACTGTTTTTCATACCGAGGGGAGAAACGGCTCCCCGGATATAACCACTAAGCTGTTGTACTACTTTTAAAGGTACCAATTCAACCTTTCTGTCACCGCTGAGACAGGCCAGGGCTTTTAGTTCTAATTCATGGCCTCCAGGGACAGAGGCGATAATTACCCCACTTTTGTTCCCCCGGACAACCAGGGTTTTAAAAACCTGCTCTAAGGGCACTCCCAACAGTTCTGCCGCTTTTTCCGCGCTCAAATTACTTTCATCGACCGCAAACTCTCTTAGCCGGTATGACAGTTTCAGGCGATCCAAAATACGCACAGCATTGGTCTTTTTCATCGCTGACTTTTAAAACCCCCGCAGGTATTCACTTTTCAGTGAACCTAACGCTTTATTTTTAATGAATTTCTCAAGGGAGGCCAGAAGGGCTTCCTGTCAACCTTTCACCATTTGCTTACGCTATATTTCTCGAAGCAGGCGGTGATTCCCTGCAGAAATCAATAGAGCGAAGGTCAACCAGTTAAGATATAATAGTTAGCAGCGCTGGAGCCGGTATTAAAATTCAGCAGTCAAAATGGAACTCTTTATAAAACTATTTTGATTATGAGATGTAATCCGTTTGCGACACCACTCTGCTTATTTATTAATTTGAATTACAGGAGCGAAAATGACCGATAAGTTTCTACCGATGACAAAAGAAGAGATTGCAGAGCGGAACTGGGACCAACCTGATTTTATCCTGATCAGCGGCGATGCCTATGTAGATCACCCCTCCTTCGGCGCCGCTATTATCGGCCGCCTGCTCGAAGCCTACGGCTTTAAAGTTGGCATTATCGCTCAGCCGGACTGGAAAAATATCAACGAATTTAAGAAGCAGGGCAAACCTTTACATGGCTTTTTAATAACCAGTGGAAATATTGACTCGATGGTCAACCACTATACCGTGGCGAAAAAACGGCGGAGAGCAGATGCTTATTCGCCGGGTGGTAAAACCGGCCTGCGCCCTGATCGAGCTGCTATTGTTTATGCCCAAAAAGTACGGGAAGCTTATCCAGATACCTCGATTATTTTAGGCGGCATTGAAGCAAGCTTGCGCCGTTTAGCCCATTATGACTACTGGGATGATCGCATCCGACGTTCGATTCTTCTTGATGCTAAAGCCGATCTGCTCATTTACGGCATGGCCGAAAAAACAATCATCGAAGTAGCTCAAGCCTTGCAAAGCGGCTTGGCAATTAGCGATATAACCTACGTCAGGGGTACTGTCTATCGCTCACCACAAATCAGTAACCCCGTTGATACATTAATCTTGCCGAATTATGAGGAAATCTGTAATTCGAAAGAACTCTTTGTCAAAAGTTTTATGGCGCAGTATCGCAACACCGATGCAATCAGCGCTGTAACCCTGGCTGAACCCTATCTAAAAAGTTATGTAATCCAAAATCCACCGGCAGAACCGTTATCCACTGAAGAACTGGATATGATCTACCGCCTGCCCTTTATCCGGACCGACCATCCGGTTTATGAAAAGGTTGGCGGCGTGCCGGCTATTAACGAGGTTAAGTTCAGTCTTGTCAGCAGCCGGGGCTGCTTCGGCGGCTGCAGTTTCTGTTCACTGCATTTTCACCAGGGTCGGATCGTTCAGACCAGGAGCAGCGAGGCTGTAATCGAAGAAGCCAAAACAATGATCACCGACCCTGACTTTAAGAGCTATATCCACGATGTTGGTGGCCCAACAGCCAACTTCCGGCAAAAAGCCTGTCAAAAACAGGAAAAATACGGCTCCTGCCTTGACAGACAGTGCCTATATCCTGAACCATGCGAAAATCTGCTGATCGATCACAGCGATTATTTGGAATTACTGCGCCGTTTACGCAGCCTTGAAGGAGTCAAAAAGGTTTTTATCCGCTCGGGTATCCGCCATGACTACCTGCTCCTTGACAAGGATGACCACTTCTTCAAAGAACTCTGTGAACACCATGTCAGCGGCCAACTCAAGGTTGCCCCCGAGCATATCGCTCCTGCCGTTTTAGAAAAGATGGGTAAGCCAGCTAAAGAAATCTATCTCGCTTTCAAAAAGCAATACAAAACAATTAACCAGAAACTCAACATAGAACAGTACCTGGTGCCTTACTTCATGTCGAGCCACCCCGGTTCAGACCTGAATGCAGCTATCGAGCTAGCGGTCTTTATCAGAAAACACGAACATATGCCCGAACAGGTTCAGGACTTCTACCCCACACCGGGCACCCTTTCTACCTGCATGTTTTATACGGAGCTGGATCCGCGTACAATGCAGTCGGTTTATGTGCCGAAATCACCGCATGAAAAGGCAATGCAGCGGGCACTGATTCAGTTTAGAAATCCGAAGAACTACAGGCTGGTTTATGAGGCGCTACAAAAAACCGGACGCAGCGACCTGATTGGTTACGGGCGCAGATGCCTGCTTAAACCGCAAACCGGAAACAGAACCGTGCAGAAAAAAAATCTAAAACAGATAAACCCAAAGGATAAGCAATAGTCATCATAAACCTGAACATCTTGATAAGGTGTTTTAATGATCGGAGAATATATTGAAACTAATTTTCGACAAACTTGGAACACGTAGAAACATCCTGCGCTATCTGGTACTCTTCAGCGGTCTGTTTATCGTTGCTAACGGGATCGTCTTCACCATAAACGCTCATCTGGGCGTTAACCCCTGGGATGTGTTACACATCGGCATAGCCAACCAGACCGGGATAAGCATCGGTCAGGTCATGCAGGGTATTGGCTTGCTGCTTATAGTGGTCAGCTACCTTCTGAAAGTAAAGCTCTATATTGGCACTATCCTGAATATGATTTTTCTAGGCCTCTTCGTGGACCTGATTATCAGCTGGGACTATGTGCCACAGTCAGAACTACTCTGGTTGCGAATACTGCTTTATCTGGCGGGAGTACTTATTTTCGGCTTTGGCATAGCTATATACATCAGCGCTAATCTCGGTGCCGGGCCCCGCGACAGCCTGATGCTTGCTCTGACCAAAGCCTCCCGGTTCCGGGCCGGAACGATCAGAACTTTTATGGAAATTACAGTGGCACTGATCGGCTTTCTGTTGAGCGGGCCTCTTGGTATCGGCACCGTTATTTTCGCCTTCTCAATTGGCTTTTTTATGGAAACAGGATTCGTTATCGTCAGGTGGCTTAAAAAAACCGCTTTATTCAAACAAATATGGTTGGGCAACTAAAAGGATCTATCCTATTTTTGGATAATTAACTATAGGAATTTTTGATCAATTATAAAGATAAAAGGGGTGGTTTTATGGTTCGGCCGACCTATGGACTGGCTGACAAAGTTTGTGTGATTACCGGTGGCAGCCGGGGCATCGGGCTGGAGCTGACCCGGCACCTGTTACAGGAAAAAGCGAAAGTGGCGATCTGCGCCCGCAAACAGGAAGGGCTGGATGCGGCAGCGGAAGAGCTGCAGGGTGGAGACGCCCTGTTAACCGTACCGGCTCATATCGCCAGAGAAGAAGATGTCTATATTTTGTTCGAACAGACAAAGGCCCGCTTCGGACACATCGACATCCTGATCAACAATGTTGGCATGAACCTGATGACTCCTTCAGTAGTTGAAACAGAATCGGCTACCTGGCAGAAAATTATCGATTCCAACCTGACCGGAACCTATTACTGCTCACGTGCCGCAGCCAAAATCATGAAAGAACAGGGGGGCGGAAAGATCGTCAGCATCTCGTCTCTGGCAGCTTGTCGGGCAGCTATGGGAATGGGCATCTACGGGATCGCCAAGGCCGGAATAGAAATGCTGACCAGAGTGCTGGCTGTTGAGCTGGCCTCATCTAATATCCAGGTCAATGCCGTTGCCCCCTGCATGGTCAAAACCGGATTCAGTGCTCCCTTCTGGTCAAATGCACACATCCATGATGAAGTGGTCAGGGGCATTCCCCTGGGCAGGTTAGCCGAAACTGAAGATATTGTCCACCCGGTACTTTTCTTATGCTCCAGCGGAGCCGATTTTATAACCGGCCAGATCATTGCGGTCGATGGGGGAGCAACAGTTATTTAAGTTGTTGCTATGGGGATGGCGTCAATGTCAACCCCGTTCCCCCATCGAAACAAAGGCAAACCAGAGACAAGTCGCCTCTGTAGCCAGGAGGACAAATAAAGTGGCAATAACAGCAGAAAAGCCTGAAAATATAACAATCTCTCTTATCACGGCAGTTAAGAGGAATAGAGGGTAAATACTGTCTATCGGAGAAGAAAACATTTATATCACCCAAGAATGATTATAGCTAACCTGGAGTTGATCCATTTGGCCTGGAAACTGGACAGGGATACTTCTCAATTCGAGAATCTGCCCGAAGCTACAAATATGACCGAAAAAAGGAAAGCAGAAAAAGAATTAATATATCATAATAAACTGCTCGAAGCTTTATTTAAAAATTCTACAGATGCTATCGCTTACTTTGATGAAAATAATAAAATAATAGATATTAACCAAAATTTTCAGGACCTGTTCGGTCATCGCCTCGAAGAGATTAGGGGCAAAAATTTTGATGATGTTATAGATATTGGCAAATTTAAATCTACTGACCGCGATTATACCCGGTCAGTTTTATCCGGAAGGAAAATAGTTGAAGAAGGTACCCGCTATACAAAAGACGGCCGCCCCATTGAAACCTTAATCAAGGGGGTGCCGGTGATTATTAACGGCAAGCTTACCGGGGGGTTTACAATTTATGCCGACATTACTGACCGTAAACAGATGGAAGAGGCATTAAAGTATCAACTGCGATACGAAAACTTAATCGCCGATATCTCAGCCAAATTTGTAAACGTTTCTGCGACGAACTTAAACGATACCATTGATTACGCGTTACGGCTCAGTGGAGAATTTTTTGCAGTAGATCGCAGTTGCATGTTTCTTTATTCCGCTGACCGGAAAACAATGGATAATACTCACGAGTGGTGCGCGGAAGGAATCGAACCACAAAAAGACAGAATACAGAATTACCCAGTTGCTTTTTCCCCCTGGCTGATAGAGTAAATCGGAAATTCAAGGTATGTAAATATACCCGATATAAATAAATTGCCCCCTGAAGCAGAGGCGGAAAAGCAGGAATTTAAGCAGCAAATGATTCGATCACTGCTGCTTTTACCCATGCTCATAGATAATAAGCCAGCCGGCTTTTTTGGCTATGATTCTGTAAAGCAGAATAGGGAATAGCCAGAAGAACATATCTCACCTCTGAAAGTTATGGCAGAAATTATCAGCAGTGCTTTTCAAAAAAGCCAGTCCGAGAAAGCATTGCAGGAAAGAGAAGATCAGTTAAACGCCCTTTTGAATAATGTACCGGACATGATCTACCGGTGCCTTAATGACAATAACTGGACGATGGAGTTTATAAGTAGCGGCTGCTATGAGCTAACCGGCTATCAACCCGATGAGCTGATCAATAATAATGTTTTAGCATATAACGATCTGATACTGCCTGAATATCGGGATGAACTATGGAATAAATGGCAAATAATACTTGCCGGAAAACATAATTTTGAAGGTGAGTACCGTATAACTACTGCATCCGGCGATATCAAGTGGGTTTGGGAACGGGGAAACGGGGTTTTTGACAACCAGGATAAATTACTGTTTTTGGAAGGATATATAACCGATATCACCGAGCGAAATATAGCGAGAGATGCATTAATACAGTCGGAAGATAAATACCGGGAAATACTCTCCACAATGGAAGAAGGCTACTACGAAGTAGACCTGAAAGGCAACCTGGTTTTTTATAACGATTCACTGAGCAAAATGTTCGGTTATAGTAAGGATGAATTGAAGGAACTGACTTATAAAGAATATTGCCTGAACCCGGACGAAATATTTAACACTTATAACCGAGTTTACCATACCGGGAAACCGGAAAAAGCAGCAGACTGGGTCATAATAACCAAGAACGGAAAGAAGAAGTTTGTCGAGGTTTCAGTTTCCACGCACCGAGACAATGAAGGCCAAATCATCGGTTTCAGGGGCATTGCCAGAGACATCACCGAACAGAAACAAAACGAAGAGGCATTGAAAGCATCTGAAGAAAGACACCGGGAAATACTGGCCTCTATTGAAGATGGTTACTTTGAGGTAGACTTAAAGGGGACCGTTACCTTCTGCAACAAAGCTTCTGCCCGGATGTTGGGTTACACAGTTGATGAATTTATGAGTCTTAACTACCGGAGTTTCTGCAAAGATTACCAACTGGTCTTTAACATCTTTAACCAGCTATTCCGTACAGGGAAAACAGAGCAGGCCCTGGCTATGGAAATGATCAAAAAAGATGGATCTGAAGGATACGGCGAACTCATTTTTTCCCTATTACACGACAAGGATGGCAACCTGATCGGTTTCCGAGGAGTCGGCCGCGATGTTACTGAGCAAAAGCATTATGAAGACCAGCTTAAATATTTAAGTCTTCACAACCAGCTGACCGGCCTGTATAACCGCGTCTATTTCGAAAACGGGATAGACCGGCTGGGTTCGAGCAGAGAACACCCGATTACGATAATATCGATTGATCTGGACGGTTTAAAACTGGTCAACGACACTGTAGGCCATGAACGGGGTGATCAACTATTAATTGCCTGCGCAAATGTATTAAAGAAAAGCCTGCGCAGTTCCGACACCCTGGCCCGGGTTGGCGGCGATGAATTTGTGGCTCTGCTGCCACGGACCGATAGCAAAACCGGCGAAGATATTGCCATGCGTATACATCCCTAGGTAGAAACCTATAACCATGAGCAACCGGACCGGCTGCCACTTAGTTTATCACTGGGCCTGGCTACAGCTGAAAATACAGACAAACTGTTAAAAGAAACTTTCAAAGAAGCAGATGACTTGATGTACCGGAATAAACTGCATAAAGGTGTTGACGCCAGATCCCAGATTCTTCAATCGCTTTTGGCTGCCCTGGGAGAAAGAGATTTTATCACCGAAGGCCATGCCCGGCGACTGGAAGAATTGTGTTCCCGGGTCGGAGAAAAAATAGACCTGTCAAAAATACAACTCTCTGATTTAGCGCTTCTGGCCCAGGTGCATGATTTAGGCAAAGTGGGCACCCCAGATCGGATATTATTCAAAAAAGGGCCCCTGAGCAAAGATGAGTGGGAGATCATGCATCAGCATTCAGAGAAGGGCTACCGCATCGCCCTCTCTTCCACAGATCTATCCAGTATTGCCGATTTTATTTTAAAGCACCATGAGCGCTGGGATGGCAACGGTTACCCCCTCGGTATCAGCGGTGAAGAAATCCCCATTGAATGCCGCATTCTGTCCGTCGTTGATGCTTTTGATGCCATGACCAATGACCGGCCGTACCGCAAGGCTATGACTATAAATAAAGCTGCCGAGGAGCTTAAAAGAAGTGCCGGCACCCAGTTCGATCCGGATCTGGTTCCAGTTTTTTTATCGGTTATTCAAGAGGGATAATAGATAAGAAAAGCTTGCTGTATAGTTACCTTAGTCGAAAAATAATCATCCGATTTTACAGATACTAATTCTGCCTGTCAAGCATTTTCTTCTCACTGGTAACCAGTAATATCTCAGCCCTGAACCAGTCAATGACGTATATGATGATGCGTTCCAACCAGCGGTTGACGAATCGCAGATGAATATTGTCGTCTCAAACTTGTATTCAGTTTCACAAAATGTTAAGATCAAGCGGGATAAAAATACGGTAATATTTGTAAAATAGAACATTTTCAAAATAATCAACTGTGGAGGTGTTTTTATTGAGTAAAATGATTGAAACAATGGACGGCAACACCGCTGCTGCTTATATCGCTTATTCTTTAAGCGATGTTTCGGCTATCTACCCAATCACTCCGTCTTCATCAATGGCTGAGGTATGTGACGAATGGGCTGCTTACGGCCGGAAAAATATTTTTGGTCAAACTCTCCGGGTCGCGGCAATGCAATCGGAAGCCGGAGCGGCTGGCGCTGTACACGGCTCGCTGGTTAATGGAGCTTTAACAACAACATTTACAGCATCACAGGGTTTGCTGCTGAAGATTCCCAATATGTATAAAATATCCGGTGAACTGCTACCCTCGGTTTTTCACGTATCGGCTCGTGCCCTTTCTACCCATGCGCTTTCTATCTTTGGTGATCACTCCGATGTAATGGCTACCAGACAAACCGGATTTGCCCTGCTTTCTTCAAATTCGGTTCAGGAAGTGATTGACCTGGCCCTCGTTGCCCACTTGAGTACCCTTAAAACAAGGGTGCCCTTTTTACACTTTTTTGACGGCTTCCGCACCTCCCACGAAGTACAAAAAATAGAGTTGATTGATTATGAAGATATTAAAAAGATTGTCGACTGGGATGCAATCAAAGCTTTCCGCGAACGTGCCCTCAACCCAGAAAAACCTCACCAGCGCGGCACCGCTCAAAACCCGGATATCTTCTTCCAGAACCGGGAAGCAGCGAACCGTTACTACCTGGAAACGCCAGAAAAGGTCTCTGCTGTTATGGACCAGGTTTACAAGCTTACCGGACGGCGCTACAACCTTTTTGACTACTGCGGGGCAACCGATGCGGAAACGGTGGTTATCTGCATGGGTTCTGCTTGTGAGACAATTGAAGAAACTGTTAATTACCTCAACAAGCAGGGAGAAAAAGTGGGCCTGATTAAAGTACGTCTCTATCGGCCGTTTTCCGGAGAGCACTTTTTAGCCATGCTGCCGCCAAGTTGCAAACGCCTGGCTGTTTTAGACCGGACCAAGGAACCGGGTGCCCTCGGCGAACCGCTCTACCAGGATGTTATTACAGCTCTTGTAGAAGCGCAAAAAGTTCTACCGGTCATCGGCGGACGCTACGGACTCGGTTCTAAAGAATTTAACCCCTGCATGGCCAAAGCAGTTTTCGATAACCTGAATGCAGACCAGCCGAAAAACCATTTTACTGTCGGGATCGTTGACGATGTAACGTATACCTCACTGAAAGTGCCGGACTGCCTGCACACTTCTCCCGAAGGAACCTACCGGGCCAAGTTTTTCGGTCTCGGTGCAGACGGCACCGTCGGCGCCAATAAAAACAGTATCATTATTATCGGCAACAACACCAACCAGTATGCTCAGGGCTACTTTGTCTACGATTCGAAGAAGTCGGGTGGAATTACTGTTTCCCACCTGCGCTTCGGGCCCGAAGAGATCAAATCAACTTATTTAATCGACGAGGCCGACTTTATCGCCTGTCATAACCCCTCATTTGTCACCCGCTACGATATCCTGGAGGGGATTAAAGATAACGCGGTCTTCCTGCTAAATTCCGATTGGAACGTAGCAGAAATGGAAGAACACCTTCCAATTGAGATGAAGCAGACAATTGCTCGTAAAAAACTGAAATTCTACAATATCGATGCCTTTAAAATTGCCGGGGAGATCGGTTTGGGCGGCCGGATCAATGTGATCATGCAGGCTGCTTTCTTCAAACTCGCGGGGGTGATTGACTCCGAACTGGCCTTTAAAGAGATCGAGAAGATGATTAATAAATCATATGGCAAAAAAGGCGCCGAGATTGTGGAAAAAAATGTCTCGGCTATCTATAAGGCAACTGAAGCGCTCGAAGAAATCAAATACCCCGAAAGCTGGAGTGAGGCGTCCAGCGGCGCTGTTTTCACGCCGGAGGTGGCCCCAAAGTATGTCTGCGAAACAATTTACCCGATGATTGCCTTAAAGGGCGACCAACTGCCGGTAAGTGCTTTTAATCCGGATGGTAGCGTACCTACGGCAACAACCCGCTTCGAAAAAAGAGGCACCGCCATGCAGATTCCGATCTGGATACCAGAATACTGTATCCAGTGCAACCAGTGTTCATTTGTTTGCCCGCACGCCTCGATCAGACCTTACCTGGCCCGCCCGGAAGATCTTGACGGGGCGCCTGAAAGCTATCTCTCCATAGAAGGCAGCAGTAAAGATATTGCCGGCCTGCGCTATAGAATACAGGTTTCACCGCTCGACTGCACCGGCTGCGGCAACTGCGTTGACGTCTGTCCGGCCAAGGAAAAAGCCATTGAGATGAAACCCTTGCCTGCGGTTTCTGCCATAGAGGATGTAAACTATCGCTTCGCTGATAGCCTACCCGAACCGGAACTTGATATCGCAGCAAACACGGTGCGTGGCAGCCAATACCGTAAACCGCTTTTCGAGTTTTCCGGGGCTTGTGCCGGCTGCGGCGAAACTCCCTATATCAAAGTAATTACCCAGCTCTTTGGTAACCGAATGATTATTGCCAACGCCACCGGCTGTTCTTCTATTTATGGCGGCAATGCACCAACTGTGCCTTATACCGTTGACAGCAGAGGCCACGGTCCGGCTTGGGCCAGTTCACTGTTTGAAGATAATGCTGAATTTGGCTATGGCTACTCGTTAGCGGTAACCCAGCAAAGGGCTAAACTTATCGACCTGGTTAATCAAGCACTACAATTAAAAATTTCTGCGCCGCTTAAAGAGGCACTACAAAACTGGCTTGATCTAAAAGACGAGGGAGAAGCTTCCTTAAAAGCTTCCGATAATGTACGTACATTGTTGAAAATGGAGAAAGAACAGCCCGATAATAAAGAACTACTCGACCAGATTCGCGAAAAAGCGAGCCTGCTGCCAAAACGTTCAATCTGGATTATCGGTGGTGACGGCTGGGCTTACGACATCGGCTTCGGGGGCCTCGATCATGTCATCGCCAGTTGGGCCGATGTTAATATCCTGGTTCTCGATACAGAGGATTATTCCAATACCGGCGGACAGTCCTCCAAAGCAACACCGACA
>JAUWPV010000015.1 GCA_030611385.1 Bacillota bacterium | reverse complement strand
CAAAGTTTGCGAATCTACGGTAATCTGGTACTGAGCCATTTCGAATCCCTCCAGTTAGGTTGTTTTTTCACCAATTACATTCTAACCGAAGGAGACCAGGAATGGCTCCTCGAATTTACACAATTATATAGCCTTAACTCTCCCGCGCCCGATCTGCATCAGGATCGGTATATATTTTACCGACACCGGTTGGTTTGTAGGTAACACTGTGCTCTTTCAATATTTTATTGTAGTTATCCAAACGGGCAACCTCCTGGTAAGTATATTTTTCTGACTGATGAATGGTTTTTTCTGTCTTATATTTATTCGCTTGTTGCTAATTATTCCCTGCCAGTCAACTTAAAAATTATCATGTAAAATGCAAAGAATAAAGGGTGGAGCCGGCAGGAATATATGCAAATCCTCACCGGCTCTAACTTGCTAAGTGATTAATTTAAGTAGCCCTTATAAAGCAGCCTGGTTTAATCCAGCCCTAAGATACTGATACTGCAAACATTCTGGAAAGGTACTCCGCCGAGATTGTGGGTCAGCCCCAACTTCGGCTCTTTAACCAGCCTTTCTTCGGGCCAGCGCCTGAGCAGCTGGCTGTAAATCTCATAGATCATGCGCAGACCGGAAGCACCGATGGGATGGCCGAAACATTTTAGTCCTCCATCGGGCTGGCAGGGAACCTGTCCATCCAGATCATAAAAGCCGCTCATGATATCCTCAGGGGCCTTTCCGGGCAGCGATATCTGCAGATCTTCCATGGTAACCATTTCGGTCACTGAAAAACAATCATGGACTTCAAGCATGCCGATTTCTTCACGGGGGCTGGTCACCCCTGCTTCACGGTAAGCCAGTTCCGCTGCCAGTCTGGTGGTCGGCAAACTACATCCATTCCACTTATTGTAGATCAGCTCTTCACCGGAACTGACTGAAATCTGCAAAGATTTGACTCTGACCAGCTCCTGGTTTGGTTTTAACTTTGCCCCTATTTCCGGTGTGGTCACAATAGCCATAGCCGCCCCATCACTGACCCCGCAGCAGTCAAATAAACCAAGCGGGTAAGCAATAAAAGGTGAATCGGCAATCTGGGATTCACTGATCTCTTTGCGCAGGTGCGCACGTGGATTCATCGCCCCGTTCTGATGGCTCTTCCAGGATATGTGGGTCAACGCCTCCTTGATTTTTTCCATCGGCATACCATAGTGGGTTGAATAAGCGGTAGCGAGCAGGGCGAACATACCTGGAGCGGTTGCGTTCGGGCTCAGTAAGCGGTACAACTGTCCGAAAATCGGCGAATCAGGAAGGCCGCCGTAACCGACATCCTTGAGTTTCTCCACTCCGGCAGCCATAGCGATATCATAAGCCCCCGATGCCACTGCATAGCAGGCGCCACGAAACGCTTCTGTACCCGAAGCGCAGAAGTTTTCTACCCTGGTCACCGGAATATAAGGCAGGTGCAGGGTGCTAGCCAAATAACAGCCGCCCTTACCGATATTGACTTCATCAATGTGATTACCGACCCAGGCAGCCTGGATATCTTTCTTTTCAATGCCTGCATCTTCAATACATTCCAGATAGGCCTCCAGGATCAGATCGCTCGAATCGTCTTCCCAGCGCTCACCGAAGACCGAACAACCCATGCCGAGAACCACTACCTTGTCTCTAATACCCTCAGCCACCTTCAGTCACCTCCTTGACCGGAACCGCTTTCCAGAAATAAAAAGTGGTGTCCCGGCGGGGATCAATATACTTGATTCGGAAAGTAAAACTGACCGGACCGCCAACTTTTAAATCTTCGAGAACGCAGTCAGTGAAATCCATCATGTTGCGTCCACCACCGCTGAAATCTACCGTTCCGTAAATTGCAGGGGGATTGGTTGTGGCCGCCAGCAGATCAGAGGTAAAGCTGACGATCTTGCCTCCTCCAGCGGCCAGAGCAGCCGGTTCCATGTGATCGATCGCTCCGCAGTCCGGATTGACACAAATTCGCTGGGGTGGGTACTGCTGAGTGCCGCATTGCCGGCAACGGGTTCCCTGCAGACTCAAAATAGCCTTGCGGCTGCGCCATGCGACTGACCAGCGGGTCAGCTTTTCTTCCTCTCCGCGCATCCCGATTTCAACCGGCAGCATCTCACGCCAGATCAGGTATTTCAAATAGCTAGCCAGTTCGATATTGTTCTTCACTGCATCAGAGACCCGATTCCGATTCGGAAATTTTTCGATGACCGCGGTTACTTCAAACAAGAGAGCGTCACAACCGTTTCCATAGCTGACCACAAGCAGTTTTTCTCCGGGTGAAGCAGTTTCTAAAGCCGCTGCCAGCATCATCAGAGGATGGGCTGAGCCGGTGTCTCCGGCATCCATCATCAGATCATCCTGAACCTGATCCGGTCTGAGACCAAGCTTGTGGTTAATTTTTTTCCTGGCTCCGGGATAGTAACAGGGATAGATCACCTTGGCCAACTCGGCAAGCTGAAGTCCATACTTTTTACATATTCCCCCAATCACCTGCGGAATTAACCGATCATACCCGACATCGCGAATCCATCTTTCTTCCCATTGACGGTCATATTTTGAGTTGGCTCCGCGCAGGTGATCGACGAAATCACAGGATATTGAATAAGAGCCTTTGTACTCGGCAATGACCCCGGCACTGCCAACAGCAAATGCGGCTCCACCGTCTCCGAAAACCATCTCCTGCACCGAACCGGCCCGACCCAGGCGGCAGTCGGCCGCGCAAGCCAGCGCCATTTCTCCTTCCGTCATAGCGGCATATTCGATGGCCGCAAGCAGTGCAGTCGTTCCTGACTTTAGAGATCCGGCAAAGTCGGCTGCTCTGATCTCTTCATTTAACCCCAATGCCCCGGCCACAATCGTGGCATTCTGACGCTCCTTAAACGGCGCTGTTGTCGATGCAAAATAGACAGCGCCAAATTGTTCTGCATCCAGATCTTTGGTACATTTCAAGCCTGCTGCGGCAGCCATCGTTATTGAATCTTCATCAAAATTAGCCACCGCTTTTTCTCCGGACGCATTCATAATTGTCGCCGGGTTGAACCAGCCCATCGCGCTGAAAACTGTCATCCTATCCAGGCGGTAGCGCGGTATATAACCGGCGTAAGAACAGATTCCGACCAAGATTTTTTCACCCCTTTCATCCTCTTTTTAAATGTTCAGCCAAACAGCGGCATTAGTCAGACAGTATTCACCCCTTTCGGCGGTTTTGCAACGAATAATGACCTGACCGGGCTTTTCCTGCCACATTTCTGTGACAATGGTTTCTCCTGGAAAAACATGGCGCGAAAAACGCACTTTAATGGCCTTAAATTTTGACGGGTCGTTGCCGCAGTATTCTTTGAGCACAGCTCTGCCGGCAAATCCAAACGTACAAAGACCATGTAAGATCGGTTTTTCGAAGCCGCCCATGGCGGCGAAATCAGGATCGGCATGCAGTGGGTTAAAATCACCGGAGAGACGGTAAATTAAGGCCTGTTGTGGTAATGTCTTCATCGAGACAACCCGATCCGGTTCTCGATCCGGCGGATCGTTGCCCGGTTCTGGTCCTCTATCCCCACTGAAACCACCTTCACCGCGGATAAAGGTGCTGAAGCGGTTCATAAATATAGTTTCACCTTTCGTATTTTTTGTTACCACGTCGATTTCAACAAGGGCTCCCTTGCCCTTATCATAGATAGCGGATATCTGCGGATGTGATGTCAGTTTCCCTTCAGCTGGGATGGGTTTGTAAAGCTCCAGGTACTGTTCACCGTGCAGAAGCATGGCCGGATTAAAATCCATTCCTTCCATACCGATTAGCCCCATCAAGGCGCCAAAGGGAGGAATAACCCCGAAAGTCGGCAGCACTTCCAGATTGCCTTCGTAAACAAATTTCCGGTCAGCGCTTTCAGCCCCGGCTCCAATACCCAGGCTATAAAGAATTACATCTTTATTCGTATAGGCATGCTCGAGTGGGGGTAGTTCTCTACCAACAAGTTTAGGATCAATCGGCATTATCAGACTCCTCTCTTCCAGTTGCGTTTATGCAAAATAAACATGATTCAGCCTGCGGAGAACCCTACTCTGGGGCCATTTTTGATAAAACTGTACCAGCTTGCTCCATAGCTGAAGCATATTCTCTGGCGCCTTCCAGATTCATGATCTGTTCCAATTTTTCAACGATCATTTCAATGGTAATTTCTTTCCGGGTATCAAAAACAACACCAGGGCCTTCAACTACAGCTGCCCTGCTGAAATAGCCGCCGCCTGCACTGAACATCTTCGCTGTTTCTTCGCATTTTTCAGAGCAGAGCCAGGCTACAAACGGTGCAACATATTCCGGTTTGACCTTACCGATAACATCTTCTGGCATAACCGTAAAAGTAAGCCGGGTTCCGGCGGTTGGCACAATCGTATTCGCCTTGATATTGTAGCGGGTTCCCTCCTGAGCAACGCTGTTCATCATACCCACAATACCCATTTTGGCTGCTCCGTAATTAACCTGGCCGAAGTTACCGTACAGTCCGGCCGCTGATGCCGTTGAAACAATCCTCCCATATGTTTGATCTTTCATAAAAGCAAATGCCGCCTTCGTACAAAAAAATGTGCCGTCCAGATGAACACCCATTATTTTTCGGTAATCGTCCATTTCCATTTTAAGCAGGCTCTTATCCCGTAAGATCCCGGCGTTGTTGATCAAAATATCGATCCGGCCAAAGCTGTCAACAGCGGTCTGGATAATTTTCTGCGCGCTCTCCCATTCCGCCACACTGTCATAGTTTGCGATTGCTTCTCCACTGGTTTCCTTGATTTCATCGACAACCTGCTGGGCTGGTGTAGCATCGGAGCCTTCTCCGTCGAACGAACCACCCAGATCATTAACAACCACTTGGGCTCCCCGGGAAGCTAAGAGTAAAGCATAGGCTTTCCCCAAACCACCGCCAGCTCCGGTAACCACGGCAACCTTTCCGTCAAACCTGATCTCTTCCATAACAGATCTGCCCCCTTAAATTATGATTAATGATATTTTATTCTATCAAATTTATTTAACCAATATTATTGTTCAACTAATTTAATATATTTCCTTTTTAACTCCGAAAAAATAACGGTACCATTTATAAAAGCAGAAGATTCCACCAGATATCAGTTCAAACAACTACAAAGTAATCATCTTTCATAATGATGTCAATAACCCCGTCCACCACGTCCGCTTGATCTATTTGTGATTGTAAAGTTGTCGGCGCTAAAAAAAACAAGTGCCCGGCTGTTTACCGGGCACTGCATCTTTTCTGGTGCGAGCGAGAGGACTTGAACCTCCACGGGCGTTACACCCACTAGGTCCTGAACCTAGCGCGTCTGCCATTCCGCCACGCTCGCATAATTTGCCTGCCTTGATATTATATCCGCTGGAAGGTATCAGATCAATAGGGAAATTTACGACTACTTTTGCGGCGGCGCAAGCAATCTTAATGCTGCCGGTTTGATTTTAATATTAATCGGCAACAAACCGATAACATCGCCATCGATATGGACTGGAATTTCATGATCAGCCTCGATAATAACTCGTCTGGTTTTTTCCGTAATTATAGAGCTGCTATGAAGATGTTTTTTAAATAATACCTGTGCCGCCAACATTGTTATTTCCGGTGGCCTCCTTTTTTTTACCAGGCAAACATCAAGAAAGCTATCATCAATGCTGGCCTGCGGAGCAATACACATTTTGCCTCCATAGTACGATCCGTTAGCAACTGCAATTACCAATGTATTATTTTCTTCGTAAAAAACACCGTTGCATTTAATAGTAGAATGAAAGCTTTTAAATGAAACAAGTTCTTTAAAAAATGCAGCAATATAAGGAAAATAACCTTTCAAGTTATGGTATTTACCAGAAGCCTGCTGCTCAATGGCAGCATCAAAACCGATTCCGACAGTATTTATAAAATATGTGCCGTTAACTTCTCCGATATCAACAAAACGTGGCGACCATTGTGATAGCCCCTTTAATGCAGTTGCCCAATACCAGGGAATATTGCAAGATCGCCTAAAGCCGTTACCTGTACCTGCCGGAATGATCCCCAAAATATTTTTTTTAAGATTCAACCCATTAACAATTTCCCGCAGGGTACCATCTCCACCGACACCAACAATTAATTCAGATCCGTCATCGGCAGCCTGTCTGGCCAGTCTGGTACCATCACCTCTAGACTGTGTATAGTATACCCGGTGTTCCTGTCCGGCTGTTTCCAGGGTAGCAGCTACTTTTTTCCATATAATCAAAGCATGCCCGCTACCGCTTGCCGGGTTGACTACAAAAGCAGTTTTATACGGAATCAACGAAATCACCCCATTAATTACAACAACAGTTACCTGGAATTCTCTTTGAATTATATTACTAATTAATCATAATTAACAGTACGGGAGATCAAGAATTAAGTTGTTTTCATTGACTGGAATCTCCAAGTAAAATATAATATAACTAATTTAGTTATATATAAAAAGGATTATTCGAATGATTACTAAAAAAGCTGAATATGCCATTATTATTTTAGCTGAATTGGCTTCTCATCCCCGGGGGACCATCATAACCAGTAAAGCAATTGCCCGGAAACGTTCAATTCCAGGCAATCTGGTTGTTCAGCTGCTCGCTCTGTTAAAGGAAGCCGGCTGGACCAGCGGTACACGCGGCCCTTCCGGAGGGATTAAGCTTAATGTTGACCCGGTATCAATCAACCTTAAACAGGTAATTGAAAAGATAGACGGCCCAATGGGTATCACTCGCTGCCTCTTCAACGCTAACCCCTGTCAAGATAAAACCCACTGCTCCTTAAGAGATATCTGGTCAGAAGCCCAGCTGAGTATGCTCTCCGTTCTCGAGAGAGTAACCATAAAACAACTATCCGAAGCAGTAACAGAAAGCCGTTAGTTTTGAAACCGCTTCACTGAACTACTCCTTAATCTTACCGTCAACCCCGACAATTATTTCTTCCAGCGGGATAACTGCTCCTGATTTCTCTAACGCAGAACGGACCAACCGTGATATGCCGAAACAGCAGCCTACTTCCATGTGAACCAGGGTAATACTTTTCAGTTTGTTACGTTTAAATATTTCAACTAGTTTTTGATGATAAGCATCCACATCATCAAGTTTAGGGCAGCCGATAACCAGCGAACGTCCAGCCAGAAAACGACGATGAAAATCAGCATAAGCAAAAGGAACGCAGTCGGCGGCTATTAACAGATCGTGATCCTGCAAAAAGCGCGCTTCCGGAGATACCAGATGCAGTTGGACCGGCCAGTGGCTCAGCTCTGCTTCAGAGCAGTTGCCGGGGTAATCTGATTCTTTTTTATTAACTACCCTTCGATCTTCCGGTTTGACAAACTGTTCAGCCACTGCTGCACATCCGGCACAGACAATCTCTTCTTTCAGTACACTTTTCCCGGTTGTGCTCTTCAAATATTCTTCAACCGCTTCTTCGTCAAACGGTTCAGCTTCGCGCTCAATAATGGCGATCGCATCCTGAGGACATTCACCGAGACAGTTGCCCAATCCGTCACAGTAGACATCTTTGACCAACCGCGCCTTACCGTCAACGATCTGCAAAGCTCCTTCCACACAGGAAGGAATGCAGAGACCGCATCCGTCACATTTGTTTTCATCGATAAATACAATTTTACGCATTGCCTTATCCATCATTTACAACCTCTCGCTTCATATAGACATGTCTGTATTATTTCTTCGAGAATTCTATCCAATTCACATAGAGGTTCGCCGTTTAAGAAATTTTTAACCAGAGCCAGGGTCACATTGATCGCCTCCCGGGGTAGTGCATGATCGTTGTCCAGGTTCTCCAAAAAAGATACTTCATCGGTCAGACGATCCAACTTCATTAACGATATAATCACGATAGCGGCAATCACCGGCAATATGTCGATTTCTTTGGTACGGCAGATCTCTTCAGCTCTGTCGATTTTCTCTTTTATTCTGGCCACCTCGTCCGGAAGATCTTGCGCCAGGCGATCCACCTCTTCTTCAAGGATAGTGCGCAAAGGTTTCTTCCTGAGCCCCCTTGCACCAGTCCCCAGGCACTGTTCGGCATAGGCACACCACTGAGCGCAGCCCATGTTGAAGTGGCTGTTTGCCACTCGTGTTTTACAACTGCGGCAGCGAAGTCGTACATCAGTCTTAAAGAATTCAATCATTTCGCCGCACTGAGGGCATTTTTCTTCATGAACATCCGCTGCTGTCCAATAACGCATATCCTGGCCTGGGCATTTTTGAGTAAACATTCATATTCCCTCTCTCTTATATTACTAACCTACTTGGTTATAATTATACACGACTTGTCTATAAAATGCAATTAAAAAACGACTTTTACAAGCCGCTTTTTAAAATATCAATCAAGTCAGGTTTTATTCTATTCGTATAGAGATTCTTCATGGGGCAGGCGGTATGAACAGAGTTCTTCTTCACCAAAAAACAGGCCGATTTCTCTTTTTGCGCTGGCCAGAGAATCTGAGCCGTGCACTATGTTTTTGCCGGTAAATACAGCCAGGTCACCGCGTATACTGCCGGGAACCGCTTCCCGGGGATCAGTCGCTCCGATCAGTGTTCTGACCATCTCGATAACATCGTCGCCTTCCCATATCATGGCAACAACCGGAGAAGAAGTAATAAACTCTATAAGTCCTTCATAAAAAGGTTTTCCCTTGTGTTCCCCGTAATGTCGGACCGCCAAATCCGGAGTAATCTGCATCAATTTCATCGCTACCAGTTTCAGTCCCTTTTGTTCCATCCGGCTGATAATGCTGCCAATCAGTGCACGCTGAACGCCGTCAGGTTTAACCATCAAAAAAGTCCGTTCTCTTATATTCATTTTCACATTCTCCCTGTTCACTGCTTAATAAATTGTTAAAAGATTCTGATCATCGATAACCCTTGTTTCTTCTTTTAGCCGTTTACGAATATCCCTGGGTAGCGAAAACATGCCGGCTGATGTTTCTCCGTCAAAATATTTTAAGCTTAGATTCCTTATTTCAATCAGCTTTTCAAACTGATCGGGAGAGGGCAACGCACCGAGTTGTGGTGAAACAATTATAAAACCCCATTCAGTGTTGAATGAGGGCACAAAAGCCCTGTAAGATCGCACAAAAGGAATGGCCTTTTGGATAGTGTTATATATGGCACAGTGTGCATCGATATAAGGTAGAGAGTAATCACCAGCCTGAAGGGCGAAAACCCCTTTACCGGAAAGACGCTTTTTAATCAAACTGAAATATTGTTTTGTAAAGAGTTTCAAAGCCGGACCCTTTTCAACCGGTTCCGGAACATCGCTGATAATTACATCAAAGAGCGTACTGTTGTTTTCAAGATAATCTCTGGCATCTGCATAAACCAGTTCCACGCGCTTATCTTCAAAACTGCCCTGGTGCCAGTTTGCCAGGTATTCCTGGCAATGTTCTACCACTTCCTGATCGAGATCAACCATAACCAGCTTTTCAACCATCGGGTGTCTGAGAACTTCACGCAGGGTAGCTCCTTCTCCTCCACCGATTACAAGGACACAGCGAGGCGCAGGGCACATCAGCATTACTGGATGTACCAGTGCTTCATGATAGATATATTCATCATACTCGGAAGACTGAATCTTACCATCCAGAATCAAGGCTCGACCAAATGAAACTGTATCGACTATCTCAACCTGTTGAAATTTCGTCCGGAAACTTTTCAGGACATTTTTAACGCCAAACATATGGGTTGTGCCTGGAGAAGTATGTTCGACAAACCATTTATACTCTTCATTTGGCATAATTCCGAACTCCTTGGCTGCTATCCGTAACTGGCCACCGGTTTATGTTCCAACTGGACATCAAATATGCCGCGCTTGATTTCCCGAGCCGACATATTCTGGGCTGAAAAAACATGTTTTAAGTAGTTACAGGACACCCATGGATTAACGGTTTGACCACAGGTGAAAACGTCAACAGCAGCGTAACCGAATTCGGGCCAGGTGTGAATTGCCAGGTGAGATTCTGAAATAACTACTACGCCACTGACGCCCTGGGGTGAAAACTGATGGAATACGGCTTCCCTAACATCAGCCCCAGCTTCATGAGCGGCTGCCACCATGTGCTCTTTTATTTGATCGAGATCACACAATATCTCTGGTGGACAGCCGTATAATTCAGCCAAAATATGACGGCCTAAAGCGCTCATCTTTAATACCTCCTTGTAACCAGTTTTTTAAAAATTCGTCAAAATACATTGTAACAAAAATTATCTAAAAGTCAATGAACGCAGGGAAATAATTTAGCACCATTTTTATCTTTTATATTGTATAGTATATAATAAGATGGTGAACAATCATACAGATGATAATTGAAAACTCGTTTACAAGCGCACCATATATTTAAATCAAATTTTAAAGGGTATTTCTGCCATGAGTAAATTGAACTTCTTATTTGAACCCAAGCATATCGCAGTCATTGGGGCATCTCGCTCGCCGCAAAAAATAGGCTTTGCCATTCTGGATAACATTATCAAAAGCGGCTTCCCGGGAGACATCTACCCTGTCAATCCTCACGAGGATGAAATTGCCGGGTACAAATGCTACCGATCAATACAGGAGATCGGTGCACCGATTGACCAGGCAGTGATCTCCGTTCCGGTTTCACGGTCAATCCAGGTAGCCGAAGAATGCGGCGAGGCAGGCGTTAAAGGCTTGGTCGTCATTACGGCCGGATTCAAAGAGATCGGTAAAGATGGTTTAAAACAGGAACAACAGCTTCTGGAGATCTGCCACCGTTACAATATGCGAATGCTCGGTCCAAATTGTGTCGGCCTGATGGATACCCATACGCCGCTCAATGCATCTTTCGCCAAAGGCTTCCCCGACGAAGGCAATATATCTTTTATCTCACAAAGCGGTGCCATGCTGGTATCAATTCTCGACTGGAGTTTTGAAATGGGCATCGGTTTTTCTCGTTTCATCAGCCTTGGCAATAAAGCCGATTTAACAGAAGTTGATTTTATTGAAAGCTGCGCCGCCGATCCGCAAACCAAGGTTATTCTCTGCTACGTCGAGGATATTGCTGACGGCAAGCGCTTTATCGAAGTTTGCTCTGAGGCCAGCAAACATAAACCAATTATCATTTTAAAATCGGGCACCAGCAGCGCCGGAGCCCAGGCTGCCAGTTCTCATACCGGCGCGCTAGCCGGCAGCGACCGTGCTTACGAAACAGCCTTTAAACAGTGCGGTGTTTTGCGGGCTGATAGTATAAGCGAACTCTTTGACCTGGCCAGAGCTTTTTCTACCCTTCCTCTTCCCCGGCAATCCAGAGTAGCCATCGTTACCAATGCCGGCGGCCCGGCCATTGTCGCTACTGATGCTGTTGAAAAATATGGACTGAAAATGGCTCGTTTTACTAAGGACACCATTGACAAGCTGCGTAACAATCTTCCCGCAGAAGCCAATATTTATAACCCGGTTGATATTATCGGCGATGCTAAAAACGATCGCTATCACTTTGCGATCGAGGCCGTTCTTGAAGATCAAAGTGTGGACAGCGCGCTGGTTCTGCTCTGCCCGGCAGCAGTTACTGAGCCGGAAAAAACAGCTGAAACAATTGTTACCCTTAAAAACAGATATTCAACTAAACCGGTAATGGCTGTCTATATGGGCGGTAAAACTTTAGCTGAGGGTAAAAACTATTTAATAGAAAATGCTGTTCCCACCTTCACTTTTCCGGAGCCTTCTGTTCGTTCACTGCAGGGAATGTTCAACTACGCCGAATATATCAGGAATATCCATCCACCCGCTCCTGTAAACCTGTCTGGAATTGACTGCACTGCAGTCCGCAAAATCATGAATGATGTACTTGCTGACCACCGTGTTGTCCTCTTGGGCCATGAAGCATCCGCAGTTATGGCAGCATATGGCATTCCCGTCAGCCGAAGTTATCTGGCCAGAACTGAAGAAGAGGCTTGCCAAATAAGCCGAAATATTGGCCTGCCGGTTGTCCTGAAAATATCATCACCCCGCATCGCCCATAAAACAGACGTTGGTGGAGTGGAAATTGGCCTCCATGGCGAAGATGATGTTAAAAAAGCCTTCCGGCGGATCATTGAAAAGGTCAGCTATTTTTTACCGGATGCTCCTGTTTATGGGGTGGAAGTCCAGAGCATGGTTGATGACGGAGTTGAAGTTATTATCGGAATGTCCCGTGACATTCAGTTTGGACCGCTACTGGTTTTTGGCCTGGGCGGTATATATGTAAACCTGATCGAGGATGTCACCTTTCGTCTCGCTTCCGCACTAGTTACTGAGGAAGAAGTTAAGAAAATGATCTCGGAAACAAAGGCCTACACCCTGTTAAAAGGCTACCGCGGTAAAAAACCGGCCGATCTAGAAACTCTGACCGCTGCAATACTCAGGACCGCTCGACTGGTAACTGATTTTGAAGAAATTACTGAGATGGATATCAACCCGGTTAGAGTTCATACTCATGGCGCAACTGCTCTTGATGTTAAGATAACGATTGAGAAGAAAGAATAAGTTTAACGAGGTGATCACAGTGAAAGCGATTTATTTTTCCGGAAAAGCAGGTGGAGGTAAAACTGCAGCCGCCCTGGGAATTGGCTTAAAGCTGCGGGAAGAAGGCCTTAAGGTATCTTACTTTAAGCCGATTGGTTTTCGTAAGGGAACAGTTAAAAAAGATGATGATGATGTGGCGCTGATGCGGGAAGTGCTAAATCTGCCCTTTGCCAGTGAAACTATTTCCCCGATAACCATAAACTCACACTACCTGACCGCCAGATTTATGAAAGATAACCAGTATTTTTACCCCCGCATCGAAAAGGCATTCGAACAGTGTTCGATAAATTTTGATGTGGTCCTTATTGACGGCAGTATTGAACCCTTTGTCGGTCACAACCAGGGCTTGGACGACTTCAACCTGGCTTCTAAGCTCGGAGCGGTAGTTTTACCGGTTATCAGGGCCGATGATGATTTTCATCTTGATCAAAATTTGTTCTACCTTGATTTATGGTCGTCGTATAAAATACCTGTGATCGGCTGCATCTTTAATAATGTTTCACAAACCCAATGGAATAAAAGTAACAGCATCTACAAACCGCTGGTAGAAGAAAAAGGCTTCCGGGTACTCGGTGTAATTCCCCGCCAGGTCGAAATATCGTCGCCCACTGTGGCTGAGTTTTACGATGTTCTGCAGGGTGAGATTCTGGCTGCTCCGGAACATATGAACCGCCTTGTTGAAGAGGTTGTTATCGGAACAATGACTATTGAAAGTGCTCTCGGTTATCTACGCAGAGCACCGAACAAGGCCCTGATCACCGGCGGTGATCGCAGCGACATGGCTTTAACGGCTCTGGAAACAAGCACTTCAGTAATTATATTTACCGGCGGCCTCTACCCTGATATCCGGGTTCTTTCCCGTGCCGAGGAAAAAGGAGTGCCCGTAATATTGGTGCATGAAGACACTTATACCACAATCGAAAACCTGCATAGTGTCTACCGCAGTATACATCCGCAGAACAAGGGCACAATTGAACTTGTTAAAAACACAATCGAAAAATATGTGGAGTGGAAGAAAGTTCTTGAATTCCTGAAAGGCTAATTTGTCGGGAGTTAATCCCGCTTGTATCTGCACAAGAAGAAGCGGCCTGTTTGATATTATACCTGGCAAATCAATGACCATCCTAAGCAAGTTGATCAAGCGGCTTGAATAAGTTTACTTGTTATTATAACGGATTACTTTATTTTCCCAGGTTCTGATCATGAGATAATCCTTTCCACTGCTAACCAGGTATTCTGGCAGCAGCGGTGTTTTACCCAGACCGTGCGGAGCGTTAATAACAAATGCCGGTACCGCCAGACCGGAAGTATAACCACGTAGTTTCTCCATGATCTCGATACCCTCTTCAACCTTGGTACGGAAATGAGATGTGCCTTTAACTGCTTTTGCATGGAAAATATAATAGGGCTTAACCATGATTTTCAGTAAATCCTGGTTAAGCTTGCGAATAATAAAAGGATCGTTGTTTACTCCTTTTAAAAGTACCGTCTGATTGCCCAGACCTACGCCTACCCGGGCCAACTTAAAACAGGCTTCCTGAGCCCTGGGTGTGACCTCGAGTGGATGGTTAAAGTGGGTATTAACATAGAGAGGTAGGTGTTCGGACAAAATGCGACAGAGCTCATCGTCGATTCTCTGCGGTATAGTAACCGGAGTACGCGAACCAAAGCGCTTTATTTCAAGATGCGGTATTTGATCCAACTCATCTAAAAGCCAGGCGATAGTCTGATTATCAAGCATAAACCCGTCTCCGCCGGTTAATAAAACATCGCGTATCTCTTCATTATTACGGATATATTCGATTGCTTCCTGCAGATCTTCACGTGGCATAGCCAGGTCTTTTTCGCCAATAGCTCTTCGCCGCTGGCAGTGCCGGCAGTACATCGCGCATTGATTGGTTACTTTGATAATCAGGCGATCTGCATAACGCCGAGTCACAGCGGAAGTAGGCGATGTGTATTCTTCGTTCATTGGATCGTCAAAGCCACTCTGATCCGCATACTCGTGAAAAGATGGTATGGATTGTTGGCGGACCGGATCTTCGGAATCATCAGGATCGATCAGGCTGAGGTAATAAGGAGAAATCGCCCATCGATATAGTAAGCCGGCCTGATCAATCTCGTCTAACTCTTTTTTCCCAAAAGGTAATAGCTCTTTTAAAACTTCAGAGCCGGTCACGCGATTTTTCAATTGCCAGTGCCAGTTATTCCAATCTTCATCAGACGCATTAAAATATCCCTTAATTCTGTTCTGGTTTTCCAATATTTGTGGCCAGCGTTTAAATCCGGTTGGCATTGTTTTTAATGCTTCCCGGTAATCAGCTATAGTATCTTTTAACTCGACTGCTCGATTATTAGCAATTTCACGCTTCTCGCGAATACTCTTGTTTTCTGCCATTATCTTCGGTCCCTCCAAAACTTTTTATCATCACATTATTCTTATATATAGTATACTCATGATCATTTTTGATGTCAAAAAAGGAGACTTCAGGTATTTCCTTAGCCTGCAAGTCTCCTTTTTGATTTGTTTGTTTCAAGTTTTAGGGCATAGTGTTCCAAAAACCGGATCTGTTTTCGCCATCATATATTTCGGTTGTATCCCAAACTTCGGCATAACCGTCAACCCGCATCGTTTCAGTAATAAACCCTTCAACTTCAAGTTTTCTTTTTGTCGTGCCCCCGGTGTTACCAAAGTGATTCTGCATCCACAGGTAATCACCGCCTTCCGAGTTAATGCTCGAGACGACATCGTGCCTGATAAAGCCAGTTTCACCGGGATCCATTTCGACCCCGGTTAAAAGTACCACTTCCTGCTTGGTCAGTTCAATTTCACTGAGGATGCGTAGTTTGTTATCAGCCGCTGCATTCAGGGCAGTAGTACCGATGATATAAGCCGTAATATTGATATGGGCGTCATATACATCTTCGGCAGTACTGCCATCATATCTGATCGTTTGGACATCGTGCCGTCCCGCTACTTCACCTTCGCCGCTGATCTGGAAGGCGGCGCTGCCGCCGTCAAATTCAACTACTTTTTGATGAAGTATATCACCAATATACCGGAAACTGGTGCTGGTGTATCTGTACACAGCGGCCAGGGCAGGCATCGAAAAAATTAACAGTATCAGCAATATTGAAATAGCAGTAATAAAAATTCTTTTCTTCATCCAGCATGCACTCCTTTTTTTAAAGGCTCTCGGTTCTATTTATTCAGGTAATGTCTCTTTCTCAACAATAAATGGTCGGAGCGACTGGATTTGAACCAGCGACCTCTTGACCCCCAGTCAAGCGCGCTACCAAGCTGCGCCACGCCCCGCTATTTATGATGATCTACTCAATTAAAACCTTTCATCGCTTTTACCATTTTAATGCAATATGCTTAAAAAGTCAATACGACCAGAGTGTCTATATTTTAAAGTAGCTGAAGAGTTGCCCGAAATTAATACCGGCGATTATCTGGTTGCTATAACTGCTGTAAAGCTGCCGGTTCCCCTCTTCCAGATGATAAGATCTAATTCCGTGTGAAATGGAAAGAAATGTTTCTATATAGGCGGCCAATTGATCACACGCCTTGATAATTTCTCCATCCAGCGGTGAAAAATGGTCCCGGTTAAAGGATTTGTTAATCTCATCCGAGCTGACTACTCTGATTCGCTCGCCTTCATATATTTTACTGGCAAATTCATTATCGGTGAAATATTTTAGTTCGTCATGCCATTCTGGAGGTAGAAGCGGAAAGATTCTCTCTTCCATTTGTCTCTGTTCAATATCCTTTATTATTTCTTCAATACCGGCCACCGATCTTTTAACAGGCGAGACGATATCCCGGGTCAGCACTTCGGGCAGATCATGGAACAGGGCGGCGAAGTAATTATTATAAATACGTTTTGGGCAAGCCTCCAGTTCAACCGAACAAAGATAACTGAACATGGCCACAATCAGCATATGGCCCATTACTGAAGTTCTGGGAACACGCGGTGATTGAGCCCATCGTTGTTGAAACCGCAATTGGCCGACTAGATCCAGAAAGTTGCTGGTTTTTTTACTGAGGGCGAGCTTCTGTACGCCTGCCAAATCATAGTGTTCTTCAATTTGATTGGTGATTGCTACTTTGGTTTCTTCCAGTCCGTAAAGGCCTTCATTAAGCCGATAAATAATTTTGAATTCCCAGTTTGTAGCCAAATAATGGGCTGCTTTCAAAATTCTTTTTTCCAGACCGCTATGATCGGAAGAAAAGAAATACTGTTCCATCTGAGCCAGCAGATCGACCCTTAAATCGGTCACTTTATCTTTAAGTTTCTCCAGCACCCAGCGATTAAGCTGTGCTCCTTTTTCGGCCATCAGTTGATAATAGATCGGTGGTTTTATATCGGTGAGTACGATGCGGTGTAAAAATTCAAACAATCCGCCCTCAATCAGGCGCGGCCAATCAATAACTGCCCCGCGGTCAGTTTCCTCTATCTTGGCTAATACATATGCGTATACCATTTTATGGGCTTGTTTATCAAGCTCAGTGAAATGTTCAGGCCTGATGTGGTCGTTCCAGCGCTGAATGCTGGCAGCTTCAAATAACAGCTCGAGCAGCTCTTTTCTAATCACAACGGCTCAACCTTTCTACCTGAGATATTTTACTTAAGCCTTCTGACCCAGTTTAGGCTCGATTCCCTTAAACAATCGTGCAATATTTGCCTTATGGCGCAATGTGACAAGCAGAGCAATACCCACTCCGAAATAGATGTGGTTTAGATCATAGCCAAACAACCAGAAAAACAGGGGCACCGACAGCGCCCCAACAATTGAACCCATGGATACATAACGGGTCAGCGCAATGATCAGTCCGGCCCAAATAATCAGCGCTAAAGTGACCCATCCGGATACTGCTGCCAGAACCCCGATACCGGTTGCAGCTGCTTTGCCCCCTTTAAAGCCGAGGAAAAGTGGAAAACTGTGCCCAATCATGGCCATTAACCCGGCTCCAAGATAAATAACGGGCAGATTGCTGACTGCTTTAGCCAGCAATACAGCAGCTACTCCTTTCAATATGTCAAGGATCAAGACCGGCAGAGCGGCTTTCCAGCCCATCACCCGCAGGACATTTGTTGCCCCGATATTACCACTGCCGTGGCTCCTGATATCGGTTTTTTGAAGCAGTCGGGTCAGGATATAGCCAAAGGGTAATGCGCCAATCAGATAGGCCACAACCAAAATAAAATATGGCATTATTTACTCCCCTCTACGCTGTCGTCTTTTAAATTTTAGCAAGATTGGAGTGCCACTGAAATTAAATGATTCCCGTAACCGGTTTTCGAGATAGCGCTTGTATGAAAAGTGAATCAGATCCGGTTCGTTGGCAAAGAAAACAAAAGTCGGTGGTTTTACTTCAGGCTGAGTAACATAATATATTCTGACTCGCTTCCCTTTTACAGGTGATGGAGGATTAACCGCTGTGGCATCTCCAAGAAGTTCATTTAGCAGCGCAGTCGGGATACGCTTATGCTGTTCCTGCCAGGTCTGCAAAATCAACGGAAACATTGTCTCCAACCGCCGGCCAGTCAGGGCAGACACAAATACCACTGGTGCATAGGACACAAAACCAAGAGTACGTTTAAGGTTTTCCAGGTAAACTTCGCGGGCTTTTTCTCTGTCTTGAACCAAATCCCACTTGTTAACCACCAGAACCAAACCTCTTCCAGCCTGATCGACATAACCGGCCAGTCTTTGATCCTGTTCGGTGATACCACTTTCTACATCTAACAAAAGAAGAGCGAGATCAGCCCGTTGAACCGCTTTCAGTGATCGCAGAACGCTGTAATACTCAACAGCATCTTTTACTTTGCTTTTACGGCGCATACCTGCTGTATCAATCAAAATATAAGACTGTTCGCCATGTTTAAAATAGGTATCGATAGCATCTCTGGTCGTACCAGGCATTTGGCTGACAATAACACGTTCCTCACCAAGCAAGGTATTTATCAGGGACGATTTGCCTACGTTTGGCCGGCCAATCACAGCAACTTTTACTACATCGGCGGCATAAGATTCTTCGTTTTCCAACTCACGCGGCAGCAATTTGAAGATATGGTCAAGCAGTTCTCCGGTACCCCGGCCATGTGAAGCGGAAACAGCAAATGGATCGCCGAAACCAAGAGCATAAAAATTATATTTTGTTGAATCCATTTCATGATAATCCACTTTGTTGACTACCGGAATAATGGTTTTACCGCTTCGCCTGAGCATTTCGCCGATTTCTTGATCAAGGGCAGTAAGACCCTCTTTACCATCGAGAAGAAACAAAATCTGGTTGGCTTCCTCAACCGCCAGTTTCACCTGATGCCGAACCAAAGTGGTGATCTGGTCAACACGCCCAAAGGTTACACCACCAGTATCAACAATGATCAGGTTGTGGCCACACCATTCCAAAGTTCCATAGAGACGATCTCGGGTCACCCCCGGAACCTTTTCTTCAATTGCCGTCCTGGCTACAGTAAGGCGGTTAAATAGTGTTGATTTCCCCACATTGGGGCGGCCAACTATGGCGATAATATTATTGGTCAAGGAACTGGACCCCTTTACAACTCAAATCTAGATACGTCAGCAAACTCCCGGATTATTGCCAGCATTTCCAGAGGGCCGCTCACTGGATAAACGGGAGACTTTATTGTTTGTTCAAGTTCTTTTATTGTCATATCGTCAAGGAATATCTCGCTATCTTCTCTGAGTAACGTATTAGCTATAAATACTCCATCACCAAGGTCTTTTCCTTCTAAGGCTGCCTGCAGATCACTACCGCTCAGTAAACCGGAAACAGTGACCGGTTTGCCCAAAAAATGATTTTCGACTATGACCAGATTGATCTTCAGATTTTCAAGATCAACCAAGACTTCAGCAAGCTGTTTCAATAACGGTCCCGCTGTTCTTCCCACCGCAATGGTCACCGAAATATTTCGCTCCAGGTCGCTCAATTCCATATTCGCAAGTGCCGTCAACTCGTTGAGAAATTGCCTGGCCAAACCGACACCGTTTTCCAGCTGAGGATAACCCTCATATTCAGAGTCTCCGGGAAATTCAGATTCAGTAAGACTATAGAATTCATCGGCCAGAAAAATAAAGCGACTACCCCGGGATTTTAAGAACTTCTGCTGCATTTTTTCAACCTGTAAAATCAGCAATTTTGCTTCTTCCGATTCGAACTTTTCGAGTTTCGGCAGGCCGGATCGGTGAGCGGTGAGTCCAACCGGTACGAGAGCGATGTCAGACAGATTTGAACCCATCAGGTTCAGATCTTTGATCGTTCTTTCCAATTCCGAACCAGTATTATATCCAGGGCACAGGACGATCTGAGCGTGAATCCTGATTCCGGCTTTACTAAGGCATTTCAGATTCCGCAGACCATTATCTGCCCGTTTTGTCCCGAAGATCTTCCGGCGCAAGATCGGGTTTGTTGTATGAACTGAAACATAGAGCGGACTTAACTGCAGTTTGATGATCCGTTCAATTTCCCAGTCAGTTAACCGGTTCAGTGTGATAAAATTACCGTAGATAAATGACATACGATAGTCATCATCTTTAACATATAGCGACTGGCGCAATCCTGAGGGATTCTGATCGATGAAACAGAATATACATTTATTGCCACAGCGCTGCATTTCAGACATTGTCGGCGGATCGAAGCTCAGTCCCAGGGGAATATCGGCCGGTTTATCGATCTTAACTCTGCGCAGTATTCCTTTTTCAGTTTGCAAAAGGAGACGCAGTGATAGATCGGCTTCCAATATTTTATAATCGATAATGTCACTGACAGGCTGATTATCTATTCGCAGCAGCTTCCAGCCAGCTTTAACCCCTGCAGTTGAAGCCGGTGATCCGTGAGAAACACAATCTATTTGATAGCCCTTAAGTTCATTCATATTTCTTCCTGATCGAACGTTAATTATTAGTTTTTACTCCTGGCCACCTGCTGAATCTTTCTCTTCTCCAGCTTCTGATTCAACAACTTTATCCTCGTCGGCAGGAATATCGTCCAGGCCAAAGAGATTTCCGAAGAGATCCCCTAAAGTGACATTGCCATTTTCAGCACTGCCAGCTGCAGAATTACCATACTCACCCATAACACCACTGGCTTCTTTCAGGCTGAGGCTGATCCGTTTTGTTTTCGGCTTAATTTCAAGGATTTTTACCTCAACTTCTTCTCCCTCTTTCAATAGCTCGGAGGGATGTTTTACATGATAGTCGGCAAGCTGAGAAATATGAGCCAAACCTTCAACGCCCGGTTTGATCTCTATAAATGCTCCGAAATTAACCAGACGGGTAACCTTTCCGGTTACTAACTGTCCACTTTCCAGTTCTTTGACAATTTTTGTCCAGGGATCTGGTTGAGTTTTTCTTATACTCAGGCTTATTCTTCCTTGATCAGGTATTACATCCAGTACCTTAACATCTATTTCATCGCCAACCTGAAGAACTTCTCCCGGATGGGCAACCCGTTCCCAAGATAGTTCTGAAATATGGACCAGTCCGTCAATCCCCCCGACATCGACAAAAGCGCCGAAATCGGTAATCCTTTTAACGGTGCCGGTAATAGTTGAACCGACTTCCAGTGCGGCCAGGATTTCTTCTCTCCGGTCAACTGTTTCTTCTTCGATCACTTTTCTACGGCTCAAGATCAATTTGCCTTTTTCCCGATCATATTCCACTATTTTGAATCGAATATCCTGATCTTTAAATTCGTTAAAATCAGGAATATAGCGGGTATCTACCAGTGAGCCGGGCATAAATCCTTCAATACCTGAACCCATGTCAATAACGATCCCGGCAGGAACAACTTGCTTGACCCTGCCCTCAAGGATGACCCCGTTTTCCAGGTCTTGCTCAAGTTCCTGCAACCGTTTTTCTCTGGCCAATCTTTTATGAGAGACGACTACTTTCCCCTCTTGTTCATCTATGTCCAGTACCGTTACCTCAACATCGTCTTCAGGAGTAAAATAATCAGTTAATGTTTTACCCTCGTCAAGGTGCACTTCACTGGCGGGAAGGATAGCCTCAGCTTTAGCGCCAATATCAACATAGACCTCTTCCACAGTAACCCGGGCTACTTTTCCGGTAACCTGTTCTCCAATTTGGGCTACTTTTACTTCTCCGGCATACTCAAACACTTCTTCATTCTCTTCTTCCTTCACTTCCATATTCTCGTTCTCCATTCTTTCCACGACCTCCTTAATCGTCCAGGGAGGAGTTGAAGTGCCTGCGGTAACACCGAACACCCGGTATTTCCTTAAAAAAGACCGATCCAACTCCCTTACATTAGCCACTCGACAGGATGGTTTTAACTGCCGACAACAATCAAAAAGGGCTTTTGTGTTAGCGCTCGACTGACTGCCAACCACGACCAGCGCATCAACCCTTTGTGACAAATCAACTGCTTCATCCTGTCTGAACTTCGTTTCCGGACATAGTGTATCATAAATCAAGCCACCGGGAACCTTTTTTAATAATAGTTCTTTTGCCTTCGCATAAAGTTCCGGGTTACTTGTTGTTTGGGCAATTAAGGCCACCGGCGCATCGATATTAAGCTGTTCCAGTTCTGTCAGTGAAGAGACAACCTCTGTCTTTCCGCCAGCCCAACCGATTAATCCTTCGACCTCCGGATGATTGTTATCGCCAAATATTACTATCCGGATCTCTTTTTCTTTTAATGCAGCAGCTATCTTTTGTACGCGCCGTACACGGGGACAGGTCAAATCAATTATTTTAATATTTTTAAGCTGAGCCATCTGATCAAATACTGCAGGGCTAACACCATGTGTCCGGACGGCTAAAAATGCGCCTGAAGCCTCGCTGGTTTCTTCTACTGCGTTGATCTTGTGCTGCCGCAAAAAAACAACGACTTCTTCATTGTGTACGAGGGGGCCGAGGGTGGAACCACAGCCATGCAGTGCAGACTGCTCCAGAAGAGCATCAACTGCCCGCCTTACACCAGAACAAAAACCGGCTTTATTTGCAACAATAATCGGCAAATAATCACTCCAACCGCAGGTCTCAAAACACAATCAATCCAATCGATCTTTAATATTATTTTCCGGTAATAACCTGCTGATATTTTCCATAATTGTACAACTCATCTCGTTAAGCTGCTCCCTTTTTTTCTCTTTTTGTTCATAGAGCAATGGTGGTAGTACAAATGGCGGGCCGACATAAACATGCAAAGTTTTAAAACCTCTGTAAGGTCCGTCTATCGCTATCGGTAAAAGAGGTACTCCACTGCGAACAGCAATTAAAGCTGCCCCGTTAAATGCTTTTTGCAGTTCGCCGTCTTTGCTCCGAGACCCCTCCGGGAACAGTCCCAGAACCTGTCCATCCCCTAAAAGCTGGTAGGCCTTTTTAATCGCCCCGTAATCGGCATCCTGACGGTTAACGGGAAAAGCATAAGCTTTCCTTAGTAGGCAAGATAAAATAAAGTTGTTGAACAGTTCTTTTTTTGCCATAAAATGAATTCGATAACTTGTCGGTAAAGCCGCGCCCACGGCTAAAGGATCCAGCCAACAAATATGGTTAGAGCAAATAATAAATGGTTTTCTTTTCGGGATATGCTCAACACCGTGTATTTTAAGCCGATAGAGTAGTTTAAGGTATATTAAAAAAACAAAACGAGCGAAACAATACAACAACCTAGTCACCTGGCTTCCATTCAATGAAAATCCATATTTACCGTTTCAATTATTTTAGTGACAACCGCAGCAAAGGTCATCCCGGTTGTATCGATCACAATAGCATCGGCTACAATGGTTAGCGGAGAATCATCTCTTTGAGAATCAATACTGTCGCGTTTTAAAATCTCTGCGGTAACTGAATCTTCAGGAAGGTTAAGCCCTTTCTCACGTTGCTCTTTGCTGCGCCGCCTTGCTCGTTCTTCCACCGAGGCATCAAGGTAAAATTTAAAATCAGCATCAGGCATAACCCGGGAAGCGATATCCCGCCCCTCCATAATAATACCCCTTGATTCTCTGGTTGATTCTCTGGCAACGGCCTGCTGGATTGCTACCAGGCGACGGCGGATCAAAGATATACAGGAAACTGGGGAAACCATCTCGTTTACATGCGGGAAACGTATTTCCGCTGTAACATCTTCACCGTCAAGAATAACCTGCTTATCTTCACCTAACTGAATTGTTGTTTGATCAAGGATCTCTTCAAGCACTTTCAGGTTTGTCAGATCTGCTTTTTTACGGATTAATTTCAGGGTTACGGCCCTGTACATAGCACCGGTATCAAGGTATTTGATATTTAACCTCATTGATACTTCACGTGCCACTGTACTCTTTCCAGAGCCGGCCGGTCCATCTATGGCAATTGTGGGGTGTCCAGGGTTTTGAGGCATAGTTTATTTTTTTTCACCAATACCGGTGAAAAACCTCTTATGATCTTATTCTTTCACTTAAAATTCTCTCAACTTTTCAGAATCTCTGATACTACGGCTTTTTAGCATGCCTATTCTCTCATTAATTCCAGCAATTTGCAACCAGGCTATACTTTAAGTTCGACCATACGGTATAAAGCATCTATTTCATGCTGTTTCAAGTGACGGTATAACCCCTCCGGCAAGTCAGTGGCTATCAAACCGGCAAAACTTTTTCGTTCCAGTTTTCTTACCGGATGACCGACTGCAGCACACATTTTTTTAACCTGCCTTTTTTTACCTTCGGCAAGCGTGATCTCCAATAAGGCAGTGTTATTAACCACTAGCGCTTCTAAAAGTCTGACTGAGGCCGGAGCAGTTTTACCGGCATCGATAATTATTCCACAGCTCATCTGGTTCAGAATTCGATCATTGGGTAACCCATTAACCCAGGCATGATAGACTTTCTTAACCCGGTAACGCGGATGCGTCAGCCGATAGGCCAATTCTCCATCGTTAGTCAACATGAGCACACCACTAGTATCGGCATCCAGTCTGCCAACTGGATAAATCCTGGCTTCGACACCGCTGATCAGGCTGATCACTGTCGGTCGATTATGGGTATCGTAAGCTGTGGAGATGTAGCCGACCGGTTTGTTGAGCAGAACATACTGTTTACTTTCGATGCCTTCGATCATTTTTCCATCCACCGTAACCGAATCGTTTTCGCAGACATCTGTCTGAGGCAGATCTACAGGATACCCGTTTATCCGCACCCGGCCTTCACGGATCATTAATTCAGCCCGTCGGCGAGAGACAATTCCGGCTCTGGCCATAAACTTTGCCAGACGCATGATTAAAACCTCATTCTGTAAATTCTTCCCGCAGTTCATCTTCCAACGGTGGAAGATCTTCGAGATTCATTAAGCCAAAATATTTAAGAAAGTCTGCTGTGGAGCTGTAAAGAAGAGGCCTCCCGGGTCCTTCCTTTCGACCACTAACCCGGATAAGTTTACGTTTTATTAAATTTTCAAGAACATGTTCACTGCGTACCCCACGGATAGATTCTATCTCGATCCTGGTTACAGGCTGTTTGTACGCAATAATCGCCAGCGCTTCCAGAGCAGCTTCAGTGAGATTACTGGAGATATCTTCACTGAAAACTTTTTCCAGATTAGGGGCCAACTCAGGGAGTGTACCCATCTGGTAGCCGCCGGCTATTTCAAAAACCTGCAACCCACGAAGCGCAGCGCTGAGATCTTTTTGCAGTTCAAAAACCAACAGATCGGCTTCTTCAGGTGACACTGAAAGAACTGTCGCTATTTTATCGGTATTTACGGGTTCTTCGCTTAAAAAGAGAAGCGCCTCAATCGTTTTTTTCTGTTGTTCTTTCTCCACTGATTTCCTCCTTCTGCACTGGCTCCTGCTTCAAGATCACAAGAATCGGTCCAAAGAGACATTCCTGTAAAAGAGCCACCTTATGCTGTCGGGTCATTTCAAGAAGGGCAATAAAAGTTACAATTACCTCCCAGAGCCCTTCTGTGGCAAATAATTCTTTCATCGCTATCGCCCTTTTACTACGAACCAAAAAAGCATGAATATAGGCGGCCTTCTCTGCCACTACAAAATCTTCGACAATACTGAATGCAGGGGTGTACGTATCGGTTAGCGTGGCCCTGGCAAAACGGTGCATGATATTACTCAGATGGTTGGCACCCTCCCAAATGGTATAAACAGACTCTTGCCGGATAAAAACCATTACTTTTTGCCCTCCGGTAGAGCGCAAAAATGTTTTCTGCTGTTCCTCTTCCCTTTGTTTTAAATCTTGTGCCGCTTCTTTGAAGAAACGGTATTCTTCCAATCGCTGGAACAACTCCTCAGCGGTATTGATTTCAAAAAGTTCTTCGTCTTCTTCCTGAATTGAGCCCCGATTCGGGCGTGGCAGCAGCAGTTTAGATTTAAGACGCAGTAGGGTTGCCGCCATTACCAAAAATTCGCTGGCTATGTCCAGATTCAGCTCTTTCATCGACTGCAAATGGGCCAGGTACTGAGCGGTAATATCCGCAATTGAAATAGACCATATATCGACCTCCTCTTTTTTGATCAGGTGAAAAAGAAGGTCAAAAGGCCCCTCAAAAACCGGTAGCTTGATCGTGTAATCGGCCTGCTGCACCATATAAGGTTATCCTTTTTATCTCAATCCAATGTGCTTCAGTATCATTTGAAGCTTTCTTTCTGCATAATCTCCGGCACGCTCGGCTCCCCGGTTTAGCATTTTATCAAGGTAACCCTTTTCTTCGGTAATCTCCCGGTAACGCTCCTGAATAGGATGCAAACTTCCTATAATTACCTCGGCCAACTCTTCTTTTAAATCTTTATAGCTCTTACCAACAAAATGTTCCTCGATTTGCTCCCGGGTTTTTTCCGTTAAGAGCTGGTAAATGGTCAGTAAGTTGTTTATCCCTGAGCGTTTATCATCAAAACAGATTTCCCGTAGTGAATCGGTAGTGGCTCTTTGTATTTTTAACCGGATCTCTTCTGGAGAGTCAAGCAAGAAGATGGCTTCATCTTTCTTTTCCTCACTCTTACTCATCTTTTTATCAGGATTGGAAAGGCCCATGACCCGACCGCCAATCGGTGGTATATAAACGTCCGGGAGAACAAATATTTCACCATACCGATAGTTAAAGCGCTGGGCGATATCCCTGCATAACTCAACATGCTGTTTCTGATCTTCCCCCACCGGAACCAGGTTTGTATCGTAGAGCAGGATGTCTGCCGCCTGTAAAACCGGGTAATTGTAGAGTCCCACACTGACATCTTCTTTTTGCTTTTCCGATTTTTCTTTAAACTGAATCATGCGCTGCAACCAACCCATTGGGGTGATACAGTTCAACAACCAGGCCAGTTCTGAGTGGGCCTTCACATGAGACTGAATAAAAACAACTGAATTTTCTTCCGCGATGCCAGCAGCAAAAAGAAATCCGGCTACCTCTCGAATATTTGCTCTTAAAATTTGTGGATCCTGGGGAACAGTTATTGTATGTAGATCAACTACGCAAAAATAATTATCATATTCAACCTGCATTTTTACCCAATTACGAATGGCTCCCAGGTAATTGCCCAAATGCAAACTGCCGGTAGCCTGAATTCCCGAGAATATCCTCTGCTTACCCATCTGGCGAATTCCCCCCTGCTTTAAAAAGTGCCGTTAATTGAAGAGATTTTTGATAGCCATCCAATTTGGTTATAAACCAGGTATAAATCGTATAATCGTATTGAATAAAAACAAAACAGCTTCAGAAGTGGGAACAATTATCAAATGTAATATTGACCGATACGGACCGGGAATTGGAATAAAGATCAGACCAAACAGTATTAACATTGCATAGCGTTCGATCTGACGATAAAAATCAAGGTATGAATCGGAAAGAAAAGACATCAGGATCTTTGAGCCATCCAGCGGTGGGATCGGGAGCAGATTAAATATGCCGAGCATAATATTCAGTGTGATCAGCACATATATAAAATCCGCAAAAAGTCCGCCGCTGGCAAGCAAACCGGCATTCCACAAAATGTAATAGAACAACATGCTTATAAACCCAAGTGTAAAATTTGACAAAGGGCCGGCAAAGGAAACCCAGCGCAACCCCCGGCGGTAATTGTTGAATTTATAAGGGTTTATCGGAACCGGCTTAGCCCATCCGAAACCGACCAGGAGAATCATGATCGTTCCGAACAGATCGAGATGGTTTATCGGATTAAGGTTCATGCGTCCCTGCCTTTTAGCCGTGGTATCACCAAAGTGGTAGGCCATCCGAGCATGGGCATATTCATGAATCGTAATCGAAATCAGTAGAGCTGGTATACGCAGCGCAATAATCACAGGATCAAGACCAAACAATCTGCTAATTCCCCTTTCTTTTTTCTGCTTCGAGATAGTTAATCACATAATCGAGTTCTTCCTGGGGAGTACGCACTTCTTTGTCTAAAACGGCCTGCTTTAAGCGCTCATTTATTTTTCGATAATACGGGCCTGGTTCTAAACCGATTTTTATCAAATCGCTCCCCTTTATACCAGGCCGGATAAAACGCAATCGATCCATATAAAGCTTCAGATGATCCCTGATTATTTTCCTTTCGGTCAGGGCATGCGCAAACAAAATAGCCTCAACAGGGAATGGATCGAGACAGTTGACAACCATACTGGGATTGAGTTCAGACTGATTCAGTTTGTTCAAAACTGCAGAGATTCCCTGGCAGGCAGCCCGCACTATTGATGCTCTTTCCCTTGACAGATATAACTTTCTTATTATAGCAGACTGGTCTGTAGATTCCAAACCATATAAAAACCCGCTCAGGTAAGTCAATTCCATATCTGGTTTTTGTTCCCAGTTGCGCTGCCCGGCCCAATTGAGAATTTCTTCTATTTCGGATAGCAAACTCCAGGTATTTTCGTCGGGATTAGCCCGGGGATACAGAAAAGAGATTAAACCCAGTTGATCAAAACGTTTTAGAATTTTAAGCGGAGCAGGTTCTTTATATATAAATTTTAATTCCTGATTTAAGCGCTGTCGGCTCACTTTTTCCAACACATTGGACTCAACAGCTTTTTGAATGGAGGCAAGGGTTTCCGCTTCCAGATTAAAGTCATAACGCTGTTCAAATCGAACAGCGCGCAACATTCGCAGGGGATCATCAGCAAAACTCAACTGATAGAGTACCCTAATCACCTTGTTCTGCAGATCAATCTGCCCGTTATAGTAATCATGGAGTTCTCCGAAATTTTCTACTGCCAGGGAACACGCCATGGCATTAATGCTAAAATCACGTCTAAAAAGATCGTTTTTCAGGTTTGAGTTCTCCACCTGCGGTAAAGCAGCCGGTGAAACGTAAAGCTCTTTACGGGCTGTTACCAGATCCAGCCTGAGCCCTTCATCCAGCTGCAGTGACGCCGTTCCAAACTGCTCAAAGTGCCTGATATTGCCTCCAAGCAGTTTCTGAAGTTTGAAGGCTAAAGATATCGCATCACCAATTACCACAAAATCAAGATCTTTCTCCGGAGGATATCTTAACAACAGGTCCCTGATCATACCCCCGACAAGATATATTTTCACTTTCTCCTGTTCGGCCAGCCTGCTGATTTGCAATAAAATCTTCTGTATCCGGGCAGACAGTTCATTATTAATCAACTTCATCAGGTTATTCGTCTCATCATCGTCAGATTCGCCAGATTCAGTTTCTGCCTTCATCTTGTGAATTGAGCCGGTTGGAGTTTTTCCCTTGACCGAACGACCCCTACGGTCAAGAAGATTTAAGTGACGCAGTATATCTGAGCGGGTTACGATACCTACCAGCTTATCGCTCTGATCGACAATCGGCACCCGTCCGATATTATGTTCAACCATCAGGCGGCGCAGTTCAGATAAAGACTGTTCGGGTGAAGCTGTAACCAGCTTTCGGGTCATAAATCCTTTTACTGGGGCATGCCCCAGATTATTTCTCAAACCCTTACGTAGATCTCGGTGGGAAATAATACCGACCAGGCGTCCATCTTTGACTACCGGACACCCCTTGAAATCATGTTCAGTCAACAACCGATCAGCTTCATTTATGCTGGTATCACTGCAGATAGTCAGAACAGGTTGCGAAGCTATCTTTTCAACTGAAATAGTCGGCGGGAGGTAGCTTTTAAGAAATTCAACCACTTGTTCTTTTGCTTTATCTGCTTCAATCCCCTTAATATGGGCTGAAACAGCCCCGGGGTAGCCTTTAACAGTAAATGGCGCCAACAGTTCCAGCAGGTTCAGATCATCATCCTGGGATCGCGCAGCTAAATAGATACTGCCGGTCATCTGGATGATCACAATCGTCAAGTCAGTATCTTCAATCTCATCGAGAAGCTGCAGCAATACAGCCGCACCGATAACATATTCATCAAGAACAGTAGCGCTGATCAGAACACGGCGCCGGTTGATCTCATAAAGTTCACTGTTTCGAAGCAGCGTCTCCAGTAAACCTTTTTGGACATCGCTGAGCGGCGCCCGCAAATACTCCTGAATAATCCCGGTGTTGAGGCCGTTTTCCCAAAGATAAGCAACCGCCCGGGCATCCCGGGATGTAGATATTCTATAAGTCAGGCACCCGGTGTCTTCATAGATACCGAGAGCAAAAAGTGTCGCTTCAAATTCAGTTATCTTAATCTTTCTCTTGATGATCTCTTCCAAAAGAACAGTCGTCGTCGCCCCAACCGCTTCATTGATAACTAATTCAGCAGCGATATCTACCTGGCCGGGATGGTGATCATACAGAGTTACTGACTTTGCTCGATCAAGAAGAAAGCCCCATTTACCAAGGCGCACTTTTTGATTTGTATCAACAACAACTACCAAATCAATTTCTTTCACTATTTCTTTTGGATCGCTTAATGGAAGCAAATCCCGGTAAAGGTTGGCAAATGATCGGACGTTCGGCTGCAGTGACTGTGGTATCATAATTGAGCTGCCCGAGTGAAGCTTGGCAGCAGCAACAGTCGCAGCTAAAGCATCGAAATCACAGTTTTCGTGAGTAATAATTAAATCCACTTTAAAACTCCCTTTGATTCTGAAACAATTACACTAAGAATGAACTGCCGTTTGCCAACGGTTCGATCTTCAACCAGTGAGCGGTACTGGCGGCCAGATCAGAATAAGTCTGACGAATACCTAGATCAACATTTCGAGGCAGAGACAGCCCCCATGCGATAATCGGCACATACTCCCGGGTGTGATCGGTGGTCGGAAAAGTGGGGTCACAACCGTGATCAGCAGTAATAAAAAGCAGGTCACCTGCCTTAAGTTTGGCTAAAAAGTTCGCGAGATGTTGGTCAAAATGTTCAAGAGCCAGAGCAAAACCCTTACTGTCATTGCGGTGGCCGTAAACTGTGTCAAAGTCACCAAAAGTTGCCCAGATCAAACCTCTGGAAACATTATCAAGCAGGTAATGTAATTCTTCTGCGGTGGCCTCATTATCACCACCCGGTCGGTGGATTGTGATTCCCCGGTGAGCAAAAATATCAGCAACCTTGCCGATTACCGCTACAGGATAGCCCGCCTCCCTGACCCGATCAAGCAGGGTTTCTCCCGAAGGGGGCAGTGAAAAATCGCGTCGGCCGGATATTCTCTTAAAAGAACCTGCTTCACCGCTAAATGGCCGCGCGATGACCCGGCCCACAGCATGTTCGCCGGTTAAAATTACGCGAGCCTTTTCGGACCATTGATAGAGTAGATCTTTGGAAAATAGCGCGTTATGGGCCGCTATTTGAAAAACACTATCTGCAGACGTATAGACAATCGGGTAACCTGTTCTCAGGTGTTCGCTGCCAAGGTCATTGATAATCACCGTCCCCGAGGCAGCGATATTACCCAGAATTCCCCGGCCGATAGTCTGCATAAAGGCATTGATCACCTCATCCGGAAAACCTTCCGGGTAGACAGGGAACGGTTCTTTTAAAATCACGCCAGCCAATTCCCAGTGTCCGCTGGTGGTATCTTTACCCGGCGATTGGGGGGCCATTCGTCCGTAGTAACACGAATTTAACCGAGCTGGAGCGGCACTGTCAGACAGGCCGAGCACTCTGCCCAACCCCAAAGTAAAAAGATTTGTTAACGTCAACGGCCCATGTTTACGGAGAACATTTTGCAGGGTATTGGAACCCTGATCGCCATATTGATCGGCATCGGGAAGGGCACCTGCACCAGCTCCATCCAGAACGATTATGATTACTCGCTTATCCGGCAAATCAGGCACGGGGATGCGTTTTGTCATATACCTCTCTGATCTTTCTTCTGGTTATCTGAGTGTATATCTGTGTTGTTGAAATATCGGAGTGCCCGAGCATCTCCTGGACAGATCGCAGGTCGGCACCGTTTTCAAGCAAATGAGTGGCAAACGAATGACGAAGCGTATGCGGAGTAATTTCACCCTTTATATTTGATTTTCGAGCATATTTTTTCAGTATTTTCCAGAAACCCTGCCTGCTCATCCGTGCTCCATGATGATTGACAAACAGAGCCGTCTCACCGTTTTTACCAAACAATTTTGCGCGTGAGTTACCAAGATATTCACTGACACAATTTACAGCCATTGAACCGATCGGTACAATACGTTCCTTCATGCCTTTACCCAGACAGCGAAGGTAGCCGACCTTTGGATCAAAGTCGGTAATATTGAGACCTACCAACTCGGAAACACGAATTCCGGATGCATAGAGTAACTCAAGCATCGACTTGTCCCGAAGACCATTGTGCTCGCTTAATTTAGGTTGATCCAGTAAAAGATCAACTTCACCGGTCGTCAGGACACGAGGCAGTTTCTTTTCGATACGCGGTGATGCCAGATCGAGAGCGGGATTGTTCTCAATAATCCCTTCCTGTAAAAGAAAAGTAAAAAAGGAGCGGATTGAAGCGATACAACGGGAAATAGTTGAAGTAGCCCTGCCGTTTTTTTTAAGATCGCCTATAAAAAGGTTCAGCGCCTTTTGATCAACCATTTCAGGGCTGGTTATTTTTTGTTTATGCATGAAGGCAATAAATTTATCAAGATCACGCCGGTATGATTCCAGCGTATTTTTCGCAAGTCCCTTTTCAACTGCCAGGTAATTTGTATAATTTTGTAACTGCTTTAGCATACTGATATATATCCTCACTGAGCATATTAGCGGAATACTAGGTGATTTCAACACCGCCCTATAAATACCTTCTTAAATTTGATCAAGATAAATAAATATCTTAAATAAAATGGTAAATTTCAGTTCTCTGGAGCAGGGCATATTGTAAAGCGATGATCGTTTTACCATCCCTGATCTGTCCGTTAGTAATCATTTCCCATATTTTCGGTAATGGAACATCTATAACGGCGATCTTTTCCTCGGGATCGGCAGTCGGTGAAACAGCTTCTGTAAGTGTCTCTGCCTGGAAGAGATAAATGATTTCATTGCAAAAACCGGGAGAAGGGTAAAACGAACACAGTTCACTCCACTGCGCGCTCTTTAACCCGGTTTCCTCGAGCAATTCACGCTGAGCACATTCCAAAGGCGTTTCATTTGCTTCTAATTTTCCGGCCGGTATTTCCAGGAGTATTTCGCCAGTCGGCTGCCGGTGCTGCCTGACCAATACAGCTTCTCCCTGATCATTAAGTGCCAGAATGGCTACCGCACCCGGATGTTCCACTATCTCACGAAAAGCGGTTTGCCCGCCATGCATTTTAACCCGATCCTGGCGCACGTTAATAATCCGGCCACGGTAAAGGTAACTGGTCGATAAAGTTTCCTCTTTCAGATAGTCGCCGATTATATCCACTCCTCGATCGGATCTTTCTGCCCCTCATATTATGCTGTCATTCACTTGAGATCAAGTCGGCTCTTTTTTCATCGACTGAAATGAAAGCATTATGCATCGCTTGATACATAGCGTTTAGGCGCGTGCAGATTCCTTTTTAAAACGCAGAGCTCTTTCCAGCAGGCTGTCAACATGCTGCAAACTAACCTGATCAATGCTGGCCCCATCGAGCATACGAGCTATTTCTTCCCTTTTTTCCTCGGCAGTTAGTCTGGCAGCCTTGGTTAAAGTTCTCTCGCCAACTGTTTCCTTGTAAAGGCGATAATGGCAGTCGGCCATGGAAGCAATTTGAGGGCTATGCGTAACGCACATCACCTGGTGGTGTTCGGCCAGATGGATCAGTTTTTCAGCAACTGCCTGAACCGTCGCACCGCCAATTCCTGAATCGATCTCATCGAAAATCAGGGTGGGTACAAGATCCTGACAGGCCAGAATTGTCTTCAGGGCAAGCATCACCCGCGAAACTTCACCACCGGATATTATTTTTGTCAGCGGTTTAACCTCTTCACCACGGTTGGCAGAAAAGAGAAATTCGATTTGATCCATCCCTTTGGGTGAAAAAGTGTCCTTTCCGGTGAATTTAACCTCAAAGCGAGCATTGGGCAAAGCAAGCTCCTTTAAACACTCCTCAAGAAGCCTGACCAGATCTTCCGCCGCCGACTGTCGCAGAACTCGTAAAGAAATACTTTGCTCAGTCAGCTGTTCTTCCACTTCAATAATTTCATTTTCTATTTTTCCAGCCATTTCCTCGCTGTTCTTAAGCCGCTCCATTTCTTCTTCAACATGGTCGGCGAAGGAAAGAATCTCTTCCAGCGTAGTTCCATACTTGCGTTTAAGTGTGTTAATAAAGTTTAAACGATCCTGTATTGCAACAAGTTCAGTAGGTTCAAACTCGAGCCTGGTCTGGTAGTCACGCAGATAGTGGGAAACCTCTTCAAGATTTGCCGATGCGCTTTCAAGCAGATCAAGCAGGGGGGCAAGGCTTTGATCAATACTGGCTACTTCAGTCAATAAATGAAGCGAGTGGTTAAGGCGATCGACCACCGCGTCAACCGGGCTGTCTTCTTCGCCGGCATAAATATCTGCATAGGCCTGGCCAGTCAGGATGCTTATTTTTTCCGCATTGGCCAGTAATTTTTCTCTCTGGGCCAGTTCTGTGTCCTCTTCGGATTTAAGCGCTGCTTCCCTGATCTCCTTTAACTGGAAAGTATAGACATCAAGGCGCCGCTCACGCTCTCCGCTGTCTTCACCGAGCATTGAGAGCTCTTTTTTTAAAATTAGACGTCTTTTATACAGATCTGAGAGACTGCTGCAGGTTGAATTAATATTATCTCCACCGAACGAATCAAGCAGTACAATGTGTTGATCCGGTCGTAGCAGGGACTGGTGCTGGTGCTGTCCGTGCAAATCTATCAGAAGCTGTCCCAGTTCTTTTAAAAGCGATACCGGTACGGCTCGACCATTAATCCTGGCTACACTGCGGCCGCTGCGAAATACTTCCCTGGCGATAATCAGTTCATCTGCTCTTTCAATTCCGGCACTCTCCAGAAAACTTTCAATATCATTTTTCAGGGCTGAACTAAAAGATATAAATCCCTCGACATAAGCATTCTCATGACCCTGACGGATTTGTTCAACTGCAGCCCGTTCTCCAAGAAGCAGGTTTATTGCCCCGATAACAATTGATTTACCAGCCCCGGTTTCTCCGCTTAAAATGTTCAAACCCGAACTGAAATTTAAAGTGAGGTCTTCAATTAAAGCAAAATTAGAAACCCTCAACTCAACTAGCATTCCGTTGCCTCCTTAAATATTAATCCTTCAGCTTTTGATGCAGCATTCTGTAAAAAGAATAGTCGTTGAAGCAGACAAGCTTTACTATTTGCCTGGAGCGGCAAATAGTAATTTGATCTTCATCCTCCAGGGAAAAGCGTACCTGGCCGTCAACGGTGAGAACAACCTGGACCTGGCGTGAATCTACGCGCAGTTTCATGTTATCGCTGCCGTTAACAATTACCGATCGATTATAGAGACTGTGGGGGCAGATCGGTGTAATCACAAAAAGCCCCATAGTGGGGTTGACGATCGGGCCGCCAGCTGAAAGAGAATAACCGGTTGAACCGGTAGGGGTGGCAATAATGATTCCATCTCCGGAATAGCTTTCCATGAAATCGTCATTGATATAGGCTTCAACCCTGATAATTCTTGAAAAAGGTCCCCGGGAAACAACAATATCATTTAAAGCCAGATAATTACCCAGCTCTTCATTTCCACGCATCAGTCTGGCTTCCAACATCATCCGTTCCTGGTAAGCATATTGATTCGCGGCAATGTACTGCAAAAATCTTTCCATTTGCTCAACTTCGATTTCGGCTAAAAAACCCTTATGCCCCAGGTTAACCCCGAGAACAGGAACATTCCAGCAGGCCAGATCTCTGGCTACCCTGAGAATAGTGCCATCTCCACCGACAACAATAATCAGCTCAAGCTTATCCTGCCAAGATTTGAGTTGTTCAGCCAGTGATTCGTCACTGTAAAAATCAGCCTGCTCACTATCGGCAATCTGCAGGTGGATCTGACGTTGTTTAAAAAAATTATCGATTTTCTCGACAACCAAATTTGAATTTCGCTTATGCCAGTTGGGGATTAAACCTATGTCTTTCACGCAGATCCTCCTATTCAGTAAACTTTACTTTAATTTCTTCGCTGCAGCCCGCTATCCTTCTCTGGGTTTAATCTTCTTCCCTACCAATAAGCGATGGGCCTGATCTACTACTTGTGTCACAATGGCGGCATACTCAGCAAGGCAGGAGCACTGGGAGCCTTCGGTGTATTGATAATAAACAAAGTATTCGATGTTGCCTTTCGGGCCGGGCCATTCCGAGAATGTAATACCCCGGCAGCAGTAACCAGCCTGGCAGGCAAAATATATTATCTGATTCAGGATCTGGCGGTGCAGAGCAGGATCACGAATCACTCCGCCGCCCTTACTGACATCTGTCCGGCCTGCTTCGAACTGCGGCTTGACCAGGGCCAGGACTGCCGGTATCTGTAGATTGGCCATTATCGGCAATATTTTTGACAGTGAAATGAAGGAAACATCAATTACAGCAAATTCGGGCATGACCGCCAAATCTTTACGCTCAAGCCGGCGAACATTAAAGCGTTCCATAACCACAATACGTGAATCGCTGCGCAAACTCAAATCTAGTTGGCCGTAGCCTACATCAAGGGCATAGATCAGTTTGGCCCCTTTTTTTAAAAGACAATCGGAGAAACCTCCGGTTGAAGCGCCAACATCTAATATCACAAGATCGTTAACATCGATCGAAAGATCTTTTAAAGTCCCTTCGATTTTTAAACCTCCGCGGCTGACATAAGGATTTTTTGATTCCAGGAGTTGAATTTCTGATCCGCTTTCAACCATTGTCCCCGGCTTGTTGCAAACATGCCCGTTTACGATTACTTTTCCGTTCATAATCTCAGCCTGAATTCGGCTGCGGCTCAAATCCGGCCGATATTCGTTAAAGAGGCGATCGAGGCGTTTCTTTATTTCTGGTTTACTCAAATTTGTCCTTTCACAGCTTTTGTTCCGGTAAAAGCGAGTGCCGAAGCAACAATTGCATTGACATCAAGATTATAGTAGGCAAGTATCTGCGCTCTCATTCCATGGCCGATGAACTGGTCGTCAATACCGAGGCGCTTCACCGGCAGGCAAATACCTCTTTTTTCGAATAGTTCAAGTATCCCGCTGCCAAAACCACCGGCCAGCACATTTTCTTCTATGGTTATAATGCGACGACATTTTTGTGCCCACTTTAATATCAGTTCTTCATCAAGCGGTTTAACGAAACGGGCATTGATGACAGCAACTTTTAGCCCGTGCCAGAATAGTTGCTCAGCGGCAGTCACAGCTGTATTAACAATTGTGCCAGCGGCAATTATCAACAGATCTTCACCCTGCCGGAGCAGTTCACCCCTACCCCAGGGTAATCTATGCAGCTCGTTTAATTCTACCCCTTCAACTTTGTCCCTGGGATAACGTATTGCCACCGGACCATCGTTATAACTGAGCGCAGTTGAAAGCATATCCTGCAATTCGGCTTCATTGGCCGGAGCCATAATCGACATATTCGGGATGTTGCGCAGGTAGGACAGATCAAAAAGGCCCTGATGGGTTTCACCGTCTTCCCCAATAATTCCAGCTCTATCCACGGCAAAAACAACTGGCAGTTTCTGTAAACATGTATCATGCAAAATCTGATCATAGGCACGCTGTAAAAATGTGCTGTAGACAGCTAATACCGGACGCATACCCCCGGCAGCGAGTGCAGCAGCAAGAGTAACCCCGTGCTGCTCGGCAATCCCGACATCATAGAATCGATCTGGAAATTCTCTGCTAAATTTACTAAGTCCTGTACCAGCAGTCATCGCAGCAGTAATCGCTACTATTTTCGGGTTTTCACGAGCCAGATTCAACAGGGCAAGGCCGAAAACTTCAGTGTAGGTCAAGCTTTTCGTCTTTTTCAGGGGCAGTCCATTGTTTAAATCGAAGGGTCCGATACCGTGAAATATTTCCGGAGATTGTTCGGCATATTGGTAACCTTTACCTTTTTCAGTAACCACATGGATCAGAACCGGGCCGTGCATTTTATCAGCTTGCGTTAGAACATTTTTAATAGCCGTAATGTTATGACCATCAACCGGGCCGAAATAGGTGAAGCCCAGTTCTTCGAAAATCATACCCGGCATGATCAGATACTTGAGGCCGCCTTTTAATCTTTCCGTCGAATCGACCATTCTTTTTCCGATTAGTGGAATTCGGTTAACATAATGCTCGTAATCTTTTTTAAGCCTTGAATACTTGGGATCGGAACGGATTCGCC
>JAUWPV010000031.1 GCA_030611385.1 Bacillota bacterium | reverse complement strand
CCCTGAAGCAGTTCGTTGGTGGCAGCACCGCAGATCAAAAAGATCTTCTGGTAATCTTTTACCGCCAATTCTGTATAGGGAGTTACCGCCTCCGTGCGGAATCCGCCGATCAGAAAATCGGGATCTTCGGAAACAATAACGGTTTCAACCGCCGAAACGGCGCCCAGCGGATCCATGATTTCATCTGTTTCCACCTGGATCAGGCGAATCATATACTGTTCTTCACCGACGGCTACCCCGCCGGCTTCATTAATCTCTTCCATGGCCATTTGGGCTCCCCACCACATCATTTCGCCCTGGATATTGGTCATAGGTCCGGTGACGGCAATTTTGATCTCGTTAACAATTTCCTCTTCAGGTGTGCAACCGGTCACACTGAAAGTGATCAGTAAAACTACAAACAGCACGACTAATAGGAATAATTTTCTTTTCAATCAATTTACCTCCTCTTTCTTTTGGTTTGCGCTTTACACAGCTCTAACCGAAGAACATATTAGTATTGAGACATCCCCTCCCCCCTATCTTAAGCAGATAGAGTATTTTGTATATCCAGAATTATATCACAACACTTTAAATGTAACAACATTCATATTCTTCATTTGATTTTTAAATTATACATAATTGAACATAGCGGCAGCATATCCGTCTTGCTTTTAAAGGTTTTTCCACACCGGGGGAGAAATAAATATCATAAATATATACTGAAATATATACTGAAAAGCCAGAAGGAGATGAATGATTGTGACAAAAGTCAAGCAGCTGCGGCTGTGGGGCAAAATTGCTTACGGAACCGGGGCAGGGGGCTTCAGCCTGATCGATCGGGTGTTAATTACCTGGCTATTTTATTACTATATTACCAGCCCCCTGGAAGGTGTCGACGCGTTGATGCCGCCTTTTGCGTTCGGTATAATTATGTTTTTCGGACGTGTGATCGATGCTATTGCCGACCCGGTAATCGCCCGCTGGTCGGACAATCACAGCGGCCGCCTGGGCCGTCGCATACCCTTTATGCTCTTCAGTGGAGTTGCCTACGTCGTCGTTTTCGTAATGCTCTTTTACCCACCGGTCACTGAGCAATCGACCCTGAACAGTGTCTATGTCGCGGTATTATTGGGGCTCTACTTTGCCCTTTTTACCGCCTATGTCACGCCCTATCTGGCACTGCTTCCCGAAGTGGCCCGGAGCACCCGGGACCGGGTTGATCTGGCTACTTTCAAGGCGATCTTCAGCCTGCTCGGTGTGGGGGTGGCTTTAATCGGAGCTGGAATTTTAATCGGCACACTCGGTTTTCACGGAATGGTCTGGGTCATGGCCGCAATCGGATTAGTGCTGCTCTATCTGCCAATGTTTATTAAAGAGCGAGATTATGCTGAAGCGAAACCGGCCACGCTGGGCCTGATCGAAGCTGTCACCACAACTTTTAAAAACCGCCCTTTCGTGATCTACCTGATCGGTAACGTTACTTTCTGGCTTGGTTTCAACATCATTACCCTGAACATTCCACTCTATGTGACTATTCTGCTGCGGGGAACCGAAAACGACACTTCGATCTACTTCGGCCTGGCCTTTGTCGTAGCTTTACTCTTTTTCCCAGTGGTCAACATTTTATCCAAAAAACTAGGCTTGAAAGTAATGATGATGTTTGCCCTGGTCGCATTCCTGGTTTTACTTCCGGTATTTTTCTTTCTCGGGCAGCCGCTGCTCGGAATTGCTCCTGAAACGATTGCTTATATACTCATGGGTTTGGCCGGACTTCCTCTGGCGGTAATTTTTATCGTACCCGACGCTATAGTAGCGGCGGTTTCCGACTTGGAAGAAAAACTATCCGGCCAGCGGCGCGAAGCGATGTATTTTGGAGCACAGGGGGTTATCCTTAAGCTGGCCCTCGGCCTCTCCACAGTTATTACCGGTGCCCTGCTGCAGATCTTCGGCAGCACAATTGCTCAGCCGCTGGGCATTCAACTGACCGGACCGGTCTCGGCACTCTTCATCCTGGTTGGGGTGTTCGTATTCACCCGTTATCCGGAAAAAGAGGTGCAAGCATTCCAGAATGAGGTGGTTTAAATGCCTATTAATCCTGCGCTGGAAAGAGCCCGCCGGCATCTTGCGAAGTTTGACCTGAATTTGATTCCGCAAGAACACGAGAAAACAACAAAAACATCATTTGAAGCAGCACAGGCACTTAAAGTAGAAGTCGGGCAGATCGCCAAATCAATTCTTTTCCGTGTCGGCGATATCTATGGCCTTTTCGTAGCCGCCGGTGATATTAAAATATGCGATAAGAAAGCCAAAACGCTTCTCGGCGGCGGGGGCAAAGCAAGGATAGCCAAGCCCGATGAGGTCGAGGAAATGACCGGCTTTAAAGTCGGAGGAGTTTGCCCCTTTGACATAGATCAAAGCATTCCGATCTTTCTTGATCGCTCCATGCAGCGTTTTGACAAGGTCTACAGCGCAGCGGGATCTGCCCACTCGTATCTGCCAATTACTCTTAAACAGCTTCAGACAGTAACCGGGGGGGCTGTTGTTGATATGGAAAAAGAGCGGCGGTAGAGAACCGGATTCCAATCACGCCAGGGGTAATTTCCAGTGGGGCTATTTCCGATCCACTACCATCACCTTTGATCAACTTCACCGTGTGCATAAAAACCGCCCGGCTTCAATTTGTCCCAAAATTGATCTGCCTGATGGTAAGTTTCTGTCAGGTGAGCGCTGTTATCGATAACAGCATCGGCATATTTTTTTTTATCTTCTATGTCCATTTGATTTTGAAGGCGGATCTCGACAGCAGCCCGGCTCAGATTGTCGCGCTGCTGCAGGCGGGCGATCTGGATTTCACGGGGCACATAAACAAGCAAAACCAGATCAACCAGAGATTGCATTTCAGCTTCAATCAATAGCGGAATATCGTATATTAATACTGCATCAGGATCCTTTTCTCTGATTATTTTAGAAAGGGCAACCAGGCGGGTTCCGACCCGGGGATGCACAATACTGTTCAATCTCTCAAGCATCTGCTGATTACTAAAGACCAGTTCAGCCAGTTTGCTACGATCAATTGACTGATCGGGTAAAAGGATCGACTGACCAAGCCAGTTGACGATTTCCTGCCAGGCCGGCTGATCCGGTTCAACCACTTCCCGGGCCAGTCTGTCGGCGTCAAGCAGGTAAGCGCCTTTCTCTTCAAGCATTTTCGCCACTGTGCTCTTTCCCGAGGCAATCCCCCCGGTTAAACCGATAATCTGCATTACCTCAGGTCTCCTTTTCTGTTGCGGTCCATTCAACCTGGCAAAGGGGACAGAAATAGGTGCCCCGACCGGCAACTGTGGTTTTCTCTATAGGTGATCCGCAGCGGCAGCGTTCCCCTTTACGTCCGTAGACAGCAAGCTTTGACTGATAGTCACCCGCAGTTCCACGGGCGTTACGGTAATCGCGAAATGTGGTCCCGCCATGTTCAATGCCCTCGTTTAATACCGCTCGGATAGCCTTGTAGAGCGCTTCCACTTCAGACCTACTCAGCGTTGACACCCGGCGTCGCGGGTGGATGCCACAGCGAAACAGGCATTCGTCGGTATAAATATTGCCCATACCGGCAGCAAAGCCCTGGTTGAGCAGCAGCGCCTTTAACATGACTCGCTCTCTTCTGCCCAACAAGGCAATAAATTTTTCAAGGTCCATTTCATCAAATATATCGGGACCAACCCGCTTCAGAACTTTCTCTTGTAGCTCATGATCATCCGCGACCAGCCATACCCGACCGAAGCGGCGCATGTCGGAAAAATAAAGGGCTGAACCGTCGTTAAAAGGAAATGAAAGACGCAGATAACGATCTTTTTCCGGCGGTCCTTCCTCTGTATAAAGTAGATTTCCGGTCATACGCAGATGTACTATCAGGATACCATGATCGAGGGTGATGATCAGGTATTTACCTTTGCGTCCGATATTTAGCACTTTTTGCCCCGTGAGAGCAGCGGAAAATTGTTCCGAATCCGGATATTCGATTGCCGAAGGCATATGCAGCAGCGGGGAAGCAAATATTTTACCGCTAATCAGCGGCACAAGTTCACGGCGTATCGTTTCCACTTCGGGCAGCTCAGGCATTAATGTCTCCCTGACGGTAATGTTATAATTCCAGACTTTTATACCTAAAACTGCTTTAACTCTTCCCAGTTGTTACCCCACTTGAGGTCGACTTTTAAGGGCACGGAGAGAGGAAAAGCCTGTTCCATTTCGCGCCGGATCATTGGGGCGAAGAAATCTAGTTCCGCTTCTTCAATTTCAAACAAGAGCTCATCATGTATCTGTAAAAGCATCGCCGCCCTGAAACCGCCCTCAGCAATAATTTGATCTATTTTTAGCATGGCCATCTTGATAATATCGGCGGCAGAACCCTGGATCGGAGTATTCAAAGCCATTCTTTCAGCGAAACTGCGAATATTGTGATTGGATGATCGGATCTCCGGCAGGTCGCGCCGGCGGTTCAGCATAGTTGTTACATAGCCCTGTTCGCGGGCCTGTTCAGTAATCATATCCATATATACTTTAACGCCGCAGTAACGTTCAAAATAGTTATCTATGTATGTTTTTGCCTCAGCGCGGGGAATTTTTAGACCCTGGGCCAATCCGTAATCGCTGGAACCGTAGATAATGCCGAAATTGACCGCTTTCGCCTTTTCACGCATAAGCGGGGTCACTTCTTCCAGGGTGATGCGGTTAACCTCGGCGGCAGTACGCCTGTGAATATCCTGGCCGGTTTTGAAGGCTTCGATCAAAATTGGATCCTGCGATAAATGGGCCAGAATACGCAGTTCGACCTGCGAATAATCGGCTGCGAAAAATATTTTACCACTTGCCGAGGGGATAAAAGCGCGCCGGATTCGCCGGCCCTCTTCCAGGCGAATCGGGATATTCTGCAGGTTCGGGTCACTGCTGCTGAGGCGTCCGGTAGCAGTGGCAGTTTGGTTGAAAGTTGTGTAAATCTTTTGCTCTTTAGAATCAACAAGATCAATCAACCCGGACAGGTAAGTCCCTTCCAGTTTGGCCAGCTGACGGTAATGCAGCAGGTGTGCGGCAATTTCATGATGAAAAGCGAGCTCTTCCAGGACCCGGGCGTCAGTCGACTGGCCGGTTTTAGTTTTGCGTATCTCCGGCAGTCCAAGCTTGTCAAAAAGAATCACGGAGAGCTGTTGAGGGGAATTAATATTAAATTCCTCACCAGCCTGGGCATAAATATTCCTTTCGAGTTCGCCTAATCGGTTGCATATTTCAGAGGAAAGATCATGCAAATAGGCGAGATCGACAGTCATTCCCTGCCGCTCCATCCTGGCGAGCACTCCGGCCAAGGGCATTTCAATTTCGCAGAGAAGCTTCTCCAGTGACTGCTCTTGAAGCTGTTTTTTCAGGATATCTCGCAGAGGAAATAGCTGCCGGGCTTCTTCGGCCAGCTGTGGGCCCCGCCGGGCAAAATCAGGCTGTTCTTTTTTTCGGCCGGTTGACAACTCGACTTCCATGCCGCGGTGCCGATGCAGCAGACCGGGCAGATCATAACCGCCGCGGGCTGGATCGGAAAGGTAAGCGGCCAACTGTGTGTCAAAAACAAAAATAGGCGCTTTTAAGCCCTGTCTAATGAACAGGTGATGCCACTGTTTAACATTATGAACGAGTAGGGTAACCCTTTTCCCCCGGGTGTCAGCAAGACTCTTCCAGATTTCCGTTTCCCTTTTGCCAAAGGCCGCTGGTTCCAGATAAAAGCCTTTATCTTCATTGACGGCAATAGCCAGGGCTGAAACAGGTTGTTTCCAGGAAGGCCATCCTCTTTCCAGCTCAACCAGCATGGCAATAGTATCGCCATCGCCGAGACCATCCATAAGGTCAGCAAATTCTTCCAGCGTATTAATCGGTTCGCCCAGGGATTTTTGCCCGGTCTGAGCGCTTTTTTGCGGATCTCCTTGCTTGAACCTGTCGGCCAGGCTTCTGAATTCAAGGTCGTTTAGTAGGGGCAAAAGGCAATTATAGTCAGGTTCGCGGCGGTGGCATTGTTCCCAATCGAACTCAACTGGTACATTACGGCGCAGGGTAACCAGATCTTTGCCCACATAGAGTTGTTTTCGATATTCCCGGAGATTGTCGGCAATTTTCTCTTTGAGGTGGTCGATATTTTCAAAGATATTTTCCAGGGTTCCATATTCCTCGAGCAGGCTGCGGGCAGTTTTACCGCCGATACCGGGGACTCCCGGGATATTGTCGGAAGGATCTCCCTTCAGGGCTTTAAAATCGATGATCTGCTCCGGGGAGAGACCGTATTTCTCTTTCAGGGTTGAAGAATCATAGCGCTCCATCAGGCTGATCCCTTTTTTAGTCAACATAACAGTAATTTGATCGCCAACTAACTGCAGCAGGTCAGCATCGCCTGAAACTACAATTACCCGGTACTGCCGCCGTGCAAAATGGTCGGCCAGGGTGCCGATAACATCATCAGCCTCATAATCTTCAGCTTCAAAGACAGGAATGCGCATCGCTTCGAGGATTTCACGAACTTTCTGGATCTGTTCGCCGAGTTCCGGAGGCATTTTTTCACGGTGGGCCTTGTAAGAGCTGTCGATGCGAACCCGAAATGAAGGTTTCGGCGGGTCAAAGGCCACTGCCGCATAATCCGGTTCTTCTTCTTTCAACAGTTTCAAGAGCATGTTAATAAAACCGTAGATAGCATTAGTCTGCTCGCCGCGGCGATTTTGCATTAAAGGCAGGGCGTAGAAAGCCCTGTAAAGAAGGCTGTGACCATCCACGATCACAAATTTTTGAGACGGAGAAGAAGTCAATTGACCGGCTCCTTTTATAGGAAGGCTAAAACTGACTGTTCAGGTCAGCCATTTCTATGGCGGAAGCAGCAGCCTGCCAGCCCTTGTTACCGGCCTTACTGCCGGCTCTTTCAATTGCCTGTTCCAGGGTATCGCTGGTGATCACACCAAAAATAACCGGTATGCCGGTCTCGAGCCCGACATGCGCCACACCCTTGGCCACCTCAGAGGCAATATATTCAAAGTGTGGGGTCGCACCGCGTATTACAGCCCCGAGGCAGATTACGGCATCATAGCGTTTGCTCTGGGCTGCTCTCTTCGCCGCCAGGGGTATCTCGAATGAGCCGGGAACCCAAATGATATCAATCAGATCATCCTTGGCCTCATGTCTTTTGAGGCAGTCAAGGGCACCGCTGAGCAGATGGCCGGAGATAAACTCATTAAAACGGCTGATAATAATGGCAAAACGGTATTCACGGGCAATCAGTTTACCTTCAAATGTTTTCAAATCAGTCCCTCCAAATTTTCATTTAGCCAGGTTCAAATAATGGCCGAGTTTTTCTTTTTTGGTCAACAGATAATTGCAGTTATACTGGGATGGTTCGATTTCCAGGGGAACTCTTTCGACAATGTTAAGGTCGTACCCTTCAAGACCTTTAACCTTGCGCGGGTTGTTAGTCAGCAGGCGGATCTTTTTTATACCGAGATCGACCAGGATTTGCGCGCCTACACCGTAGTCGCGAAGGTCGGCAGCGAATCCAAGCGCTTCGTTAGCTTCGACAGTATCTTTGCCGGCGTCCTGCAGCTCATAGGCTCGAATCTTATTTAAAAGCCCGATACCCCGCCCTTCCTGGCGCATGTAAATAATTACCCCGGTACCGTATTCGGCAATTTGTTTCATAGCATGGTGCAACTGGTTGCCGCAATCGCAGCGCATAGAGGCAAAAACATCGCCGGTTAAACACTCCGAGTGCATCCGCACCAGGGTTGGTTCATCTGTATTAATATCTCCGATAACCAGGGCCAGGTGGGTCATGTTGTCAATATTGTTCTCATAGGCGATCAGGTTGAAAGTACCGAAAACGGTAGGCAGTTCAGCTGTTGCCGAACGCCAGACCAGTTTCTCTTTTTTCATGCGGTAGTTGATCAGGTCGGCAATGCTGATCAGCTTCAGTTGATGTTCGCTGCAGAATTCAATCAACTGGGGCAGACGGGCCATACTGCCGTCTTCGTTGATAATTTCACAGATTACTCCGGCCGGTTCAAATCCGGCCAGTGTAGCCAGGTCAACTGCTGCCTCGGTATGCCCAGCCCGGCGCAGTACTCCCCCATCCATTGCCTCCAGGGGGAAGATATGACCGGGCCTGCGCAGGTCTTGCGATTTTGTCTCTGGATCGATCAGCGTTTTAATGGTTTGAGCCCGTTCAAAAGCCGAAATACCGGTACTGCAGGATCCGGCATCGACTGAAACTGTGAATGCGGTGCCCTGTGTGTCGGTATTCCGGGTTACCATCTGGGGCAAATCAAGCTCGAGCACACGCTGCGCTGTAAGCGGAGTGCAGACAAGCCCGCGGGCGTGACGAATCATGAAGTTCACGGCCTCCGGGGTAATTCTGGAAGCGGCCATGATCATGTCGCCTTCGTTTTCCCGGTCTTCGTCATCGACAACAACGATCATCCGTCCCTCTTTTATATCTTGAAGGGCTTCCTCAATAGTGTTAAATGTCAAACCGGCTCACTCCTTCTGACTACAGGTACCCTTTTTCCTGCAAGGTAGCCATTGTAATCGCCTCTTTATGATCATCTATTCCATCCAGGCGGGGTTCAAGCATTTTTTCAACATATTTTGCAATCAGGTCAAGTTCGAGATTGATCAGCGAGCCGCTTTCTTTTTGACCCAGGGTAGTCTGTGCAGTCGTATGCGGAATCAGACCCACTGAAAATCCGGTTTCATCAACAGCGACAACGGTTAAACTAACCCCGTCAAGGGCGACCGAACCTTTGGTCACGATATAGCGAAGCATGCTGCCTGGCGCCGTGAAGGATAAAAGAATGGCTCCTCCCTGCGTTTGGCGTCCGGTAAGGGTTACGACCGCATCAATATGGCCGCTGACCAGGTGGCCGCCCATACGACCACCCAGAGTCATCGCCCGCTCAAGGTTAACCTTCTGGCCAACCGACAGACTGCTCAGGTTCGTTTTTTTGATGGTTTCGGGCATAGCCCAGGCTGTAAAGCTATCTCTGCCAACATCGGCAACAGTAAGGCAGGGACCACTGACAGCGATACTGTCGCCAATCTTCAGATCGCGCAGCACCTCTCTGGCGCTGATAACCAGCCCGGTTCCATTACCGGATCCGCTGGTCCGACGAATAATCCCGAGTTCTTCAATTAATCCGGTAAACAATACTTCTCACCACTCGTTCAATGCATTATTAACTAATGCATAAAAATACCCGCCTGCTTGCCTGGAATATAGCGCTTGTTCTTCCAAGATTATTTTGCTGATTATCGGCTGATCGCTCCCGAATTCTGTTTTCCCGATACCGGGTAACCGATTAAGAGCATATCCCGATCAAATTGTTTCAGCTCAACATCTTCAACCGACCAGGCTTTACTCAGTGGTGTTATACCAGTTCCGGCGAAAGCGGTCGGACTCTCTTTCCCGCCAATAATCAGGGGGGCAATAAAGATAAACAGCTTATCGATAAGTGACTGCTCGAGTAGACTGTAGTTGAGCGTACCACCGCCTTCGACAAGGACCGCTGTAAGTTCACGGTCAGCAAGTTTTTTCATCAGTGCGGCAACATCAACACGCCCTTCTTTCGACGGCAAAATAATCACTTCAACCCCTTTGCCCTGCAATGCCCGGCATTTATCGGGGGAAGCCTTTTCGGTGACAGCAAGGATTACATGAGCCGATGAACTGCTTTCAATAACCCGGGCATCAAGCGGCAGGCGGGCTGTGCTGTCAACTACAACGCGCACCGGATCTTTGCCTCCGCCGCCCTCGATCCGGGTGGTCAGCTGCGGGTTGTCTTTTAAGACTGTTTCTATCCCCACCACGATCGCATCGCTGTGATCACGCAGGCGGTGGGCGAACTGACGCGCTTTTCCGCCGGTAATCCAATGTGACTCTCCCGTGGCTGTGCCGATCTTTCCATCAAGGCTCATCGCCACCTTGACACTGACAAATGGCATACCGGTTGTAATAAACTTGATAAAGGTTTCGTTTAACTGGCGCGCTTTCGGTTCCAGAATGCCTTCTTTTATCTTTATGCCCACATCGGCCAGCCTGGCAAAACCACGCCCGGAAACCAGGGGATTGGGATCTACCATCGCCGCAACTACCCTGCTGACGCCTGCCCTGATAATGACCTCTGTACAGGGGCCGGTACGACCATGGTGTGAGCACGGTTCCAGATTCATATAGAGGGTGGCATCACGCGCTTTATCACCTGCTTTTTCAAGGGCAATTACTTCAGCATGTGGTGATCCGGCAGCCTGATGATAACCGGTGCCCACCACCTCCGAACCCTGGACGACAACTGCGCCAACCATTGGGTTGGGACTGGTCCGGCCTCTTCCCTGGCGAGCCAGGTCAAGGGCCATCCACATAAATCGATCGTCGGCATCCAAATCCATTCACCTCATTAAATTATTATAAAAACCCTGAGCATAAAGCTGCTGCAGGGTCTTTTAGAAAACAGGCCGCTTTAATGCCGTTACTTCTCTCCTCCAGACTTTACTGTCGGCCCCGGATTTACACCGGGTCAACCTTGCGGCTCGCGGGCTCAGTTCCCTGGCCGGGAACATCACCGCCGGTTCGGAATTGAAAGACCAAAGCCCTTCTCACCAGACCCCGAAGATAACGGTTAACTGGATTATAACATACTATGCAAATATTTCATACAAACCGTTGACACTAACCGCTGACACCAATTGTTTTCAGTTCGTTGATCAAAGCCATGCCATCGGAAGACTGAAAAATTGCCGAACCGGCAACAAGGACAGTAGCGCCGGCTTTGATAATTGCCGGAGCAGTTTCGCGGTTGACACCACCATCTACCTGCAGTTCGGTGAAGCATTTACCAGAGCGAATCTTGTCGGCAATAGCCTTAATTTTAGGCAATACTTCCGGGATAAAAGCCTGTCCCCCGGCACCAGGATTAACGCTCATCACTAAAACCAGATCAAGCAAAGGCCAGACGTATTCAAGGACACCCGGCGGAGTTGCCGGGTTTAAAGCTACCCCTGCTTTTACCCCGAGACCTTTTATTTTCCGTAAAACCCGGTCAAGGTGGGCGGTAGCTTCGGCCTGAACGGTAATCAGGTTCACCCCGGCCCGCACAAATGATTCGACCTGTTTTTCCGCTTCACTGACCATCAGGTGGGCATCCATAAAAAGATTTGTATGCTGCCGCAGAGAGCCCGCCACAATCGGGCCGAACGTTATATCAGGCACAAAATGACCGTCCATAACATCAAGGTGGACCCAGTCGGCACCGTTGTCTTCGATACGCTTAACCTCATTACGCAAACAGCTAAAATCAGCGGATAAAAGCGATGGGGCCACTTTGATAGCCATGATCAGTATACCTCCCGCTTGCTGAGCTCTTTAACGAAATATTGATAGTGGTCGTAACGCATCTGGCTCAGAGTTTTACCGATTTCCCGGCGAACCGCGCAATCAGGTTCGCTGATGTGCCTGCAGTTACGAAAACTACAGCACTCGCGTAAATGTTCGAATTCCGGAAAGTAATCAGCCAGCAGAGCCGGCTCGAGCTTGAAAAAGTCAAGTCGCGTAAAACCGGGAGTGTCGACAACCGAGCCGCCACTGGTTAGCGGCAACAGTTCAGCCTGACGGGTGGTATGACGGCCGCGCTTGATCTTATCACTGACCGTACCGGTTTGTAAAGAAAGGCCCGGCTGCACGGCATTAAGCAAAGATGATTTGCCTACACCGGAGGGTCCGGCAAAAACCGAGCACTGCCCCGATAACCGTTCTTTCAAACTATCCAGACCGGCACCGCTGACTGCACTGGTGTAAAGAATTGGGTATGGATAAAGATCTGTCTGGCCGGTAAGCAGCCTAAGCTCGTCTGCGGCAACCAGATCGGTTTTATTCAGACAAAGAAATGCCGCTAGTTTTTCTTGCTCGGCCAAGACCAGCAAGCGGCTGACCAGTTGCCAGTCGCAGCCGGGCTGCTTGATGGACATGACTACAACCAGTTGATCTACATTAGCTGCCGGAGGCCGTTTCAGGCAATTTATCCGGGGCAGCAATTTTTCGATAACTCCTTCACTGTAATCAACAACGGAACTCTTTTCCCCTGGTTCGAATAATATACGATCCCCAACCATAAGAGATGCCTTGTCCCGTTTTAGCATTCCCCGGGCCCGGCAGAGATATTCGCTACCGGTTTCGTCGTAAACGGTAAAAAAACCGCCCGCTGCTTTGATCACCCTTCCTTCCAGCAAATAAAACCTCCCTAGTCGCCGATAATCAGATCAACAGACTGCCCTGGCAGCACTTCTTCCCCAGATTCCGGCATTTGCTCAAGAACATGCCCGGAAGATCCAACTGAAAACTGGTAACGGACCCGTGGCCTTAAATCGTTTTCCTCGAGGTAAGCAATGGCTCCTTCTTCAGAGTAACCGACCAGATCGGCAATCTCAAAGGGCCCGCGCCCCTCACTGACATAAACGACTACTTCTTCACCACGCGAAATACGGAAAGATTCTCCGGGAACCTGGCGGAAGACAATACCTTCCGGAATCTCTTCGTTGTAATCCCTAACCACGCTCATGATCAGTTCCAGGTCGCGTAAGATAACCTGAGTCTCCAATTCAGTACGCCCGTATAGATCGGGGGTAGCAATAAATTCCGGGCCTTTGCTGACGAAGAGATCAATAATCCTGTTCTCACGAACAACCCACCCTTCCGGTGGGTCTGTTTTAACCATGTTGCCCACCGCTATGTCGTCATCATAGACATATAATATCTCAGTATTGGGAACCAGCCCCACTTCTCTTAAGATCTGAGCTGCGTCACTCTGGCTTAAATTCCGCACCTCCGGCACAGCTACTTCCGGTAGAAAAATATAACTGTTTACCAATAAACCTAACCCCACCAGAATAAGGATCGGCAAGACAATGACGACTAGGATCCTGAACCATCTGCGCTTCTTCCAGGAGGCCACCGCATTGCTGTTTTTTGATAATCCAGCCTGGAAAGGTCTTAGAATGTAACCATCATCTTCGTCATTATCAATAATATTTGAACTTCGTGCCGGGGTCATCCGGGGCACTTCTTTCTCTTCAGCATAAAAGAGATCTTCAAGCAGTTCCCGGGCACTGCTGTATCGCTCAGCAGAGTCTTTCTCTACCGCTTTAAGGATAATCTGCTCCAGGGCTTCGGGTATACTGTCGAGCAGGCGCCGCGGAGGGACGATCTGTTCCTGGATATGCTTCATTGCCACCGCCACCGGATTTTCCCCGGTGAAAGGCACTTTGCCGGTAACCATTTCATAGAGCACAATCCCGAGTGAATAGAGATCGGACTGTTTGCCGGCCACTCCGCCCCTGGCCTGTTCCGGCGAAATATATTGAACCGAGCCGATTATTTCATCACCGACTGTGACTGTCACTCCATCCCCGCCTATGGCAATGCCGAAATCGGTCACCTTGACTTTGCCTTCACGGGAAAAAAGGATATTCTGCGGTTTTATGTCGCGGTGGACAACACCGGCAGCGTGAGCTTTTTCGAGAGCTTCAGCAATTTGACGGGTTATCCGGACAGCTTCATGCGCCGACAGGGGCCCCTTCTCTCGGATATATTCTTTCAGATTATTGCCGTCCACATACTCCATAACCATAAAGTAGATGCCCTCTTCCTCACCGACATCATAGATATTTACAATATGTGGATGCGACAGGGCCGCCGCAGACTGGGCTTCACGTTCAAAACGACGGATGAAGGCGGCATCGCCGGTCATTTGATCTTTGAGCACTTTTACGGCTACTGTCCTCTTTAAAAGAAGATCACGGCCCCGGAATACCCGGGCCATCCCGCCCTCGGCGATTTTTTCAATCAGTTCATAGCGTTCCGCAAATATTTTACCGACCATCAAACTTCCTGGCCCCCAATACCGGTTGCTAAAACTACAGTAATGTTATCATGACCGCCTCTTGAGTTTGCCAGATCGACTAGCGATTCTGCCAGCGAATGCGGGTCAGACTCTTCCAGGCATAAGGCGAGAATTTCAGCGTCACTGACCAGGTTGGTTAAACCGTCAGTACAGAATAGAAGAATCGAGTCTGTCTCAAGATCAAACTCAGCTATATCGACCTGGGGTTCCAGGATAGTTCCCAGGGCCCGGGTGAGGATATGGCGCTGTGGGTGATAGTGCGCCTCTTCCGGTTTGACCTGTCCCGATTCGATTAGCTGTTCCAGCAGGGAATGATCCCTGGTAAGCAGCTTAATTTTCCCTTTATGGACCAGGTAGGCCCGGCTGTCACCGATATGGCCGATCGTCAACCGATTATCACAGAGCAGACCGGAAGTAAGGGTTGTGCCCATACCCTGTCTGGCCGCAGAGCGAACAGCTTCATCCAGAATAAGCCGGTTGGCGTCAAGAATTAACCGGCTGACCAGGGCACGGGCCATTTCGGCCGTTAGCGGTTCAGTTCGGTTTAAATCATCCCATATCCGTTCGGCAGTTGACACCGCCAGCCCGCTGGCTACATTACCAGCCTGGTGGCCGCCCATTCCATCGGCAACCACGATCAGGACAACGTCAGAATCGGCTTGCAGAAAATAGCTGTCTTCATTACGGACACGTTCCCTGCCCCGGTTAGTGAGACCTGCTATCTGCAATAGGTTTATCCTCCATTACAAAGCACATTTACTCAAGTTAAGTATAACAAAGCGAAACCTTATCGGCAAGATTTGCAATTATCTGGATCGTGTCAAGACACTGTAGGAAAAAGGACCCCACATTCGAACTCAAATAATCATACGAGCATTTAAACCCTTCAAAGCCATAGTAGTATACGTGCTTGCCCCATTTAAGAGGGGCATATTGATTATATATTCTCGGCC
>JAUWPV010000023.1 GCA_030611385.1 Bacillota bacterium | reverse complement strand
GGCCGAGAATATATAATCAATATGCCCCTCTTAAATGGGGCAAGCACGTATACTACTATGGCTTTGAAGGGTTTAAATGCTCGTATGATTATTTGAGTTCGAATGTGGGGTCCTTTTTCCTACAGTGTCTTGACACGATCCCTCGCAGTTTGTATTTGCCAAACTTAATTTCCTGACCTATAATATACTTATTTATACTTTAAACATAAGGGGAAGGCCATCATGAGACATATTGCCAATCGTCTGGCGCACAAATTGACAGCGCAAAAGGACTTGTATAAACCAGAGGAAAGATACCGGATTGGCTTGATTGAAAGTTGGGTCAGTATTGTTGGAAATATCTTACTGACTGCACTAAAAGTAATATTCGGCCTGCTTACCAACAGTATCGCCCTCATCGCCGACGCCGCGCATAGCGCTTCGGATATCTTATCGTCCCTGGTGGTTTTAATTGGCTTTTTTCTGGCCAAAAAAAAACCGGACCAGGAACATCCACACGGACATGGCCGCACCGAATACCTGGCCAGCTTGATCATTGCCGTCATGCTCATCGGCGCCGGTATTGCTTTTGCTTACAGCTCATACATAAGATTGGTCGGCGGTATTTTCGCCAACCCGAGCATTGCCTCAATTATTTTAATCTTGTTTGCTATTTTAATCAAAGAATTTATGTATTTCTTTTCAGTAAAACTGGGCGCCCTGATCAAATCCGAAGCCCTGACCGCAGACGCCTGGCACCATCGCAGCGATTCATTTTCCTCGGTCCTTGTTTTAGTGGCTCTGGTCGGTGGTTTTTTGGGAATGCCCGCGCTCGATGCATATTTCGGTTTTGCTGTCTCCCTCTTTATCGTTTACACAGGAATAAAAATTGCCGGCAAATCATGCAGCCTTCTTCTGGGTTCTGCACCGATGGAAGAGCTGAAGAATGGAATCACAAGTTGCGTCAAAGAATTTGAAGGGGTTATTGACATCCACGACCTGGAAATACATGATTACGGCTCTTGGAAAGTAGTGACCATCCACATCGGGGTAAATGGACGTCAGAGCCTCAACGAAGCTCATGAGATTGCTAACCAGATAGAAGATTGTGTCAATGCCCGTTTTCACTGCAACACTATCGTCCACCTAGACCCCCAGTAAACTCTATTTCCAATTGCCATATGTTGAACTTTAGAACAGACAGGCCAGCCTTAGACATGATGAACCATGAATATTGTTTATCTAAAACTTAACTATCCGCGTAGATTCTCGCCTAAGTTTGCCCTGCTGTTTTCTCACCGCTAAACTCTCACATAGCACTTCTCAAAAGGGCCGCTCACGGCAGCCGGAGTTTAGATCCCTCAGCCACCACCGCCAAACCCGATGTTTTTGACAACACCATCTTCAACCACAACCGGTACCTTGTCAGCATTGTATCCTTCGCGGGCTCTTTTTAAAGCCTCTGCGTCAACACTAACGTTATAGAGTTTGCATTCAATATCTTTCCGCTTAAAAACTTCGAGTTGTTTCTCACAGTATGGACAGCCGTCCTTAATATATACTTCGAGCATACCAACACCTCCGGGTTTTAGAGATCAATAGTCAGGAGTTGTAATTCTAATTAAATGAAACAAACCGGTTACCTGTTTTCCAACCGACTCCTTTACTGACCGTTTCTTCTATTATATGAATAACCACTTTGAAAGACAAGGCATCAGCTCGCATAGTTGGCTTCGGTGCTTGGAATTCGGGAATTCGGGATTTTCTTGACTTTAAGCTGGCTGTTGATTATAATTCAGCCAGAATAAGCCATAAACCTTAACGGGAAAAGAGCTCACGGGGAAAGTCGCTTTCCCGTGAGCTATTTATTATGGGAGGGGCAAAAGTATGCGTATTGCGCTGGCTCAGATTAACCCGACGATTGGAGCACTGAGCGAAAACACGGAGAGGATCAGAGAATACTACCACCGTGGAGTCAAGGGCGGCGCAAACCTGGTTGTCTTTGCCGAGCTGAGTTTAAGCGGTTACCCTCCCAAAGATTTATTGCTCTACCAAAGTTTCATTGATCGGGAAAAAGAGCTGATCAAAAGGGAATTGCTGCCATTGACCACCGAAAACGGGCGGGCGCTTTTAATCGGTACCTCCCATAAGCAGGGCAGTAAACTCTACAATGCGGCCATTCTTCTCGATCGGGGTAAAATTAAATCCATTCACATGAAAACCCTGCTGCCTAATTATGACGTATTCGATGAAGAAAGATACTTTACCCGTGCAACAGATCATCATATCGAAATGCTGGATGATTTGCCGGCTGCAATAACTATTTGTGAAGATATTTGGAATGACCGGGACTTTTTCCCGGAACCGATTTACAATACCGACCCCCTTGAAATTTTATATGCCCAGGGAGCCCGCTTGCTAATCAACCTTTCCGCTTCACCCTATCACCTGGGCAAGCATAAACAGCGTGAAGAAATGCTGCCTTTTTTAGCCAAGAAATATAACACCGGCATCATCTACCTGAACCAGGTCGGTGGCAATGATGGACTCATTTTCGATGGATCAAGCCTTGTCTATAACAATCGCGGTGAACTACTCTACCGTGCCGCTGCTTTTAAAGAAGAGCTTTTTTACGTTGATACTGACAATTTGTTCCTGCCGGCAGCAGAACTATTATCCCCCGGACGAGACGCTGTCGATACGATAAGGCAGGCTCTGCAGCTCGGGATCAGGGACTACGTTTTAAAAAATGGTTTTACCAAGGTCACTCTCGGCCTGAGTGGAGGAATCGATTCGGCCGTTGTTGCTGCCCTGGCTGTGGAAGCGCTCGGCTCGGAAAATGTTCTCGGCCTGATGATGCCATCACCTTATTCATCTGAACACAGCATCGAAGATGCGACCGAGTTGGCCAAAAATCTGGGCATAAAATACCGCCTGATCAAAATTGAGGAACCTTTTAATACCTTTCTTAATTTGCTGAACGAAAAGAAAGAACCGATTCGAGATCTGGCAGAGGAAAACCTGCAGGCACGTATTCGCGGTAATATTGTCATGCACATCTCAAACCGGGAGGGTTACCTGGTTTTGGCCACAGGGAACAAGTCAGAACTGGCTGTTGGTTACTGCACTCTCTATGGGGATATGGCCGGTGGCCTGGCTGTGATTGCCGATCTGCCAAAACTGATGGTTTACGAACTGGCCGACCACCTGAATCAAATCCATGGACAGACGATTATCCCGAAGAGGACTATTATAAAACCTCCTTCGGCAGAACTGCGACCCGGCCAGAAAGATGAAGATTCCCTGCCCCCTTACCATATTCTTGATCCGATCTTGCATTTCTACATCGAAGAGCATCTATCCGCTGCTGATATCATCGAAAGAGGCTACGAAAAAGAAACGGTCGAGCAGGTTGTTTGGATGGTTGACCGGACTGAATTCAAGCGTCAGCAGGCTGCGCCGGGTTTGCGGATCACAGCCCGTGCTTTCAGAACAGGCCGGTATATGCCTATCGCCCGCGGCTACGACTACCGGTATCCTGCCGGTAGAGAACCAGGCGAACATAAAACCAGCAGTAAAGAAACACCCACGCAATAAACGGCTATGCCTGCAGTCGATATAAAATAAAAAGACCATAATTTACTGACAGGTTAACAAAACGGAGAAACGATGAAAAAACCCGAAAACATCTGCAGTGAGTCAATCAACTATGATGTTGTTGTTATTGGCGCCGGACATGCCGGCTGTGAAGCGGCACTGGTAGCGGCCAGACTCGGCTGCCGTACCCTCCTGCTGACTTTAAACCTCGATATGATCGCCTATATGGCCTGCAACCCTTCCCTGGGAGGGCCGGGTAAAGGCCACCTGGTTCGCGAAATCGATGCCCTGGGTGGTGAAATGGCCATAATTGCCGATGAGAACCTGCTGCAGGTCCGCATGCTTAATACCGGTAAAGGCCCGGCTGTGCAGGCCCTGCGGGCACAGATTGATAAATGGGGTTATCAACGCACGATGCGTCTTGCCCTTGAGAGTGAACCCGGGCTGACTATCCGCGAGGAGATGGCCGAAGAAATCATGGTTGAGAACGGCTCGCTCGGGGGAGTGCTTGGACGCAGCGGGGCATTTTACAGAAGTAAAACAGCAATTATCTGCAGCGGGGTCTACCTCGCTTCGGAAATCTTTCTTGGCGACCGCCATTATACCGCTGCACCCGGAAGCCTGACGCCCGCTTTCAATCTGGTGAAAAGCCTGCAGGAATGCGGAATTTCCTTTGATCGTTTCAAAACCGGCACCCCGCCGCGTGTTTACCGGCGCAGTATCGATTTCTCCGGCCTGACCCCGGTATTTGGAGACCCTGGAGCTCCGGGATTCTCGATGACCGGCAAGGGAGCCCCTGCCGAACAGATCCCCTGTTGGATCACCTATACCAACAGCGCCACTCATGAAATAATACGCAACAACTTTGCCCTGGCCCCGATCTATAGCGGTTTGATCAAGGGACGCGGTCCCCGCTACTGCCCCTCAATAGAAGATAAGATTGTCCGTTTCGCCGATCGCGACCGCCACCCTGTTTTTATTGAACCGGAGGGGGCCGATACCGATGAGCTCTATCTGCAGGGTATCTCTACCGGTCTGCCACCCGAAGTCCAGGAGGCTTTTCTGCGCACGATCCCCGGCCTTGAAAAAGTAGTAATCATGCGCCCGGCCTACGCCATCGAATATGATTACGCTCCACCAATACAGCTAAAAATATCTCTGGAAACGAAGGCAGTTGCGGGCCTCTTCTTCGCCGGACAGATCAACGGTACTACCGGCTACGAAGAAGCTGCCGCCCAGGGCCTGATCGCCGGGATTAACGCGGCCCAGCTAATTGCGGGCAAAGCGCCGTTAGTTTTGAAACGCAGTGAAGCCTATATCGGAGTCATGATCGACGACCTGGTTACCAGGGGAGTACAGGAACCCTACCGCATCTTCACCTCGCGGAGCGAATACCGCCTACTGCTGCGCCAGAATAACGCCGACCTGCGCTTGACCGAAAAAGGACGCTCACTCGGCCTGATCGATGATCAGCGCTACCAGCTCTACATGCTCAAGAAAAACTTTATTGAAGATGAACTGGCCAGACTGGAAAAAACTCACCATAACCCGGGAAGCTCCATCGATACATTATTGGCTGAAAATGAATCTGCGCCACTGCAGCGTCCGATCAGCGCTGTTGAACTAATCCGGCGTCCCGAAATCAGCTGCCGCGCTTATCTGGAGTGGGCAGAAAGAGCGCTTCCCGAACTTCCTTATGGTACGATCGATGAACTGGAAAACCAGATCAAATACGCCGGTTATATCACCAAACAGGGTAAGCTAGTCGAAAAAACAGCACGTATGCACGACAGGCCAATCCCACCTGATTTCGATTATAATAAGGCCAAAAATCTATCCCGTGAATCCCGGCAGAAGTTAGAAGAGATTCGTCCGGCCACAGTAGGCCAGGCCTGCCGCATGGAGGGAGTTTCTCCGGCTGACATATCGGTTCTCCTGCTGTACCTGGAGAGACCGGAGGCCCTGCGGGATCCGGTCAAAAAGAGCGGAGAGCCAGAAAGCGATGGGTAACCCTCCACAAACAGGGCAACCCGGCTGGTATTACCGTTTGAGTAGTTTCTTTCGGGATAAATTCGGTGAACCCGTTTACAAGATTCCGCTTGATGCCGGCTTTTCCTGTCCTAACCGCGACGGCACCACTGGCCATACCGGTTGTATCTATTGTTACAATCCTTCATTTACACCTTTTGGCAGGGATCAGAACTTCATTTCAATTACCGAACAGATTCAGAGCGGTAAAAAGAAAAATGACCGGGTGAACTACCTGGCCTACTTCCAGGCATATACCAACACCTATGCTCCTCCTGAACAGTTGAAAAAGCTCTATGATGAAGCTCTGAACGATTCTGAAGTGATCGGCTTGAGCATCGCCACCCGTCCCGATTGTATCTCGACGGAAATACTCAACCTGCTCGAGAACTATGCCTGTCGCTGCCATCTCTGGATCGAATACGGCCTGCAATCGGCCCATGATCAAACCCTCGCACGGATCAACCGGGGGCACAGCGCCGCCTCTTTCGCCGATGCGGTAAAACTTACCCGCGGACGGGGTATCTATATCTGCGCCCATATCATTCTTGGCCTTCCTGAGGAAACCCCTGCCATGATGTTGGAGACAATTGATTTTTTAAACAGATGCAGGGTCGATGGGGTTAAATTCCATCACCTACAGGTAATCAGAAACACACCCCTGGCTGAACATCACGCTATGGGCCAAATAACTGTCTATAAAAAATTCGGGGATTACATCCCCATTCTCTGTGACTGTCTGGAGCGGCTTTCCTCCAACATAATTGTGCACCGCCTGGCCAGCCAGGTCACTTCCAAAGAATTTTTGATCACCCCGCACTGGCCGGAAAGCGCCGGCCAGATTGCATATGCTGTTGAACGGGAACTTAAAAAACGCGGTACCTGGCAGGGATATCGGAGAAATGGGATATGAGAAACCGGGGAATATAGTCAGGTTGAGGGTGCCTGGATCAGGCCAGGCTCAGAATCCGGCGCGCCTCATCCGGTGAGGCAACCGGGCGGCTGTGAATCCCGGCCACACAGACGATACGCTCGACCAGCTGGGCGTTGCTCTCGGCAAGAACTCCTTTTTCGTAGTAGATATTGTCCTCAAAACCAACCCGCACGTGCCCGCCCATAATAATAGCGGCAGTACCCAGGGGCAGTTCGGTTCGTCCCATACCGGCCACCGTCCAGGTGCTGCCGGAAGGGATACTCTCCGCAAGATGAAGCAGGTTTTTGAGTGTTCCCGGTATGCCACCGGGCACGCCCATCACAAAATCAAAATGAAGCGGTTCGGAAAGCAGTCCTTTCTTAACCAATTGTAGGGCATTATTGATCATACCCGCATCGAAAACCTCTATTTCAGGCTTTATACCTTGTTTCTGCATTACTTTTGCAAACTCTTCCATATAGGCGGGAGGGTTCAAAAAAACATCGTCTCCGAAGTTGACCGAACCAGTTGAAAGAGTGGCCATTTCGGGCTTGAGGTAGACAGGCTGCAGGCGCTCTTCCGCCGTCATACCCACTGCTCCCCCTGTCGATACCTGGATGATGATGATGTTGCATTTTTCTTTAATCAACCCAATAGTTTCACTAAATACTGCCGCTGACTGGGTTGGCGTTTCATCTTCGTTGTGCACATGCACATGGACTATAGAAGCGCCGGCCTCGTAACAGCGGTAAGCCGCCTCGGCAATTTCCGCCGGGGTCACCGGCAGATTCGGGTTCTGCTCCCTGATCACTTCAGCACCGGTCAGGGCAGCAGTTATGATCAGTTTATCCATCATCACGACCGCCATGTTCTTTAATATCATGGTTTTGCGCTTCCCTCTGCATCGCCAGGGGAACAACGCAGGTACCGCTGGCTCTGGCCACCAAAAGAGCCCTGGGCAGTACGTTGCAGGCCGAAGGACAGCTGTCAATCTCTGCATTGGCGATTACCTTGTAGGCTTCAAACTGCATATGCGTGAAGTGCTGCCGACCCGATCAATCCAGCCCCATACTTCTAAAAAATCGCCGGCGCGTAGTTGAGCTTTAAATTCAACCATGTCATAAGCGGCAAAAAGGCCTTCGTCACCATCGTGGAGGATCAACAGTTCTGTGGCCACATCGCCAAAAACTTGATCACCAAGGCACCGTCGACCAGGCCTCCCCCGTAGTGAACATCATGCTCGCTGATTCGAATACGCAGCATTACCTTTTTGTTAACCATTTAGGTAATCTCCTTCTTCAGGATTAGTATCGCCCACTCACTCAAGCGGGATGTTCATTAGCAACAATCTCCAACGACTCCGCTATGGCCCTCAAAGCAAACTCAAGATCTTCGGCAGTATGGCGGTAATTTATATACCAGTGGTGATAAGGTTGGATAAAGAGACCGCGCCTGATCCCCATAACTCCGCCGGCGATAACTGTTTTGCTTCTTCAAAAAGAGCAAGCGATTTTTTTAGGTTCATCTTCGGTTTCGACGGCAAAAGTGAACACCCTTTCTCATAATCAGGTATAGAGTTCTTCGAATATTTTCCGCAGAATCGGGCTTTCATGCATAATATTCAGCGATATCGCAGCATGACCTTTGGTATAGCCGTTACCAATGATCATCGTTACATCCTTGCCCACTCCCTCTGCTCCCAGGGCGGCAGCAGTAAAATTGGTAGCCATGCTGAAGTAGTAAACCAGGCCGCCGTCGCGGGTCGCTAAAATTGAAGATAGTTCGGTGTTGGGGATATTGACACAGTTGATTGTCACATCCGCCAGAGTACCCCCGGTAACCTCCTTCACTTTATTCATTACATCAAGGGCATCGGTCGCATTGGCCATCAGCACCACATCGCAGCAGCCGGTCGATTCAGCCCGTTTTTTACTTGCTTCGCGGGGCGCAATCCCGATTACCTGACCGGTGACACCTGCCCGCTTCCTGGCCTCATGGAGGCATAATAACCCTGATTTGCCGCCTGCACCGATAATAACCACCTTGTCACCCGGCTTAACCAGCTTGGCGGTCTGAGCCGCCGCTCCGGCCACATCAAGTATGGCCAGTGACAAAGTCTGGGGAAGATCGTCAGGCAGTACGGCATAGATGCCGCTTTCAAATAAAATTGCCTTACCGTCGATCTCTACCTGGTCGATATCTTTATGAATCTTCCTGATTCGGTCAATTCGCAGTGGGGTCAACGATAAAGATACCAGGGTGGCCAACCGCTGGTTGACTTTAAGGGGAGTTTTTCCTTCCAGGGCAGCCCCAATCTTTTCTACCCGGCCGATCAGCATCCCACCGGAGCCGGTAACAGGGTTATGGTGTTTACCCCGATCTTTCACTATGCCGATCATGATCTCGGCGATGCGTGTTTCGTCGCCGCCGGCTTCTTCTTCAATCTGGGTAAAGCTGGCTGAATCGACGTTCAGAACTTCCACATCGATCAGCACTTCATTATCGTAAATCTCCATATTATTGTCAATCTTCCAGGCCGGCTGGGGCAGTAAACCTTCAGGCTCAATCACCCGGTGGGTTCCATAAGGGCAGCCATTTCGCATTTTTTCTAACCTCCTGCTTGTTTTATCTAGAAGCGGTTTCGCTCCACTGCGATATTGATCAACTGGGCTACTTTATGCTGCGGTGGAGTATAGATTTCATCCCGCTTGACCATCTGCAGGGCTTCGCTGGGACAGATCGAGGCGCAAACTCCACAGCCAATACAAGTTTCGCGATCGAGAACCGGTTCTGCCGACTCTGAAGCCTTCAAAGCATTGATGTGACAGGCGTCGACACAATTATCACAGCTGAGACAGGTATCGGGATTAATCTGCGGGATGAAACTGCTGGGCTGCACTGAGTGGATATGGTTACAACTGATGGCCTGCAGTGGCCCGCAGCAGCAACCGCAGCAGTGGCAGATAAAAGCCGGTTCATCGATAACATTATCACTGGTGAGAACCAGGCCCAGTTTATAACTGCGTTCCAGATTTTTTAACAGATCGTCTACTGAAGCTTTCCGGGCAAAGCCGCGTCGCAACAACCACTCAGCCGGACGCCCCAGGGAAGTGCAAATGTCTTCCATCGGATAACGGCAGGGTTTACCGAGATGGTAGTTCTTGTGGCGACAGGCACAGATAGAAAGACCCCCTCCGCCAGACTCCCTGATTACCACTTCCGCCTTTTCGTAATCGAGCACTTCCGTCCAGACCAGTTCGGGTATATAGCGTTCATAGACGAGAGTGCGAAACATCTTTGTATCCGAGCCAAAAATCTCTTTGGCTGCATCCTGATCGTGGAAATATTGTTCATATAATGACGACAGTTCCCGGATATTCGCCCCATCGGCACGCATCATGCTGTACTCGAAGAATCCGACCACAACCGGTGAAAGCATGTAGTATGTAGTCCCTTTACGGGGAATATCAACGACCAGTCCCTTATCAGCCATGCCGTTTAAAACAGCACTTGTCTTATCAACCGTCATCCCGGTAAGCTCGGCAATCTCGGCCAGCGGCCGCGGCCTAATCGGAAACTTACTGCCCGCAGCAGCCTCGTTTTCTGTATAAAGAAGTTTCAAGATCTCCATTAAGATACTATTGATGACAACCCCGACCGGGAAACGGCTCAAACGCTCAGCCAGGGCCTGGTATGCTTCTTCCTTACCGCCGGTTAAGTGTCCCATAAGTTGATCTCCTCTATCGCTCAGCTTAGAGCATTGTATGTTATAACCTTCATATTCGCCAGGAGAATAATATATCCTTCGCTTCGGACAATCGCTTTATAAAAGCGGTAGGAAATCAACCCGCGGCGGCGAATTAGTAAAATACAAACTTATGTTTAAGGCGGAGATAATACATGACCAAACTAAACGAAATACTTCAGCAGTGGAAAGATGACCCCGCATTTATGAGTAATATTACCCGTTGGGAGGTTGTGCCGACAACAGAAGGCTGTTTCTGCAATTTTCCTGATTATCTCGAACCACAGCTGTGCGAGGCTTTGCAGCGCCGAGGGATCGAGAAACTCTACAGCCACCAGGCGGCCGCGATCGATGCCGTTAGGCAGGGTAACCACACGGTAGTAGTGACTCCAACCTCTTCGGGTAAAACTCTCTGCTATAACCTGCCTGTGGTCAGCGCCATAATAAAAGAACCATCCAGCCGTGCACTCTACCTTTTCCCGACAAAAGCCCTCTCTCAGGATCAGGTAGCCGAACTTCGCGAGCTGACCGCCGGTCTTGATACAACCCTGAACTGTCATACTTACGACGGTGATACCGAATCGGGCCTGCGTCAGGGTATCCGCCGCAGCGGTCACATAGTGGTTACCAACCCCGACATGCTCCACTCGGCTATTTTACCTCACCACACTAAGTGGGTCCATTTATTTCAAAATCTAAAATTCATCGTCATTGATGAAATGCACCAGTACCGCGGTGTTTTCGGCAGCCACGTGGCCAACGTTATCCGCCGTCTAAAGCGGATTTGCGCCTTTTACGGATCGAACCCTACCTTTATTCTCTGTTCTGCGACGATCGCCAATCCTGGTGAGCTGGCCGGATTATTAATTGAAGAGCCCTTGCAGGTAATCACCGAAAACGGCGCCCCCCAGGCAGAAAAACATTTTATTCTCTATAATCCACCCTTGATCAACCTCGAACTGGGTCTGCGGCGCAGTGCACTGCTGGAGGCGCAGCGAATCGCCACTGAGCTGATTCGTAAAGGAGTCCAAACTATTTTGTTTACGCGCAGCCGTCTCGGCGTGGAAGTGCTATTAACGTACCTGCGCCAGAGCATTAAAACCAGACCCGGTGAAGAGAGCACTATCCGGGGCTACCGCGGCGGCTACCTGCCGCGCGAACGGCGCGCCATTGAAGAAGGGCTGCGCAAGGGTACCATAAAAGGGGTGGTCAGCACCAACGCTTTAGAGCTGGGCATTGACATCGGAGCGCTCGACGCCTGCGTTATGACCGGTTATCCGGGCAGTATCGCCAGCACCTGGCAGCAGGCCGGTCGCTCGGGTCGACGCCGTGGAGTATCTCTGGCCATGCTGGTAGCGAACAGCGAGCCGCTTAACCAGTATATTGTATCTAACCCCGACTACTTTTTCGGACGGACCCCCGAGCGGGCCCTGGCTGATCCAAACAACCTGATCATTTTAACAAACCATGTACGCTGCGCCGCTTTTGAGCTGCCCTTTGATCAAAACGAATGCTTCGGCAGAACAGAAATCATCGCTATACTCCAGTTTCTGGCAGAAGAAGATGTTCTCTACCTGAGCGACGGCCGCTATCATTGGATGGAAGATACCTACCCAGCGGAAAAGATCAGCCTGCGCAGCGCCACCAGAGAGAACATTGTAATCGTTGATATCAGCGAAGCTCATCCGCGCGTAATTGGTGAAGTCGACCGTTTCAGCGCCCCGATGCTGGTGCATGAAGAAGCGATCTACATACACGGAGGACAGCAATTCCAGGTAGAGAAACTTGATTTTAATGAGAAAAAAGCTTACGTGCGCCAGGTTGAGGTCAATTATTTCACTGATGCCAACCTCTCGGTTGACCTGAAAGTACTCGACATTTTTGAGGATGAATCGGGAGGAGTAACCAGGGCTTGCGGTGACGTGCGCATTAACGCCCTTGTTTCGATGTTTAAAAAAATTCGCTTTAATACCCATGAAAATATCGGATCCGGACCGGTTGATCTGCCGGAAACAGAAATGCACACCACCGCTTTCTGGATATCGTTCACGGCGGCAGTGCTCGGTGGAATGACCCCTGTCGCCGTTCAATCAGGCCTGATCGGCCTGGCCAATCTGGTGCCTCAGGTAGCCTCCCTCTTTCTGATGGGAGACCCGCGCGATCTACGCGCTGTCAGTCAGGTTAAAGCGCCTTTCACCGAAATGCCTACCCTCTTTCTCTACGACAATTTTCCTGGCGGAGTTGGCTACAGCCAGGAGATCTACCGTATTTACCGCGACGTATTTCAGGCCGCCCGCAGGGTGATCACTGACTGCCGTTGTGCTGACGGCTGCCCTTCCTGTATCGGGCCGATTTACCAGAATGGAGAGTCGGGAAAACTACCGGCCATGCAGCTGCTCGAGGTGATCCTGCGGTGAAACGTGATTATAAATCACGCTTGGATGAACTGCGCCGCACCGGCGAAATAAAAACCGGGAGCCAGTTTGCAGAGGATCTGAAGATTAAAAGCGAGGACCGCCTCTTCCCTGGCGAAAGCCGCGAAGAGGAGACCGCTTTCGGACGCTGTTACCTGCGCGAACTCCACTTCCCTCTCGATCACCGGCACGGCAGCAGCACCCTGTCCGGCGTACTCACCTGCGGTGGGTCAGAGCTTGCTCTGCCTGCCCGTGACAGCAGCCTGTGCAATTTTAACCCGCAAAGCTCGCTTTTTCTGGACATCGAAACAACGGGCCTCTCCGGAGGCACCGGTACCTGGGCTTTCCTGATCGGTCTGGGCTGGTTTGAAGAAAATCATTTCCTGCTGCGTCAGTATTTTCTGCGCCGTCCTGCCGAAGAAAGGGCACTTTTAAGTCACTTCGCCGAGCTGGCTGCCGGTTTTCCGGCCCTGGTCACTTTCAACGGCAAAATGTTCGATCTGCCGCTGATTCAAACCCGCCAAATGCTGACCGGTTTCAGACAAACTGAACCCCCACTGCATCTTGATCTGCTGCATTGTGCAAGAAACCTCTGGAAATATCGGCTTCCCTCCCGTTCCCTGCGCTCACTGGAAGAAAACTTACTCGGTTTACAGCGTTTTGACGATATCCCAGGCGCCGAGATACCGGCTGTCTACTTTGATTACCTGAGGCGGGGAAAAACCGAACTTTTAAAAAGGGTTTTTCACCACAACGTCCTCGATATCCTATCGATGGTCACCCTACTGGTAAAAATTGCAAACCTGGCTGCCGGTCACCCGATTGATCACCCTGCAGAAGCGCTGGCTTTAGGCCGTCTTTGCCTGCAGGCAGGACGCACTACTGAAGGTATTAATTACCTGCGCGAAGCTTCATCCGGCGATCTTACCCAGCTGGCCGAAGAAGCCGCCCTGGAACTCTCCTTTCATTTCAAGCGGCAGGGTAAATGGTCTGAGGCAGTTTCAATCTGGCAGGAAGCAATCGCAAAGAGTTCAGCCACCCCGACAGCTTATATCGAACTGGCCAAGTATTACGAACACCGCTGCAGAGAATACCGGGCAGCATTAGATCTGACTGAACAAGCAAAAGGTTTAACTCTGAGTAACCACAATGCTGCCTCGACAGGCGAATTAAGTTCCAGGGCTTTGCAACACCGCCTGGAGCGCCTGACAAGACGCCTTGTCAACTCAACTTAATCCCCTACCGACAGAATAAAAATACCCTCACCTCTACTCCTGGGCCTCCCTGTCAATATCAGAAAATTCACGGCGGTCCGAAGTGTTGCCCATAATCAGGGCCAGTATAATAGCCAATGTAACAAGACCGACTGCAAGGTATGCGGCAGGGACTATAGTATCGAGCAGCAAGTTTAAAGCAAAACCGGCTGTAAGGGCCGTTACAATCATAATTGCCGCTGACTTGAGCATATCTTTTACCCCCATCTCCTTCACCAAAACCGTAAAAGTGGCGGCACAGGGGAAATATGCGGCCAACACAACGGCTCCGATAACAAACTGGCGGGCACTCAAACCCAGGGGAACCAGCATAGCCACGGCGACATCCTTACGCAGAAAGCCGATTAACAGAGTAGAAACCGCTTCGCCGGGAAGGCCAAGTATTCCCGTAATGATTGGAGTAAAGATAAAACCAAGATAATCAACTAGACCAACTGTAAAGAGGATATTGACCAGAAGAATCCCGCCAAGGATGTAAGGAGTGGCATGGACGATCAAACCCTTTATTCTCATTCCCAGTTTTTTAGCCTGGGCCCGCAAACTGGGAATACGGTATGGCGGTATCTCCATCACCATTGACGGTGTATAGCCGGGCCTGACCCGGTCAATGATCAAACCGAGTACAATCCAGATAAAAAATAAACTGGCAAAGACCACAGCCAGGTAGGCTCCACCGTAACGGCCAACCAGGCCGACAATCATAGCCAACTGGGCCATACAGGGTACTGCCACCGCCATCAGGGTGCAGGCAATAAATTTTTCACGGCGGCTTTCGAGGTTCCGCACCGCCAGGGCAGCTGGTACATTGCAGCCGAAACCGAGGACCATCGGAATGATCGAATAACCGTGCAGGCCGATCCGGTGCATGCCTCGATCAGCCATCACTGCCAGGCGGGGCAAGTAACCGGAATCTTCAAGAAAACCAAGGACAAAGTAAAAAACAGTGAGAAAAGGCAATACAACTCCGAACTCTACAAACACTCCGGTAGTAAGCACACCCAGAGACTCCTCAAAAGCGATCTCACCACCAACCAGTTTGCCAATTAGAATATCATGCAATAAACCGCTACCACCCATTAGACCGCTCAGGTAAACAAGCAGCGGTTCATACAGTCCGTTAAAAAGATATTTCTCAATAAATCCGGCAATCAGCTCGCCAAGGCCAATCACCAGTTGGAAAGCGATAAATAGGACCCCTGCGGCAATCGGTATGCCGGTCAGAGGCCTTAAGCTGGCATCCTGCAAGGTTTCCAGCCAACTGTGATGGCGGTGGACAATTTCCTGCACTTCACTAATCAGGGCACCTATATGGGACCAGCGGTCAGCTATCTCCAGCGGTTCGGCTTTTTTATTGATGGCCCGGGGCAGAGCATCGACCAGATCCTTCAGCCCTTCCCCGCTGACAGCCACAGTGGGGATAACCGGTACTCCGAGCAGCAATTCCAGCTTCCCAATGTCGATCCTGACTCCTTTATGCCCGGCTTCATCGATCATATTCAACGCAATGATAGCAGGGACATCACGTTCAAGCACCTCTGTTGTTAAAAAAAGGTTACGCTCCAAGTTGGTAGCATCAACTACATTAACGACAAGATCGGCCTGGTCAACCAGGGAAGAGGCGACCTCTTCCACTTTTGATGAAGGAGTGAGGCTGTAAGTGCCTGGAGCATCGAGCACTTCAAATGATTCTTCTTCTGTATCAAGCTTTCCGCGGGTAAATTCAACAGTGGTTCCCCCGTAATTGGAAATCATTACTTTCGAGCCGGTTAAATGTGAAAAAACCACGCTTTTCCCGACATTAGGGTTACCGACCAGGACAATTTTTCTCGCCATTATCTACCTCCACAATAATGCGAACTGCCTTGCCGTAACCGACGGCAATCTGAAAATTATCGATACAAATCGTGACCGGACCGCGACTGAAAACTGAACTGATCTTTTTAACCTGCTTGCCCCGGTGCAAACCGATTTGACTCAGTTTTGTTTCAAGTCCACGGCCGCCCTGCACCGCAGAGATAATTCCACTTTGGCCAGGCTTCATTTCAACTAAATTAACCTGCATCTACAGACACCTCCGTAACTTAGCGATTTGCTTTATCGTTCCAGCCGATTTCTTTTTCTAAACCGTCATCGATATCCTGCCTCTGCAAAAACTGAAGCAGGCGCTCAAATGTTTCCCCGCTTAAATCGTGCTCCATCAGACAGGCATCTTTTTCAGCCGCCGCTGGAGAGACTCCGAGCACCTGGGTTAATAATCCACAAATAACATTATGCCTGTGTCTTATTTTCAAAGCGTACCCTCTACCTTCTACTGTGAGTTCCACCGGTCCATAGCGGTCCTGGATAATCAAACCCTTTTCTTTGAGCAGAGTTAAAGCCTGGATCACACTGGGCTTAGCAATATTAAGGCGATCGGCTATATCGGTAACCCGGGCTGCCTTATTTTCCTGAACCAAGTTAAGAATAGCTTCCAGGTAATCCTGCAGCGAAGCAGTAACCGGTATGGATTGAATCAAAGAAAACACTTCCTTCGTCAATTTTGTTGGTTCATACTAACATAGCGGGCAAATAAAAAGTGCACACTTGTTAGGTTTAACTAACAATAATATAGCACCCCTACTAGAAACTTGTCAATACAATATTTTTATGTAATATTTTTATATTTTGTTATAATAATAGTTAATGTGTCGAATATAAAAAGAAGATGTTCTATATAGCCTTAAAAGTTGTCGTTTTCGGAGGAGTTGCTAGCGGTGCCTCTACTGCGGTACGTCTGCGCCGGTTAAACGAAGAAGCGGAAATCATTTTGCTGGAACGCGGCGAGCATATATCAAACGCTAGCTACGGCCTGCCCTACTACATCGGGGGGACTATTGGAGAGCGCAACAATCTCAATGAATGAAATGCCTAATGGAGTGGAAGTGTCAGTTGATTGGAAACAGGGAGGTTACAGTAAATGAAGGAAGAACCAATGGAAACAGTTATCTGGAACGGATTAAATAATCCCGATCTTAAGCCGCAGGAGGCAGATACGGTGGTTCTCGGGCTGCCTTTTGACGGTGCCACATCTTTTCGCAGAGGAGCTGCTGAAGCTCCCGGCCGAATCAGAAATATATCGAGCCATATTCCACCAACAACAGAGGCGGGCCACTCCCTGGAACATCTGCACGTTCTGGACATCGGTGATCTCTCCCCGGTCGGGTTAAGTCAAACCGATTATTTTAAACTTATTGAACAGAAAGCCAGTGAGCTTTTTGAAGTTACCTTTCCCACCTTTATCGGGGGCGACCATTCAGTAACAATCCCTTTACTCAATACTGCCGCCACCATTTGGGGTGACAACCTGGGTGTGATCCATTTTGATGCCCACCTTGATCTCTGCGCCGAATTAGATGGCAATCTTCTTTCACACGGCTGCACTCACCGGCGTGTCCTGGAAAAAAACAACCTGCCACTCGGGCAGGTATATTTTATCGGTATTCGTTCTTTTGAAATACAGGAAATGCAGTTTCTGGAAGGTCGCAATGCCAATATTTTCACAGCGGCCGAAATCTGCCGTCAGGGTATCTCTGCTGCTGCCGAAAAAGTACGCCGCGGTCTTGAAAATTGCAAAGCGGTCTACATGACCGTCGATATTGATTTTCTTGATCCCGCTTACGCTCCGGGCACCGGGACCCCCAAACCAGGCGGTTTCAGCACCAGAGACTTATTGCTCTTCATTAATCATTTTTCCACTCTACCCCTTATCGGGATGGACGTTGTCGAGGTATCGCCTCCGCTGGACCATAACGACATTACCTCGTTTGCCGCCCAGCGTGTGATTACTGAAACCTGGGGCCTATTTCTGTCCAGGCGTTAAGAACAGTATGCCCGGCACATATTAATTATTGTCGTTTTCAGTAGACTCCTCTTCAACCGGTTCAACATCCTCAGGGATATTACCGCTATAGGTATTATCGCCCGGATCGCCCAAATCAAGGTTTGCATCTCCGAAGCCAATTAAAGCGCCAGCTAACTGTGCGGCGTTACCGATGAACTCATTGTTTCTGAGAATTCCTACCGACCCTTCAAAAGCGACGATCCCTCCACCAAACTCGAAAGCAATATTACCGGCAAAACTGCAATTCCGGATCTCAGCGCTTGAGTTGGTCACCATCATAACCCCGCCTCCGGAGCCAGTTTGAGCCACATTATCAGTAATCAGGCTGCGGACCAGGTTTAGTGTTGCTTTTAAAACGAACAGACCTCCGCCGGTGCCAGCCTGGTTGCCGGTAATCGTAGTATCTTCAATAGTCGCCGATGAACCTTCACCAACCGCTATTCCCCCGCCGGCTCTCCCGGCTATATTCTTGTCTATAATATTATTGTTCACTTGGACAGCAGAACCGTTGATTACAGCGATTCCTCCGCCATCCTGCTGAACCATGTTTTCTGTAATATTATTACCGTTGAACTCTGCGGACGATTTGTCTACATAGACACCCCCACCGCCAAAAAGAACAGCATTGTCAGAAATAATATTATCATTGATGACCGCTTCTGAACCCTCAACCACAGCGATTCCTCCACCATTTTCCTCGGTGTAGTTACGGGTAATGATATTATTGCTGATTACAGGGTTCGCTCCTTCGGCTACGGCGATACCGCCACCGTTGTTGGTTGCCGAGTTTCTTGATATCTCGTTGCCATCGATGATGGCGGCAGCACCAAAAACGGCGATCCCTCCCCCGTACCAGATTGCCGAATTTTGATTAATAGTGTTTATGGTAATCAGCGGCTCCGCATACCAAACCGCTATACCACCGCCGCTGGTTGAGCTGTTATTGTGGATGTCATTTTCGCTAATCAAGGGTGCCGACTCAAAATCGACCAGGATGGCGCCGCCCAGATAATTGGCCCGATTGTTCCCGAACTCATTATTCTCAATTATCGGGTTGGATTTCCATATCGCGATGCCACCGCCATTGAAAGCGTTATTATTTTCAATAATATTGTTCTTTATCGTGGGGCTCGAACTATCCTGTATGGAAATCCCTCCACCGTCCAGTTCAGCCTGGTTACCCTTGATCACATTTTGAATAATGGTTGGCGAGCTATTCTCGGTAACCAGAATACCGCCTCCATAGTAGCCTTCATTCGTTGTTTCCTCGTCCTCAAAAATCTGGACTATGATCTCTTTAGTTCCGACGCCTCCGGTAATGGTGAACCCCTGTAAAACAGCTCCGGCCCCTTCACCGCTGCGGAATGTAACAACGGAACTTCTTTTCCGCCCATCAATAATTGTGCTGGCTACCACTTCAGGATCTTCCGGATCTGTGCTGCGCACGGTAATATTCTTGCCCATGAAATCAATTTGTTCATAATAGACACCGGGTTCTACAACAATTACATCACCGTCTTTAGCTGCCTCAATAGCTGCCTGGATAGTTCTGTAGTCTTTCGGAACCGAAATGCCAGGATTAAAAAGATATACTGCAACCAGAACAATTAAGGCGGCCACAACCAGGGTCGCTGCCCCTAAACCAATTATTTTAAACCTGCCGGATTTATTTCCACTATTCTTAACCATTATACAAGCTCCTCTCCAAAAACAGATATCTTATTCAAGGTCTATCTACTCTCGGGATATGTCATTGGGAATGTTGTCCAGGTAGGTATTATCATCCGGATCGTTTAGGTCCAGAACTGAATCTTCTGAAGACCAAATCGCTCCTCCTCCGCCCAGATCATCCGCCTGGTTGCTTTCAAAAATGTTAAGCCGCAGAACAGGTGATGAAACGTAAACAGAAACTGCTCCACCTAAAAACTCGGATATATTATTAATAAATGTATTATCTTCGATCAGCGGAGATGATCCCTCTATGTATATACCACCACCGGCAATATAAGCAAGGTTGTCAGCAATGCTGTTGTTGCGAATTATAACAGCGCTGCTCAAAGAATTTACAATGAACAGACCTCCACCATTGGCTGCCCTGTTTTGTGATATTGTATTGTCCGCAATCTCCGGTTCGGATTCATCGATATACAGGCCACCACCATTGCGTTCGGCAAAATTACCGGCTACAGTATTACCCGTTATGATCGGAGAAGAGTCTATTGCCACCAATATCCCGCCCCCGAGATTTCCAGCAGTATTATCAGCTATAACATTATCGATAACCGTTGGCGTCGAAGTATATACAATCGCCATCCCACCGCCCATATTCGCACTGTTACTGACAATAGTATTCCCCTCGATCCAGGGCGATGCTTCTTCTATAAACAATCCTCCGCCCAGGGAGCCGGAATTGCCAATAATTATATTGTCCCTGATTGTCGGAGATGAATTGACAATATAGATCCCGGCGCCATATTCTGCAGTATTGTCTTCAATTATACATTTTTCAATTAGCGGTGAGCTATTCCCGGAGATGACAATCCCTCCGCCTCTGGTTATGGTAAACCCACTGAGAACCGCCCCTTCTCCTTCCCCACTCCTGAAAGAAACGACGATTCCGCTTCCGACGCCGTCGATTATAGTTTCGCTGACAATTGCCGGGTCATCAGGATCGGTACTGCGCAATATGATATTTTTCCCTTTAAAATCTAAATTTTCGCGGTAGACACCGACCTGGACCACTATCTCGTCACCATCTTCTGCGGCATCGATCGCTTCCTGTATTGTTGCATACTTATCGGGAACAGTTATTCCGGAATCACCAAAAGTGAAGAATGCCAATACAACGGCACCGACAACGGCTACAACAACGGCACCGATTATTATATATTTCAGCATATTACCGGCTGATTTTTCTTTTTCCGGTTGAGCTTTCTTTTCTTTTTTGATCTCTTTTTTTGAAGCTACCTCTACACTGCTATCTGCCCCTTTATCTGGAATATGCCCGCAGTAAGGGCAGCTTTCGTACTTTTCCTGATCATAGTTCATACCGCAACTTTTACAATCAATCATTACAATACCCCTCTCAAAACAGTAATCTCAGTATCAGTCTTAACTAGAGCCTGTCAAAGTTTACCGACATTACAGAAATGTCTTCCCCGGAACATTAATCCGTAATCTCTGCTCGAATCGGTCTGGCCATTATTATCGCTCACCTATATTAACATGTTCTGCACCAGTTAAACAAGGGTTTATAACGTATAAAAAGACAGAACTAAAAAGAGCCACCGCTGGACTGTCTTTCGTGATGGCACCCTTAATTCTTCACCAATCCATGTTATTTTGCTTTCAGTGAGGTTAACACCAGACGGTACAACCCTTCCCGGTAGGTAAATATAACCTCAGACCCGTCAGCTATGCCTTCAACGCTTACTCCTTCACCAAGGGCAAATGCCTGATAATATTGAATCTCTACCGACTGGCTATCCACCTGCCCAATCAGGTTCCCATGCGCGATTTCACCTTCCAGGGGTTGTTCAACAGCTTCAAGTGTATCAATTACCGCTCTCAACCCACTTTCGGTATAGGTGAAAGCTACCAGGGAACCATTCTCGATATTTTCCACACTGACCTTTTCGCCAAGTATAAAAACCCTGTTTCGCTTAATTTCCACCGATTGAGAATCAATCTGGCCTTCCAGGATTCCCTCTCCAACCAGATTGTCAATTCCACCGTCCAACGGTTCTTCAATAATCTGGACCGTCAGCAGCAACTGCCGATATTGCTCCTCCCGGTAGGTAAAAGCGATCCGTGAACCGTATTCCAGGCCTTCAAGCGATATTTCTTCACCAATTGCGAAGGCCTCGGGTTGACCCTCCACTTCAATTTCCACTGAATGGCTGTCAATCTGACCGATATAAATACCTTCTCCCACCAGCACTTCATCTTCTGTCCCGATGGCTTCAATCGACCACAGAATCGGTCGGCTTTCTTCTTCGATATAAGAGAAAACAACCGCTGTTCCATCGCCAATCCCGGTTACGCTCACTCCATCACCAAAGCCAAAAACAACCGGCTGTCCGTCAATTTCGATTTCTACAGAATAACTGTCAATCTGTCCGACGAAAATGCCTTCACCTTCCAGTATTTGTTCTTCACCAGTCTCCAGATCGGCAATTCGACACCCGGCTCCTAAAAAGGCTGCACCAGCAACGAACAAAATCAATGTGATTATAATCCTCGTTTTGTTAGTCACAGCATACACTCCCTTCGTCTATCCAGATACAAAGACTGCTTGATCAAATGCACGGTTCCAATGAAAAAGTAAAATCTTCAATATTTAATCCTCCGGGAAAAGACAGAAAAATTGACTAGCGTGCTCCCCCTGACCTTTTAATCAAGGGGAACCTTTGACGCAACCGTTCGTGCAGCGGCTTAAGTACCATAACAACAGCGAAAATAAGCGCAAGAACCAGAACAATTGTCGCACCCGGCGGAACCGGGTAATAGTATGAAAAGATGAGGCCGCCAAAGCTTCCGGTCAAACCCACAGCCAGTGACAAAACAAGCATAATGCGGTAGTTTTTGCTAAGACGGTAGGCAGCTGCTCCGGGAATGACGATCAGGGCGGCTACAAGAACCACCCCGACCAGCTGTATCGAAACCATAACTGTCAAGCCCATTGCCGCCAACAAGCCCATGTAAAGGAGGTTGACCGGTAGTCCGCCCGCTTCAGCCATCTCTTCATCAAAGCAGATCGCCAGCAGCTCCCTGAAGAATAATAAAACGAAAATTAGAATCAAGCCCAGACTCAGACCCATTAAGAGCAGATCTCTTATGGAAACAGAGAGGATGTTTCCGAAAAGCAGGGCAAACAACTCAGGATAATATCCTTTAAAAGTACTGATCAGAGCTATGCCAAAAGCCATACCCGATGCATAAAATATACCGATCACCGTATCTTCGCTGATTCTGCCGATACGACTGATATAACCTGTGCTCATTGCTGTTCCCACAGCAAAAATTGTACCGGTCAAAACAGGATCAACTCCGATTACCAGTCCGAGAGCAATCCCCCCCAAGGCAGTATGCGAAATACCGGCGCCTAAAAATGAGAGCCTCTTCAAAATAACAAAAAAGGATATGGTAGAACAAAGCGTTCCAACAAGCAGGGCAGCAAGCAAGGCCCGCTGCATAAAGCTATAAGCCAGGATATCACTCAATGCCAAGACCTCTCTTTATCCCCGGTACTGCTGAGGAAATCAAACTGGCAGCGGTAGGCTTCATCGAGATGAGGGCTACGTAAAACATCTGCAGGTTGGCCGTGAATATGCATGGTCCGGTTGATACAAACCAGTTGATCGGACGCCGCAGCTATTGAAATCAGATCGTGGGAAACAAGAATTATTGTAAGACCTTCTTTTTCTTTAAGTTTCTGCAACAGTTCCATAAAACTCTGCTGGGCCGGAAAATCAAGGCCGGCATTTGGCTCATCGAGCAGAAGCAAAGCAGGGCTCCGCACCAGGGAACGAGCCAGTAAGACACGCTGCTGTTCGCCACCGGAAAGATCCTGAAAAGGCCAACTAGATAAGTGGGCCATGCCCACTGATTTTAAAGCAGTCTGGATCTTTTTCTCTTTATTATCTATCCTGCGAAGCAGAGTGCCCGGGGAAAGCAGACCAGTGGCAACTACATCGGCTGAAGAGAGAGGAAAGCGCTGTTCAAAAGACTGACGCTGAGGCATATAACCAATCCTGGGCCTGATCTCTTTCACCCTGGATGAAGGAACACCGATCACAGTCAGCTCGCCCTTCTGAACCGGTACCAGACCGAGAACAGCACGCAGCAGAGTGGTTTTACCGGCTCCATTTGGACCGATAATGCCGGTCAGGTCACCGGCTCGGGCTGAAAAGGTGATCTCTTCCAAAACCACCTTCCCTCCCAGTGTTACACCCAGGTTTTCTGCTCTGATCAGATCTTCCAATGTAATTAACCCCCAGAGACTGCGTTAAAATATCTGAATTATTCATCAGGATCACTTGAACTGTATTGCGTTAATTATAGATAGTGAAACACTTAATTACTCCAGGGCTTGCCGGAAAACAGCAAGATTGAAACGGATTAAATCTATAAAGGTTTCCCGGTTGGGAAGCCCCTCTCCACCAAGCGGATCAAGCAGCATTACTTCAATTTTGCTTTCTTCGGCAATTCTTTCAGCCAGTGCCGACGAAAACTGGGATTCGGCAAAGATGGCTCTAATTTTTTCTTTTTCGATCAGCCTGACCAATTCCGCCACCCAGCTGGCAGAGGGCTCCTGCCCCGGGAATTCGGCAACTACGGCAACTTCCTTCAATTGATAGCGTCTGGCGAAGTACTGCCATGCCGAGTGAAAAGCGATAAATTGATCATGGGAAAAAGCAGCTGTGGCTTCCTCGATCTCATCATGCAGTAAGGTCAACTCGAGCCGGTAATTTTCCAGTTTTTCCAGGAAGTAAACTTCATTTTCAGGAGAAAGCCGGACCAGCTGTTTATAGATGGCCGGACAGATCGAGTCGCGCACCAGCAAAGGATCAAGCCAGAAATGGGGGTCTGCGGAACCATGATCGCGACTTTCATCGGCAGTGTCTGGATCTTCCAGATGATGTTCGGAAGCCATTTCGAGAAGGGCGACCTGTTCGGACAGATCGAGTATGTGCAAATCCGGTTCTGCTGTTTCGGCCAGCTTTACTGCCCAGTCATCAAGACCAGCGCCAATATGGACAAACAAAGCGGCTTCACTGACCTGTTTGGCTTGCTCCACTGTCGGCTCATAGGTATGTGGGCTGGCCCCGGCCGGTAAGAGATAATTTACACTGACCTTATTGCCGCCAAGCTGTCTGCTGATATCTGCCAGGGGATAGATCGTGGTCACCACTTTGATCACCGACTCTGAATCTTCCAGCTCATTTTCTCCGGCTGAGCAACCAAAAAGAAAAACCAGCAGTAACAAGCTGAGTAGTAGTAAAAGCGGTTTTCGCATCTGAAATGCCCTCTCCCGCAAGTTGTTGCTAAATGATATTAGCTATCGATTTAAATTATACCACACTGACCAGTCGCTATTTACATTATTGATCTGCTAATATAATATTTAATTATAATTTCTAATGATTTGGAGGTTTTATCAGATGACCCACCGACCATACCAAAAACCCGCCAATCCTAATTTTTCATCCGGTCCCTGCGCGAAGCGACCGGGATACAATCTGCAGGCGCTGCAAAATGCACCCTTCGGCCGGTCACATCGCAGCAGCATTGGCAAAAAGCGCCTTCAGGAGGCGATTAAAAAAACGAAGCAGATTCTCGATCTGCCTGTGGATTACCTGCTCGGTATTGTTCCAGCCTCCGATACGGGAGCCTTCGAGATGGCTATGTGGAACCTGCTCGGAGAACGGCCGGTGGATGTAATCTACTTTGAATCATTCGGTAAAACCTGGGCTGATGACATCCAAAAACAGCTTAAAATAGAAGAAGTCTGCCTGATAACCGCCGATTACGGCTTTCTGCCCGACCTGTCCAGAATCAACTTCGACCATGATGTGGTCTTAACCTGGAACGGCACAACCAGTGGGGTAAAGATACCGAATGGCGATTTCATTCCAACTGACCGTAAAGGTCTAACCCTGTGTGACGCTACCTCGGCCGTCTTCGCCATGGAGATCCCCTGGGAAAAACTCGATTCCGTTACCTTCTCCTGGCAAAAAGTTCTTGGTGGTGAAGCGGCACACGGTATGCTCATTTTGTCACCCCGTGCTGTCGAGCGGATTGAAAACTATACGCCGCCCTGGCCCCTGCCAAAAATATTCCGGCTGAAAAAGGGCAACGCATTAATGAACGAAATCTTTGAAGGATCGACAATCAATACTCCATCAATGCTCTGCAATGAAGATTATCTCGATGCCCTCAACTGGGCGGAAAGCATCGGCGGGTTGCCGGCTTTATTCAAACGCACCGAAAACAATTTGCACGTGATTGAAGAATTTGTTGCCAAACACAGCTGGATTGATTTCCTTTCTGCCGACCCGACTATCCGCTCCAATACCAGCGTCTGCCTGACAGTGGATTTGGATCCCAACCGGTTGAAACAGCTGGTGAAATTGCTCGAAACCGAGGAAGCGGCATTTGACATTGCCTCGTACCGTGATGCCCCAAACGGTTTGCGCTTCTGGTGCGGCGCGACAATTGATAAAAATGACCTGGAAACAGCAATGCAGTGGCTCGATTGGGCCTATCACCAGGTGAAGAGTTAGATTTTCTAGAGCTCAGGGAGGTAGATCATTTTGGAAAAGGGCTTGGAAATCCTGAAAATGCTGTGGCCTTTACTGGTATTTCAATTTCTGCTTTTTCTCTGGGCAATAATTGACTTGATCAGACGCAAGCAAACCAAGACACTGCCCAAATGGGCCTGGGTCCTGATTGTAATATTCGTTAATTTTTTCGGGCCGATCATCTACCTGATCTTCGGCAGGGGAGAGGAATAACATTACCGGATACGCCATACAGGCCAATAATCTGACTAAAAATTTCGCCAACCACAGGGCGCTGCGGGGCATTGATTTCTCGGTGCAACAGGACAGTGTGCACGGCTTCCTAGGGCCTAACGGGGCCGGGAAAACTACCGCGATAAAAATAATCCTCGGTTTGATTCCTGCAAATGCGGGCAATATTCAGGTGTTCGGGGAACCGCTTCAATTTGGCCGAAAGCAAAACTACCTGCACCGCATTAACTACCTGCCCCAGAATCCGGTTTTTCCGGAAGGATTGACTGGCCGGGAAGCGCTGGCTTTGGTTGCCGATATCTATCCTGCATCCCCGCATTATTGTAACGAGGGTGCCTCAATACCCATAGCATCATAAAGCTCAACCTGCCGCTTGGTCATTTCACCAAAGCGCCTTTCACAGCCTGACTGCTCGAAACACTCGATAACATCGAACTCGTCGAG
>JAUWPV010000022.1 GCA_030611385.1 Bacillota bacterium | reverse complement strand
AACAAGTTAGAGAACTATTTTCCTGATCGCCTGAATACAAGACGTACCAACTAAAGAGGTGTTGAAAATGCTCAAAGCGACAAATTTTTTTGATCTTACCGAAAATCGCTTTAAAAGTCTGTTTGATGATACGGAATTTGTCTGGGAAGGGCTAAAAAGGATCAAAACCTACCTTAAGGACCATCTAAAAGGCAATGTTCATGAGATCCGCAGGGGTAATTCGTTAATCGAAAAGACCTTGGTGCTTCATGACGGCCTAGTGATCAGTTCAGGGTTTGTTGTAGATACAACCGGTAAAGAAGCAATCGTTAAAAAAGATGGGGTTATCCTGGAAGGGGCTAGTATAATTCATGCTGGAGCATTTCTGATGGACGATGATATCTTTATCGGTAAGAATACGGTAATTGAACCGGCTGCCCTGATCAAAGGCCCGACGATTATTGGGGATGGTACTGAAATCCGCCATGGAGCCTACATTCGCGGGGATGTCCTGGTCGGAAATAATTGTGTGGTCGGTCATACTACGGAGGTCAAATCGTCGGTGATGTTGGGTGACAGTAAAGCGGGTCACTTTGCTTATATCGGTGACAGTATCCTGGGCAGTGTTAACCTGGGGGCCGGGACCAAACTTGCTAACCTGAAAATGATTGATTCCCCGATAGTCGTAAATGCCGGCGGCCAAAGGTATAAGACAGCCCTGCGAAAATTTGGCGCAATTCTCGCCGATGGTGTTGAAACAGGATGCAACAGTGTTACTGCACCGGGAACATTGTTGGGGAAAAGTGTTTTACTTTATCCTAACGGAACAGCAAGAGGTTATTACCACCCGGGAACTATTATTAAAGTCAGGCAGAATCAGATTCTTCTGGATCATAGTCAGCGAGAGGAATAATGGATGATCTGATCGGGATTCTTGGGAATCGGGGTCCTTTAACCGGTAAAGAGTTAGCTATAGAAACCGGGATGGATACTTTTGCGGCCTGGAAAAGTTGTACGAATTCGAGGCACATAGTAACTTGCATTGTTGGGAAAAGATACCTGCGGTTGGATATGAAGGTCGATGGTTATGCCCGCTTATCCCCGTCGATCATGAGGGAATTCCTTAACTATACGATTGTCGGCCTTAAAGGGCAAAAGGTAGCAATCGCTGCACGAACGGTGCAGGTAGAAAAAGAAATTGCCGCCATTAGTAAAAGAAAAATTAAATTGGCCCGCGATACTATCCGCCGCCTGGTGGAGAGTCACCAGGAAAGGGCCTCGATTATTAATAAAGCCTGTTTTATTATTGCCGGTGACGTTGTTTTCGATATGGCTCATGCAGAACCGAGACCGGAGGCATCCACCGGTGAACTGGTCAGGGGTTCCGATCTTGATATAATTATTGTGACTGAAGGCCTGCCCGACCAACTGCATAAAAGCCTTGATTCTGTAATCTACAAAGAAAAATATAATTTATTGATGAATCCGGCCTCTAAGGAGGAGCTAGATTACATTATTAAAGATCTGGCAGCTGTAGATGAACAATTTCATTTTACTGCTTTCAAAGCAATGGTTGCTTCGAAGATTCTTGATGAAGGACAATATCTTTACGGCAGTCGCAGTATATACAACCAGATCAGGCAGATGTTGATAAGCTATAAGATATCTGAAAAAATATGTTTGTTAGAAAGGAAGGCGCGGCGAAACCGTATCGAGGCCGAGCGTTCTTTACTGTCGGCCAGCGAAACGACAGATCATGATCAGTTAATGGCCCTTTTTTATACTACCGAGGAGAAAGAAGAGATTTTCTAACCTGTGCTGAGGAGATGACGGATTAATGAATATTATAATAGCTGAGAATTATCAGGATCTGAGCGAAAAAGCGGCTGGCATCGTAGCTGAAGAAGTAAAACGCAATCAGCAGGCAGTTTTGGGACTGGCTACCGGTTCAACTCCGGAGGGTATGTATGCCCAGTTGGTCAAGATGTTCCAAGAGAAAAAAGTTGACTTCAACAGTGTGGTTACCTTCAACCTTGATGAATACGCCTGCCTGTCACCAGAACATGCACAGAGCTACCATTATTATATGCACCAGCACTTTTTTGAGCATGTCAATGTCAGGGATGAGAACATCCACATCCCCTGCTACAACGATAAAAATATTGCCGACTCCTACCTGGAATATGACCGCATGATCAGCGAAGCCGGCGGAATCGATCTGCAGGTACTGGGTATTGGGGGTAACGGCCATATCGGTTTTAACGAACCGAACAATTATCTGCATACCCATACACATCTTATTGATCTATCTGAAGATACTATAGAAGCCAACAGCCGCTTTTTTGATTCACCTGGAGAGGTGCCGCGGCAGGCGGTGACTATGGGTATGGGCTCAATCATGGATGCGTTAAAAATAATCCTATTGGCCTCCGGTAAGAACAAAGCCCGGGCTGTCCAGGGCATGTGCACTGGCAAGATCACAACTAACCTGCCGGCATCCCTGCTGCAGCTTCACCGCGATATTACACTGCTGGCGGATAAAGAAGCAGCCTCCTTGTTGTAGTTTTGGTGGTGACAACTGCCGGAACAGTTCTTTATAGCGTTCTGCATAAAATAATGCTGAACAATAATATTAGACGTAAATCACGTCTGCACATATATTTATTGAGAGAGGAATGATCTGTTGACAACTTCAGAACAGCAAATAGTGGCCCTTACACACTGCAAGCGTTACCACCTACAGGAGGCTCGTCAGGCCTTACAACAACTCCTTGCATGCTTTGGCGGGATCGAAACCCTTGTCAGACCGGGACAACGAGTGCTTCTCAAACCGAATCTGCTGGCTGCTGCAGCGCCTGTAGAGGCAGTTACCACTCACCCGGTGATTATCAAGGCGCTGACCGAGTTGATTCAGGAAGTGGGTGGAATAGTGCTGATCGGTGACAGCCCGGGTGATGATCAACAGGAAGAAGCTCACCGTGTCTCCGGCCTACAGAAAGTAATGGCTGAAACCGGGGCGGAGATGCTTCTTTTTAAAGGCGTTAAGGAGACCTGGGTCAAAGGATTCAGAGAAAGGATCATCCCGCTGGCAGCGGAACTGGAGCAGGTTGACTTGGTGATCAACGTTGCCAAGCTGAAGACACATGCTCTGGTAGGGTTGACTGCCGCGGTAAAAAACGTCTTCGGGTGTGTGGCTGGCAATCACAAAAAGCGTTACCATATGGAGTACCCTCTGCCTCTTGCATTTTCACGCCTGCTGATCGATGTTTACCTGGCTGTCAAACCTGCTTTTTCAATTATTGATGCAGTTGTTGCGATGGAAGGGACTGGGCCGCGCCGGGGGAAAGCACGGCGGCTTGGTCTGCTGATGGCCTCGCCAAATGCAGTTGCCCTGGATAGTGTGGCAGCAGAGATAACCGGTTTTCGCCCGGAGCAGGTTACCACGGTAGCTGTAGCCAGAGAACTCAAGTTGCCCGGGTCCAACCTGGCTGAGATTCAAATCAAGGGTTTAACGATCGAGGAGTGCCGGATTAATGATTTTGATCAGGGGCCGGCCGCTTCCGGTAAAGTCAGTCGTCTGATTGCCAATTTTCCACTGGCCTGGTTTAGAAATATGATCTATGCCCGCCGGCCTTACCCCAGTGTTAATAGTATTTTGTGCAACGGTTGTGGAGTTTGCGCTAAAAACTGTCCTGTCCAGGTGATCGATTTTTCGACAGGCATTCCCGATATAGACTTGAATGAATGTATACGCTGTTACTGCTGCCAGGAACTATGTGCGCAGGGTGCTATCGAGCTGTCAGAGCGTTAAACATGTTATAGCAAATATTCTTGGAGACTGCTGTCTTTTGTGTTATATTTAACTTACTATTTTTATAGCTGTCTATTGGTCGGAGGTGTTTTGTTTGAAAGTATTGGTCAGCGATTCCCTTTCCCCAGAAGGTCTGGAGCTGCTGAAGACGCATACAGAAGTTGATTATAAACCAGACATGCAACCGGGTGAACTGGTTAAGGAAATTGGCGCTTACGACGCCCTGGTAGTTCGCAGCCGTTCGAAAGTCAATGCTGCGGTAATCGAAGTCGGTGGTAATCTTAAAGTGATCGGCCGGGCCGGTGTCGGAGTGGACAACATCGATGTCGATAAAGCCACGGAGAAGGGAATAATTGTTGTTAATGCCCCTCACGGGAATACTATTTCAGCGGCAGAACATGCCATAGCGCTGTTAACCGCGCTGGCTCGGAATATTGCTGAAGCGAACAGCTCGGTTAAACGCGGCGAGTGGAAAAGAACCAAATATACCGGAGTTGAGTTAACCAATAAAGTGCTCGGTGTAGTCGGGGTTGGCCGGATCGGCAGCGAGGTAGCCCGCCGGACACGGGCGATGAGTATGACTATAATTGCTTATGATCCGTATATTTCAACCGAACAGGCCGAAAAAATGAGCATTGAGCTGGTGACCCTTGAAGATCTTTTAAAAAGGGCTGATTTTATAACCCTGCACCTGCCGCTGAGCTCCTTAACGCATCACCTGATCGGCAAGAAAGAGATTGCTATGCTCAAACCAGGAGTAAGAATCGTCAACTGTGCGCGGGGTGGGTTGATCGACGAAGAGGCCTTATACAGCGCGTTAAAGGAAGGCAAGGTGGCCGGTGCCGCACTTGATGTGTTTGAGGAGGAACCCCCACTCAACTGTAGACTTCTGGAACTGGACAATGTCATTGTAACCCCGCATCTTGGAGCGCTGACTCTTGAAGCCCAGACTAATGTGGCTTTACAGGTATCCGAGCAGGTAATCAAAGCCCTGCAGGGAGAACCGATTGTTTCCGCTGTAAATGTGCCGTCCCTGATGCCGGAGGCAAGGGCAGCACTGGAACCTTTTTTACCATTAATGCGGCTGATGGGCAGCTTTTATCTGCAGATCTTCGGTGGTTCGGTTGATGAAATCGAACTTACTTACAGCGGTGAGATAGCGGCGATGCCACTTGCACCACTGACTATTTCCTGCCTGATCGGATTCTTGCGTCATATTATCGGTGACGGGGTTAATTGGGTCAATGCTCCCTACATAGCTAAAACCAGGGGTATCAATGTTCGGGAGATATCAACCACTGAAACAAAAAACTACAGCGACTTAGTGATGATGACGGCCCGATCCGGCAGTGACGAACACCATATATCCGGAACCTTGCTTAACAATGATATGCGTATAGTACGCGTTGATGATTATCGGATCGAGATTATCCCGTCTGAGTTTATGCTGGTAACAACACACCATGATTGCCCCGGTGTTGTTGGTAAAATTGGCACTTTGTTGGGTGATGAAAAGGTTAACATCGCCTCTATGCAATTGGGTCGGAAAACAGCCGGCGGAGAAGCTATGATGGTCCTTCAGGTTGATGATCAGATGAGTGCTGATGTGGTCAATAAGGTTAAAGAGCTTGATATCATTGCCACGGCTCGCTTGGTAATTATACAAAAATCTGTTTTTAAAGTTGATTAAATGAGACCGGAAATGAGACCGGAGGTGTTTATCCATGATTAAAGTATATGCTCTGAGTACCTGTCCATGGTGCAAAAAAGTTAAAAAATTGCTTGATGATCATAATGTTGAATACGATGCGATCGATGTTGATTTAGTCCAGGGCGAAGACCAGGCGCAAGCTTTGGAAGAAATGGAAAAATTGACCGGCAAACGTTCATTTCCAGTAACCGTAATTGATGGCCAGGTGATCTCTGGGTTCAAGCAAGAGGAGATTGAAGGGGCGCTTAAGAGTGAAGCATAAAATTTACTGTAAGGTCTGCCGGGTTTCGTTTATCTACCATGGCGAACTGGAAAAGGGGCAGGTTGTAATTTGTACTGTCTGCGGGGCAGAGCTTGAAATAAGCGCTGTTGAGCCGGAAGTGGAGGCTGTACGCCTATCCACGGATCCCGAGACCGAAATCCGCAAGCGGTCAGAGAATTTTGCACGCCTGCACGGCTATACCTTCAATGAAGACAAAGAGTTGGTTCTGGATGGTCTGGTCGGCAAGAATAAGCTATATGGTGATTTTTATTGTCCCTGTCGTTTTGAAAATATTTCCGAAAATGTCTGCCCCTGCCTGGAAACACGCATGAACGAAGTGCGCAAAACGGGGCACTGTTACTGAAACCTATTTCATTTGAAGGAGTGAGTTTCACTCCGGAACGGAGGTAGCAATGAAACTTAATTTTGTCCGTGGTCACATGGGCGGAAACCTGATCATTCTGCTGCGTGGTGATCAGATCCCGGCCGGCCAGGAGCTGGAAGTAGCCGTAAAATTGATGGGGCCAAATTATCTACACGCTCATGAAGCAGGGATATTATACCCCACCGGTAAAATGGGTCAGATCGATGTGAAAATTGCCGAGCCAACGCTGCCCTGTTTCATCAGCGCCTGCGGCGGTTTTACCCAGGTTTTAGGAGCGGCGTTGATCGAAACAGACCTCGGAAAACTATTTGGTATTGTGCAGGATTCTCCGCTAACCGAGGTGATTCTCCATACCGGTTGCGGCCCGACAGTGCTGAACATTGAGGCTTTTGATCGTAAAGCTGTGCGAATCAAGACCAACATGGAGAGTTTTGTGAAAGAAGGTTATGAGCATGGTGTCGGTCAGATGCTTCTGCAGGGATGTGAAGTGATGCGAGCCGGTAAATTTTTAGTGATTAATGCCGATCACTTTAAAGAAGTCTGTCCCGAAGCTGATTTTATTAACTGGGATAGGCAAACACGCGATCAACTGCTTGCGATACAGCGTGAGTTTGTGGATCAAACGGGTGAGGAAGAATCTAATGTTGCTCTTTATGATTGGCACCCGAAAAACGGTGGCGATCTGCGGGTTATTTTCCCTCATTACGTGCAGAATGACTTTATCGAACCCTCCTGCGGAACCGGTTCGGTGGCCTCGGGTATTGCCGTTCTGGCCCGGGGAGAACTGAATCACATTGCTGCCGGTAAAAATGGTTGGCTTACATTGAACTTAGAATCAGGAGGCGGAATCGAACTGGGCGGGCCTGATTTTACGACCCTGGAATTGAAGATCGATTCAGGAGTGGTTAATTCCGCAGTTTTTTCACACAGCCGGGTTGAAATAACCGCTGTTGGTGAAGCCAGGTTTTAAACTAATGCCTGACGGAAATCATTCACAAACCGGCTGATTCAGCCGGTTTGTTATTTTGATCAGACTATTTGGCATGTACTGTGTATATATATTATGGAAAGCTAAATTGGTGGTGCAAAGTTGCAAAAGCTGCTGCAGGGAATGGTTGAAACATATGGAGATCGCATTTATCGCCTGGTTTTGCGTTACACCGGTGACCACACTCAGGCCCAGGATCTAACCCAGGAAACTTTCCTGCGAGCATATAAGCACATGGACAGTTATGATCGCAGCAAACCGGCTGGTCCCTGGTTGTTTAAAATTGCCGGCAACCTTTGTCGCAATTGGCTGCGCGACAACCGGGAACTGCCGGCAGATTTAAATGAAGATCTCTATCAATCAACAGATTCAGGTCCGGAAGAGCTTTACCTGGAAAAAGAGGGAGCGAGAGAACTGTCAAGGGTTTTACGTGCACTACCACCAATCTACCGAGAAGTAATTCTGCTCAAACATGTTGGTGAACTCAGCTATGCCGAAATCTGTGAAACACTTGACCTGGAAATAACGCTGGTCAAGAACAGGCTCTACCGGGGACGGATCATGCTAAGGGAAGCTCTGGAGAAGGGAGGATATTATTGACATGAACAAGAGTCAATGCCCGGATGCTTTAACCATACAGGCTGTAGCCGACGGTGAGGAAAATGATCTTATTATAACCGAGCATTTACAGGACTGTTCCAAATGTCGGGAAACCTACCTTGATGTACAGAGGATAATTAGTGTTGCTGAAGGCTTAAGCAGCGATGCAAGATTGCCAATCGGCTTTTATAAGGTCTTATCAGGCCGGATTGAAAGCAAACCTTTCCCCGCCTTCCTGGTGGCAGCGATTATCTCTGCCCTGGCTTTTATTAGCGTATATCTACTCAATCCAACTTATCTGGAATGGTGGTTCTCTGTAGGCATGACCCGCCAGTTCGGTTTTTATATCGATATGTTTTTCGACTTGTTCTTCCTGAGCCGGAGTATCAATCCACTCTGGGTGATCACGGTTATGACAGCGATGGTTGTTCTGGAGTTTCTTATTTTAAGCAAGTTAAAAACAGTGGAGGGATAAAACTATGACAAAAAAGAGAAGTGTAACTGCAGTGTTGTTTATTACTATCCTGGTTTTAATATTGGGCTTATTGCCAATGGGACTGGCAGGAGCAGCCAATGATGTGGTTATCAACGAAGACATCAATATGGCAGCAGGAAGCCTGGAGATCCCCCGAAGCACAACGGTAAATGGTGATGTGACCCTGAACCTGGGCGAACTGACCATCTACGGTGTAATTATCGGCAACGTCAACAGTAACATTGGACAGGTTAATGTCATGGGCGATGTTAACGGTAATGTCGAGGCCAATATGGGTCAGGTTGTGATCAGCGGTAATGTCGGCGGTGACGTAATCGCACGTATGGGTGAAGTTATTGTCGATGGTTCTATAGGCGGAAATCTGATCGTTGATCTGGGAACCGCCCGGGTTGACGGAACAGTTGGCGGTACTATCGATTCCGGTTTTGGTGAGCTGCGTATTAACGGTGCTGTCGCCGGAGATGTAAGGAGTAAAGGCGGCGATGTCATTATTACCGGCATCGTTGAGGGTGACGTCATCCTTGAACAGGGTTTGGTTGAACTGGGCCCGGAAGCGGTTGTCTCCGGCCAGATCTATATTGGCCGGGGCTTGGTAAAAAAAGCCGATACGGCCTTAGTCGGTTCCGTCGAGATCGGAGAAGAGTTGAGTATTGCAGATCTGGACGGAGAAGGAAACGGCAGCGGTTACAGTTTTGAAGGGATTGATGGCTCTTTTGTAAAAAATATTGTAGAACGGGTAGTCAGTCCCTTTGATCATGCTGTTCGCGATATCAGAATTATGCCGCGGCTGATCAGGACAAGAGAATGGCCTTTCTTCTCGCACCCATTTATGGGTATTTACGGCAATGCTGCGCGGGGAATTATCAATATGTTAATCATGTTTGCCCTCGCTATCCTGACCTATACCCTGTTCCCGGCCCATGTCAAAGCAGCCGGCAATGCCGTTTCGTCTAAACCCGGTTTTGTTATCGGATGGGGTTTTCTGGCCGCTATTCTGGCTATTCCGCTGATGGTTTTACTGGCGATAACGATCATTGGCATACCTCTTGTCCTCGTTGAGATAATTGCTCTGGCAGCAGCTGTAATTTTAGGCTTTGCCGGTATAGCCAACTTGATTGGTGGCAAGGTTGTTAAGACTATTTCCGCCAAAACGGTCAACCCTCTGGGGGCAATTGCCATCGGAACGCTCATTATCGGCCTGATCAGGATGATTCCATATGCAGGAATACTGGTTTCGCTGGTTGTATATACCCTGGCGATAGGAGCAGTCCTGGTCACCCGCTTTGGAACGATCCGGCCGGTGACGGCCGAAGTGCTGCCCCCGGTTAAAGATAACGGAGAATAGAAAAGCTGTTAATCTAGTTTTCTAACCAGCCAGGGTTAAGAGAGGAGAGCAGGTGATCGAGCATTGTTTCACGCGCGATCACCTGCTTATGTTTGACCGATTTTTGGTCAAGATCGGCCAAATTGGCGGGGACCGTGGTGCCGGTTTCAAAGGCTAAAATCTTTAACAGTTCAAGCTCAGAGCTTTCTTCAAAACGTCCTTCGCTGAAAAGAGCTTTAATGACGCTGCCGGTAAACTTGAAGGGGCTGGCGGTAGAGAGGATAATTGTAGGACAACTGTCTTTATTTCGGGACAAATACTTCGCCAGAACGGCTTTGCCTACAGCGGTGTGTGTATCGATCAGGTAGTGATCACTCTTGTATACAGCGGCGATTGATTGTAAGGTTTCATCGTCATCAGCATAATCCGACCAGAACAGCTCCTGCAGATTCTGTAGTGTCGGTCGATCAATTTGGTATTTACCGCACTTCTTTAGCTCTTGCATCCAGGCGGCAAGACGTTCGGAATCGTGGCCGGTTAATTCAAATAGCAATCGTTCCAGGTTGCTTGAGATAAGAATATCCATGGAGGGTGAAGGTGTCAGGTATAGCGGCCGGTTGCTGTCATAGATACCACTGTTAATAAAGTCTGTGAGAACATTGTTTCTGTTGGCGGCACAGATCAGGCGATTAATCGGCAGGCCAAGCTGCCGGGCGTAATAACCGGCCAGAATATTGCCGAAGTTGCCGGTTGGCACAACAAAATTTATTTTTTCGCCCGGCTGCAGCGCTTCCTGTTGGATCAGGCTGTTATAGGCAGAAAAATAGTAAACTATTTGCGGCAGCAGTCGTCCCCAGTTGATTGAATTGGCTGATGAGAGCCGGTACCCTGCCCGTTCCAGATCAGCTGCCAGCTTGTGGTCGCTGAAGATCTGCTTAATCCCGGTTTGGATGTCGTCAAAGTTGCCCTCTACCGCCGCTACCATTACATTGTTGCCTTCCTGTGTAGTCATCTGCAGCTTTTGTACTTCGCTGACTCCGTTTTTCGGGAAATATACTATAATTTTGATCCCGGGTATATCACGAAAACCGGCCAGGGCTGATTTTCCGGTATCGCCAGATGTTGCGGTTAGAATGATAATTTCGGTTTTTCCACCTGTTTTCTGCATGGCGGTGGTTAACAGATGAGGTAATATTTGCAGGGCAATGTCCTTAAAGGCATAGGTCGGACCGTGCCACAGTTCCAAAACAAAGAGCTTATCGGAGAGTTTATGCAAAGGGGCAATCGCCAGGTGATCAAAGTTTTTCGTATTATAGGCAGCGTTGATCGCGTCCTCAATTTCTGTGGGACTGAAATCTGTCAGGTAGGGTTTGAAAATATTATATGCTATTTCCTGGTAACTGCCGGTAGGCAGGTTTTCAATTGTAAACGAAGCAGCCTGATCGGTTGGCACATAGAGGCCGCCGTCCGGAGCAAGCCCTTTCATAATTGCTTCTGCAGCCGTTACATAACCGGTTTCTCCCCTGGTGCTGTAATAACGCATTAAACCGCTCCTTTCATCTTTCTTTACGTTATCTTAATTTCGCCGGTTAATTTGCGAAATCCTTTAGCGTGTAGCGGGTCTCCTTGACAAAAAGTTGGGAACAGGGTATTTTCAGGGCACAGTCTGTGCTTATTTAATTCTCTGCTTTCGGCAAACCATTCGAGGAGAGTGATCAATACTTGAAATTCATAGTTATTGTTGGAGACGGTATGGCCGATTATCCCATAGAGAAGTTTGGTTATAAGACAGCCCTGCAATTCGCAAACACCCCCCATTTTGACCGCCTGGCTGCGGAAGGCGAGCTGGGTTTGGTTCAGACGATTCCTGACGGCCTGCCTCCGGGCAGCGATACGGCCAATCTTTCAGTGATGGGTTATGATCCGCTAAAGTACTACACTGGCCGCTCCCCCTTCGAAGCGGCCAGCCTTGGCGTTGATCTGGAGCCCGATGATGTTTCATTCCGCTGCAATTTGGTTACACTGTCCCCCGATGAGCCCTATAGAGAAAAAACGATGATTGACTACTGCTCCGGCGAAATATCAACCGAGGAAGCCGCCGAACTGATTACAGCAGTGAAAAATAAACTGGGCTCAAAAATATTTGATTTCCATACAGGATTCCGCTACCGCCACCTACTGGTTTGGCATGGCGCGCCTGATGATTGGCGGTTGACCCCGCCCCACGATATCAGTGGGCAGAAAATAGGCAATTACCTGCCTGCCGGCAATGCCGCTTCAAAACTGCTCGAGATGATGGAGCTAAGTTATACTATTCTTATCGAGCACCCTGTAAATCTCAGGCGAATCGAAAAGGGCCTCAACCCGGCTAATTCAATCTGGATCTGGGGCAACGGACGCAAGCCTTTAATCCCTCATTTTTCCGATAAGTATAACCTGCAAGGCTCGGTTATATCTGCTGTTGACCTGATTAAAGGAATTGGTCTTTTTGCCGGTTTAAACCTAATTGAAGTTGAGGGTGCCACCGGCGATATCGATACGAACTATAGCGGAAAAGTCGAGGCGGCTTTCGATGCGCTTCAAAGCGGCCAGGATTTTATCTACCTGCATATCGAAGCGCCGGACGAATGTTCTCACCGTTTTGAAATGGACAATAAAATCAGGGCGATTGAGCTGATCGACTCGCAGGTAGTAAAGGTGATCTGGGAAAAGCTGGCGCAAAGTGGATTTGCTTACAGTATCCTGCTGGTTACCGATCATGCCACACCGCTTTCACTGGGTACGCATACCCGGGAGCCGGTGCCTTATGCTATTTATCGCAGCAATGCTCAAAAAAACAGCTCCACCCGATCCTTTGATGAAGCCTCTGCTGCCGAGACAGGTTTGTTAATTAAAGAAGGCTACCGCTTGATGGACCATTTCATGGATTGGACAAACTGAACAGCACCGTAGGAATCAGCATCGATCAAACCCTGACCCAGGATACCAGCGGTTCTCTACAGTTTTCCCCGCTATAAGTGAACATTATCAGTGCATCAGGCCTGCTCAACTATACTCGTTAGGTACGCTGAATGCGACGGCCATGGCGCAGGCAAAAGGCGGTTCGTGGGTCATCGAAATTGAAACAGTAGTTATATTTCGTTCACCGGCTAACCGGGATGTTTCTCCGGATAGTTTGACACGTGGTTGTTGGCCGGGTAAAGTGGTCAGTTCTACTTCGTTTAGTGCAGCCGGTCCGATACCACAGCCGATTGCTTTCAGAACCGCTTCCTTGGCGGCAAAACGCGCGGCCAGCACAGCGATCAATGAGCCCCGTTGCTCAAAATTAATCTTCTCCTGATTGGTAAAAATTCTCTCTGGAAAACGATCGGGGTAATTCTTGTAGACTTTACCGATTCGATCAATTGAAACCAAGTCAATACCGACTCCAATGATCAAGTCAGCCACCCCCGGGATAATAGTTGTTTACAATTATAACATAGTTATGATCTTTGAAAATTGAAAGCTGATCTTTGAAAATTCAACGAATACCTTGCTTTTTAAGAAGAGTTGTGGTAAAGTCTACTTGATATAAAGCCCTGCTCGTCAGGGTGATTTTAGGAGGTAATTATTTAATGCAAGGTAAGGTAAAATGGTTTAACCCTGAGAAAGGGTACGGTTTCATCGAAGTCGAGGAAGGCAAAGATGTGTTTGTGCATTACTCGGAGATTCAGGATGAAGGTTTCAAGACCTTAGAGGAAGGCCAGGAAGTCGAATTCGAGGTTGTCGAAGGAAACCGCGGACCGCAGGCAGCAAACGTGACGAAGATATAGATTCAGGATTTATCTAAATCCAGAGCCACAGAATTTGATCCTACTAGCCGGCATTATTTTGTCGGCTTTTTGTTGTTTTATTATGTTTTTCATAAAGGCCATTGACAGCAGAAGAGGCAGGTGTTATTCTTTTTTCTGGGCGATACCTTAGTTATTTAGTCGGAATTAGTAAAGGAGTTCTGTCGACAACAATGAAGCTTTCTGCGAAAGTGGAATACGGTGTAAGGGCTATGGCTGTCCTTGCTTTTTATCATCAAACCGGTCCGTTACCCCTGCGGAAAATTGCCGAACAGGAAGAAATTTCGCTTAAATTTTTAGAGCAAATCGTTCCCGGACTCAGGCGATCCGGGCTTATTTCCAGCGTTCGCGGTTCCCGGGGCGGTTATATTCTTTCCCGTTCTCCCGATCAAATAAAGGTTGGTGATATTGTCCGGGCAGTAGAGGGACCGATTACACCGGTGAACTGTCTTTCTGAAAAAGAAGGGGATTTCTGCTGCCATCGCAAAGAAGCCTGCCTGACCAGGCCGGTCTGGGAAAGGCTAAGAGACAAGATTAATGATGTATTGGATGAAGTTACTCTTAATGAACTGGTTGATTTAAAATCGGTGCAGACATTAAAATAACGGGGAGGAATCGACGGTGAAGAATCGGCTGGTCTACATGGATAACGGTGCAACAACCCCGGTCAGGGAAGAAGTTTTGGAGGCGATGTTACCCTTCTTGCAAGATCAATACGGTAATCCGTCCAGCTTGCATACCCAGGGCCGGGAAGTGAGACGGGCTATTGATGAGGCGCGTGAAAAAACAGCCTGTGTTCTTGGGGCAGATCCCGCGGAAATATTTTTTACCTCCGGGGGTACAGAATCAAATAACCTGGCCCTGCGTGGAACAGCCCGAAAACAGGCCTCTGCCGGTCATATTATCACCTCGGGTATCGAACACCATGCTGTGCTCGAAGTCTGCCATGACCTGGAAAATGAAGGGCACCGGGTTACCTATTTGCCGGTTGACCGCTTCGGCAGGATTGATCCGGCAGCGGTAGAGGCCGCCATTGCGCCCGATACTTTTCTCATTTCGATTATGGCAGCCAATAATGAAGTAGGCACACTTCAGCCGATCCTTGAAATCGGTACACTGGCCAGGGAACACGGGATATTATTTCACACAGATGCGGTCCAGGTTGTCGGGCAGCGGCCGGTCAACGTTAACGATTTGCCTATCGACTATTTATCACTTTCTGCACATAAATTTAATGGGCCGAAAGGTGTCGGCGCGCTTTACAAGCGCAAAGGGGTAAAAATTACCCCCTTATACCGCGGCGGTAGCCAGGAACGCAAACTGCGGCCGGGTACCGAAAATGTTCCCGGAATTATCGGTTTGGGCCAGGCCCTGGAGCTTGCCGCAGCCGAGATTCCATATAAAATGGAGTACCTTACATCCTTACGAGATCAATTGATTGAAGGCCTCTTAAAAATTGAGGATGTTATCTTAAATGGACATCCCCAGGAACGTTTGCCTGGCAATATAAATGTCAGTTTCAAATATATCGAAGGTGAATCGATCCTATTAAGTTTGGATTTACAGGGTATTGCCGCATCCAGTGGGTCGGCCTGTTCATCCGGTTCACTTGAACCTTCTCACGTTCTCTCGGCAATCGGGTTAGATCAGCAGACTGCGCACGGCTCGATACGCTTCAGCCTTGGTCGCTACAACAACGAGGCAGATATTGAATATGTTCTTGAAAAAATAACCCCTATTGTGGAGAAGCTGCGTCAGATCTCCCCACTGCATAAAACCGACTAAAGAGAGGAACCTTGCCGATGTACAACGAAAAAGTAGTCGATCATTTCAGCAATCCCTGCAATGTCGGAGAACTTACCGACGCTGACAGTATTGGTGAATCCGGAAGTTTTAAATGCGGTGATACAATGAAGATATTTATCAAAGTCGAAGATGGCCGAATTGAAAATATCAAGTTCCAAACTTACGGCTGTGGAGCAGCTATTGCCAGCAGCAGTATGCTCACGGAAATGGTTAAAGGTAAAACTCTTGATGAGGCCATGCATATTACCAACCAGAATGTGGCCGATGAACTGGGTGGGTTGCCGCCGCTGAAATTGCATTGCTCGAACCTCGCTGCTGATGCCCTGCACAACGCCATTGCTGATTATCGACGGCGATTAGAGCCTGATTATACAGATTAAATTTAGCAAACAGATAATTTGTTCAGATCAACTTGACAACCACCCGGTGGCGTGATATTTTTTAGGTAGCTTTAGCACTCTAAGCTTTAGAGTGCTAAAGCTTGAGAACGGGGGGGTTCGATCATGACTTCGCCTCTTAGCGACAGGAAAAAACAAATTTTGCGGGCAGTGGTAATCAACTATATCAAAACTGCCGAACCGGTCGGTTCGCGTACGGTGGCCCGCTCTTACCGCATGGGCTTAAGCTCAGCCACTATTCGTAACGAGATGGCCGATCTTGAGGATCTCGACTATCTGGATCAGCCCCATACTTCAGCCGGCAGAATTCCTTCGCAGCTTGGTTATCGCTATTATGTCGACAACCTGATGGATATAGATAATCTCAGTGCCGATGACGAGATGGCCATTAGCAGTTCCCTGAGCAGTGAAAAGATGCGAGAAATTGAACAGATTATCATTAACTCAGCCCGGGTGTTGTCGTCGGCGACCAATCAGACTTCATTAATTATGGGCCCGCAGTTCAGGAAAAGCGCATTTCGTCAGCTGCGCATTTTACCGCTTGACGATAAGCGCAGCCTGGTAGTCTTGATTACCGATACCGGTTTTATTAAAAATAAGGTTATCGACATGCAGCAGCAATTAAGTCAGGCTGAACTGCACCAGGTTGTTTCATATCTGAATCAAAAGCTCTACGGGTTGACGATAGACCAGGTTACAACCTCCCTGATTAACGAATTGAAGCGTGATCTTTTCAAACGGCTGGAAATTCTTGAACAGGCTTTTATTCTGCTGGAGGAAAGCCTGAAGGAAGAGAAACAGATCCGGGTTTTCCTTGGGGGAACAACCAATATTCTTAACCAGCCTGAATTCAAAGACGTTGATAAGATCAGGCGAATGCTAAATCTTTTTGAACAGGAACCGCTGCTTTTTAAAATTTTAGAGGACACTTCCAGCGAAGATAATATCGTGGTCAGGATTGGGGCAGAAAATGAATTTGAAGCTATCCGGGAGTGTACCCTGATTACCGGTACTTACAAGATCCACGATAAGACACTCGGCACAGTTGGTGTCCTTGGTCCAATCCGAATGGACTACAGCCGTGTGATCTGTGTTCTGCGCCGCCTGGTCGATTACTTAAACCAGAGACTCAGCTCTTAAGCCGGCGAAAGATGTTATACTGACGCACAAGAAAAAAACATATCAGTGAGTAGGTGAGAATAGTAATGGCCAGAGAAAAGGAAAAACACGAAAGAAAAACTGCAGAACAGAGCATAGCAGAAAAGGCAGAAAAAGAAACTGAAGAGGTTGCAGCTGCGGATCAAGAAACTTCCGAAGAAGTAATAGAGCTATCCGAGTTAGAGATCGCTGCCCGGGAATGGCAGAAAGAAAAAGAAGAACTGTTCGATAGCATCAAGCGTAAGCAGGCCGATCTGGATAATCTGCGGCGAATCAGTAAGCAGGAGCAAGTTGAAGCCAGGGAATATGCCCTATCCGGGTTCCTCTGTCGTCTGCTTCCGGTATTGGATAATCTTGAGCGCGGTTTGGAATCGGCCCGTTCGGCTGATGATGTACCGGCTGCTTATTGTGAAGGCTGGGAGATGATTCGCAGGCAGCTGCTGCAATTACTAGAGCAGGAAGAGGTCAGTATTATCGAAGCAGTTGGTTCTCCTTTCGACCCGAACTGCCATCAAGCCGTAGCGCAGGTGGATCATGAGGATAGTGAGCCGGGCACCGTGCTGGAAGAACTTCAGAAAGGGTACCGGCACAGAAAACGGATTCTTCGTCCCGCGATGGTTAAAATCTGCCGGGAATAAGTTGCAATTGCTGCACGATCTAACATTTTAATGTTGATGCAGCATTATCAAGAAGAATATAGGAGGAAGTAAAATGGGAAAAGTTGTCGGAATTGATTTGGGCACAACCAACTCGGTTATCGCTGCTTTAATCGGTAGTGAACCCGAAATTATTGCCAACGCTGAAGGCAGCAGGCTTACCCCTTCAGTGGTTGCTTTTACCAAGGATAATCAGCGCCTGGTCGGCCAGGTTGCTAAGCGTCAGTCGATTACCAACCCTGATCGTACAATATCATCAATCAAGCGCGAGATGGGCACAAACTTTAAGGTAAAAATCGATGATAAGGAATATACCCCGCAGGAAATATCAGCGATGATCCTGCAAAAATTAAAAGCCGATGCAGAAAGTTTTCTGGGTGAAAAGATTATGCAAGCGGTAATAACCGTTCCTGCATATTTTACAGACAGCCAGCGCCAAGCAACCAAAGATGCCGGAACTATCGCCGGGCTGGAAGTCCTGCGTATTATCAATGAACCGACGGCCGCAGCGCTTGCCTACGGCCTGGATAAAAAAGGTGATCACAAGATCTTGGTTTTCGACCTGGGCGGCGGCACCTTTGACGTATCTGTACTTGAGCTGGGTGATGATGTTGTAGAAGTTAAAGCGACCAGCGGCAACAACCGTCTCGGTGGTGATGATTTCGATCAGCGGATTGTTGGCTATGTTGCCGATGAATTCAAGAAAGACCAGGGCATTGACCTTCGCGGTGACCGCATGGCTATGCAGAGGTTGATTGAAGCAGCTGAGAAAGCAAAAGTGGAGCTCTCGTCGGTTACTTCTACAGACATCAATTTACCCTTTATCACTGCTACCCAGGATGGCCCGAAGCACCTGGATGTCGCCCTGACCCGAGCCAAATTTGATGAACTAACCGCCGATCTGATTGAAAAGACCATGGGTCCGACCAGGCAGGCTCTTGCCGATGCCGGATTAACCGCTGAAGGGATTGACCGAATTATTTTGGTGGGCGGCTCGACACGTATTCCGGCTGTGCAGGAAGCTATTCGCAAACTATTGGGTAAAGAACCGCATAAGGGTGTTAACCCTGACGAAGTGGTCGCCCTTGGTGCCGCTTACCAGGCGGCTGTCCTCGGCGGAGAAGCTAAAGATGTCCTTTTGCTCGACGTAACGCCCCTCTCACTGGGCATTGAAACGCTGGGCAGTGTTTCTACCAAGATTATCGAACGTAATACTACAATTCCCACCGAGAAAAAACAGATATTCTCGACAGCAGCCGATAATCAGACCAGTGTGGAAATTCATGTGCTACAGGGAGAGCGGGCCATGGCCACAGATAATAAGACTATGGGACGCTTTATGCTTGACGGTATTCCTCCGGCTCCCCGGGGTCTGCCGCAGGTCGAAGTCAGCTTTAACATTGATGCCAACGGCATAGTTAATGTTTCGGCCAAAGATATGGCTACTAATCGGGAACAGAATATCACCATTACCGCTTCCAGCGGATTGGAAAAAGATCAGATAGACGATATGGTTAACGACGCCGAAAAGAATGCTGAAGAAGACCTTAAGCGCCGGGAACTGGCCGAAACCCGTAATCAGGCAGACAGCCTGGCCTACAGCGCAGAGAAATCACTTAAGGATCTCGGAGACAAGGTTGAGGCAGACAAAGCCGAAGAGGTTAAAAAAGCGGTGGAGGAACTGCGTGAGGCAGCAAAGGGTGAAGATCTCGAGCGCATCAAAGGGGCTACCGAGAAAACGAACAGCTTCATGCACGAACTTTCTTCGAAACTCTATGAGCAGGCCAAGGCAGCACAAGACGGTGCAGCCGGCGGTGATGCTGCAGGTGAGACAGGCAGCGGCGACACTGATTCCGATAATGTGGTCGATGCCGATTACGATGTGCAGGGCGAAGAAGAAAAGGATGAAGGAAAAGAAACAGAAGAGAAATAATAAAGTAAGCGACTGTCGTTAGAATTTCGACAGTAATAAGTTAAGTAAGGATGATATAGGGAAATGAGCAAACGTGATTGCTATGAAGTCCTCGGATTAGAGCGCGGCGCTTCAGCTGAAGAGATTAAAAAAGCGTACCGGACTCTGGCTAAAAAGTACCACCCCGACTTCAACAAAGATGATGGTGGAGCGGAAAAGAAATTCACAGAAATTAAAGAAGCCTATGATGTTATCAGCGATCCCCAGAAACGGGAGCAGTACGACCGTTTTGGGCATCAAGCCGGATTTAACGGTAATGCCGGTGGTTTTGCAGGTTTTGGTGGAGGCGGTTTTGGCGGTATCGAGGATATCTTTGAACAGTTTTTTGGCGGCATGGGTGGCAGACGTCGTCCGTCGGGCCCTGAACAGGGCAACCATCTGCGCTATGATCTGGATATCATCCTTGAAGAAGCATACCGTGGTGTCACAAAAAATATCAAGATTCCACGCACTGAAATTTGTTCTGAATGTAAAGGCAGCAGGGCAAAGGCCGGAACCAGGCCGGAGACCTGTCCTTCATGTGGTGGAAGCGGACAGCAGCAGTTTGCCCGCAACACCCCCTTCGGCCGCTTTATGAGTGCGCAGCCCTGTGTCGGCTGTCGCGGTGAGGGAACTACTATCAAAGAACCCTGCCCGACCTGTAGCGCTCAGGGACGGGTAGTCAGAGAGCGCAAGATTGAAGTGAAAATACCAGCCGGTATAGAAGATGGTTCGCGCCTGCGTATCAGCGGTGAAGGGGAAGCAGGTTTGCGTGGAGGGCCGCCCGGTGATCTCTATGTAGTAGTGATGATTCATCAGCATAAGAAGTTTCAGCGCCAGGGCAGCGATCTCGTTCTTGAGGTACCAATCAGCATCAGTCAGGCAGCTCTGGGGGTTGAAATGGAAGTGCCAACCCTTGATGGCACCACCGGTCTGAGAATTCCTGAAGGAACCCAGCACGGAACAATATATCGCCTGAAAGGATATGGTATGCCGCATCTGCGCGGTTCCGGTAAAGGGGATTTGCGTGTAAAAGTGAAGCTAAACGTACCCAAGCGGCTCGATCCCCGTCAGAAAGAGCTATTGCTGGAATTTGCCCGCTTAAGCGGTGAAGAAGCTGGCCTGGAAAATAAGGGTTTTATCGACCGCATGAAAGATGCTTTTAGCAGCGGCTAATGTTTCGGCCGGTTTGGAGGCTGTGATGCACTATTTTTTTGTGGAAGGGCAGGCCTTAACCGGCAGTAATGAAGTTGCACTGTCTGCTGAAGACATCAACCATGCTTACCGGGTTCTGCGTCTGACAGTAGGCGATCAGATCGTCGTTGCCGATGGTCTGGGCCGGGCCCGGATCGGCCGGATCACACTATTGTCGAGTCAAAAAGTGCTTTGTTCTCCTGGCGAAGAGCTGGCCGCTGCAGAATCGCCCCTTAAAATCACCATTTTCCAGTCACTGGTCAAAGGTGACAAGATGGATCTGATCGTGCGACAGGCCGTTGAGCTGGGCGTTCACAGCATTGTTCCGGTTATTACCACCCGCAGTGTTCCCCATCGTGACAATAAGCAGGATCAAAAGAGACTGCTGCGCTGGCAAAGTATTGTGCGGTCGGCTTCTGCCCAGTGCCGCCGGGCCTGTTTAGCCCGGGTCGAACCCGTCCAGGGATTGGATTCCATCCTGCTCAGGTTAGCGGGTTTTAAAACTCTGGTGCCATGGGAAGAAGAAAAAACTGTTCCACTCAGTAAAATATTAAGACAGCCCTGCCCTTCTGACAGGATTGTTTTTTTATTGATCGGCCCCGAAGGAGGGTTTGCCTCCGCTGAAATAGACACTTTGCGCAAAACCGGTGCCGAAACGGTTACCTTGGGCCCACGGATCTTGCGCAGTGAAACAGCCGCCGCCGCTGTAATGGCCATGGTTCAAGCCCACTGGGGCGATCTCTCCGGGGAAGGAGAGCAGGTTTGAAGAAAAAAGCCGCTTTTTTTACGCTCGGCTGTAAAGTCAATTTCTGTGAAACAGAATCACTGCAGATGCTTTTTGAACAGGCCGGTTACCAGATCACTGATTTTGAAGACCAGGCCGATGTTTATGTGATCAATACCTGTACTGTTACCGGTTACAGTGATCACAAATCACGCAAGGCTATTCGCCGGGCACGCCGCCGCTCGCCGGAGGCGATTATAGTTGCTACCGGATGTTATGCCCAGGGATCACCCGATCAAGTCAGCCAGATGGAACAGGCCGACCTGATCATCGGCAACCGGGATCGGGAAAACCTGATGCATCTAATCGCTAATTATCAGCGTGGTTCCACCCTTGATCTTGTCCGCCCGCATTGCTCCGACCAGGCCTTCGAACTGCTGCCTCCGACCAGGCGTAGGGGACGGGCCAGGGGTTTTCTCAAAATCCAGGAAGGTTGCAATCAGCATTGCAGTTATTGTATAGTTCCTCTGGTCAGGGGGCCATTGCGCAGCCTGCCACCGGAAGAGGCGCTCATGAGGGTGCGAATCCTGGTTGAATCAGGCTGTCGGGAAATTGTTTTAACCGGCATTCATTTAGGACTCTATGGTGCGGATATGGAAGGGGTAACCCTTGCGGCCCTGCTAAAGCTGCTTCAAAATATTCCTGGTCTGTTGCGCTTGCGTTTGAGTTCGCTGGAGCCTTCTGATATTACCACTGAGCTGGTGGAAACGATTGTCGACTCGAATATAATTTGTCCTCATCTGCATTTGCCGCTGCAAAGCGGTGACAGTGAAATCTTAAGATTAATGAAACGCCCCTACGAACCAGTTGAATATTTTTACCTGGTCAAGTGGCTGAAGCAGGAAATTCCGGGTCTTGCCCTGAGCAGTGATGTGATCGTCGGTTTCCCTGGGGAGACAGAGCATCACCACCGCCGAAGTATGACGTTGATTCGGGAAATAGGTTTTAGTCGGTTGCATGTATTCAAGTTTTCATCACGGCCGGGAACCCCGGCTTTGAAACTCCCCGGCCACCTGCCCAATGAGATTAAAAATAACCGCAGCAAAGAGCTGATTAAGCTGGGTGAAGAGATGGCTTCTGTTTACCGGCGGCAGTTTTTAGGCAGCATTCAACCTGTTCTTGTCGAAAAAGTAGTTCCATACTCTTGTGGTGAAGGTTTCACCCCTCATTATTTGCGTGTAAATATTTCCTCGGAAATAAAAGGCCTCCATTGGCGCGGTAAAGAGATCAACGCGCGCCTCCTCGAAGAATCCGGCCCGCATATCAGGGCCGAACACGTCCGCTCCAAACGGGGGAAAAAGCAGGAATATAACTAATTATTTAACAATGAAACGGTGTATTTAAGTTGCATTGACTATCATTCAAAAGGCTATTCCGATTATCTCGATGTTGTAAGCGGTATTTCTATTTATAATTTCAAAGTGTTTATCCAGCGTGCAGATTGAGCAGTTATTGTTTCTGGCAATAATATAAATGATCAGATCAGGCAGTGGAATAGTTATCCCTATTTCTCTCAGATCATTTCCCACCAAACCGGCATCAACCCAGTCCTGATCGGTTATTGCTATCTTGGGCAGGCTGCCCAGGCAAGCTGAAAATACCTCTTTTTCGCTCTTGGTTTTTAAACCCTGGATCAGTTCAGTGATAATGGGGCCCGTAGTGCAAACAGTGTGCGCATCATTGTCGTGGATTATTCCGGCAGCGTTGCTGTTGCCCTTGAAATATTCTATCCAGATCGATGTGTCCACAAGAAGCTGCTTCATCGTTCACTGTCCCTGAACTGGCGGATAGTTTCTTCATCAAATTCAATTTTACCGACCAGCGCTTTGAGTTTCTCCATCTTTTTCATCTTCAGAGCATCCCTCAGAGCATACTCAATCGATTTGGATCGCGATTCAGCTTTGTATATAGTTTCCGCTTCCTTAATCAGCTGATCATTAATATTGATCGTAGTACGCATCACGATACACCCTTTTATGATAATGACTGCATCACTATTATATTCAAGAGAGCGCATAATGTCAAGTAATCCCTGATGCAAGCTTGCCGGTACCTATTCCTGTCAAGGTAAACTTCAAAATGGAGCTGACCGATTATCTGGAACCGCTATATGCGAATCGGCTAATTGCAACAATTGCCGGATAAAGTGGTAAGGTTGGGTTGGGTTGATCGGTATGGTAGAATGTTATTGTAAAATGCTTTAGATTGAAGTAGTTTAAGATTAAGGGAGGCGTGAAAAGCGTGAAAAAGTACCCTAGAGTTTTACCGGTTATGATTGTTTTATTTACTTTGACAGTTTTTCCCCCTGCCTGTTTTGCCAACAGTTTCACGATGGAGCAGGATACCAGTAATTCAATGGGGATAATAAGGCGCTATATCGGCATAAGCAGCGCATGGTCAGGGGCTTACCTGCATGAAGAGCTCACAGTAGTGGGCAGTGCAGAAATTATCGATTCATTTAGAATGAATAACCTTGGGGCTGGTGCAGAGAATATTTTCGAATCCGTTGCAGAGGATATCTTTGAATCCGATGCCGCGGATAATCATAGCTCTGGTGTACCCGTCAGCACTGATTACGATGTGGAAGATATATTTGTGTTTGACACGTGGCCAGTTCCCACCTGGTGGGATCTCTTCTAAGGCCTCATATCAGGATAGATAGCAACTAATCACATTAAACGGGCGCATTATGCTTGACGTGCGGGGGTTTTTATTATAAAATAACATATGAGCAAATATTCAAGTGTTCATATGTATCAATAAGGTGGTGAAGAAATGTCTGGAAAAAAGGATGAGAGTCTGCGCTGTGATTGTCATGTCATTCACAGTGATATTGTCGATAGAGTCCGAAAAAAAATGCCTCCTGAGGAGATGTTCTATGATCTGGCTGAGCTTTTTAAGGTATTCGGCGACTCAACCAGGATCAAGATTATCTGGGCTTTATTCGAGGAAGAAATGTGCGTTTGCGACATTGCCTACCTTTTGAATATGACCCAGTCAGCGATTTCACACCAGCTCAGGGTCCTCAAACAGGCCCGCCTGGTGAAACCCCGCCGGGATGGGAAAAACATATTTTATTCTCTTGACGACCAGCATATCGAAGAGATATTCAACCAGGGATTAAGTCACATTAACGAATAAAACGAACTACGGGAGGATGAATTAGTGATTGGGAATGCCAGCAGTAATATTTGTATAAATGATCGCAGTTGTGGTTGCGTTACGCCAGTCAAAACCGGTAACCTGATTAAACCAGCCCGGGTGATTTTATACACATTCGGAGCACTATTCTTCGTTGCGGGCGTTGTATTTGCACCGGGTGTAATAATTGAGTTTGGCCTTTATGCTGCTGCTTACCTGATCTTCGGAGGAGGGGTTTTGCTTCGTGCAGCGCGAAATATCGTCGCCGGCAGGGTATTTGATGAAAATTTTCTGATGGCCCTGGCCACCCTGGGGGCATTTGCTATTGGTGAGTGTCCCGAAGCAGTCGCCGTTATGGTATTCTACCGGATTGGAGAAATGCTTCAAGCTGGCGCGGTCGGCCGATCACGAAAATCAATCGAACGATTAATGGATATACGGCCGGATTACGCAAATCTTAAGGAGGGCGAGCAAACCAGAAAAGTATCGCCTGAACAGGTCAAACCCGGTGCAATAATAATAGTTTGCCCTGGTGAACGAATTCCCCTTGATGGTATTGTAGTTGAAGGTGGCTCGGCCCTTGATCTTTCAGCTCTGACCGGCGAATCGCTTCCCCGCGATGTTGCAGTGGGTGACGAAGTACTATCCGGTTCTGTCAATAAATCCGGTTTACTGAGTATTGAAGTTGCCAGGGAATACAAAGACTCGACCGTGAGCCGTATCCTTTCACTTGTTGAAAACGCCTCCGCCCGTAAAGCGCGGACAGAGCAGTTTATTACCCGTTTTGCTGCTTATTATACACCCGCGGTTGTGGTGGTGGCGCTGGTGCTTGCCCTGATCATCCCGCTGGTAATCCCGGGGCAGGACCTTTCGACCTGGGTATACCGGGCGCTGGTTTTCCTGGTCATCTCCTGCCCCTGTGCTTTGGTTATCTCCATTCCCCTCGGGTTTTTCGGTGGTATCGGCGGGGCATCAAAAAGGGGTATTCTCGTTAAAGGCGCAAACTACCTCGAAGCTTTAAGCCAGGTGGACACAGTTATTTTTGACAAAACCGGAACCCTAACTCATGGTTCATTTACAGTAAATGGTGTCTATCCCTTAAACGGTTATAGCGAAGCTGATTTGATGCGCTTTGGAACTGCGGCCGCCTTTTATTCAACTCATCCCGTGGCAGTTTCTATCCTGCATTCCCGGAATGAAGAGGTGGATGAAAACAGCCTTCAGCATTATGAAGAGATGCCCGGCCAGGGAACCCGTGTTCAATACAAGGGTAAGGTTGTTTTAATGGGTAACGGAAAGTTGATGAAAGAACACGGTGTGATGTTTACAGGAGATAATGATGAAATAACGCGTGTCCACCTGGCTGTTGCCAGCGAATATGTTGGTAATATCGCTGTTTCAGACGAATTGAAAGAAGATGCCGGTTTAGCCATCAGACGCCTCAGGGAGCTTGGTGTGCGTAAAGTGGTTATGCTGACAGGTGATAAAAGGCCGGTGGCCGAAGCGATCGGCAATAAACTTGGTCTCGATCAAGTTTATGCTGAACTTCTGCCTGATCAGAAAGTGGACATAATTGAAAAACTGGAAAGCGAAAATACGACCGGGAAAAAGCATGTTTTCGTCGGTGACGGTATTAATGACGCGCCCTCCCTGGCCCGGGCGGAGATCGGGGTAGCCATGGGGGGAGTCGCTTCAGACGCGGCTATTGAAGCGGCCGATATTGTGCTTATGACCGGCCAGCCGTCAAAGCTTGCCGAAGCAATTGTTATAGCCCGTAAAACAAGGGCTATTGTCATCCAAAATATTGTCCTTGCCCTCGGTATAAAAGGAGTAATTCTGGTCCTGGGTGTTTTCGGCCTGGCCTCTATGTGGGAAGCGGTTTTTGCCGATGTCGGCGTAGCTCTTTTCGCCGTGATCAATGCTATGCGGGCAATGAAATAACCCGATGAGTCTATCACCACTACTATGATAACAACATGTAGATAATCATCCCGAGGGGCAGGACCAAGCCAATATTTGATATATTTGAGGTTACCAGGGCATCGATTGCTTCCTGTGTATCTTTGCTATATCCTGGTCTGTGTTTCGGCTTATGAATACGATAAATTTCAATGAAAGAGACAAACTCGCTAATCGAGGTCACAAAACCGAGTATCCATCCAATTGCCCAAGCCGGTACGCCTAGTTGTGTGATCAGCAATCCTGCGCTTGTACCTAGAAAACGGCCGGCTAATATGATCAACACCAGACTAAATACGAGAAAAAGGAGGCCCCCCCACAAAGTTCCATTTTTTGATCCCGGTGGTAAGGGTGCCGGTTTACCCGCTTGGTTGAGTAGCTTGTCTAAAATCCTATAGGTGAAGAAGAAAACAAGCAACCCGATTGCCGGGATAAAGCCTGTTTTGATTTGCATGTAAAGCAGGAGCAGGGGAATAGCTACGGAGAGAAGGACGAAAAATATTTCGTCGATGAACCATTTTTTTCTTAGATCAATTTGCTGACGAAAAGCAAATACGGTAACCAAAAACAGCACCCAGTTGATAATATTCGAAGCAGCAATATTCCATAAGCCTGCGTCGAAAACCCCGGCAATAGCTCCGGCCACCAATACGGTAAATTCGGGAATACTTGTGGCATAGCCGATCATTTGTCCGCGAGTCTTGGCTGAAAATTTAAAAGCCGCACCGATTTTCACAATGCCTGGAACCAACAGGAACCGCACAGTCAAAACAATTATTGCGCCGCATAATATCAGTATAGAAAAATCCTTAAACATATCTGAATGCCAGCCTCCATTATACTAAGCTATGCTTAGCATAACTCACTATAATTTATTGTGTCAAACCGGGTGGGTTATTTAGATGCAGAGAGCAGCAGCCGGATTTTGTATTAGCGTCTGATGGTATTGCCGATCACTTCCCCGTGCGGGGATTGCACAGCGAGAAGGTCTGTGGGTTGTGCCACCACTGCAGGGGATCATTCTTATTGAGACCGACCGGAGATGTGCGGCTGAAGGGGCATACAGCCTGGCAGATGCCGCAATCTTTGCCATTATTGGCCCAGAACTTGAGACAGGCCCAACTGTTTACGGGCCATTTTTTTATACCCCGGTTATTGGAAGGGCATGCCGTTTCAAAAGTGGTATCCCGGTGGAAGGAGATTGCTTTGGCGGGGCAGTGTTCTGCACAGATAGTACAA
>JAUWPV010000026.1 GCA_030611385.1 Bacillota bacterium | reverse complement strand
CTTACATGGCTACAATTATACACCATTACGCAAATTAACGCAATAGAAATACGTCTTAATTTAAAAATAAAATTACCCGGGATCATCAATGTTTATAATGTTCCCGGACTGTTAGTCCTCTATGCGTGCTGCAAAACTAGGGGTTGACTCTCCCTGCGGTTGCTACTATAATGACTTCAGTTGTGCGACATGCTAAGAGAAATAGTTATTACGTAATGGTGATCTATATGAAACCTGATAAGCCTGACAATAAAATGCTACATTTGGATAAAGAGGCAAACGAAGAGTTGCGTCATCAGGCTTTACTCGATCGCTGCAATCAATATAGACAAAGCCTGCAGGGGCGTAATCCGCAAGAGCTTGCCCGTATGGCTGCCATGAGTATCCGGCAGGAATATAATGGCATTTTACTGCTTTGCGGCGAACATTTACTTGAGACTTCCCTGATCAGCTGGCCTGATCTAATAATTACCAACAGCACGGGTAAACCGGCTTCACTGCAAACAGAAGCTCTCTGGCTGCATTACCTCAGCCGGGCCGATGGCTGCCCGCTTACCGGGCGTTGGGTAAATTTGAGCGAAATCGGCGGCCTTTTCTACCAGCAGGCTTTTCAGGGTTACTGCGGCGACGAGCTGGCTAAATCGTGGGGTGATGATATTGAAGGTCTGCGACAGAACTGTCTGGCCACCGGTGGATGGACAATATCTGGATTGGCCGACCTCGCCTTCGAGTGGCGGGTTTTACCAAGACTCCCGCTGTGCCTCTGCTACAGGTTGCCTGTAGAAACCAATGAAGCCCGGGCAACCGTGCTCTTCGATGCCGCTGCCGGACATTACGTAGCCGCCGATGTTGCCGCTATTGTCGGAAAATATCTGGCCGATCTACTTAAATCAAAATAAAAAGGATGATCTGTAAATTTGCATATCGATAAGCCAGAGATACAAGATCAGGCCAGTTTTTTAGCCGACTGGGGTAATTGGGCCTTGTTTTACGGATCGGTTTTTTTCTTCGTGGCCAACCTTTATGCAGCAATTGCCATATTCCCAGCTTACAGTCTCGCCATCGGGAGCACCCCTTTTCAAGCCGGGCTGCAAAACACTGCCTTCGGATTGGCAGCAGTACTTCTACGGCTCTTCCTCGGCCCGGTAATGGACCGACAGGGCCCGAAACCGCTGATGCTCTTTGGGATTTTTTCATTCGCTACTGCTCCACTGCTGTTGATGCTAAGCCCTTCATTCAATATGCTCCTGGTAGCACGTATCTATCAATCAATTGGGCTAGCCGTGGTTTTGCCCGGCATCTTTACCCTTGTTGCAGAAATGGCTCCCGCTGGCCGAATAGGCACTTACCTGGGAGCTTCAAAAATATTTACCAATCTCGGGTTGCTGGTCGGACCAGCCGGAGCGCTTTTTGTTATTAAGAGTTTTGGTTATAGCGGTTGGTTCATCATTAGCGCTTTGACCGGCTCGGTGGCGCTGGCGCTGCTGGCTGGGGTTAGAACTCCAACTGTTCCTGTCAATATAGAAAAGATTGCCAGCTCATGGAACCAGATTAAAAAAGCAATGACCGAAAAACAAATATATCCGATCATCGCCGGGATAGCCCTGTTTTCTTTTAGCTACAGCGCAGTAATTTCTTTTGCGGCAGTCCATATCGAAACAACCGCCCCGGGGTCTGAAGCGGCCTACTTTTTTATGATACTCGGCTTGACCGGCATTATTGCCAGTATTGCTACGGGCGCCATCACTGATCGCTTCAACCACCAGCGGATAGCATGGCCAATGTTAGCAATCCTCGGTGTCGGCGCGGCATTTTTCTACTTTATCCCGATCTGGCCAACTATGATTATTATATGCGCTATCATCCTCGGGATCGGCATCCAGGGCAGTTCATTGGTCTTTACTGCGTGGCTGATTGACATAAGCAGGCCGGGGCTTCGCGCCACTACAATCAGTATCCAGGAAAATACCATCGATCTATTCTTTGCCGCTGGGGCACTTACATTCGGCCTGGCCGCACAGGGCCCGGGGCTAGGTATCACTTTTCTGGTGACAGGAATCGTAACTATCTCGCTTGTATTACCTCTGCGTAGAAAAAGCGCCTCTCTAATGTTTAAAAACCCTCATTGATCAAATAGCGTCAGGTATACATTTCCTTCTGCTTTCTGACCCTGAATCAGTTCGCAATGCCCCAAAATAGATTATTCAGTTTTTTGACTCTGCAGATAGCCGATAATTGCCTGGCGTAGCGCCGCAGTGCCGAGATTAGAACAGTGTATTTTCGGATCAGGCAATCCGCCAAGGGCTTTGACCACATCCATTTCGTCGATGACCATCGCTTCTATCAATGATTTACCGGTGGCAATTTCAGTCAGAATACTGGTTGTAGCAATCGCGGCCGGACAACCACACACCTCGAAAGTCACTTCCTGAAGACGATAGGCTCTGACCTTTATATAAATACGAATATAGTCACCACATTCGGGATCACCGATGGTCCCGATACTGTCAGCGTCAGGGATGATCCCGGTATTCCTGGGATTATTAAAATGATCAATTAACTTTGCAGTATACATTGGTTCACCTCTTACTATTTATCATACTGATATTTAGCTGTGCTATAAGCTTTTACCGGCTTAACAAGTTCATAATCTGATTATAACACTAAGCTATCTAGGAATATTTACGGTTTAACAGGATAATCTTTGATCCGGAAAAGGAAGACCGCCACTTATGAAGAATATATTTGTAAAATTAAAAATAACTTATGGGGAGGGTTTATCAATGAGCGCTATCGGAGACCATATTCAATCAGCCGACTGGAAAACCGAAAAACATGTGCCGGTAATTCAGATCAAAGGTGCAACAAATAAAGGTGAACCATTCGATGTTCAATTAAGTGTGGGGGCTGAAATTGCCCACCCCCAAACCACAGAACATCATATTCGCTATATCAAACTTTTCTTCAAACCGGAAGGTGAAAAGTTTATTATTCATTTAGGCTCTTTCCAGTTTGAAGCGCATGGTGAATCGGTTGAAGGAGCCAATGCGGGCAGCGCCAAGTGTGAACCAAAAGTTAAGGCCACAGTAACCCTGGAAAAACCGGGTGAACTGATCGCTTTGAGTTACTGTAACATTCATGGCCTGTGGGACAATGCAGAAAAGATCACTCTGAATTAGGTCTGCTACTACCAGGGTAATACTATTTATCGCCTTTGATGAGTTGATTTCCAGCACAACGGAACGGATAGTGCCGGCGCACACCTTTATGCTTTCGGCATCTTTGCCGGAACCTTTCCGGGTATCCTCTTTACTCTCTGGCTTAATATGTTTGTGTGTAAAACAGAGAACGGCACCCTTACCGGGCACATCAAAAAAAGGGGCGCTTCTTAAAGAAGCGCCCCTTTTGGTTTCGCGGGTTAAGTTTTAGATAGGAACAACGTTGGCAGCCTGCTTACCACGGTTACCTTCAACTGTTTCAAACTCAACACTTTGCCCTTCTTCGAGGGTTTTAAAGCCATCACTCTGGATTGCGGAGAAATGAACAAAAACGTCTACGCCCTCTTCACTTTCAATAAAACCATAGCCCTTATCCGGATTAAACCATTTTACCTTACCTTGCATTTTAACAAACTCCTTTAAAATAAATTAGGATTAAAAAGTGGAGTAACTTAAAACATTTTTACCTGTCTTCCCAGCCGGAGGGCTAAGATCTTTTGTAAAAGTTCTCGTCTTTTCAATGCCAAGTAGCACTATATCACATTAAAATGGTGATGACAAGCAAATTAACGATAACCTGCTATAATAAAATAAAACATTTTTATAATTCAATTTGATTGACCAAACAAAGCGAGGTGCACTCTTTTGCCTGCAGAAGCAGATCTTATAAGATTCATTGAAAAGTTTACCTTCGAAGAAAACAATGTATCTTCACCGGCAAAAAGAACGTTGATCGATTATCTTGCGTCTGAAGGTATTAAAACCTTTCGCTATACAAATGAATTCTGGACCTCTCGTCAGAGACAAGCCGCTTCAATTCATGAAATTTCCTACCGGGCCTGCTTTAAACCACAGCTGCCCCGCTTTTTTATTAATCTACTCTCCAGGCCAAAAGATACAGTCTATGACCCTTTTGCCGGCAGAGGGACAACAACTATAGAAGCAGCCCTGTTGGGACGTAAAACAATAGCCAACGATATTAATCCCCTGAGTAGAATTCTCTCTGAACCAAGACTGGCCGTCCCTTCAATGGAGCAGGTCAGTAACCGCCTGGCAGAAATACCTTTTCAAAAAGCTTCAAAAAATGATCTTGATCTTTCAATGTTCTACCATTCGCAAACCGAATCGGAGCTCCGATCCCTGCGCGGCTACCTTACCGAAAAGCAAGAAGAATCCCTTGATGATAACATAGACCGCTGGATTAGGATGGTGGCTACAAATCGCCTGACCGGTCATTCAAAAGGATTTTTTTCTGTTTATACCATGCCGCCGAATCAGGCTGTTTCAGCTGCACGCCAGAAAAAACTAAATCTTAGACGCGGTCAAACTCCCGAATATCGGGATGTAAAAACTATTATTCTTAAAAAGAGTTGTCAGCTGATGCGTAATTTAACCGACCAACAATTAAGGAATTTAAAAATAGCAGCAAAAAGTGCGGTTTTTCTGCAAAATGACGCTGCTGAAACCGAAAATATTCCAACAGCAAGTGTCAACCTAACCGTTACCTCTCCTCCATTTTTAAATATAGTTCAATATTCTCAGGACAATTGGTTGCGCTGCTGGTTTAATAACATTGCCTTGGATGGTTTAGAAAAGCAGATGACAATGGCAACCTCCCTGAATCAGTGGTCTTCAACAATGGGTTCTGTTTTCAACGAACTTTATCGTATTACCCGGCCGGGTGGTTGGGTCGCATTTGAAGTGGGTGAAGTCAGAAGCGGTAAGATAAAGTTAGAAGAGCATGTAATCCCTTCAGGTGTACGTAGTGGTTTTAAATGTGCCGGCGTAGTTGTCAATCAACAAACCTTCACTAAAACCTCAAATATTTGGGGCATTCAAAACAACCATTCCGGGACTAACAGCAACCGCATTGTTTTATTCAGCAAAAATATATCAGGGTAAAACCTTACAGTAAGGATTGCCGGAGGTTGAGTGAGAAGCCAATAAATCCTAAGGCCGCTGGACAGTTCTTGTTCCGGAAGGGAAATCACGGTTCATTAAAACCGCCTGTCGGGCAGAGTCGTACATAACCCAAATGTAAACAACGACCAGACCAAGGCCGCGTGTAAAAAACCATGCAGCTATGGCTATAAAAAACCAGATAAGCCCCTTGCTGAACTGGCCCAGATACATATAGCCGGCTCCGGGGAAAATCAGATTCAGCAGGCTCGTTAAAATTGGGTCTTTTCTAAAACCTGTGCTTGCGCCGCGCTGTTTTTTATGCGGAATTTCTTTGACCAGCTGTTCCGGGGATGCTAACAGCGACCGACAGTAGCGGCATTTAACAGCAAAACTGATTATCTCTTCTCCACAAAAAGGACAGCGTTTATATGCTAAAGGCTTTTCATCACCCTCAAGAGATGTTTTGCCGGCACAACCCCAGGTTGTACAGCCACCGGTTTTCTCCCAACAGCGGGCATGGTAATTACGCATACATAACCGACAGCGTACTGAGAGATCATTCGGTTTAAATTCCTGACCGCACGTGCTACAATAGTTTTCTTTCATCAGTAAAATCCTCCGCAATGATTATAACATACTTGATCTCTGCTCAGTTCGGCAACAGTGAAAATTTACTTGCTCTTTTACTATCTAAAGAGGATAATTATATTAATAGTGCAAGCTCGGAGGAGATTAAGATAGAAAGCAGCGATGTTGCTCAGGTAGAAAGAGCCGTAGTCACTTCAAGACGTAACTCTAAAAACCAGCTTAATTAAGGAACCATTTGAGGTTTCTGTTTGTCAGCTGATCAAAGGAGAGTGAACTAGATGCCCAAGAAAAAATTTGTTTTATTGATCGCTTTAATTCTGGTAACCGGCCTGGCAGGAATGCTCTTAACCTCCTGCGGAGAAGCGAGCTTTGAATCGCAAGATGAAGCCGGGGGGGACTATAGCACATCAGATTCATCTTCTCAATCCCCAGAATATGCCATGGTTTCAGCCGAGTCACTCGAGCCGGATATCAAGAGAGTGGATGGCGGAGTCGGTGAAACTACCCTTCGCCATGTTATTCGCACCGGATCTATTGATCTTGCCGTCAGCGATACCAGGGAAACAATTAAAGAAATACGCAGCATAGTCAAAAAGGGCGATGGCATTATCAGCAGCTCTTATATCTACGAGATCAGAGAGGGGCAATACGGAGCATACCTGACCCTGCGCATTCCGGAAAACCTCTTTGACGCAGTTATGGAACAGCTCGAGACTTTTGGAAAAGCAACAAACATCCAAACAGGGCTCGAGGATGTAACCATGCAGTATGTTGACCTTGAATCTCGCCTGAACAACCAGAAGGCCCAAGAGGTAAGACTGGTTGAGATCCTGGCGATGGCCGAAACTGTAGAAGAAGTTCTGGAAGTCGAAAGGGAACTCTACAGAATCAGGGGTGAGATAGAGGTAATGACCGCCCAGTTTACCTACCTGCAGGATCAGGTTTCTTACGCGACGATCAACCTATCGCTGGAAGAGGAAGAAAATCCGACCGAGAATATCTCTCCAGGGGCATTCGACAACTTCGGCGGAAGGATAATGCAGGCTTTTATCGGCAGTATTAACTTTATCCTGAACGCCTTTTCAAAGATTACTATTGCCTTTTCGGCCCTGCTGCCTGTCCTGATCGTGTTGGGATTACCGATCTTCTTAATAATACTGCTGGTGCGAAAACTAGCCAAACGCAAACAAGCAGTCGAAGAAAAGACCGGAGTAAAAAAAGATTAAATTACGGAAGACTTACCGGACAAACCGGGCACAATAAAGATGACAATGCTGGGGGTTGTTTAAGAACAAGACGCCTTTAAAGATCGATGGATCTTTAAAGGCGTCTTTTATTTTTCTGTAAACTTCTGATTCCCTGGTTATTTTACTTTAATAATATCTTCTTCCAGAATATCTTCACGCTCGAACAGCTTAACAACGCGCTGCAGCAGTTCCAGAAGCTGCTGGCGCTCGTTTTCCGGTATATGCGAAAAGTAAACGGCCAGAAGCAGGTTGCGTCTCTCTTCCACATCCTTCAATACCTGCAGACCTTTCGGTGTTACCGAAATCCATATCTGGCGGCGATCTTTTTCTTGTCTTTCTCTCGTTACAAGCCCCATTCGATACAGACGGTTGATTAATGCGGTAACCGCACTCAGGGTAACTCCGAGCATATGAGCTAAGAAAGAGGTATTACACGGCCCTTTGAGCAGCGATCGCAGAACAATAAACTGGGTCTCGGTAATCTCATCGACCGTATAACGATTGTGTAATACCCTGACCCTGTAGATCAGCCTGCTGAAGGCAAGATCCAGCTCTTTGATATAATCAATCAAGCTATCGCTATTAATAGCAGTTCTCCCCTTACCAATATATTTCTAACAATCAATTGTTAACCTGGTTAAATATTAACCTTACTATTCATACCATTACCCGTGATCATGGTCAAGACTCTCAATACTTCCGGTGTGTTTCCAGCAAACTGCCCTTGTGATAAAGTATCAGTAAAAAGAGCAGTATTGATAAAGCTAACGTGCGGAGACAGGAGACGAAAAAATAATATGGGCAAAACTATTTCTACTAAAATATTTTCGAACAGATATAGCTACCTGCTGCCTGCTTTCCTCTCTGGAATAATCGTGATTGCAGCATATCCGCCGCTCGAGCAGGGCTACCTGGCCTGGATTGCCCTGCTGCCCCTGCTCGGAACTTGCTTAAAGGTTTCCCCACCCCGCGCTTTCTGGGCCGGATTTATTTTTGGACTCCCCCTTAATCTTTATCTAAACCTTTACCTCGCCAATGTCCTCTTTCCGTACCTGCCCACACCCCTGGATTTAACGGCCATGGTCTGCCTGGTGATTTTTATCAGCCTTTTTTACGGGCTTTTTTCCCTGAACGCCAACCTGGCTTGCCGTCTTGAAAAAACCTGGTTCACCGCCTTAGCAGTGCCGTCACTGTGGCTATTAATGGAGTACTCCCGTTCGCTCGGCTTCATGGCGTATAATGTCGGCTATCTGGGCTACAGTCAGTGGGGTTATCCCGCGCTGCTCAATATCGCTGCTGTTTTCGGCTACTGGGGCCTTCCTTTCCTGATTGTATTCTTCCAGACAATTCTGCTGCTCCTATACCGCAAAGATCTTACAGGTTTTAAGCTCTATACTGTATCAGCATTGTTCTTTTTTTTACTCGGTACCGGCCTCATTTTACCTGCTTTCCAGAAGCCGGATAATGATAATCGGCAGCTGTTGGTTGCTCTGATCCAGGGTAACAGCAGCTCGGCCGAAATGGTCGAAAAGGGTAAAACAGAAATTATGCAGCATTATCTCGCCTTAACCAGGCAGGCGCTAGAGGCAGCACCCGCTACCGACCTGGTGGTATGGCCTGAAACAGTAGTCGATCTTGATTTCAGGACTGCTCAGAATCACATCCCGGCCATGGTTCAGGTGGCCGAAGACAATGGGGTTGATTTGCTTTACGGAGCCCGTGTTCGTGATCGCGATCAGCTATTCAACTCAATCGCCCTGATCACAAAAGAGCAGGAGCGTATTCCCCTGTATCACAAACAGCGACTGGTACCTTTTGTTGAGTATTTTCCCATGGAAGAACTCTTAAACCGACTGTTGAAGCTGGAGCTTCTGTTAGGCAGCTATACTGCCGGTGATGAAATCACTGTTTTCAAAATCGACGACATCCCCCTGGCCGGGGTTATCTGTTTTGAGTCTTATTTCGGAGATCATACACGTTTGTTTGCAGCTGAAGGCAGCCGTCACCTGTTTGTTTTAACTAATGACGCCTGGTTCGGTGAATCAATCGGATTGGAACAACATGCCCAGGCAGCGGCCGTCAGGGCGGCCGAGATGGGCAGAGGAGTAACCCAGGTCGCCAACAGCGGAATCACTATTTCATTCGACTTCCGCGGCCGTGAGCTCTTCCGTTCTGAGAAGAATGCAACTGCTGTCTTCTCCGTACCCCTGGATTTAACGACCCGAGATACTATTTACGTCCGTTATGGAGATTACTTCCCCGCCTTCTGGGCGGTCTTCCTGCTTTTTTCCATTCCAATTTTGTTTATACGCCGAACTATTTAAGGAAACCTTTGATCACGACAACCGGAGTACCGGCATCGGCGGAACCGCTGACCAAGTCGGCCAGACTGGCTAAAACATCTTCCATTCGCCGCGGCGTGGTGCCTTCTCTTTCCAGGCAATCTTCCGGCAGGTCACGATGGATGCTTTCTGAGAGAAAGGCCTCAATCTCCTCGGCAGTTTTATTCTCTTCATGAAAACAACGATCAGCCAGGAATTTATATTTTAATCCTTCCCGGAATAGGTTTAAGCCGTCAGTTGCAGCAAAAGCCGGCCTGGGATCAGCCAGCTCGTAGATACCGCTGGAAGGGTCAAGGTAAGCACCATCTCCGTAGATCATCACCTGCACCTCAACGCCAAGGTCTGTTTTGACCCTCGCCTGGAGTATTTCGACGACCTTTTGGCCGTGGCGTGGCGCCAGTTTTATCCTTTCCCCCGCCGACATATTGCTGCCCAATAAACCCCATTCCGAGTGTGCTTCACCCTCGTTACAAATCTGATCGAGGGTAATGCAGTTTTCAAACCACCCGGCAATTGTCCTTTTCGTGACTTCCCTGCTGTGAATATCTGCGGCAATAACCCCGTCCGGTTTGTATTCCAGGGCATGCAAAGGATTATTGGAGAGTATGATGACCGGGTTTGCCCCTTCTTCGGCAATGATCTCCCGATAAAAATCAATATAGTCAACACCGGTAACCGGGTGTTTAAATTTTTGTTCTCTCAAATCTTCCAGGGTAATCAGCTCTTTTCCCAGGTGCCTGGCATAATCTGGTGAGATAACCTGGTTGCCGACCTCATCGGTCGGGAAGGAAAGCTGAACCACCACTTCACCGCGGGGCACTGCCCGGGCAATTCCTTTCATGATCATCGAAAAACGGTTGCGACTGGCAATAGGAAAAACAACGGCTACCCGGCCATCTGCAGACAGGTTAAGCTTTCCGGCTATTTCCCTGGCAATATCATCAATCGTGATATAGTTGTTTTGCGAGCGGGCTACCACTGATTCAGTAACGCAGATTACATCTCCATCGCCCAACAAGCCGTCCCCGTGACACTGTGAAACTGATTCGAAAACCTTTTGCACAATATCCATCCCCGGTAAAATTACACCCATTTTTAAACCAAACGCCATCGGTCCAATATAATCAGGCATCTTGACCATTGCGATCTCCTCCTTCGCTAATCGGTTTTGAGTCTCTTCGCCAGAATTTTCAAGGCCCTCTCATAGTCGGCCCCGGTATTAATATTGATAAATGATTGCTGATCCGGATCGAAGCGCATTATTTCGTCCTCACCGATATAGCGGATTTTTAAACTGGCGTAAAAATCGGTAACTTTGTAACAATCTTGTTTTAACTGGTTCTCGATGACAGTGATACAGGATCTACTGTAAAAAGCATGCAGTGGTTGGAAATAGCTGTTTATCCGTGGCACCACCGCATCATAATCGGAGGCAAATCTGCTCATGTAGGCTATCAGGTTGAGGTTTAAAAAAGGCATATCGCAGGCTACCACGAATTGGCAGGGAAAATCAGATGCACTCAGCCCGGCGTGGATGCCGCGAAGTGGACTTTTCTGCTGATCGGCAAGCAGATCAGCGGTCAGCAAAACCGGCAAGTTCGTATAAAGCCCGGGCCGGTCGGTAACCACTGTCACCTGCTTGAAATAAAGCCCCAGGTGTTCTACCATCAATTCAATTAAAGTTTGGCCATGGAAATCGAGCAGGGCTTTCGGTCTGCCCAGACGCTTGCTGTCGCCTCCGGCCAGGATTACAGCCCCCTTAATTGTGCTATGACTATCTCCGGCTTGATTCAATCTTCCACCTCTTGAGTCTGAACCTTATTTATTGCACTAACAATTTTCGCCTTTTTCTTTCGCTGATCAGAACCATGATAATACCGATTTCATAAAGCAGTATCAATGGTAAAATCATGACCACCTGAGAAATAATATCGGGTGGTGTGATCACGGCCGCTACAACCAGCATTACCAGCAGGGCAATTTTACGGTTACGCCGTAAAAATTCTGTCGTTAATAGGCCCATTTTGCCCAGTGCCCATGTAAACAGAGGTAGTTGAAAAACCGCACCAAAAGCCAGGTGGAACGAAAATATAAAAGAGATATACTCGCTGACGGTAAAGCGGGGTTCCAGCTGGGCTTCAGCAAACTGCAGAAAAAACCCCAATGTAAAGGGAAATACCACGTAATAGGCAAAGACCACCCCACTGCCGAAAAGCACGGTTATGCCAAGCAAGACCATGACATAAAATATTTTTTCCCCCCTAGTCAGCCCGGGAAAAATAAATGCCGATATCTCATAAATGATCACCGGCAGGGAAACAAATAACCCGCTGATCAGGGCCAACCTCAAATTGGCCATAAAGGCCTCCGGGGGAGAAAGAAAAATAAGTCTCAGGTCATCAAGTGGTCGGGTAAGGATGCTTCTGATAAACTCGACATTGGTGAAGCAGATGATTGCAGCAACAAGCAAAACGCCTGTTGAAATGAACAGGCGCAGGCGCAACTCTGCAAGATGCTCAATAACGGGCATAGTGCCGTCTTTTTTTTTGTTCACCTTAAATGAATACCTCCCGGCATTCAGAGCACTGCCTGATAATCCCTCCTGGTTTTATTGAACCCAGCTCAGGAAAATTGAGCGACCCTACTTTTTGGGTTCGGAGTTTGAGGTGGTCGATTCATCAGATCCAGAGCTGCCTTTCAGTCCTTCTTTCAGTTCAATTACACTTTTGCCGATCGCCTTAGCCAGTTCGGGAAGCTTTTTCGAACCGAATAATAAAAGGATTACCGCTAGAATTGCGATGATTTCCCACATTCCAATTTTACCGAACATAACAAATCCTCCTCAACTCAAAATCAAAATATTATATGTTTACTGCCGTTGTATTGTAACATATTTTCACTTTCCCAGTAACCGCCGGATTTTGCATCGACCGGGGTGAAGCGGTAAGCTTACTCCTCTGGTTTAACATTTAAGCCGGATTAGCTGAGCCTGTCATCAGTATCGTTATCTTCAAGGCTGATCGTATCTTTAAGTTCTCTGGTCGCTTTTCTGAATTCTTTCAAACCGTTGCCGATTGAACGACCCAGTTCCGGCAGTTTAGACGGGCCGAAAATAATCAAGGCCACCGCCAGTATAAGCAGTATTTCCCACAGACCAATTTTTCCACCGATCATCCCGATCACCTCCAGATTCCCAAATCAACTCTTGCTGGTTTTTTAACCAGTATTGAACGCTAGACAGTATAGCTTATTTTGGTCTTAATTACGATTGTTTATATAATATTATTTTATCCATATTTTACGGAATGCCTGATCATGATATTGGGTTCCGATGGTTAAATGTTTCCCTCTTTTCCGGACAACTTGAGAAAAACAAAGAGAATCGGGGCGCCAAGAGTAACCCAGATTCCGCCCAGCGCATAACGAATGAAACCAAGAGGGGCTACTGCTGAAGGCAGGAGTCCGCCCAAGCCGATAATGATAGCGAAGAGAATCCCCAGACCGACCAGTACTTTCAATACCTGCCTCAGTAAGGGGCTCTTGATCAGAGAACGAATCTTCTCCTTCTCAATAATATATCCGAAGGATGCCCCGGCCATATAACCTAAAACTTTGGGGGGATCAGCGCCGGGCAGGACCGTGGTTAACAGTACCGGGATAACGACAGAAATTGCCAACAAAACAGGGATCGCTAATTTGTCGAACCAACCCTTTTCATAAACCCGGGAACTGACCCAGAGAAATAATAGCAGGAAGGGGATGCCTAAAGCGAGTCCGCCGAGAATGTCGCCCAGGAAGTGGTAAGCAAGCACCAGACGGGAAAAGCCGATCATGCTTATGGCAATGAAAGCCCAGATCCAAAAACCTTTTTTCTTCAACCTCACTGCCAGGTACGGCCAGACGGTTACAGCCGTCAGGGTATGCCCGCTGGGGAATGCATAGCTGCCTGGCGGGTGCGCAACACCTTCGATTGGTGGTCGTTCGAGCATGGTAATGTCTTTAATCAGGTTGCTAAAGGTTGCCGAGGTGAGCAGTACAAAGGCTCCCCAAAAACCAAGTGTTTTACTGACACACCAGATAATAATAGAAAAAAAGATCATAAAAAATTGATCATCACCAAGGAAGGTAAAGGCCCGAAAGAGTATCTCCACAGGAACTGTTTGCCACTGATGCAGTGTGCCAATAAACTCGACACTGCGGGTCAGAGGCCAGGCCAGGATAAGAATGGCAGCGGAAATAACAGTAACACTCAGTAAAAATAGTATCCAGAATGATTCACGTTTAGGATCTTCTGAAAAATAAGGTTTTTTTACAGGGGCAAATTCCATCGATTCCAGCCTCCCAATGCAAATTTTCAATGCCCTGCTCCTAAAACTGTTTAGGCCATTACTTTTATAAGGTATTGAGAAACGCTTTTGCCTGTTCCCGGAAAGTCTCGGGAACCAGGATCTGAACTTCTACAGCCTGCCCGCCAATAACACGCATCGCCCCGGTATAGGGGCTGCTGTCGGTTTTTTGAGTGGGAACTCCTTTCTCCTGCAGGAACCCACAGATTATATCGGCCTCCAGATCGTTGTCAGCTTCAACCAGAAACACCCAATTATTGTCCACGGCTATCAGTACACCTCTAATCTAAATAGCAGTTCAGAGTTATTATTCTCCCCTTACAACCTGTGCTCCTGCTACAACTGTAAGATTCCCGATCACTGAACTCTTCACCCATGATCGCCCGTGCAGAAGCGCGGCGACTTACCTGCTGTCTTCCTCCAGACAACTCCGGTACTAACCCCTTAGCCTTCGGGTCCCGTTCAAGGTCCTAAGGTGATGCTGTTTCCTTTGCAGGGGTTACAGTATTTTTACCGAATGCTTTACTGTTTATAGTTGTTAATTATTTGATCGAAACAGTCTTCTACTGTCGGGCCAATCACAAATCGGGTTCTTTCAGGGTGAGTTGTAACATTTGTTGATTACCAGAGATAAATTAACCGAGCTGGCTGCCCTGGTCGGAGTAAGCCAGGTAGGTGTAACCACGGCTGAACCTCTTTATTATATGCAAGATCGGCTGCGGCGTCGTATAAATGAAGGCCGGATAACCCCTTTCGAAGAAAAAAACCCTACCCGGCGACTTTCACCGGATCATCTACTGGCGCAGTGCCGCAGCATCATCACCCTGGCCATACCCTATGCATCTGTTAATCCTCTTTTACCTGGATCAGCGGAAGGGCTGCGCGGTGTGGTTGCCCGCTGCGCGCGGAGTATCGATTACCACCACTTTGTCGGGTATAAGGCTGAAAATATTGTCTCATTGATCAAAAAAAATGTGCAGTCAACTTTTAATTACCGGATTCTGTGTGACCGCAGCCCGTTGGTTGAGCGGGAATTGGCCTTTAATGCAGGCCTGGGCCGGATCGGCGAAAACTGCACTCTGATCAATACACAATACGGCTCCTATACCGCTCTTGGAACGATCCTGTTGGATGTGGAAATAACAGCAGATAATCCAATTGATCAAGCATGCAACAACTGTGGAAAGTGTCGCAATGCCTGCCCGACCGGAGCAATCACGGAGCCGTTTGTTATAAATCCCTACCGGTGCCTGTCCTACCTGACCCAGGCCGCCGGCATCTTCCCCAGGGAGTTACGCCCACAATTAGGTAAACAAATCTACGGTTGTGACCACTGCCAGGAGGCCTGCCCCGATAATCTGGCTGCCGAGTGCTCACCATTCCCGGAATTGGCTTATCCCCTGTTTCCAGCTGAACCGTTATTAATTCCACTGCTAACAATAACTCAAAGAGAGTTTGATCTGACCATTGGCCTCACTTCCGCCGGATGGAGAGGAAAAACCACCCTCCAACGAAACGCCGTTATTGCCCTGGGCAACAGCGGAGACCGGTCTGCCGTTCCCTCCCTGGCCCGTCTTTTAGAAAATGACTCCCGCCCGTTGATCAGGTTGCATGCTGCCTGGGCTCTCGGCCGTATCGGCGAGGCAAATGCGTATTTTGCTCTTGAAAAATCACAGAAAAAAGACCCGGATCCGGCGGTCAGAGAAGAGGCAGATCTTGCTCTTAAAAACTGTAATTAATCCTGCTATCTGTTCCTGCTGCCGGTGAAGATAGTCCAGATCGCTATGACGATCACAGCAATACCCCCGGCAACGGCCGGAAAAACCACACGGATAAACTGACCGTACTGCATAGCCTGGCGTTGAATATTGTTGACCAAACCATGTTCGAGAAGTACCGGCATGCTAAGAATAAAAAGCAGCGCAGATAAAACAACCGGCAGCCAGCGCAACCTGCCGATATCGTCGGAATCGGAAAGTCCAAGAAACTCGGAAAATATTTTCGAAAAATTCCCGCTGCGCAAATCGTAGATGGTCATCACCAGGAAAACCAGCCCCATACTCAACAGTAAAAGATGGCTCATTCCATAATATGTTAACAACAGCAGAACAAATAGCAGAACGACAAGATCAAGCGCAATAAATAAAGCTACTTTACGAAGATGTGACATCGGGCAATAATTAACCACCTTTCTGATCTACGAATAGATTTCAGCAGGAATTTAGAACTCAAACGCTAATAGAACTAGCAGAGCTGACGCCTCTTTATTAAAACTATTATACTAAATAATGGCGAGGGGGGTTAACAGAACATGAACAGCTCTTTTCGCCTGATGCAGATCAGGGGTATTCCCCTGGAAATAAATATCAGCTGGCTGATGGCTTTTTTTCTCTTCAGCATAACTTTAGCCCAGGCTTATTTCCCCGGTATCGTCGCTGGGCTCAGTAAACAGGCTTACTGGGCCGCTGGCATTATCACCACTTTACTTGTCTTTGCTTCTGTTCTGATTCATGAATTCGGACACTCGCTGGTCGCCATCAAAGAAGGTATCCCGATCAAGAAGATCACCCTCTTCATTTTCGGCGGTATAGCACAGATGGAATCTGAACCGACAAATCCGGCAACTGAATTCAAAATTACTGCGGCCGGCCCACTAACCAGCCTGTTGATTGCTTTTATAACTGGTGGCTTGAACTACCTTTTCCTCCCCCGCGGCCAAATCATCAGTGAATCGATCTTTTTCGTAGCCAGGTTGAACCTGTATATGGCCATCTTTAACCTGATCCCAGCATTTCCCCTCGATGGTGGCCGCCTGTTTCGATCAATAGTATGGCATTTTGGGAAAAATATGCTCAAAGCAACTCGGGTTGCTGTTGCGTTGGGCAGTATCCTCTCTTTTGCTGCTATGGGCCTCGGTTTAATAATAATCTTCTTTCAAGGCGATCTCTGGGGACTCTGGCTGGTTTTTATGGGTTGGATGATTTATCAGGCCGGGCAATCCAGCTATTCACAGCTTATTTATAAAGAGACCTTCTCCGGAATGAAGGTCTCAGCACTGATGAGCACTGTTCTGCAAACGATCTCTCCTGATGCCACACTCGATGAACTGGCTGAACATTTTCTACAATATAAATTCGGCGCCTTTCCTGTTGTTTACGGCTCAACCACTCACGGCCTGGTTTCGTTGCAGAACATGAGGGAGATCCCACGGGACCAGTGGGCTGAAACAAGGGTGAGCCGCATCTTAACCCCGCTTAAAGAAACGCTGGTTCTCAGACCCGATACCGATGCCGCTGAAGTTATGATGAAAATGGCTTCACAAAACACGGGGCGGGCATTGATTATGGAAAATGGTGATCTCGTTGGCCTGCTCAGCCGCACCGATATGATGCGCTTCATACAGATGCACATGGTTCTGAGGTCGAATTAATCACTCCTGGTTGTTGATCAGCTGAGCTCTCTCATTGAAGAAAGTACGGTAGCCGAGTTGAATAATCAGGAATACGGCCAGGGCTACACTGCCAAGGATACCCATCATGATCACAATTTGATATTTGATAGCATCCAAAGGCGATGCACCGGCGAGAATCTGACCGGTCATCATCCCGGGAATAAAGATAATACCCATCCCGAGCATTGCGTTTATTGTAGGAATAATTGCTGCGCTGAAGGTATCGCTGAGGAAATCTCCGACTGCAAGCTGCGGTGTTGCCCCAAGCATCAGGGCTTCTTCAATGCGCGCACGACTGGTCTGAAAAACCTGGGCCAGTCTTTCCGTTCCCAGGGTTATCCCGGTCATTGAATTACCGATAGTCATCCCGGCTATAGGGATAAAAAAGCGCGGTTCGTACCAGGGATTGGCTGCTATAACCACAATCATAAAATAAGCGAGTGGAACAGATGTTCCGATAAACATCGCCAGGGCAACAACCTTTTTCATGCGTGGATTTATTTTCCCTTTGAACCGGCTGAATATCGTTACCAGAGCAAAACTTTGCATAAAGAACATGATTGTCAGGGTAACCAGGATATGGCGCTGACTGAATACAAACTCCAGGATATACCCGACCATAACCAGTTGAAGCGTCATTCTTACCGCGGCCACCAAAAACTCTTTGCCACGGCGGAGTTTCAATAGTTGTGACATAATCAGCAATAGAATCAGAAAGAGGTATGAAGCAGCAAGGCGCCAGGGTTCGATCGCTAGCAGATCAGTCATTTGAGTCCCTTCTTTCATCCAGACTGCGAATTCGACCCCTGGCCAGATTGAGAATAGCATCGGCATATTCGCTGATTAAAGCTCCGGCATGGGTGATCATGACAACAGATTTGCCAGGTTTCCGCACCCACTGCGCAAGGTGGCTGACCACTGCCGTGGCGTTCTCATCGTCAAGCGCTGCTGTCGGTTCGTCAAGCAGCAGTGTCTCCGGATCAAGCAACACAGCACGGACCAGGGCCAGGCGTTGTTTTTCTCCCCCTGACAGGTTAAAGGTATCTTTGTCCATAAAGCCGGGCAAGTCTAATTGATCCAGCAGATTGTCAATTACATCTTGCCTTGGGACCTCTTTACGGTTAAAATGAAAAGCTAACCGGATGTTTTCACGCACGGTTCCCGGAAATATATATGGAGACTGGGGAATCATCACGACCCGGCGGCGCAAAGATACAGGATCAATAGTCAGCACGTTTTGGCCATAATAAAAGACATTTCCGCTCTGTTCACAACTGATCAGGTTATTGAGTAACTTGAGAAGTGTGGTCTTACCGCTTCCGCTTTTTCCAGTAATGCCGTAGAGTGAGCCAGCCGGGATTTCAAGAGCTGGTATGGCAAGAATTTGCCGGTAGCTAATTTTAGTGAGACTGAAAACTGCCTGCATATCCGCACCTCATCTGATCAAACTGTAGTACTAAGGGGAATTTGTGATGGTAAATTTGCTCGAACCGGTAATAAAAGGGCTTAAAAAAAGCCTGCAATTAATTTGGATGTTGACAAAAATCATATTACCCGTTTCCTGCCTAGTCGCCGTTCTTGACTATTACGGCATTATAAATTCAATAGCTGGTTTCTTCACCCCGTCCATGGCTCTGTTCGGGCTACCCGGAGAAGCAACAATCGCATTGCTGCTTAGTGTTTTTGTTAGTTTCTACGCAGCCCTGGGCGTGATTACCACCATAGCGCTTGATGCCCAGCAGATCACTGTCCTTGCGGTTATGATTGGTATCTGCCATGAGCTTCCTGTTGAAACTATCGTCTGCAGCTATACAGGCTTGCGTATTCCAATTTCGGCAGCGCTGCGCCTTGTCACCGCTCTCGCAGCGGGCCTGCTGCTCAACACAATCTACAACCTTGCCCTGGGAGGCTAGCCGGATGGAAATCATACTACTATTAGCCGAAACCATTTCCAGCACCCTGATCAGCATCGGACGATTAGCCCTGCTGCTAATCCCGGTAGTAATTTTGATCGAAATCGCCCGCTATTTTCAGATCATTGAAAGAATAACCGGCCGGGTTAAAGGAACCATGCAATTAATCTTAACCCTGCCCCAAGAAGCAGTTTTTCCACTGATGGCAGGGATGTTCTTCGGCATTGTGCTCGGTTCGGCGCTAATCATTGATTACGCTCGCGAAGGCTATCTGAAAAAACGCGACCTGCTGTTAGTCGGTATCTTCCTCAGTATTTCCCACTCTATAGTTGAAGATACCTTCATATTTGCCGTATTTGGGGCCAACTCGCTGGTAATATTGACAACACGGACTATCCTGGCCATTATTATCACCAGGATAGCCGCCGCATTAATGGATTATTACTCAACCAGGCAGGTGTTATAGGTTATAAGCCTGGTATTCCGGAAATAGTTCCGCGACTCCAGTTGACCAGTTCAGAAGAAGCTCGTCACCCATAAATGGAGCTACAAACTGCAAGGCCAGGGGCAGACCATTTTCTGCGCGTCCCGCCGGAATCGTAACCGCAGGCATCCCAGCATTGGTCCAGGGCATATTCATGGCCGGGTTCCCGGTAGCATCAATACCTTCGGGAGCCGGACCCGGCGCTGCCGGGGTAATCCAAAGGTCAATCTTCGCTTCACGCATCTGTGTTTCAAGTTTTTCACGCAGCTGTTTTTGCCGTTTGCGTCCTTCTTCAAGATCCTGCTTTGAAACAGCTTTTCCCTCTTCAATAATTTCCGCGGTTCGTGGGCGGTAACGGGCTGCAAATTTTGCATATAGCTCCGCATGTTCCAGGGCTATTTCTGCAGCAATTAGTTTACGGTGCCAGATGGTAATAGTTTCAATATCATCAAGCGCGGCAACTTCTTTTATCGTGTAACCTGCTCCACGCAAGACTTCAAGCTGTTCGGAAAAAGCCGTAAGCCCTTCCGCTGATGCCTGTTCAATGTATCTACCCCGCGGCACCCCCAGAACAGGTTTGTAGCTGACACTGATATCCTGCCAATCTTCAACTAGGGCCCGGGCTGCCAGTATCATTCCCTCTACATCCTGGGTAAAACAACCGACATGATCGGCTGAGCGGGAAAAATAGAGCAAACCCCCTGAAGGGATCCGGTTATAGCTTGGCTTGTAGCCAACCACCCCACAGTATGCAGCCGGGCGGTTCACCGAACCAATTGTCTGGGTGCCCAGGGTCAACGGACTGAATCCGGCGGCAACAGCGGCGGCAGAACCGCTGCTGGAGCCACCCGGTGTATGCTTCAGGTTATGCGGATTGCGGGTCGGCCCCGGTTCAAAATAGGCAAACTCAGTAGTCACTGTTTTTCCCAAAACCAGAGCGCCGGCCTGGCGCAGCAGTCTGACACAGTCTGCCTCAGGGCCGGCTAATACTTCCGGATCGAACTTTGAGCCACCACGGGTTAGGAAACCATCGACACGGTAAACATCTTTGACACCGATCAACACACCAAAAAGCGGAGACCTTTTTGCCGGCTCGGGATAAGCCTTTTCCATCAATTCCGCTTCTTTTAGCAATCGTTCACGACGACCGGTTTCCGGCAAAAAAGACTCGATTTCTGAATCATAGCGGTCAAGACGATCACAGACAGTATTGATGTGATCGAATAAATCCATGGTTCCGTTGACAAGTTCCCTGGCTGTTTGAGCCAGGGGTGCCGGGTGTAGATACATTATTAATTCCTCCTGTCTCTTTTTAAAACATATCTTTAGATGTCTCCGTTATGCTTGGGAATACGAAGAATTTTTAAGTGGACAGATTGACAGTTGCGTATCACTGCTGTTTGCTATGCAGATCGGCCAAATAATTTTTCAATCCGGGGGCAAGATCATCCCGCCGCAGGGCGTACTCAATAGTAGCCTCCAGAAAACCAAGGCGATCCCCAACATCATAACGCCGGCCTTCAAAAGTATAAGCCCATACCGGCTGCCGGGAAGCCAACACATTCAAAGCGTCGGTAAGCTGGATCTCTCCCCCGGAACCTGGCGCTGTCGAGTCAAGAATAGCAAAAATTTCAGGATCGATAATATAACGGCCTAACACAGCCAGGTCGGATTTAGCCTCAGACCGCTGCGGCTTTTCAACAAGCTGATTGACCCTTACCAAGGGCCCGCTTTCAGCACCGGCATCGACAATACCATATTTGTGAACATGATCCCAGCCGACCTGCTGCACTCCCAACACAGTATGCCCTTTTTGGGCATAGATTTCGATCATCTGGCCGATACAAGGAACCCGGGCATGGATGATATCGTCGCCGAGGAGTACGGCAAACGGATTATTGCCAACAAACTGGCGGGCACAGAGCACTGCATGACCCAGACCTAAAGGCTCTTTTTGGCGAATATAAAAGATATTGGCCAAATCACTGATCTGCCGCAGCTTTATAAGTTCGTCATCTTTACCTTTATCCTTAAGCATAATTTCAAGCTCAACACTCCGGTCAAAATGATCTTCAATGGCCCGCTTGGTTCGGCTGGTAATAATCAGAATATCTTCAATGCCGGCTTCAGCAGCTTCCTCAACAACATACTGAATAGTCGGTTTATCGACAATCGGCAGCATCTCTTTCGGCTGTGCTTTAGTCGCCGGTAAAAAACGGGTTCCGAGGCCCGCCGCTGGTATAACCGCTTTTTTTATTTGCACCTTTTGCGACACCATCCCTCAGCTACGCACTTAGTCCATATTAAGTTATTCCGTACCTCTAATTGAATAGCGTTTGACTGCTTATTTCTACATAAATGAGACTATTCCTTCCGGACTATTTTGCCGGTGCATTCCGGCCATACATTATTGCATCGGCTGTTTACTAACCATCAGAGCTATTATTATACAAACCGGCTTTGAAGGTAAAGGCTATCGCTGCCCTACCATGGTAAAGCGGTGAATTCCTCGCAGGTTAGTGTAAAGTTACTGTAGGTATTTGCAGGGAAGACTGCAAGACATATAGAAAGAGGAACCTCGTATTCAGCAAGAATAACCCCCCGAAGGAGGCAGAGGTTCCTCATGGATTTAGTTCGCTTAGTAGACGAAAAAATCCTTTCAGTTGTGGAAAAGGTATTTAAGGTTTTTGGAGAAGAATTAGATTATCAATCATTTGAAGCTGGTTTGAAGAAAGAGTTAGATTCTTTAGGCTGTGACATACTAAAAATATTGCTCGAAGAATTAGATCAGCAGC
>JAUWPV010000001.1 GCA_030611385.1 Bacillota bacterium | reverse complement strand
TATTGCCAACGCCACCGGCTGTTCTTCTATTTATGGCGGCAATGCATCAACTGTGCCTTATACCGTTGACAGCAGAGGCCACGGTCCGGCTTGGGCTAGTTCACTGTTTGAAGATAATGCTGAATTTGGCTATGGCTACTCGTTAGCGGTAACCCAGCAAAGGGCTAAACTGATCGACCTGGTTAATCAAACCATGCTGACGAATATTTCGGCGTCATTCAAAGAAGCGCTGCAAAACTGGCTGGATCTAAAAGACGAGGGAGCGGCTTCCTTAAAAGCTTCCGATAATGTGCGTGAGCTGTTGAAAACGGAGAAAGAGCAGTCTGATAATAAAGAATTGCTCAACCAGATTCGCGAAAAAGCGAGCCTGCTGCCGAAACGTTCAATCTGGATTTTCGGTGGTGACGGCTGGGCTTACGACATCGGCTTCGGTGGCCTCGATCATGTCATCGCCAGTGGGGCCGATGTTAATATCCTGGTTCTCGATACAGAGGTTTATTCCAATACCGGCGGACAGTCCTCCAAAGCAACACCGACAGGAGCAATCGCCAAGTTTGCCGCCGCCGGTAAAGAAATGCGTAAGAAAGACTTGGGGCTGATGGCAACCACCTATGGTTATGTCTACGTGGCCATGGTTTCTATGGGAGCCAGTAAGACCCAGCTACTCAAAGCCCTAATTGAAGCAGAAACTTACCCGGGCCCGTCACTGATAATTGCCTATTCGCCCTGTATCGCCCACGGCATTGATATGAGCAAAAGCCAACGGGAGGGGAAACTGGCTGTGGAATCGGGTTACTGGCCACTTTACCGTTTTAATCCGCTGCTGGCCAGGGAAGGCAAGAATCCTTTCATGCTCGACTCAAAGGAACCGAAAGAAGCCCTGCGCACCTTTATGATGAACGAAGTACGTTTTCGCGCTCTAAAGAAGGAATTCCCCGAACGGGCCGACATGCTTTTTGATAAAGCAGAAAAGATAGCTAAAGAGAGATTGAAACTGTACCGCCAGCTGTCCGAAACAGATAATATTGCTGAGGTTTAAGCAACCTACCGCAGCAATATGCTATCAGTAAACAGGAACCAGTATGCGGAACAAGTGCAAAAATTGAGGAGGCGCAGGAAACATACGCCTCCTTTTACTAATTTGAAAGCTTAATAATAATCTCATCCCGACTAAGTCGGGGACGGGGGGAAGGCGATTGCATCGGATAACCGATCGGCAGCAGAGCCACTACTTCAATTTCCGGTGACAGACCGAGCGCTTCATGCACCTGCTGTTGATTAAACAGACGTACCCAACAGCTGCCCAGACCAAGAGCGGTAGCCATCAAGGCCATATTTTCAACAGCAATACCGAGATCGAGATAAGCAGAAGCAGGAATGACGACATCTTCTACCTGCTCCGGCAATTTTCTTTGATAAATATATCCGGCCGCCTCTACACTGATCACATCAGCCTGAACCAGTTCTTTCATTCTTTCTTCAACCAGCTGGCGCACATAAGCCCTACGATCGAGGCAGCAGACAAATACAGCCGGTGCTGCAACAACAAAAGGTTGTACCACTGCTCCGGCAATTTTTTCTTTTTCTTCTTTGCTGATCAGCAGTACAAAGCGCCATGGCTGGCGGTTGGTTCCCGATGGTGCAAGCCTTGCTGCCTCAATAATGTGCTCCAGATCCTCAGTGGAAATATTACGGCATTCAAACTTCCTGATACTGCGGCGGCTTTTAATTGCTTCATGGCAGCTTATATTCATCTCATTTTTACCTCCGTTTTGTACTTACGTCTGCTAACCCAACGGGATAGGTGGCCCCGTTTCTTCACAAGATTAACCCCATCCAGAGCCTTCTTGGCTGATTCATAACCCCGTTCGATCAGAAGATTTGCTTTGCTGTTATCCCAGAAGGAGATATCGCCGAGGTCGGGCTCTATAAGTATATCAGCAAATTCATAAGCAGGTATCTCCCGGTGCCGGCGAATAATGTCAAAAGATTGGATTAAAATCTCAAATATATTATCCGGCTCTTTTTGTAATGGCTTCTGAGTTCCCACATTAACAGCAATGATATAGTCTATATCCCTGCTCTTGATCAGGGCCACCGGCACGTTGTCAAGCAGGCCGCCGTCAACTAACAGGCGCTTATTCCACATTACCGGGGTGAAAATACCGGGTATAGCACAGCTGGCCTGAACAGCTTCTGCAACAGAACCTTCCCCAAAAACAATTTCTTCACCGCTTAATAAATCGATGGCGTTGACAATAAGCGGTATTTTCAGCTCTTCAAAGGTTATTTCATCAATATGTTCCTTTAGTATATACAGTAGGCGAGAGGAATCGATCAAGCCTTTGCGGGGGATAGAGAGTTTGACCAGATTTTTCCAAGACATCGTCTCTACAATCTTTTTTATTTCCTCGACATTTCTGCCGGCACAATACAAAGCGCCTACAATACTACCTGCACTGGTTCCAGCCACACGGCAAGCTTTAACGCCACGTTCTTCCAGATACTGAAGAACACCAATATGAGCGATCCCTCTTGCCGCACCACCGCTTAGGGCTAAACCGATTCTCATGATCTACTCAACCCCCAGTAGACATTTGATTTAAGTGTTCAGGTTATTAATAATACGCAATCCTTCAAGAGTTAGGAGTGGATTAACCTTGCCGATTGTTTCCGATTCACGGGCAATCAGGGAGGCAAAGCCTCCAGTGGCGATAATCAATGGCCTGGCTTTTAGTTCTTCAACCATTCGGCGAACGATGCCGTCTACCTGACCGGCAAAACCAAAGATAATACCCGATTGCATACTGCTAATAGTATCTTTACCGATGACCTGTTCGGGCCTCACTATTTCTACGCGGGGCAGTTTGGCTGCCCGCTCAAAAAGAGCTTCCATCGAAATACCTATTCCGGGAGCGATGGCTCCGCCCAGGTAGTCACCTGATTCCGATATTGCACAAAAAGTAGTCGCTGTTCCGAAATCGACGATAATGAGCGGACCGCCATATAAATTATAAGCGGCAACTGCATTTACTATCCGATCGGCTCCCACTTCTCGCGGATTATCTGTTACAATGTTTAAACCGGTTTTAATACCGGGACCGATCACCAGAGGATCAATTTCAAAATACTTATTAGACATCCGCTCCAAAGAGTACATCAGGGGAGGAACAACAGAAGATATGGCGATTGCTTTGATATCACTTAGTTTGAGGTGACTGTTATGAAGAAGATTCTTAACGACTATTCCCAGCTCATCTTCGGTGCTTTCTTTTCGGGTGGCCAGCCGCCAGTAGATCAGGATCTGATCTTCCCTGTAGACACCAAGCATAATATGGGTATTGCCAACGTCAATGGCCAGTAACAATTAATTCACCCCGGTTGAATAAACATTGTTAGTGATGCTTTAAACATATACACTATAGCAGATCGGGTTTGTTTTGAAAAGAAGACCCCGTGCATGCACGGTTTTATATAACGTTGGAGAGTAAGCCATTTAATCAGGCAGTGCGAATTCAAATACAACGACAACCAGACTGGTCTGAGGAGGAATACTTGTTGCTGCTTAAAAAAATGGGGGCCAAGAACTATTTCGTCGTAATGTTAATATTAATGGTAATTACTGCTTTACTGGTTATTTCGACTTTTATCCTGACTGCTTTTTTCCCGGATGCCCTGGGCCACAGCCCTTATAATTACGAAATAAGCACTGTTTGTGAGTTTGAACCGTGGTCATTTGAAATCGACGGCTTGAAGGTCAGCCTTCCACAGGGTGGGGTTATTGTTACTGTTAACGACAGTGACCATAAAAGAAGCGTTATGCTATTAGGGGAAGGATCTTATGAGCAGAATGGATTGAAATTAAACACCCTGAATACCGGTGGTCTCTTTATGGTTTTAGACCACAGTCTTTTTGAGAAAATACGGGGAAATAATATCTTTATGCCGGTAGAAGATACAGTATTATTGAGTTATGTTGAAGCAATTTTTAATCAGCAAACCGGTATGCCGGCAGTTTGGGACGAGACGATACCACTTACATTTCATGCAACAGAAGGCCTGATCTATTACTACTTCTTGTCTGCAGAAGGCGGACCCATCCTGCCTCCCGAGATCAACGGCAGTACCGCCCAAGTTTTGGTATCGGTATTAATCTACTTTCTGATTATTGTGATTATCCTTTTCGTCATTGCCATTTTTTCATCAGATCACCACTATTCCCGGTACTGGCTTCATTTGGGTAAGACCCCTCCGGGTGTTATCAGCCTGGCCATAATACCCCTGATTGCCGTTTTGGTCCTAATTGGCGATATTAGTATAAAAGCGAACGGCTGGTCTGGATATTATGCGGCTTTTGGCTACGTAACAGCTATATTGTTACTGATTTTATCTTCCAGATACGGTAAAATAGATTATCTTGATTTCGGCCTTCGCCGAGACAGAATCAGACACGGTTATTTGTTAGCTAGCCTATCTGCAGCACTATTGATCGGAATAACCCGGGGCATACCCGTTGGCATTAGTAATGAAATATTTTCAGCGGTTCTCCGTTTGCCGGTAATTTTTTTAGTGATCGCATTGCCGCAGGAAATGATTTGGCGTGGTTACATCCAAACTGTATTAAGCCGTCAGCTGGATCCGACCAGGGGACTGCTTGCTATGATTTTTATTGCTGCCATTGTTCGATTTGTTTATTTAATGGCGACAGCTCCCTGGATGATTGCTTATCCGTACACTTATCTGGAGCTGGCGGTTCTTGTACCGGGTACGGCTGCCCTTCTCGGTTATGTTTACCTGCGCACAGAAAATATTCTCGCATGTGCGCTTATGCATAGTCTGGTTCTCTGGCTGCCCGGTATTATTCTTTTTTAGCAGAAAGGCGGTATAGCATTGGATAAAGATAAAATCATCGAGGCCGTAGAAATGATCCTGGATGCCATTGGAGAAGATAAGAACAGGGAAGGTTTGCGCGGCACCCCCCAGCGTGTGGCCAATATGTACGCAGAACTTTTTGGCGGTTTACAAAGGGATCCGCGCACCCATCTACAAACCTGCTTTGTAGAAGATGGCCATGATGAAATTGTACTGGTTAAAGATATTTCATTTTATTCGATGTGCGAACACCATTTGCTGCCGTTTTACGGAAAAGCCCATATTGCTTACCTTCCCGCCGGTGGCAGAATTGTTGGCTTGAGTAAATTGGTCAGGGTTATCGAAACCCTCTCAAGGCGCCCACAGCTTCAAGAACGCCTGACCAGTAACGTTGCAAATATTATTACTGAAGAGCTTAAACCAAAAGGGGTTGTCGTAGTCATAGAAGCCGAACACCTCTGCATGAGCATTCGTGGGGTCAGCAAACCCGGGTCAATTACGGTTACTTCCGCCGTGCGTGGACTGTTCAGGCGCAACCCCAGTTCCAGGATTGAAGTTTTCAGCCTGATCAAGGGAAAACTATAGCCAATACCGGTGAATTGTAAATGGGCAAGATCGATTAAGCTGCGATGCCCACAGCCGTTGCAGCAAGCCGGAGCATCCGCCTCGCCAGAGTTTGCTATATTGACAGGGGAAAGGATAAAAAATGCAGGCTAGCCATCTGAACCTGGATTTGATTGAAAAAGAACTCACATCATTCGGTTTAAGCTGTGAGGCTATTGACCTTTTTAGAAAACAGGCAATCTGCCATCTGATTAAACTGCACCGAATTCCTGAATCAGTCGTGCTTTTACTGGAAAATACCGCCTTGACTCGCAAGGCTCAATTATTGCTCTCTCTACCTAAACAGTATGAAAACGGCTGTATCGATGCAATTATTGCCGGTTCTGAAGCTGAACTCTCCGCTATATGCTCTGTCCTTAAAAATAATGAGGGAGACCCGGCCCTGGTCGGACAAATCATTAGCCGGATTCTGGAAAGATTTCATAAAAAGATACCAACTGATCTGTCTCTTGGCAACAGAATTCTACCCCTGGGTAAGCGGACTCTGCTTATGGGTATCCTGAACATTACACCGGACTCCTTTTCTGATGGAGGCAGGTTTGATCAGATTGATAATGCCTTGGCCCAGGCTTATAAAATGGCGGAAGAAGGCGCTGATATAATCGATATCGGCGGGGAATCAACACGCCCCGGGCATGAACAGGTTCCAGTAGAAGAAGAGTTAAAACGGGTTATACCGGTAATTACAGCCCTGAAAAAGGATCGTTCTTTTAAACTACCCCTATCTATTGACACCTACAAAGCCGTTGTCGCTGAAGCTGCCCTGGAAGCCGGTGTGGAAATGCTTAATGATGTCTGGGGCCTCAAAGGAGACAGCTCACTGGGCCGGGTGGCAGCCCGCTTTCAGGTTCCAATTTGCCTGATGCACAATCGGCGCAGCACTACTTATGAAGACCTGATCCCTGATATTCTTAGCGAACTTGAGGAATCAATTGAACTGGCTCACCTGGCAGGCATTAAGGATGACCGAATCATTATCGACCCGGGCATCGGTTTCGGAAAAGATCTTCAGCAGAACTTAGAAGTTATGCTTCATTTACGCGATTTCTGCAATCTTGGCTATCCCCTGCTGCTCGGAACTTCCCGAAAGTCGATGATCGGTAAAACCCTTGACCTGCCCGTAGAAAAGCGCCTTGAAGGAACTGCTGCTACCGTCGCTTACGGTATCAGCGCAGGCGCCGATATTATCAGGGTCCATGATGTTCTGCAGATGCGCAATGTAGCGGTCATGACTGACGCCATGATCCGGAGGTGAGATTGTTTTGGATCGAATTATCGTTGAAAGAATCGTTTGCTATGGATATCATGGAGTGCTTTTGGAAGAGCAAACCCTGGGACAGGAATTTCAAGTCAGCCTCGAGCTGGGCCTTGACCTATCCGGGCATGAAGATGATCACATCAATCGTGTGCCAGATTACCGGGCAGCGGTGCAGATGGTGGAACAGGTAATATGCGGTCAATCATGCCAACTGCTCGAAACCCTGGCCTGTAGGATTGCCGATAAGCTTTTAGCCCTGGCCGGTGTGTTTGAAGTGGTTGTTGAAGTACGCAAACCAAACCCACCCATCCCGGGCGTTCAGGGCGGTGTAAGCATAGTGGTTACACGCAGCAAGTGATCGGCACTTAATAAATACAGTTGCTTTTTAGCTGTTACTGAAACCTTTGCTCTCTAATCGCTCATGTAGGATTGCCATAGCTCACCTGATGGCTTTCGCAAACGACCTCGAAACGAAGCACTCAGCCTTCTGTTCTCGGTTCAGCCCTCAATAATACTGAAGTGGTAACTTTTTTTTGAGGACTGAAACCTGCTCAAACCCTTGTTTCGCCGTCAATTCTGAGTTATTCGCTTTATGTTCGCTTCAGGCTTACAGTAGCAGCATAAGGTAGGTTTGAGAATCCCATAGTTATACATCACTAATTATTAGTCAACAAAAATTTAATTGGAGTAATAAGTTATATACACATAGTAACCTACACGGATAAATGGAGGATGACCGTTTGAAAACTGCCTATATCGGAATTGGATCGAATTTAGGTGATCGGCTGGATAATTTGAAGCGCTCACTGGAGATGCTTTCAGTTGAAAGAGAGATCTCAGTGCAGTCCGTTTCAGCCATCTATGAAACCGATCCGGTTGGCGGACCGGAACAGGACCCGTTTCTTAATGCCTGTGCGGCCCTCGCCACCACACTTTCACCGACAATGCTATTGCTTAAAATGTTCGAAATCGAAGATAAAATGGGACGGGTAAGGGAGGAGCGGTGGGGTCCGCGGAATATCGACCTCGACCTGTTGATCTATGAAGGAGTAATGATGAACACTCCTATCTTCAAGCTGCCTCATCCGCTTATTGCCGAGCGCAATTTTGTCCTCGTTCCCATGGCTGATATCAATCCTGATCTGTTAATTCCGGGCATAGACATAACTATCAGCAAAGCGCTTTCAGCCCGAAGGCCTGCTGAGGAAGTTAAGCTGTTTCAGCCGTCAAGCTGGTACACTATCAAGTAAATACATTCAATCAAATTACAAAGGGACGCAGTTACAGCGTCCCTTTGTAATTAATGTAATCTGCTTTATCAGAACAAAAGCGCTTCTAGAAAAGACCCTGTACTTTTCCGGTTTCAACATCAACGTCAACCCTGCGGTAAGCGGGATTTGCAGCTGTTCCGGGCATCAGGGATATAGTTCCGGCAACCGGAACCACGAAGTCGGCTCCACCATAGGTAAGAATGTCCCGAATGTTAAGTCTCCAGCCCTTCGGAACACCCTTCAGCATCGGGTTATCAGTAAGGCTGAGGTGAGTCTTAACCATGCAGGTACCCATCTTCTGAAACTTGGGGTCTGTTTCCATTCTCTTCGCTTTAGCAAGAGCTTCCGGGGAATATTCTACACCATCTGCTCCGTAAACCTCTTTGGCAATCAGCTCGATGCGCTGACGCAGCGGGGTTTCCAATTCGTATAAAAACTTAATTTTACTCGGCTCGTTGCAGGCTTCGATAACGGCTTCGGCGAATTCAATTGCCCCTTCACCACCGTACTGCCAGTGCTTGGCAAGCGCAACTCTCGCGCCCACAGCTTCAGCCAGACGCCGAACTATTTTTACTTCATTATCGGTATCGGTGAAGAAGTGGTTGATACAGACTACCGGGTTTATACCGGCTTTTTTAACGGTATTTATATGGTGGATCAGGTTTTCACAGCCCTTTTCAACCCACTCAATGTTTTCCTGACTGTAAACCGGATCAAGCGGCTGGCCGGGCAGCGGCAACGGTGCACCGCCGTGGCACTTCAGGGCGCGAATGGTCACGACGACCACCGCACAGTGCGGAGTCAGGCCGGACATGCGGCACTTCAGGTTCCAGAATTTCTCGAAACCGATATCGGCAGCAAAACCGGATTCAGTAATCACGTAGTCACTTAATTTTAAAGCAATACGGTCAGCGATAATCGAAGACTGCCCGATAGCAATATTGGCAAAAGGACCGGCATGCACAAATACCGGTTGCCCTTCCAGGGTCTGCAGCAGGTTCGGGTTGATCGCTCCAACCATCCAGGCTGTCATGGCGCCGGCAACATCGAGATCGCCGGTAGTGACGGGATTACCCTTCTTGTCATAGGCTACAATAATCTTACCCATACGCTCGCGCATATCTTTTAAATCCTTGGCCACGGCTAAAATTGCCATGACTTCGGAAGAAACAGCTATAGCAAAGTTTGAATTCATCATGAATCCATCTTTCCGGCCACCCAGCCCGATGGTGATGTTACGCAGAGCCTGGGCACAGAAGTCGATGATCCACTTCATTTCGACATTACGCGGATCGATATTCAGTCTCTTCAAACCGCTGCGCTCCAAAAACGCGTCTGTAGAGTTGAATTCATGTTGGATACGGGAAGTCAGCGCCACCATGGCCAGGTTATGGGCATTCATGATTGCATTGATATCCCCGGTTAAACCGAGGGAGAAGGGCGTAAGGGGAATACACTGGGCCAACCCACCCCCGGCAGCGGAACCCTTAACATTCATAGTCGGGCCTCCGGAAGGCTGGCGGATAGTAGCAATAACATTCTTGCCAAGTTTACCCATGCCCTGGGTCAGACCCATAGTAGAAGTCGATTTACCCTCACCAAGCGGAGTGGGGGTGATTGCCGTAACGTCGATATACTTACCATCAGGCTTGTCTTTCAGTCTTTCGAGCACTTTCTTGTAGTCAACTTTGGCCACATAATGGCCATGGGGCAGGAGTTCTTCCTTCTCAAGTTTTAACTCCTCTGCTAACTGGTATACCTGCTTCATATTTGTCTCAGCAGCTTCAGCTATCTCCCAGTCAGCGTATTTGGTTGGATCTAGCGGCATTAATACTACCTCCTTAATATTTTAAAAATTATCCTAACTTCCTACATTTTTACGCAGACAAATTATTTCCTTCAACACAAATGATCTAATTCCTGCAGTAATGTTCAAATTTTCACTTATTTTTTATCTCCAGATCTCTGGCAGCCGGAATACCGCCAAGAGAATTTGCTGTCAGGGCTGCCCTTTCCACCGCCAAAGCCACCACTTCTGCCGCCATCAAGCCGATAAGATTAATGTCAGCTTGCACATTACCCTTTGACAGGGCAAAGATAGTGTCTCCATCCCACATGGTATGCACGGGCCAGATTGAGCGGGCCAGACCATCATGAGCAAGCTGGCAAACCTTGGTCAAGGCTGTGCTATTTAAACCAGCATTTGTAGCTACCACTCCTAATGTTGTATTACCAGAGAATCCGGTAAGATTATTTTCTAACAGCAACTCTGCTGTTTTCTCCATTAACCCTGTTTCTGGATTACGCGGCCCGGATAGCAGACTGCCTTCGCGATCGAAAATATCGCCAAACGCATTTACCACTACCAGGGCAGCAACTATCAGATCGCCCTTGCATAAGGCTGCCGAACCCTGGCCTGATTTAACAGCCTGCATCATACCACGGATTTTACCTACAACAGCCCCGCAGCCAGCGCCAACCGAGCCTTCGGGAACAGGACCTGCTGAAGCAGCAAGACAGGCCTGGTAACCCATTGCCGCATCGGGGCGGATGCAACCGTCACCGATAAAGAGGTCGAATAAAACGGCTGCTGGTACGATCGGCACTGTAAAATGACCAACTGAAAAACCACAGCTTTTTTCCTCAAGATATTTGACCACACCGGATGCGGCATCAAGACCAAAGGCGCTCCCGCCGGCAAGAACAATTGCCTGAACTTCCTCAACCAGCTGGCCTGGACGCAGCAAATCAGTTTCCCTGGTACCCGGAGCTGAACCACGCACCTCGATTCCAGCACGTGCACCGTCTTCAGCCAGGACTACAGTTACGCCGGTAACGGCCTTCAGGTTAGTGGCAATTCCGACCTTGATACCCTGGATATCAGTTAAACCAGAAACCATAGCCGTTCACTCTCCTACCTGATATAATTTAACTAAGGATTATGTCCATAAGTCAGAATAAAGTAGTCGTAGGTTAAAAAAGCAAAACGAAAGGATTACCACCACTCTGATAAACTCATCTAATATGCCCGCTCTTTTTATCGACAGTCATGTTCATATTTTTCCGGAAAAGATGATGAAGGCTATCTTCACCTATTTCGCGAAGCACTACGGTTGGGCACTGTCTTTTCCAACCAATCCGGACCGCTTACTCCAAAAACTGAAAGAACAGGGAGTAGATCGGGCGTTCACTCTGGCTTACACTCACAAACCCGGCCTCTCACGATCGCTTAATTGCTGGCTGGCCGATTATTGCACAAAACACCCCCTGCTTATACCATTTGGAGCAATCCATCCCTTGGATCAAGACCTCGAACACGTGATAACCGAGTGCCTTGACCAATTCGGATTTTTAGGAATGAAATTGCACTGCCTGGTTCAGCAATGCCGTCCTGACGACAAAAGACTAGATCCCCTTTATAAAGCATTGACTGAACGCTCAAAGGGAATTATCATTCACTCCGGCAGTTTTCCTCAGCCTGCTAAAGAACATCTCGGGGTCAATTATGTGGCCAACCTGCTGAAACGTTTCCCCGATTTAAACTTGATCATCCCGCACCTAGGATTAAACGATCTTCCTGCTTACAGTGAACTGCTCAATGAATACGAAGGCCTCTTCCTCGATACCGCTTTTATCTTTCAGAACCAGATTGTCACTACTCCCCTGGATGATATTGTCCGCACAATCCTTGCTTATCCCGACCGGATAATCTACGGCAGTGATTTTCCCTTCATCCTCGAACCTTTGCAAAATGGCATCAGCCGTATTCTTGATTTGGAGCTCCCCGGCGATATCTACAAAAAATTCTTTTACGACAACGCCGCTCGTTTTCTGGCCAGAATAAGTGGTTAATATTATAAAAAAAGAGCCCGCAGGCTCCTTTAAAGTTCTTCTTTTTGTTTTTCTTTCTTTTCGGTTCGCTGCTGAAACGAAGCGCGCCGCTCAGTTTTATTTTTAGCCACTTTAATCGTTTCAGCTTCGAAGGCGGCTTCCTTTTTTTCTTTGACCTTACCAGCCTTAGCTTTCGTCATAGCGGTTTTGGATGAATCCCGAACAGCGCCAGGTTTAGCGTCTTTGTTTTTAGCAGACTCATTGTTTTTCGGTAGATCTTTACCCTCAACCAGGGCTTTGATCTCTACAGCATTAAGAGTTTCTCTGTCAAGCAAAGCCTGGGCAATATTTTCAAGCTTTGAGAACTCTTTTTCCAGGACATCCTGCGCTTTCTGATAGCAATCATCAATAGTCTTTCTGATCTCCTGGTCAATAGCCTTGGCAATCTCTTCGCTGTAGTCGCGGTCTCTGGCCAGATCCCGGCCCAGGAACACCTGGCCGTGCTTTTTACCGAAAGTAATCGGGCCGAGGGTATCACTCATGCCATATTCCATAATCATCTGGCGAACAATCGATGTAGCCCGTTCAAGATCATTTTGAGCTCCGGTACTGATATCGTTGAGAACCAGTTTTTCAGCAACCCTACCACCGAGTAAAGTGCTAATTCGATCTAACAGCTCAGTACGGGTCATATAGTAACGATCTTCTTCCGGGAACATCATGGTATACCCTCCGGCCCGGCCACGGGGAATAATCGAAACCTTATGGATAGGGTCGGTGTGAGGGAGCAGGTAACCGACCAGAGTGTGCCCGGCTTCGTGGTAGGCAACAATTTTCTTTTCAAATGCGCTGATCACGCGACTTTTCTTTTGCGTCCCGGCAACGACTCGCTCAACTGCTTCTTCCAGTTCTTTCATCCCGACACGTTTTTTCGATATACGTGCCGTTAACAGCGCCGCTTCGTTGACGATATTCTCGAGGTCGGCCCCGGTAAAACCGGGAGTGCCGCGGGCAACAACCTTTAGATCAACCTCTTCAGAAAGCTGTTTATTTCTGGTATGCACCTCCAGGATTGCTTCCCGGCCATTAACGTCAGGCAAACCAATCGTTATCTCCCGGTCAAACCGCCCCGGTCTGAGTAAGGCCGGATCTAAAATGTCAGGCCTGTTTGTAGCCGCTATGATGATTACGCCCTCGTTTACATCGAAGCCGTCCATCTCGACCAGGAGCTGGTTGAGAGTTTGTTCCCTTTCATCGTGACCACCGCCAAGTCCGGCGCCACGCTGACGGCCAACAGCATCTATCTCGTCGATAAAAACGATGCAAGGTGAATTTTTCTTGGCATTCTCAAACATATCCCGAACCCGTGAAGCACCGACACCAACAAACATTTCCACAAAATCAGAGCCGCTGATGCTGAAAAAGGGCACCTCCGCCTCACCGGCCACCGCTCTGGCCAGTAAAGTTTTTCCGGTGCCTGGTGGTCCCACCAGCAAAATTCCCTTCGGAATACGGGCCCCGATCTCAATATATTTTTGGGGATCTTTAAGAAAGTCGACAATCTCGGCAAGTTCGGCTCTTTCCTCATCTGCCCCGGCCACATCCTGAAAAGTAACTTTTTTCTTGTCACCTTCCTGCAAACGGGCCTTGCTCTTACCAAAGTTCATCACCCGGTTGCCACCACCCTGTGACTGTTGCATAAAGAAGAAAAATATTCCGATTAAAAGCAGAAATGGAATCAGGTATGTCAGAATGCTCTGCCACCATTTCGGACCCCGCGGAGGATAAGTTTCATAAGTTACATTCTTTGCCAGTAAGAGTTCAGTCAGGTTGTGATCATCTGGGCGGGTAGTATTAACCATTGAACCGTCAGCAATCACAGCCTCGATAGCACTGCCATAGGTAGCAACTATTTCCACTTCGCCTCTTTCGACTTTTTGAATGAACTGATCATAGCTTATCTCTTCCGGCGGGGTGCCGGTATTAAACATAGCGAGTAATACGAAAACTACCAGGGCTATCACCAGGTAAAACGTAATTTGTCTCAGAAACGGACTCAAGTAGTTTCCTCCTCTCCATTATAACCCTTAAAACCTGAAGCTAATTCTAACATACAGTAAAGGCTTAAGCAATATAACCGGGCTGTATTCAAAAAGCACAGGGTCGGTTCCCAGGAATATTTCATCTATCTGCGATCTGTTATGGATTGAGGATACATAAATCAGCCAGATGGCGATAGTCTTCACCGTAATCCAGACCGTAACCGATTACAAAGCGATCCGGAATTATAAAACCACAGTAATCAGGTTCAAATGGCACCTTTCGGCGATCAGGTTTGTCTAGCAGGGTAATTACTTTTAGGGTCTTCGGTTGGCGGGTGATCAGGTTTTCGCGAAGATAGTTTAAAGTCAGCCCGGTATCTACAATATCTTCAACTATCAATACATCTTTACCCTGAATACTCTGTTCGAGATCTTTCAGAATACGAACCACACCTGAGGAGTCGGTATCGACACCATAGCTGGAAACAGCCATAAAGTCAATCTCCACCGGCACTTCGATTTGACGGATCAAATCACTTAAAAATATAACCGCTCCCTTCAGCACACCGATTAACAAAGGATTTTTACCTTGATAATCTTTAGAGATTTGTGCGGCCAGTTCCCTGATTCTGTTTCCAATCTGTTCAGCTGTAAGCATAACTTCAAGTTTTTCATCTGTCATTATGGACCACCTCCATCTATTTAATATCCCCTGGAAACTATTTGCCGTATGCTGTAGTCTTGCGTTTACGAACTTTGTATTCCAGGAGTAAGACCTGCCTGGTTTGGTCAGTTACACGGTAAGGATGGGCAGCTCTTATTCCGGTAACCCAGATAATCTCTGTACCCACCGTTACCAGAGGCAGCGTATCACGACGGCAATACGGAACTTTTTGATCAATTAAAAACTCTTTTAGCTTTTTACTGCCTGGCGCTCCCTGCGGATAAAATCGGGCTCCCGTCCAACGAAAGCGATATGATAGAGAACCTGAAGGAATTAAATCATAATCGATGCAGGCTTGGTATGAAGAAGGTGGCCAATTCAATTCCGTTGTCTTGATAATACGGGCAGTAATACAGGTTCCGCCCGGCAGTAAGGTCTTACCGGGAATTTTTATTGGTCTAACTGCAATCTCTTTATGCTCCGGCCAGCGCAGCTGACCGGTTAAAAACAAGCGACCATAAGAGCAGTAGGCCCTTACACTACCGGGTAGAGTAAGCTGTTTCCCGGTCTGGCCTTTTTCTGCCAAATCAAGCAGTTGATCAATATGCAGGCGGTTGATTTTATTTACCGAAATATATTTTTTCAGAGCAAACCGTAAAACCCTTCCGCGCAAAGCCGGGGGTAACGTCACTAAAAGCTGTTGATCCAGATGCGTTTCTTTTCTGCCGACACGGGCTATGTTAAAAAATATCGTTTTGGCCAGACTTTTTAAAAATATTCGATCATCAGCCGCTAGCGAAGCCAGGCTAAACAGTGCCTCTCTGATCCGTGGATTATAGCTTTGCTCCAACTGCGGAATCAGATCGAGTCGCAGCTTATTTCGGGTATAATCGGTTTCCAGGTTGCTGCTGTCTGTAAAAGGGTGAACGTTATTATCAAAACAGTACGCCTCAATTTCGGAACGTCTCAGGCAAAGCAACGGCCTGACCAACTTAATCCCACCCCGGGTACTCTCAGGCAACATGCCGGCCAGACCATCGACACCGGTACCCCGAAGTACATTTAGCAAGACCGTTTCCGCTTGATCATCGAGATGATGGCCGAGAGCTATCCTGGTAGCCCTGTATTTACGGGCAATGTCGAACAGAAAACAATATCGTGCCCGGCGCCCGGCTTCCTCTTCCGAGAGCCCATATTCTTTTTTATAGCTTCGAATATCCACTGCCTTTGTTTCAAATGGCAGTGACCATGCCGAGGCAATCTTACCAACTCCGATCGCTTCCTGTTGGGCTTCCGGTCGGAGGCAGTGATTTAAGTGAGCCACTACCAGCTTAAACTTAAATTCGACCGACAATGTATGGAGCAAGTGTAGCAAGCACAACGAGTCTGGACCGCCGGACACAGCAACAACAATCGCGTCTCCATTCTTGAAGAGGCGGTTCTTTATTATAAAATGTCTTACTTTTTCCAGCTGCATCGGCAGTAATCACAACCTGAACAGAATAAAGATAAAAAAACACCCTGAACCAGAGTGCCTTTCGATCAATAATATTGCGATAGCCTTTATCTAAAAAGCTTCACGAAAAGAACCGCGGCCGCCTCTTTTAGATTCTGTATTACGCTTTAGATCAAGCAACCGCTCATCACTGTCTTTGAGGAAGCGATTCATTTTATCTTCAAAAGAAGCTTTATTCACTGCCACCATCTTGTGATTGCTACCTCTCTTATTAGGAGAGAACCCTTCAACAGCCTGACGGATAGAAAGACCGATTTTACCGTTATTTTCAACAGTGAGAACCTTGACCTTAACCTGATCTGCTTTCTTAAATAAATCATGAATATCTTTTACATACTCATCCGCAATCTCGGATATATGCACGAGTCCCGTAATTCCTCCTGGCAACTCGACAAAAGCTCCGAATTTTGTGATGCCGGTAATCACTCCCTCCAAAATACTACCAACCACAACCTCTTTCTTGATGAAAAACTCCTCCTTGAGTAAAATCACTTCGAGACTAATGATATTATAGCTTTTATAGTATTATTGTCAATCCTCTATCTGAAAGATAATTTCACCTGGTTTTACCAGACCGAGCCTCTCCCGGGCCATTATCTCAATATAGTCTGGATCTTGCAACCGATCGAGTTCCGCTTCGATAGATACCTGGCGGGCTTTATTTTTCAAGATCCGGGTTTCGAAATCTGCCAGTTCCTGTTTTGTCCGAATCTGTTGAAGATACTGGGCACCGATGATTACCAGCAGGCCACAGATAAATAAACCACCAATCGCACTCACCAATCTGTACACATCATAACTAGCCCTTCGGCGGCGCCGGGGGAAACTTGAAATCACATCTTTTCGTTGCTGATATTTATTTTTCATCATAACCACAACAATCAAGGATAATTCAATTATGTTAAATTTTCTGTAGCTGAACCTCATCCCTCTGCCTGGAAAAAAATCCCCTTAGCGAGGGGACGAGGAATATAAGAAATTTCCATGGTAATTATGGTCTTTAATGAACTTGTTTTATTTTACTTTCTCTTTAAGCGCTTTTCCTGGTTTAAATGCCGGGCATCTAAGAGCATTAATTTTTATTTTCTCTCCTGTAGCTGGGTTGCGTCCTTCTCTTGCCTTACGGTTGCGAACTTCAAAAGTACCGAAACCAACTAATTGAACCTTATCGCCACGAACCAAGCCATCAGTAATGCTTTCCAGAACTGCTTTTACTGCCTGATCACTATCTTTTTTAGACATTCCCGTCTTCTCGGCAACCAGATCTAACAATTCAGACTTATTCACTGCGCAAAATCCTCCTCATAATTGATTTGACACTCTTGATAGTTTGACCTATTCGCTTTTGTTTTGAAGATTCCTTCTTTATTTGCTTATTTTCCTTATTTTTTTAGCTTCTTCCCACCACTGATCCAATTCTCCAAGTGAAAATGAAGAAAACGGACGACCGGTTTGTTCAACCTGTCTCGTTATATATTGAAAGCGATCAATAAATTTCAATATTGCTTTACCAAGAGCCATTTCAGGATTAACTCCCAGGAATCGGGCCAAATTGACCACGGTAAAAAGGTAATCCCCAAATTCTTCTTCAATTGACATCCGGTCTTCATTCATACAGGCCTCCTCAAGCTCTAGCAACTCTTCCCTGGCCTTATCCAAAGGTCCCTTTATACAAGGCCAATCAAAACCGACCCCAGCTGCGCTTTTCTGAAGTTTATATGCCCTGAGCAGGGCAGGAAGCGTATAATCAACAGAAAGTACAGCTGAATTATTCTCTTCATTTTTCTCCTCCGCTTTGATCTGTTCCCAAAGCACCTTAACCTGAGATGCATCAACTGCCTTCTCGTTTCCAAAAACATGGGGATGTCGCCGAATTAATTTCTCCTTAAGGGTATCGACAACACCGGTAAAGTCAAAACGGTTTTCCTCCCCGGCAATCTGGCTGTGAAAAATGACCTGCAGCAACAGATCACCCAACTCTTCACGAAGTGAACTATCGCTCACTGAGTCAATAGCGGCAACAACCTCATAGGCTTCTTCAATCAGGTACTGTCTCAAACTCTGGTGCGTCTGCTCTCTGTCCCAGGGGCAACCATATGTGGAGCGCAATTTAGCCATGATCTCGATCAAGTCGCCGATACTACCAGCCTTCGATGGTGGCAGATAGATCGTTGTATAGTGATTAAAGAATGCCCTGTGATCAAGGGCATGAAGGGGTACTTCCATGGTGAGCTGCTGTGGCATTCCGGCTGCTCTTACCGCAATAACCGGATAATCCGAATCATAAAGCTCCAGTAGCTTCAATTTAACCCGGGAAGCCAAAAAACGGTTGTAAACCTGGGCAATCACCAGATGATTACGACATGGTTCTTTTAAGCGATCAAGAATGAGGGCATCGTAAACTGTTACTCCGTCCAGGAGATCTATCTTCAGAAAACTGAGCATGGGTTCAAGGAAACTTAATCCTTCAACGATCTGCAGCTGAATCCCGAGCCGGGGGCATATATTACCAAGCCGCTCCACTGTCGCTTCACCGACAGACGGATGACCGGGAACAGCATAGCAAACCGTGCCATAATGTTTAGCTGCTCTGGTCAGTTTTATGATAATGGTTCGGTAAACCTGCTCAAAATCACTACTCTGCTCATAGAGGTGATCAAACGAATAAGTTTTTTTGCAGACGGCGGCATAATAGCGAGCAGCCGGATGTTTCATGGTGCGAAAGAATATCGGTCGTTTAGCGCTCAGGTGCCGCAGCGCTTCGCTGGTTACATGTTTCGGGCTACCGGGCCCGAGCCCTATAACTATAATTTTACTCATCTGTTCTCCCTGTCCCTAAGAGATACGATTCAACCTGATGCGTCCGGCAAGGTTTGCCAGGCGCGGGCCTAATACCGGAATCATGAGCAGTTCACTTCTTTGCAATCCACCTGATAAGAGAAGAACCACTCCGTAAATAAGTATACCAATAAGTATTGCTGTCAGGGTAGCCAGGCCGTTTTGACGGCCTGCAGATAGATAGGATTCGGTAAAACGGCTAACCACTTCATAAGTTAAATAAACAACAACTGACATAGCCGCTACAGCCAAACCGGGTAATAAAATCAGTTCACGAAGACCTCCACGCCAGTCGGTAAAACGTGAAACATGATAAAGATTTAAAGCCGCTGCCACTCCGATGCCTACAACCGAGGCCAAAGCAGCGCCACCAACATTTAATTCAGGGATAGCGGTCAGGAACCAGGCCAGAATAGTCTTGACTAGACCACCGTAGAACATATTCAGGGCCGGGGTGATTGGCCTGCCCAGGCCCTGGATTAGACCGGTCGTAGTCACATATAGACAAAGCGGAATTACCGACCAGGACATGTAAGCCAGAGAATAACCGGCGGCAGCATTGTTAAAGAGAAGGACCGTGATTGGCTCAGCCAGCAGGAAGAGGCCAAGAGCAGAAGGGAGAGAAAAGAGAACAGTCAGTTTTATAGCGATAGCAGCTCTACTTTGGATCAGAATTTTGTTCTGTAGAGCAAAGGCTTCAGAGATCGCCGGAACCAGGCTTATACTTAAAGCAAGCGCAATAACATTGGGAAAATAGACAACCGAACCAGCCATGCCGGTCAGCTGCCCGTAAAGCGCCCGTGCTGTTTCCAGGTCGAAACCGGCGGCCTGCAGTTGCCGCGGTACCACCGCCAGGTCAATCAGGGTAATCAGCGGAATGACCAGGCCGCCGATGGTCACCGGTATGGCCAGACTGAAGATACGACCGATGATGCGACCGATCGGGTCAGGATTGTGTTCCTGTTGCTGTGCGGCCAAACTTTTAAACTGGTACCGTTTCCGCCAGTAAAGAAGAGCCAGCATTAACAAGCCGGCCAATCCCCCCGCCGCAGCCCCGGATGTCGCTCCGGCAGCAGCAAACTCAAGCCCTGCCGGCAGCAGGGTAACCACCAGGTAAATCGAAATACCAACCCTGGCCAGCTGTTCAAGTAACTGCGAAGCCGCAGTCGGCGCCATATTCTGCTGTCCCTGGAAGAACCCACGAAGCGAGGCCATAACCGTTACAAAAAATATAGCCGGTGCTATAGCCATGATCGGATAAACTGCTTTGAGATCTTTGACTACTGACAGAGCAATATACTCTGCTCCCCAAAAAAGTATCAGGGTAATCACCAGACCACTCAGGGTGAGAAGAAAAAAAGCGATTCGAAAAACCCTGAACGCTTCACGGTAATCTTTAAGGGCAATCTTCTCTGCCATAATTTTCGAAAGTGCAACCGGTATACCGGCAGTTGATATAACCAGAAGGGTGGTGTAGATCGGATAAGCATACTGGTAAAGACCGATCCCTTCGTCCCCAAGAATAGCTGCCAGGACAATGCGGAAACCGGCCCCGATGACCCGGGCCGAAATACCGGCAACGGCCAGAATTGCTGCTCCCTTGACAAAGGAGGAGTTACTGCTGAACAATTTTACAAACCTTCTTTACTATTTATGTAAGTATATTATAACATAGTTAGACAGCTTGGCAGCTGTTGACTGAAGTCTTCCGGCATGTACTGATCGATCTCAGCAGAAGGTTCAGATCGTCAAGCAGGAGACCTGCTTTACCGGTTCCGTAAATTTTTAGAGTCAGGGGTTTATGAGATGACACAGTAATTCGATCTTTAGCGAAACCGGCTATTTTCTGAAGCTGATCAACATTAATGCAGGACCCAGAATAAAATCTTAGGATAGTATGCTTCTTCTGCTCCTGAATCAGCTCTACATCCAAGTCTGCCGCTAAAACACGCAGCTCGGCAGCTTTTAAAAGAACCCTGACCGGTTCAGGCGAAGAACCGTAACGATCGGACAGTTCCTCACCGATTTCTTGAAGTTCCTCGCTTGTCAGGGCATTGTAAATACGTTGATAAAAATCAAATTTTTGATCCTGGGCTGAAATATAATCAGCGGGGAGGTAAGCACTGATCTGAAGATCAAGACGCGGTTTGATCTTTTGTTCGTGCTTTTCATTTTTCAGCTCGGCCACTGCCTGATCCAGAAGTTTGACAAACAGATCAAAACCGACAACGGTAATAAAACCATGCTGCTCTGCTCCTAATATATTGCCGGCTCCCCGGATCTCAAGATCACGGAGAGCGATTTTGAACCCTGACCCAAGTTCAGTGAATTCTTTAATTGCACGTAAACGCTTTTGGGCAGTTTCCGATACCACTTTATCTTTACGGTAAGTAAGGTACGCATAAGCCAGTCGATTTGAACGTCCAACCCGACCCCTGATCTGGTAAAGCTGGGCAAGACCAAACCGGTCTGCTTCATAAACGATTAGAGTATTGACATTGGAAATATCGAGACCTGATTCAATGATCGTGGTGCTGACCAGTATTTGATGCTGACCATCCTGAAATTCAGTCATAATTCGCTCGAGAGCAGCTTCCGGCAGCTGCCCGTGCCCGACTGCAACCGAGACATCGGGAAAGAGCTTCTGGATACGCTCGGCAAAAGCATCGATGCGATCCACCCGGTTGAAAACAAGATAGATCTGACCCTGGCGGGTTAACTCACGCTGAATCGCTTCCCGCACAAGGTTCTCGGAATATTCGAGGACATAAGTCTGAACTGGATAGCGGTTTTCGGGTGGAGTATCGATAATACTTAAATCTCGGGCTCCGGCTAAAGATAGATGCAGTGTCCTGGGAATCGGTGTCGCCGTCATAGCCAGAGTATCAACGTCCAAGCGCAGTTGTTTCATCTTTTCTTTTTGACGAACACCAAAACGCTGTTCCTCATCGATGACCAACAGTCCGAGATCTTGAAATTTAACATCCCTTGACAAAAGACGGTGGGTGCTAATGACAATATCTATTTTTCCGGCTGCAATTTCTTTAATCAGTTCTTTCTGCTTCGCCTGTGTGACAAAGCGGCTTAGTTGAGCCACTCTGACCGGAAAACCATTAAACCGTTCCTGGAAGGTGCGGTAATGCTGTTGCGCCAGAACAGTGGTCGGCACCAGAACGGCAACCTGTTTCCCTTCCATAACCACTTTGAAAGCTGCCCTCATCGCCACTTCAGTTTTTCCATAACCGACATCACCACAGATTAAACGATCCATCGGATGTTTCTTTTCCAAATCAGCTTTGACTTCATCAACTGCTTTTAACTGGTCGGGAGTCTCCTCGAAAGAAAAATGAGCCTCGAATTCCTGCTGCCAGGAATGATCCGGCCCAAAGCTATAACCTTCAACTGCCTGCCGTGCTGCATACAGCGCAAGCAGCTCCCGGGCAAGATCTTCAACCGAACGGCTAACCCTGTTCTTCAGACGTTGCCATTCTCCTCCACCGAGGCTGTGCAGGCGGGGTGCCGGACCCTCACCACCTGAATATTTTTGGATCAACCCAACCTGATCAATTGGAATATATAGTTTATCGGTACCTCTATATTTAAGCAGCAGGTAATCACGCTTGATTCCGCTGATTTCAAGAGTATTTATTCCATTATACTGACCGATGCCATGCTGTTCATGAACCACATAATCTCCGGTTGTAAGCTCGCGGTAATCGCTGAGCTGAACTCCCTCGCGTTGTCTTAAACGCTTTTTTTTCTTTCGCCACGGAAGCATATTCTGCTCAACAATAACTGTCAACTGTAAATCGGGAAGAATAAAACCTTCTTCAAGACTGCCATTAAGAAGCGGCATTGGCGATAAAGAGTTGCCTGATTTTTTTTCAACTGCATCCTTCGCAGGTACATCCTGCTCAAATATTAGATCCAGCAAGCCCTGACCACGCTGCTCAGAGCCAGCCAGAAGGTAAACCTTTTGACCACTATTCAACCAAACCCGGTAATCACTTTTAAAAAGCTCCCATTGTCCGTGGTAGTAAGGGGCGTTTTTTGATTCGATACTGAAGGACTCTGCCGCCTGATAAACTCCACCTGTTCCGGTAAAAAGTGCACAACCGATCAACGGACAGGGTAAACGGAAAAAAATTTCATCTTCTTTCCACAGTAAATTATGGGTGGGTGCAAGCAGGTCACCCTCGATTATTGCACTGCTGCTATAATCTTCAAACTCCCGGCGGAGAACAGTTCCTTTATCAGCCACTGTCGCCGGCTCTTCAATGATGACCATGAAATCAGGCGACAAATAATCGAGTAATGAGGCTCCCTCTCCATAGAAAAAAGGGAAATAACTGCTCAGAAGATCAATCCCATCCGGTTGGGACAACCTTTCCAGATGCCTGTGGATCTGCTGTTTCAATCTGCCTGCTAAATCATTTTCACCACGCCTACCCATTTTTGAGAGGGCTGCTTCCAGCGTAGATTGAATCTTATTTTCGCCACGATTGTAAGCATCCCTGGTCAGAACCAGCTCTCGCGCCGGCAGAATATTCAAATGCTGCAGCTCTTCAGTAGACCGCTGGTTACCGGAATTATAACAGCGGATCGATTCTAGAACATCCTCAAAAAATGCAAGGCGAATCGGCTCCTGCCTACCTGGTGGAAAGATGTCAACGATATCTCCACGTGCGCTGAACTGACCGGCGGTTTCAGTTAATGTTGCCCTTTCATAACCTATCTCAATCAGTCGAGTGAGCAGCTCCTGGCGATCAATCTGTTTGCCAACCCCGACATCAATGATCAGCTTCCTCCACAGATCAGGGGGCAATACTTTCGATATAATGGCTGCCAAAGGCGCTACGTAGATTCCTTTACCTTTAGATTGCAGCCATTCCATAAACTGCAAACGCAACTGTTGGTACTCATCGCTCCGTGAGATAACCTGCGTACTCATAAAAAACTCTCTGGAAGGAAGCAGGTTAACCTGACCTGGTAAAAAAGCCTGCATGTCCGAATATATTTTTTCTGCTTTTAGCATATCCCCAGCAATGATCAGGGTCGGTCGGCAGCAGAAATGTGCGAGTGCGGCCATAAAGTAAACACGGGCGCTGCCGTCCAAACCGGTAATCGCAGCACGGTAATCCGGCAATTTATTGATATTGGCAATGATTTTCAGAAATGATTGATCACCGGACCAAAGGTCCAATAAATCTTTTAACAACAATAAAGCCACCTCCGGGATAATTGGGTCAGCCAGGTACACCAAAAGAGAGGGGAATTAGCGTACATCCCCCCATACATAGTGAGACAAATTATATCTTTCCTTGCCTGCTCCGTCAACTTTGTGCTGAAAGACAATTACTTCCTTATAATTACCTGACCGGGTCAACAAAGTGACCTATTTGCGTCATTTCTGCTACTAAGAACAATCTCCTTTTACATTATTACTGAGTCCATTACTCATAATCATTAATACAGAAGCAAAATAATAGTTGGCACGAAGATTGCTTTAATAAATAGCAGAGCAAGAATTACGGAATATAGAAGGAGAAGATAATCATGTCTGAGAAGTGCGCATTCTGGAATGAGTATGATTCAATCGCGGGACATGTTTGTTACTGCGAACTGGCTGCTTTCAACCGGCCGGTTAACCCTCAATTCCTGCAGGCAATCGGTTGTTTGCCTGAGAAACGGAAAGAATGTATGAAATGCATGGAGTATGCAGTAGGAGTCGGTCTTGTTCCGGAGGAACTGCCTGCTTTGCAACCCGTTGCAGTTACCTCTGCAGTTGCGGTGTTATCCTGTGATCCGCCTGCGGAAATCGCTAAAACAGTGGTTGGGGTTGCCCAGAAGAAGACAGCCACCGCTACTTCTTCACTGGTCATACTGGCCATACTTGCTGGCGCTTATATCGCCTTAGGAGCCGTGATGTTCACAATTATCACTAATGACCTCTCCGTCTATATCGGCGACGGACTGAGTCGCTTGGTCGGAGGAGTCGCTTTCTCCCTCGGGCTGATCCTGGTCATTCTCGGCGGAGCAGAGCTTTTTACCGGCAACAGCCTGTTGGCCGCCGGTTACCTGGACAAAAAAGTCACTGGTAAACAGGTTCTGCATAACTGGTTATGGGTTTACCTCTTCAACTTTGTAGGTGCTCTGATTGTAGTGGCACTCTTCTACTACTCCGGCATCTGGAAAGCCAACGCTGGAGGAATTACTTTGAGAGTAGTGAATATCGCCTATGTAAAAGTAAGCCTGAGCTGGAGCGAAGCACTTTTCAGAGGCATCCTCTGCAACTGGCTGGTTTGCCTGGCTGTATGGCTCTCCTTGGCTGGTAAAGATGCTATCAGCAAAATCCTGGCGATTATGATTCCGATAACAGCATTCGTAGCTGCCGGATTCGAACACTCAATCGCTAACATGTACTTCGTGCCAATGGGTATCCTTCTGAAAAACAGCGCCATGGCCCAGGGGCTCTTCTCGCCGTCAGTGCTTCAGAGCATCACCTGGCAGGCGTTCTTCATCAACAACCTGATCCCGGTCACAATCGGTAACATTATCGGAGGCGTGGTCTTTGTTGCCATAGCATACTGGACCTGCTACCTGCGTCCGACCATGACCAGAAGGATCATTGTCAACGGAAAATTTTAGACTCGGAGAAAAGTGGGAAACTGTTTAGGAAATTCATAAAGGAGTGAGATTTATGAAAAAATTGGTGGGTTGTCCAAACTGGAAGGAATATCAGAGCCTTAACGGCTGGGTCATGTTCTGCAGCGCCGGTGCATACGGAAAAAAATTAACGGCAGAGGAAGCCAGAAGCTGTGGCTGCACTTTAGTACAGAAAAGCAAATGTAAAAAACTTATGGAACACAATGTCGGCTTCGGATTAGTTCCGGAAATATATAAGGAAGTGCTGGTGAAAGAAAAAAGAACTGAGCGAGACCCTGCCTTAACACCAGGCCGATGAAAGCACCAGTTTTTGAGCAAAGAGAGTATATGAGTTAACCTTAGGCGCTCCTAAATCGATACAAGAGCGTCTATCTTCTTGTCTATGATCTAATAAAGGATTTACGCTACTGAGTACTGAATAATAGGGCAGTAAGGTAAGACTTCGACAAAAGGCGGGTTCAAATATGTATATCAGCAAATTCGTGACCCCGGAAATAATCTTCGGTACCGGTTCGCTGAATCAAGTTGGAGAATGCTGCAGTCGTTTGGGTTCATCAATGGTTTTCTTAGTTGCCGATCAGGGAGTGCTGCAATGCGGATGGATTGAAAAAGCAACCGCTTTTATTGAACAAGCCAACCTGGAATACCAACTTTGGACTAGTTTTTCGGCCAACCCACGTGACTATGAAGTTGAAGCGGGCGCTTTACTATATGCCAGCACCGGCTGTGATGCAATCCTGGCAGTTGGCGGCGGCAGCGCTGTTGACGCTGCAAAGGCAGTGGCTACCCTTTCTACCAACAAAGGCAGAATCCACGATTTTGAAGGTATCGATATGATAACGGAACCTTTACCACCGCTGATTGTAGTTCCTTCCACTGCCGGATCTGGCTCCGAAGTATCCCAGTTTGCGATCATATCTGACAGTAACCGTAAGATTAAAATGACCATTATCTCAAAATCACTGGTGCCCGATATTGCTGTATCCGATCCGTTAATCCTTTCTACAATCAACAGCAAAGTAACTGCCCATACCGGCATGGAGGCACTCAGCCATGCCATTGAAGCTTACCTTTCCCTGGCAGCTACCGATATGACTGATATTCATGCCCTGCATGCCATTAAATTGGTTTCAGCAAATCTAAGGTCTTCAGTCGCCAGTCAGGTTGATGAAGCGGCTAAAATCGCCATGGCCAAAGCCTGCCTGCACGCCGGGATAGCTTTTTCCAATGCAATACTTGGCCTTGCCCATGCCATGACTCACCAGGTCGGCGGTTTGCTGGATCTGCCGATTGGAACAATCAGCGCCGTATTACTGCCATATGTTATGCGTTATAATCTAATTGCCTGTGTCAACAAATATGCTGCTATTGCTGCAGCGATGGGAGCACAGACCGAGCATTTATCCGCACGTGAAGCGGCTGAAAAAGCCATTGAAATGGTTCAGGAGCTGGCTCGCGACGTCGGTATTCCATCCAGTCTGGCCGAAATCGGACTGCCTGAAGAATCGATACCCGCGCTAAGTAGAAATGCTATAAAAGATGCCTGTTTTATTACAAATCCACGGGATGCCGATGTCGAGGATATTAACAATATCTTTCGCTCCGCCCTTGAAGCGTCAGGTGATCAATAATCATGGTTATAAAAAGTAAAAGAATGCTGATCGAAAAACTGACCGGAGTGCACAGCTCAAAAAAATCTTATTATGTCGCCTTAAAGAAAAAAATTGATGAACTGCTGCAAATTAAGCGCGAATGGGAAGTTACATTTTCTGCAGTTACCGATCTACTGGTTTTTATCAATAGCGACTACGAGATACAGCGGGTAAACCAGGCTGCTGTCGATTTTTTCACAATGCCGGAAAAAGAGATTCTGAGTTCGAAATGCTACCACTTGTTTTACGGAAGAGAGACAAAGTGCAGTCCCTGTATTGGCGACCAGGTTTTACGCTCTCAAAAAACAGCGTATCTGCAATCCAGGACTCGCTATAACCGGGTACTCGATATTTTTGCCTACCCCGCTTTCACAGAGCAAAAAGAACCGTATGGTGTTACTTATTACGCCAAAGACGTAACCCAGCTGATGGATTCAATAAAACTGGTCTCGATGGGGGAAATGTCCGCCGGTGTTGCCCATGAGCTGAACAGCCCGCTGACAGCCATAGTCGGCAACTCGCAGCTGCTGCTAAGAGAAACATCAACTGACAATCCGCAGCACCAGTTAATAAAAGATATTCACAGCAGCGGCATCCGCTGTCAGAGAATTATCAAGAATTTGCTTACCTTTTCCAGGCAAGACGAATTTACCTTTGAAGAGGTTGACCTGAACGAGATTGTCGACAGCGCTCTTTCCCTGGCGGCTTACCAGATCGAAAAGAGTAATATCGATCTTATAGTAAAACAAAATCCGCATGTGCCAAAATTATCAGGCAGTGCAAACGGAATAGAACAGATTATAGTCAATCTCCTTCTAAATGCCAAGGATGCTGTCGAAGATAAGACAAGAGCAGCCGGAGACAGTCAAAAAGGAGTTATCACTATCGAAACCAGAGTCCATCCTGAAGGTGAACTGGCCATAGTTGACATTTCTGATAATGGCTGTGGAATTAAACAGGAACATGTTCCCCAAATTTTCAATCCTTTCTATACAACCAAGCAAAACGGAAAGGGAACTGGATTAGGCTTATCCGTAAGTCTCGGTATTGCTCAGGCCCACGGGGGATTCATTGATCTCGACACAAATATCGGTATGGGAAGCACTTTCAGCCTGATTCTGCCCCTGCATAAAAAAGAAACAGATACGGAACCCACAGTGAAAGAGAATAATTAGCCGGTTTTAAGCCTGGAAATTATTTGGTTGGAGGAAGAGATCATGCTTAAAGAGGCCGTTTTTCTGGTTGTTGATGACGAACAAGAAGTTTGTAATTTTTTTAGCTATCTCCTGAGACAAAAAGGGTATAAAGCCGTTACCGCTAATACTGGTGCGGAAGCTTCTGAAAAACTAACGAATTATACCTTTGCTACTGCTCTGGTTGACCTGAAACTTCCTGATGCCAACGGACTGGATATATTAAAAGAGATCAAAAGTGTGCAGCCCGAGTGTGAAGTTATTATCATCACCGGGTATTCAACGGTCAAATCCGCCGTTGAAGCTATCCAGTTGGGCGCTTTCGATTATGTGGAAAAACCGTTTGTTGATATTAATGAAATGGAGCTGCTGCTCGATCGATCTCTAAACGTTAAGGCTGAAACAGAAGAACTATCTTTGGCTCAACAAGAACTTGGTTTTTTGATTGGACGCAACCAAAAGATGATCAGTTTGGTTTCCGCCGCCCAGAAAATTGCTAAAAAAAATATAACTGTCCTGATCCAAGGTGAGACAGGAACCGGCAAAGAGGTATTGGCCCGCTATCTTCATTCCGTAAGCCACCGCTGTGACCGCCCTTTTCTGGCATTTAACTGCGGGGCTTTTACCGAAACCCTACTGGAAAGCGAACTATTCGGCCATGAAAAAGGTTCTTTTACCGGAGCCAGTCACAAGAAAAAAGGGATTTTCGAAATGGCTCACAAGGCTACCCTGTTTCTGGATGAGATCGACTCAGCCAGTCAGGCTAGTCAGATTAAACTGCTGCGCGTTTTGGAGACAGGTGAATTCCTGCGAGTTGGTGGTGAGGAAATGTGTAAGGTGGACGTGCGCATTATTACCGCTACAAACACTAATCTTGCCGATAAAGTGGCCGCCAACAAGTTCCGGGAAGATCTATTCTATCGACTGGATGTCGCTTCGCTGCAAATTCCCCCTTTAAGGCAGCGACTCGAAGATATTGAATTGTTTGTCGATTATTTCCTGAAAAAAGAATCTGCTGCCAAAAAGATTCCTATCAAACGGTTTACAGACCAGGCCATGCTCTTGATCAAACGGCATGAATGGCCGGGTAATATCCGGGAGCTTTCAAACACGGTCGCCCGGGTACTCCTATTGAGCAAAGGAGATCAAATTGATATTGAGGATCTTCCGGATAGAATTCGCAAAGATAATACTGAAATACCGACAAACACAGATGATTATGACGCTTTAAACCCCGATCATAGAATTCTTTTTTCACAAGTTACCGGAGAAGCAGCAAAACTGACCGATCTGCTTAATCGTTTTGAGCAAACCCTCTTCGAGGTAATTAATATCAGGGAAGGATTCAATTTTGAACAGTTCAGCAAAGAGATCGGTCAATGGCGCGATTCACTGATCACTAAAATCATCGAAAACGCCTTGGAAGATACCTACAATAACCAGGTTCAAGCTGCCCGCCTTCTATTCATTACTCCCCGGGCCCTGCGTTATCACCTGCAAAAAACTCGCAAACCTACAGTGCCGGATTAGTCGGAAGAGAGCAATCCCTGGTTAAAATTATTCATTGCTGCTTCCAATCCTTCATCTACAAATAGAAGGATTGCTTCTACTGCTTTGTTTAAAGCTTCGTTGATCAAAACCAATTCCCCGGGATCAATAACTTGAAGGACATAATCGCTACCTTCCATACCATCAGGCGGTTTTCCGATACCGATACGCAGGCGTGGAAAATCAGCGGAACCAAGGGTATCGATAATCGATTGAATACCCCGGTGCCCGGCGCTTCCTCCTTTTTTACGCATGCGGATTGAACCCTGTGGCAGATCCAGATCGTCGTAAACAAACAGCAGATTAAGAAGATCAACATTGTTATTGCGCATTAACTCAATAACAGCACGGCCACTGAGGTTCATATAGGTAAGCGGTTGGGCAAGCATAACCTGTTTTCCCTTATAATCGGCAACGGCACACAAAGACCAGTGCTTCTGGATCGGTTTTGCGGCCTTTAAGCGGCGTGAAAGTGCTTCCACCACCTGAAATCCGAGGTTGTGTCTGCTGCCGGCATATTCTCTTCCGGGGTTGCCGAGACCGACAATAAGGTGCATTTAACCACTCCCATGTGACAACATACCTTAAAAAATCGATACCCCTCCGAGAAGGGGCATCACAAAATAACTCCTTATTACTACCCTTATTCCTTTGTCTCTTTCTCGGTCGCCTGTGTTTCTTCAGTTGCTTCTTCAGAGACAGCTTCTTCGCCTTCTTCAAGTTCTTCGGCAGCCGGTTCAATTACTTCTTCGGCAATTGGCGCCAGAACCTGAGCCAGCGTAGTATCCAGAGGAGTAATCAATTCAATATCCTCCTCGAGAACAAGGCTTTCGACGGAAATGCTATCACCTATGTTCAAACCCGAGATATCTAAGTCGAATTGTTCGGGAATGTCGCCGGGTAAGCATTTAACGGAAACCTCACGGTTAACCATCGACAACACACCACCTGCTACTGCGCCAACCGGTTCCCCAATAAAGTTCAGATGTACAGATACCTCGATCTTATCGGTCATTGAGATGCGGATAAAGTCAACGTGCAAAATACTCTCCTGATAGAGGATGTCCCGCTGAATCTCTTTGAACATCACTGTTTCCTGACGTGTTTTTTTCCCTTTTGCCTTTACCGCGAGATCAACAAGAACGTTACTTCCTCCGGTAATTAAAACCTGCCTTAAGGTGCGTCCATCTACAGCAAGGGGTAAATTATCTTCACCTCTGCCGTATAGAACCGCCGGGACCTTATTGTCATTACGCAACTGGTTACGCTTCCCCTTGGTCATTGCCGGACGAGTTTGTGCTTCTAAAACCATTCGATCCATTCATTCCAGCCTCCTTCTGCAATAGTATACTTCAGGAAGCGGTGAAGATCAACTCAATCAAAAAGTGCACTTACAGAAACTTTATTTTGAATGCGCATAATAGCTTCACCAATCAGCGGGGCTACTGAAAGCTCTTTAAAACAGTTCCCCCGCAGTCCCTTTAATGATCCTTCATCAACCGGAATAGTATTTGTATAGATCACTTCAGTTATACATGATTCGCTTAAGCGCTTAAACGCCGAATCGGAAAAAACCGGATGAGTGCAACAGGCATACACATCCTGCGCTCCTTCCCTGATCAGCGCCTCTGCTCCCAGTGTTATCGTTCCGGCTGTATCGATCATATCGTCAATAAAGATCGCTGTTTTACCTTCAACATCACCGATAATATGCATGATCTCAGCTTTGTTGGGAGCTGGGCGCTTTTTGTCGATAATGGCGATCGGCATGCCCAGGCGGTTAGCAAGATCACGCGCTCTGGTTACTCCACCCAGATCGGGAGAAACAACGACTCCGTTTTTAATCTCCTTCTGCTTAATATACTTGGCCAGTATTGGTAAAGCGGTCAGGTGATCGAGAGGGATATTAAAAAAGCCCTGGATCTGCCCGGCATGCAAATCCATGGCTACAACCCGGTTAGCACCGGCTGCCGTGATCAGATCAGCCAGCAGTTTGGCAGTAATCGGATCACGGGCCTTAGTTTTGCGATCCTGTCGGGCGTACGCATAATAGGGGATAACCGCATTGACCGATTTGACCGAAGCCCGCCTGAGTGCATCAATAATAATCAGCAGCTCCATAATACTCTCATTGATCGGGCCGCAAAGCGGTTGAATCAGAAAAGAATTAGTACCACGAACACTTTCCCCGATGCTGATTGCTATTTCCCCATCACTAAAACGATTGACCTCGCAATCGCCCAGGGGAACACCGATATGATCAGCAATCTCCTCAGCTAAACCCCGATTTGCGCTGCCGCAAAATATCTTCAGTTCTTCTCCATTTACCAACTTTAGCCCTCCCATTGATGCTCTATGCAAATTATTACCTAGCCCGGCCAGCTTAAACAGACAATAAAAAAACAGACCGCCTGTTTTGTTCTCTTCCTGGTTCTGCTTTTCCTGCCGGACAGTTATTTTCTTTTGTAAAAACCATAATTCTTTAATACTTACTTTTCCATTTTTCCAAACCTGCTATACGCAAAAGGGCCTATTTTCTGCTCACGCTCAATAGTGTTACCGATAATGACCGAATGCTGAACGACGGCAAGATCTTTGATCACAGCCTGGCGAAGGTGCGTATTTGGACCAATTTGGCATCCCGAGCCGATTGTAGTCCCGCTCTCCAGAACACAATTTGGTCTGATCTCAGTATCGGGACCAATTTGGACATCATAATCGATGTAGGCTGAATCAGGATCCACAATGGTCACCCCTTTCAACATCAGGGATTGATTAATTCGTTTTCGCATCAGTGATCCTGCTTCTGCCAGCTGAATGCGGTTATTAATACCCAAACTTACCCGGTAATCATCAATCAGATATGCTCCGACCTTATGGCCATCCTGACTCATTAAAGCAATAATATCGGTTAAATAATATTCTCTCTGCGCATTCTCAGTCGTTAGGAGAGGCAGGTAGTGATTAAGTAACCCAAGATCAAAAAAGTATGTACCGGTGTTGATCTCGCAGATTTCTCTTTCCCGGGCTGACGCATCTCTTTCTTCTACAATCCTTTCGATCAGATTGTTTGGACCTCGAATAATCCTCCCATACCCTGTAGGATCCGGCAGAATGGTTGTCAACACCTTAACGGTTTTCCGTTCATGGTGATCCAGCAGCTTATGCAAATGCCCGGCTTCCAGAAGCGGAGTATCTCCGCACAACACCAGCAGTGCCCCCTCCGGCGGCAAATCTTTTAAAGCCTGCATTACAGCGTGTCCTGTGCCCAATAGCTTTTTTTGTAAAACATAATGCCGTTTTTCGCCGAAAACAGCCTTGATCTGGAAAGCGCCGTGACCAACAACAACCAGAATATGGTCTGTCAGTTCAGCAGCACTTTCCAGAATGTAACTGAGCATCGGCCTGCCGCAAAGGGGATGAAGAACTTTGGGCAGCTTTGAGCGCATTCTTTTGCCTTCTCCTGCCGCTAACACAACAGCATACAACTGAGCCATTAATTGCCCTCCTGCAAAAACTTATCTACTGTCATTGTAAAGTTTTTCTGACCAATTCAAGATCGCTGATTTTATCTACATCAATACCAATTTCAACGCAATCACAGGGAACTGCCCGGGCTTTGAAACAGAGCAGCCGGGAGATAGAGCGCTCCAGATCGGTTACAGAAAGTCTTTTCAACAGATACTTGATGATTAAAGAAAGCGGTAAAATCCGCAGCAGTTTCAGCGGTTTTTTCCGGTAAGAGATAAACATCTCCAGGCGGTCACGATTGCTGAGGAACCAGCCAGTATTAATCAGGCCTATATTTCCGCCGGTTATATGCCCTTCTTTCAGGCGGACATAGGTGCGCTCTGTTTCCGGAAAACGAAGTTGACATGTCTCGCGGTTCAGGATGGGATAATAAAAATCATGATTATATGGAGCACATAATTTTAAAAATTCTTCAATAACCCCGGCATCAAGCAGGGGAATGTCACCACTGACAACGAGGCAAAGACGGTTTTGATCTGCAGATTCAAAGCAGGCAGCCACGTTATCAAGCATACTTTCCTTTTCCGGTACAATCTCGAAATCATAACCCTCCTGGCGCAGCATCTCAAGTTCACTTTTTGGGCCAACCACCACAACACGATCAACTGATGGCGCTTCCCGAAGCGCTTGCAAAATATAGGCAAGAAGTGGCCTGCCGTGCAACATAATAAAAGCTTTATTGGATACACCCTCCAACTCGGTTAACGGCTCCGGTTTTCCTCCACCGGCCATAACAACAGCATCAAACATTTGACCACTCCTTGCTCCCGGCCAGTGTCCAGCATAGGTAGGCTCTGCCGCCTTCATTTTCAACGGCTCTTGCAGCACTGCGCGCCAGGGAATAATTTTCCGTCAGTATAAATAACGTTGGGCCGCTTCCGGACAGAATCGGCTTAAGCCCAAGAAACTGAAGCCTTTTTTTTAGGCTACCCAGTAAATCGGAACCCGGTAGAATCGCTGTTTCAAGAGTGTTGGTTAAACCACCGCTTAACCAGTCGGTTATCTCTTTTCTGTTTTCTAACCTGATTGCTTTTAGCAGGGGAATAAGCGAAGGCTTCCCGATCAGGCTTGAGTCGAAAGAGCGATAAGCTAACGCTGTCGATATTTTAACTCCGTGAGGTAGCGCCAGAACCACCCAAAAAAAAGGAAGCGGAGGGAGCTGCTCAAGTTTTTCACCCCGCCCCCGAACCAGGGAAGTTCCACCCTGCAAGCAGAATGGCACATCTGATCCCAAAGCAGCGCCAATTTTTAGCAAATCCGTTTTTGACAACCCCAACTGCCAATAACTGTTCAATGTAAGCAATACCGCTGCGGCATCACTGCTGCCACCGGCCAAACCTGCCTCGACCGGTATTCTTTTAACCAGGGTTATCCTGACGCCTGGCAAAGGTTCATTAGTTTGCTCTTCGAGCAATTTAGCAGCCTGACAGACCAGGTTATCATACCCGGAAAGATCCGGATCGGTACAGAGAAAACACAATCCTTTCATCGGCGATGGTTCAAATAAAAGAATATCAGCCAGAGATACCTGTTGCATGACCGATTCAATCTCATGATATCCGTCCGGCCGGCGTCCGAGGACAGTCAGCCCTAAATTAATTTTAGCGGGAGCCCTGACAGTTAAAACTCTGCGCATATTCAGTTTATCTTTACCAGGCGTTCATTAATGGTAATGCCCGGTATACGGCCTCTTTTAGCCAGCGCTTTGCCACGCACTTCTTTTAAATCCATAGTCATATCAATTGCCGGTGCACGGGAAATATAACTGCCTACGCCAAAAACATCAGCACCTGCTTCGACCAGGCTTGCAATCCGCTCGAGGTCTAAACCTCCCGAAACTATGATCTGCACATGCTTATAGCCTGCCTGGTCAAGGCGGGCTCTAGTTTCTCTTACCAGGCCAGTTGTTACGCCGCCTCTTTCACCTGGAGTATCGAGACGTACCCCGTTTAAGTGTTTGCCCAGAGCTTCAGCGACCCTTAAAGCTTCTTCAGTTTCATCTTTAAAGGTGTCAACAAGAATAATCCGCGGCGCATCTGGTGGAACAAACTGGTCATAGGCTTTAGCCAGTTCGACCGTATCGCCGGCAATTAAAAAAGCTGCATGGGGTACCGTTCCCACCGGTGAGCGTCCGAGAAGCAGCGCTCCCAAAATGCAGCTGCAGGCATCTGCGCCACCAATCACCGCTGCACGCTCCATGACCGGCGCTACTGCAGGATGGAGATGCCTTGCGCCATAGCAGATTACCTTGCGACCAGCTGCCGCCTCTTTACAGCTTCTGGCTGCTGTGGCCCAGCCGCTTGAACTGGCCAATATACCCAACAACGGAGTCTCAAAGATACCAAAGTCACTGTACCGTCCCCGGATGCGCATGACCACTTCTCGGTCACCCATTGCATCGCCTTCATGGAGCGTCCAGATTTCAAGATCCCGATTGCGCAGCAGGTAAATGGCTTCATCTATTCCAGCCAGAACCCCTTCACGGGAAGAAAATATTTCAGCGGTAACCTCAGTGTCGGCCAGCCCCATTTTATCAAGCAAATCTCTGGTGCGCACAAAATAAATGTCACTGGTCAGTCCCTGTTCTATTTCAGGACCTGTGGCGGAAAAGAAGCGATCGTCTGATCTGATCTCCATTGATGCGATATCTTTTAACGTTATAAAGTCTGTTGTCTTCATCTGATTCCTCCAGGCCGGCCAGGTAAGATTAACCCCGAGCGTTTTCTCCATTTTCTTCAAAGCAATATGATAATCTTCCTTATAAACGGTATTTTATAAGCCGCGATTTGATCTCAGGAATCAGATCTTCAGCGATCGGTCCAATGTAGAGAGATCCCTTCGGATCAATAAAATCAACCAGCATGTCGACAACAAGCAGCGCTTTCAAAGACAAGCCTCCCGTAAATCAAGCACTATTAAACTGTATCCGCTATTCTACACAAGCCGCCGTAATCCTGCCCTTTCACCCAACTATTTTATTTCACAGAAGTTTAGGAAACCAGTTATTCCTTGTATTCATAAAATCCTTTCCCGGTTTTCTGGCCCCATTCACCTTTTACATATTTTTCAACAATAGTCGGTGAAGGTTTATCTTCCGCTTTTCCAGTAGCCTGATATCGCTCCATAGTAATATGATAAGAGAGATCTATCCCGGTGAGATCCATCAGGCGGAAGGGACCAAGTGGATGGCCCAGTGCATTGGTCACTGCACTGTCTATATCTTCAGCTGATGCTACTCCGGCTTCGAGTAGGAAAAGAGCCTCATTATTAATCGCAGCCAGAACCCTGTTAACAAGGAAGCCGTAGATTTCCTTGTTGAGCAGGACGGGTTCTTTACCCAGTTTTCGGGCCAGTTCCACAGTAAGCTGTGCCGTTTCTTCAGCAGTATGGGGACCTTTGACTACTTCTACGCACTTCATGACCAGAGCGGGGTTAAAAAAATGCATGTTGCATACTTTTTCCGGTCGATTTGTTACTCCAGCCAGAAGCGAACTAACCAGGAAAGAGCTGTTTGTCACAAGTATGGCATGGGGAGGCAGCAGTTGATCAAGTTGTTTAAAGATTTCTTTTTTCAAATCAAGTTTTTCAGTCGCCGCCTCAACAGCAAAATCAGCATTCCGGGCAGCTTCAGCAAGACTGGTTGTGAAGTGAAGATTACCACGTATCAACGTCGCCTGATCCGCAGTAAGCTTGCCTTTGGCTACCCGCGCTGGTAAATATTTATCGATAAAATCCTCAGCTTTTTTAAGCTGTTCCGGGCTGGCATCGACACAGCCAACTTTATAACCATAAATCGCAGCCAGAATCGATATCTGGTGTCCCATATTACCAGCACCAACAACACAGATTTTCCTGATATCAGCAACTTTCATCAACACTACCTCCCCTGTTTAGAGTAAAAACAAAAGCCGGATCTATTCAGATCCGGCCATCATTATTATTAAGTAAAGTGCCAAGTTTCTGTTCTGTCTCTCCGGGCAAGATATTTTGTTTCAATTTGCTTCCACCATATTTTTATAAACCTACTGTGCGGCGCAAATCTCCTTCGTTAAAACTAAGCTCCACTGTTTCCGTCAGGACATCAGCATAACTGAAAGATAGCCTCTGGAAATAGCTATTTTCATCAACCCGGACGATGAAAATAGAAGGGTAGGTGCTTTCCAAAATGCCTTCTTTTTCGTATGTCTTGCGGCGACCGCGGTTTGCCCGCAGCTTAATCGTTTCCCCGAGGTGTGATTCTAGCTTCTTGCGGATTTCAAATAGGACATCTTTGGCCACCATTTAAAACCACCTTATATATATTCTAGATGAAATTATAGCACAATATCGGGCATTATGTCAAGTAATACTGCGAGATAAGGCGGTAATAAGCAACAGAAGGCCAAATATGATTGTCACTCTTGAAATTTAACAAGACCAGTCAAAAAACCGGCTACTTGGTAAAACGATCAGCAACAGTAGTTGCTCCAAACGAATCGGGTTTGATGTAGGCCTGATATCCGCTGCCGATCACCATACCAACAACCTCTTTGATGATAGCCCTGGTTTCACCCTTTTCGCCAACATCAAGATGAATTTCCACGTTTAATTTGCAATCCACGTTTTGAGCAAGCTGCTCAGTAAGACGCGTTGCCACTTCGAGGCTATGGAAGGTCTCGTAGTAAATCCGCTGTCGTAAGCTCTCCATATAGCGCGTTTTTTGCTTATGATAATAAAAGCGTCCACCCTTACCAATACGGTGGACGACAACGGCTGTAACAAATATGACAGAATCATTTAGGTAGGAGTGTGAATCGGTACCAATAATCAATCTATAAGAATCATCGGGAAATTCGTTGGTATAGTTTACAAGATCATCAAACATCTCCTGAAAAGATACCTGACCCCTTGAAGGGCTTGTAAAAAGCATCGCGCCGGCGACCTTTCTGCTTGATTTAATTATGGTAATTATAAGTGATTCGGGTCAGCTTTGCAAACTGATCCGCCGTCAACTGCTCCGGCCGGATAGCTGGATCTATCGAAGCTTCTTCCAATAATCCGACCAGCTTATCGCGGGATCGGGGAAAAAGCCTGATCATATTGTTGAGCATTGTTTTACGCCGCTGCTGAAATACTCCCTGGACCAGATACCATAAATGCTGCTCCTCAGCGGATGTAAGCATCCGCTGACGCGGCTGCAGCTTCAGTACAGCCGACCCTACCTTGGGACGGGGCCAAAAAACATTATTAGAGACGTCAAAAAGCACTTTCCCAGTAGTATAATAACTGCTAAGCACTGAAAGTCCGCCATAATCCCTGTCTCCGGGATTGGCAACCAGGCGACGAGCCACCTCTTTCTGAAACATTAGAATAGCTAAATGAAAAGGGAAACCCGCTTTAAAGAGAGCATACATAAAAGGTCCGGAGATAACATAAGGCAGATTTGAAACCAGTTTAACGGGACGACCCGCCGCAAAGTGGCTGTTGATTAACTCGGGCCAGTTCACCTTTAAAGCATCCTGATGAAGAATCCTTATTTCCGGCCACGGTTGAAGTATATCCCCGAGCAGTCCAGCCAGACCCCGGTCAATCTCAAGCGCAACGAGGTCTGCCCCCGAACTAACCAGTTTGACTGTTAAAGCACCTACGCCCGGTCCGACTTCAACTACAGCATCACCCGGTTTAATTTCTGCCGCCGCAGTTATCTTTCGGGCAATATTGGCGTCGATTAAGAAATTCTGGCCTAGCTGGCGGCGGGGCTGCAAACCGTACCGCTCAAACAGGACCATAACTTCCCGTGGTGAAGTAACATCCGGAATACAGGTCATTTATAGTACCCTCCACTGGTATCTAGGTTACCGGCAACTCATTGTACCTCCCGGATACCGCCAGCGTCAAATTAGTTAATAATAAATCAAAAGCAAACCGGACCCAAATCGAATTGTCGCAAAAATATAATGACAAACGGTCAATTATGCATTATAATGTATTTTACAATAGTAACAGTTTACCTGTTTAAGCAATTCATATCGAGAAGGGGGGTTGTTTTTCTTAAGAAGTTTGTCTTACCGCTTCACCTAATTTGAAAACACTTTAAGGAGGCGTACTATTAAATGGCAGACTTTAAAGGAATATTAGGCAACCTTAACAAAAAGATTGAAGCAGCTGATCCGGCAAAAATGAAAGGGGTCAGTGCAGTATATCAGTTTGAGCTCTCTGGAGATAATGGCGGTGTTTTCCATACAAATGTTGATGATGGCAAAGCAACAGTGGTAGAAGCTTCACACGACAGCCCAAATATAACGATCACTATGTCTGCAGAAGATTTTGACGCAATGCTCGAAGGTAAACTTAATGCAACTTCCGCTTTCATGGCCGGCAAACTGAAAGTCAAGGGTGATATGTCTCTGGCCATGAAACTACAGAACCTACTTGGCTAATCGGGAACCGCTAAAGGGGATGGAAACCCGTGTTTAGTCTGGAGGGTAAAGTTGCCTTGGTTACCGGAGGCTCGCGCGGACTGGGAAGAGCAGATGCTCTCGCCCTGGCAAGAGCCGGTGCGGATGTAATAATAACCGATATCCTTCTGGAAAGTGATCAGCCAGACAGTGCAGAAAAATACGGACCGCTGGCCCAGTTGATGAAACGCAGGGGTGTCGTTTACACTGAGCAAACTGCGGAAGAGATTACAAAACTAAATCGCCGTTCAGCGGTCTATAAAATGGATGTCACCGACCGTGAGCAGATCCGGGAAGTTATGGCCGCAGTAAAAGACCGGTTCGGACACATCGATATTCTGGTTAATAACGCCGCTGCTCTTGATCATGTGGCTTCAATTGAAAACCAGAGTGATGAGCTCTGGGAGCGTGATTTAAAAATCAACTTAACCGGAGCTTATAACTGCTCCAAAGCGGTCTGGCCTTACATGAAAGAACAACAGTGGGGCAGAATTATTAACATGGCCTCGGTCGCCGGAACTCTCGGTGGATTCGGGCAGGCCAGTTATTCTTCAACCAAGGCTGCTGTTATCGGCCTGACTAAGAGCTTAGCCCTGGAGGGGGCGCGGTATGATATAACCGTTAATGCAATCGTTCCCGGTATCATCGGAACCGAAGCCTGGAAGAGTGGTAATCCGAAGATGAATGAGCGAATGATTGCCCGCACGGCTTTCCGCAAACCGGGTGAGCCGGACGATATTGCTCACGCCATTGTCTTTTTAGCTACGGAAGAGGCTAACTATATTTCGGGCATTGAATTGAATGTTTCCGGCGGCATCGAACTTTTTACCTTTTGACTGTACCAATAATCCTTAGTGAACCATATAATGAGCAGCGCTTTCTTTCCATCTGGACAGTAAGCGCTGTTTTTATTTTATATTCGATCAACAAGGGTATCAGAGAACAGGCGAACAGCGTTTAGATAGACCTGTTTGGCCAGTTCATCAAGATCCTGGTCGAGTGCCAGGGCGACACGGTTATAGATAAGGCTGATATAGGCCGGCTCATTGCGCTGGCTGCGGTAGGCCTGCGGAGGAAGATACGGTGCATCTGTCTCCAAGAGCAGGCGGTCTGCAGGTATGAATTTAAGCAGATCCCGCAGGTCATTAGAGCGGGGATAAGTTACCGGGCCGGCAATTGAAATGTAGAAACCGAGATTTAAAAAAGCCTCAGCCCAGTGACGATCGCCGGAAAAACAGTGCATCACTCCAACCTTCGCGGGAAGATCTTCTTCTTTAACAATTGCAAGCGTCTGACTGTGAGCTTCACGGCTGTGGATAATTACCGGTTTCTCAACTTTACAGGCAAGGCGAAGGTGCTCCCGAAAAAGTTTTTCCTGGTTTATCTTTGGTGAGAGGTTACGGTAAAAGTCGAGCCCCGTTTCACCGATAGCAAGAACATTACCTGACCGTGCCAATATCTCCAACTTTTCAAGCCAATTCTCCTGAACATGGGATGCACCATGCGGGTGGATACCAACTGAAGCGCTAATCCAGGGATACTTCCTGCTCAGTTCAACAGACCGCTCAGAACTGCGCATATCTGTTCCGACATTGATCACTGCAACAACTCCGGACTGTCGGGCCCGATCAAGAACCTGGTCCAGATCTTTTTGAAACTGGGGACAATCAAGGTGCGCATGGGTATCAATCAACAATGTCAAATTAGCTGATCCTGCTTCCGGATGGAATAACCCGATCAACTGTCGTCAGGGCCAGACGGCCTTCTTTGGTAGTCGCCGCTAGCAGCATACCCTGGGAAAGCACACCACGCAGTTTAACCGGTTTCAAGTTGGCAACGAATAACACTTGCCTGCCAATCAGTTCATCTGGTTGATAATGCCCGGCAATTCCGGCTACAACCTGCCGTTTGATGTTATTGCCAATTTCTACCTCTATTTTCAATAATTTATCTGATTTGGGGACTCTTTCAGCAGAAATGATCTCGGCCACCCTCAGATCCACCTGCTGAAACTGATCAAGGCTGATTAGACCTTCCTGTATTTCTGCCTGCTCTTCAGGAGTACTTTTCCCGGCAGGCTTGTTTTCCTGCATTTCTCTGATTTCAGCCTGCAGATTAAGCCGGGGGAAAAGATCGTCCCCCCGCGCTACTACAACCCCGGGTTTGATCGCACCCCACTCCTGCAGGCTTGACCAGCCCTGCAGTTCGGGACAATCTTTCAGACCGATCTGCTGCCAGATACTCTCCGGGGTCCGTGGCATAAAGGGCTGAAGCATAACAGCAATAAAGCGGATACTCTCAATCAAATTATAGATAACTGTTCCCAGGCGTCCGCGATTTGCCGGATCTTTAGCCAGTTCCCAGGGTTTATTCTCATCGATATATTTATTGCTGCGGCGGATCAGTTTCCACAACTCTGCCAGGGCATCGCTGATTTTCAAATCATTGGTATATGTTTCAACAGCGGCAGGGATTTCAAGGGCCAGGGATCTAAGTTCAGTATCACTGTTTTCATCCCCTGCCAGTGGTTCCTGAAGAATCCCATCAAAATAGCGTTCAGCCATGGTCAGGGCCCTGCTGACAAGATTGCCCAGATCGTTGGCCAGATCGGTATTGATACGGGTTATAAAATTTTCCAGGCTAAAAATACCATCCTGCCCAAAAGGAATCTCCCGCAACAGGAAATAGCGCAGTGCATCTGAACTGTAACGACTCGCCAACACCCGGGGGTCAATCACATTACCTTTCGACTTGGACATTTTACCTTCCTGCAGCATCAACCAGCCATGCCCGAATACGGTTTTCGGCAGGGGTTGGTCAAGCGCCATCAAGAATATCGGCCAATATATAGTGTGGAAACGAAGGATATCTTTCCCAATCAGCTGAACATCAGCCGGCCAGAATGTCTTAAAAATACTGTCTTCTTCACCGTAACCCAAAGCTGTAATATAATTGCTCAGGGCATCGAGCCAGACATAAATAACATGTTTAGGATCAAATGGCACTGGAATACCCCAGTCAAAGGATGTCCGCGAGACACAGAGATCCTCAAGCCCTGGCTTGAGGAAATTATTAATCATTTCATTTTTACGTGAATTCGGCTGGATGAATTCCGGGTGTGCTTCGATATGATCGAGCAGTCGCTCTGCATATTTTGACATCCTAAAGAAGTAAGCCTCTTCAGCAATCAGCTCAACTTCACGTCCGCAGTCAGGGCAGTTACCATCTTCAAGCTGCCGTTCCGTCCAGTAGGCTTCGCAGGGAGTGCAATACCATCCTTCATATTTTCCCTTATAGATATCACCCTGTTCATAAAAACGTGTAAATATTTGGGCTACTTTTTCTTTGTGCCTGGGGTCGGTGGTACGGATAAAATCATCATATTGAATATCGAGTTCCTGCCAGAGTTCTTTTATCCAGGCAACGATCTCGTCAACAAATACACGAGGCGCCTTACCGGCCGCTTCAGCCTGACGTTGAATTTTCTGACCGTGTTCGTCTGTGCCGGTAAGAAACCAGACGCGGTAGCCGGTCATTCTTTTAAAACGGGCTATTGCATCAGCAGCCACCGTAGTATAAGAGTTGCCAACATGAAGCTTATTGCTTGGATAGTAGATCGGTGTGGTGATGTAGAAAGTTTTTTCTTCTGCCAAATTTAGGCCTCCCCGATGCGGTAAAAGATGTCGTAATTATATCAAAGCAGATCTTACTGTCAAGATTAGCCTTACAAAGAAAGAAATCTCATGTAATATTCTTGTAAACTTGAGCAATTCGGGAAAATAACTATTGACTTTCCATGTAAATTACTGGTATAATAGCGGAACCAGTCTTGCTTCATTACGAAAAAAGGAGGAAATGCTATTGAAATCAACAGGAATTGTAAGAAAAGTAGATGAATTGGGAAGAATAGTGATCCCAATAGAATTAAGGCGTACCCTGGGAATTGCTATAAAAGACGCCCTTGAAATTTACGTTGACGCTGAAAAAATCATCCTCAAGAAATATGAACCAGCCTGTCTCTTTTGTGGTAACGCCGACAATGTTAAGCACTTTGGCAACCGCATTGTCTGCCGGGAATGTATCGGCAAGCTAGCCAAAGATTAAACATTGCTAAGGTTAGTATAACAACAGTGGGGGCACGGGCATACCGTGCCCCCACTGTTGTTTAAACCCGATCAACCTCTTCCAGTGGGAATACCCTTACATTACCTGAATCCTGCAACTTCACTAATACTGTCTTTTTGTGATAGTTAACTTCTTTAATCTGGCCTTCTCCGTCCGGAGTGATCACTGCTTCACCAGGCTTGGGCATTTCTTCCCGTGCATCGTCATAGGCGCTGGCTTCATAACGAAGACAGCACATCAGGCGACCGCAGACTCCGGATATTTTAGTGGGATTTAGCGATAAATTCTGACCTTTGGCCATTCGTATTGAAACCGGCTCAAACTCCTCAAGAAAGGTGGTGCAGCAGAAAACCCGCCCACAAGGTCCGATTCCACCCTTGTACTTGGCTTCATCGCGCACCCCGATCTGGCGCAGTTCGATTCTGGTTTTAAAAATCGCAGCGAGATCTTTAACCAGTTCCCGAAAATCAACTCTCTCCTCAGAGGTAAAGTAAAAGATGATCTTATTGCGATCAAAAGTATATTCAACACTAACCAGCTTCATATCCAGGCTGTGTTCCTTTATTTTTTCCCGGCACCTGGCAAATGCTGCAGCCTCCTTAAGCTTGTTTTCTTCAACCTTACAGCAATCATCTTCGGTGGCGAGACGGATTACCTTTTTCAATGGAAGAACCAATTCTTTTTCTGTTACTTCCTTCTCGGGAACAATCACCATGCCGATTTCCTGACCACGCGCAGTTTCCACAATCACCTGTGCGCCCTGCGCTAATATATCTGAACCGTGTTCAAAATAGTAGGTTTTCCCGGCCTGTCTGAATCGAACCCCGACGACTCTGGTCATTTAGCCAACCTCCTTTGCAGCATAATAAGCGTCTTTTCCAGTAATAAACGACGATTGGCATTCGTAGCTTTGATCTCATATATAGCTGCATTAATCATCAACACAGCTTCTTCCAGACCGGTAGGGGAAACGACTTCGACCCAAGCTGATGGCTGATCTGGATTAATTAACTGCTCGCAGTTACCGCAGAGGTTCTGAATCAACCGATCACGGTAGAAGAGACAGATTAACTCGAGGAAAGGAATAAGGTCTTCTCTCTCGGCCAGAGAAACAGCCTGGGAAAGCAGTTGTAGTGCAGAATCACGTCCGGAAGCAAGGTTGCCGGCCATTGTTTTTGCTTCTGCAAAGCGATCTGCAAACTGATCATCATCAGCCAGTTTAAAAGCATTACCAGGAAGCCCACCACTGAGATGGGCCAGAAGGGATGCCTGTTCCATGGCCATATTCCTCTCCCTGGTTAATAGTTCTATTATTTCAGCATACTTTAGCGGTTGCAGCATATAACACTGACATCTCGATAATATTGTGTCAAAAAGCAACAGTGGCTGCTCCGCCAGCAGGATAAAATAAAGACCGACCGGTGGTTCTTCCAGAATTTTTAGCAGGGACGAAGAAGTTTCAGCAGTCATCATTTCTGCACGGTCAATCAGACATACTTTTTTGCTTCCACTCAAATAAAAGTTATTTCTGATCGAGCGGATCTGCGCTATCTTGATCCTACGGCCATCCGGTTCTAAAAAGAAATAATCAGAGTGGTTTCCGCTACAGAAACTGTGGCAGGAGAAACACTGCATGCAGGGTTCTGCTCCACTGCGGTTGGCGCAAAGTATGGCCTGTGACAGGGCTTTTCCCCAACTTTTTTTGCCGCTCCCGGAGGGACCGGCCAGTACAATAGCATGGCTTAGTTTATCCGCAGCCAGTGCTCCGGTCAGCATACGGCGCAGTTCCTGCTGTCCAGCCAGGCTGCTAAAAGTCATCAGTGGTCCTCATTGAAAGGCGCCTGTTGATCAAGTTTTGAACCAGCTGCCAGATATTCCGACCCTTTTTTTCTTTTTCACCGGAAGCGTCAACCACACTTACTCTCTGCGGTTCCCACCGGGCAATTTCCAGGTAACCGCAACGAACCCGCTGATGATATCGAAAATCTTTACTTTCCATACGGTCGGCTGTTGCACCGCGCCTACCGGCTGCTTCTTCAACCGCCAGATCAAGCAGGACAGTAAGATCAGGAGAAATCCCACCAGTTGCTTTTCGGTTCAACAACCGGATCAGACCCAAATCAGCTCCGCCGCCATAACCCTGGTAGGCCAGTGTAGAATCGGTAAAGCGGTCACACAATACGACTTTCCCAGCCTGAAGAGCCGGCAGGATAACCTGTTCGGTCAGTTCTGAACGTGCTGCCATATACAGCAGCAGTTCAGCCTGTAACGAAAGGGAGTAATGATTATCGAGCAAAACCTGCCTGATATCTTCTCCAACGGCTGTCCCACCAGGTTCCCTAACCATAACATGGGGTAATCCGCTCTCTTCAAGATAACGCTGCAATATTACGGCTTGCGTCGACTTACCGCAGCCGTCAATCCCTTCCAGAGTTATCAGCAGACCGCGCGTTTTTAACACCTCTTTATTAAGATTTCGAGCCTAAAAATACCGCAGGCAACACCGGCCTGCGGTATCCGGGTTATTTGAAACAATATTAGAAACTATAGTTAGGTGCCTCTTTGGTAATTTGCACTCCGTGCGGATGGCTCTCTTTGAGCCCAGCTCCGGTTATTCGGATAAAACGGGTTTTCTGCTGCAGCTCCATAATAGTGGTAACTCCGCAGTAGCCCATCCCGGCACGTAAACCTCCGGCCAGTTGAAAAACCATATTGCCAACCGTACCCCGAAATGGCACCCGCCCTTCAATACCTTCGGGAACAAGCTTCTGCTCATATTCCTGGAAATAACGATCACGGGACCCTTCTTTCATCGCCCCCAAAGATCCCATTCCACGGTATACTTTATAACTTCTTCCCTGGAATATCTCTAATTCACCGGGGCTTTCTTCTGTCCCGGCCAGGAGACTGCCGATCATCACTGTTGAAGCTCCGGCAGCAATAGCTTTAGTTATATCACCGGAAAATTTGATTCCACCGTCAGCAATTATCGGCACATCCAATTCCTGTCCTGTACGAGAAGCTTCATAAATTGCGGTAATCTGGGGTACCCCGATACCGGCAATGACCCGGGTTGTGCAAATCGAACCGGGCCCGACGCCAACTTTAACCGCATCAGCGCCGGCTTTGATCAGGTCGCGAGCCCCTTCGGCTGTAGCAACATTACCGCCCATTACATCTACATCCGGGTAGAGTCGCTTAATCGCTTTCACCGTCTCGATTACCGGTTGGGAGTGTCCGTGCGCCGAATCAATCACGATTAGATCAACTCCGGCTTTCACCAGTAATTCCGCCCTGCTGAGAGCATCCCGTCCCACACCGACCGCAGCTGCCGCTAAAAGGCGTCCGTTAGTATCCTTGGACGAGCGGGGGTACTGGATGGTCTTTTCAATATCCTTGATCGTGATCAGCCCTTTTAAATTAAACTGATCATCAACAATAGGCAGTTTTTCAATTTTATGCTCCCTTAGAATCTCCTGGGCTTCTTTAAGTGTAGTGCCTTCCGGAGCAGTGACCAGTTTTTCATGGGTCATCGCTTCACCAATTGGGCGAGAATAATCCTCTTCGAAACGCAGGTCACGGTTTGTGATAATGCCAACCAGTTTGTCTCCGACAGTTACAGGCACACCGGAGATGCGGTAACGTTCCATCAGGGCGGCGGCGTCGTTAAGAGTATGCTTCGGAGTAAGGCAGAAAGGATTGGTAATCACGCCGTGCTCAGACCGTTTAACTTTATCGACTTCTTCAGCCTGTTTTTCTGCGGTTATATTGCGGTGGATGACACCGATACCACCTTCACGGGCAATAGCAATAGCCATTCTCGCTTCAGTAACGGTATCCATACCTGCAGAAAGCAGCGGGAGATTAAGCTTAATGTTGCGGCTCAGACGGGTAGTTAAGTCAACATCACGGGGCAGTACTTTAGATCGGCCCGGAACTAACAGCACATCGTCAAAAGTAATTCCTTCCCAGGCAAATTTATCGGCTTGCAAAATACACTCCCCCACTGTTTTAATCGAGTAATTAATTGCAATGATCATAACAAACACCCCCGGCAGTGTCAACTAAAGCAGCGAAAAACCGTAGTTGCGATCTGCCTGTTTTTAAAGAATAACCCTTTTACGGCAGGATTACAGCCGATGAGAAACGAATTCAATCAATAGATTTATGCGGGGGGGAATTGGTTTGCCCTATATAACGCTTAACGGAAAACAAGTTTATTACGCCGGCGATAGCAATCGCGAAGGTGTCCCCGTCTTATTCTGCCACGGATCAGGCGGGGGGCACCACCACTGGAACTATCAGCTTAAAGGTTTGCGGGGAAAAGTAAACCCCCTGGCAGTAGACCTACCCGGGCATGAACGCTCGGAAGGTCCTCCAGCTGAAGATATCTCTCTTAGCCGGAAATGGCTGCATTGCTTCACCCAGGCTGTACAGCTTGGCCCGTTTGTGCCGGCCGGCCACTCCATGGGAGGAGCAATTGCTCTCGATTATACCCTGCACTACCCTGACGAAGTCCTCGGTCTGATCCTAATAGGCAGCGGTGGACGGCTGCGGGTACTGCCTGCCTTCCTGGAACAGCTCAGCAAAGGTATCGTTCCGACCGTTCTAGCAGATTATCTTTATGGCCCCGAAGCTTCCGATGATCTTCTGAAGAAGGGGCGTGAAGAAGTTGAATCCACTGCCGCTGCAACCTACTATGCCGATTTATGTGCGTGCGACAAGTTTGATGTTATGGAAAAGGTATCCCAGATCAGTCAACCGGTCTTGATGATTTGCGGCAGTGAAGATCTCCTTACCCCGGTCAAATATAGCCGCTATCTGGAAGAAAAGCTGCCACTGGGGAAAGTTGAGGTAATCGCCGGTGCCGGACATATGGTCATGCTGGAAAAACCGGATAGCGTTAACCAGGCTATAGCCGAGTTTATTGGGCATCTCGCCTCCGGGTAATGATCACTGTCGCTTTTTAAAAGACCGGCGTTAAGAATACCGGAGGAAAGACAATGGATAAGAAACACAGCTACTTCAACCTGGATGAAACACTGAAAAAAGCAGTGGAACACTTCGCTGACCTTGATCCGGGAAAGATCGCCCATAATGCCGGGGTCGACCTGACTAAAGAAGATCAGACCTTTGCGATCCCTTTTATCAATCAGAACTACCTGGTGCACCACCCGAGTGGTAAAGTAATGACCGCGAAAGGAGAAACTGCCTCGGTTTATTTAACAATCATCATCCTTCATTATCTGATCACTGCTGATGGCACTCCGCTGGCCAGGCAGTGGATCGCTTACCGTCACCTGCCCGGTGGGGATATCTATAGCGAACCTTTTCAAAAGAGGGCGGTAACCCCTTTTCTCAAAACCTTTGGCGATCGGCCTGAAGAATTTAAAAAAGCGGCAGAAGCCCTCGGCGGTAACCCGCTGGTGTTGAGCGGTATCAGCATGGTTGTGCCGGTATTGCCCAGAGTACCGATCTGTTTTACGATCTGGCCGGGAGACGAAGAGATGCCCGCTTCGGCAAACATCCTTTTTGATCGATCCGCGCATTCTTACCTGCCGACAGAGGATTATGCCCACTTACCGGCCATCGTCACCGGAGCGATGAAAGAACATATGCGCCTTTAGGAGACAGTATTTATTGCGAAGATTAAATTTCACGGCGTCCTTCAAGAGACCGGCTAAGGGTCAGGTCGTCGGCATATTCAATATCGCCTCCTACAGGCAGCCCGAAAGCGATACGGGTAACTCTGCTTGCAAGCGGTTTTAAAAGCATGGCAATATAGGCTGCCGTTGCATCACCCTCAACATTTGGGTTAGTCGCAACAATCACTTCCCCGACATTCTTATCTTCAACACGCCGCACCAATTGATCAAGCTTTAACTCTTCCGGCCCGATACCATCAAGAGGGGAGAGGGCACCATGTAATACGTGGTATAGACCACGGTATTGCCCGGTTCGCTCAAGGACAAGGACATCCCGCGGTTCCTGGACAACACAAAGCAAGGACTGATCGCGTCCCGGGTCGCTACAGTAGGAACAGCTTTCGGCTTCAGCAAGACTGCCACAAATCACGCAAAAAGTAAGCCTGTCCTTTGCCTCCACCATAGCTCTGGCGATAGCGATCACATCCTCACGTGAGCAACCAAGCAAGTAAAAGGCAAGCCGCTGAGCAGTCTTCTGCCCTATTCCAGGAAATCGACATAATACATCAACTAATTTCTTAAGAGATACCGGATAAGCCATAGATTTCTGCCGCCGCCTCCTTCAGGATCTAAAACATTCCCGGCGGAAGATTTAAACCGCCGGTAAGCTTTTGCATTTCTGCAGCAATCATATCATCTACGCGGTGAAAAGCTTCATTTACCGCTGCAATAATCAGGTCTTCGAGCATTTCACGATTACCCTCACTGATCACCTCAGGATCAATTTGTAGGGAAACCAGATTTTTTTGGCCGTCAACCACAACCCGTACTGCGCCACCACCGCTGGAACTTTCGACCGTTTTTCCACCAAGTTCCTCCTGCAGGCGGCTCATTTCAGTCTGGGCTTGCTGCAGCTGTTTCATTATTTTCGCCATTCCTCCATTAGGCATTGGCAAAACTCCTTTCACTCTGAATCAATCAACTTACCACCAAATAATTTCATCGCTTCTTCCACATTCGACACTTTTTTCTTTTGATCTTCTACCTTAAGATCTTCACCCTGCCGGGGGCTAACCGGTTCACCCGGCCCGAGAACCTGGTTGGAAGGATATTCAACATCACCGATCTCCGTCTTGAGTTCTATCGGGCCATGCAAGAAATCAGCGAGGACGCTTTCAACCAGCTTGCGGTGGCTCTGCTCCATAATCCTGATCCGGTGGATATCATACTCCGGTGCATAGGTCAGTCTGACCAGCTGACCCCGGCAATAGCTGATCACTGCCGGTTCGAGCCAAGCAGCGGTCGTCTTCTGCTGTTTCTTGATCTGCTGCAGCAGCTGTGGCCAAGCTTCTCTCAGCGCAGTTATGCTTTCTGTAGAGGGCGACGGACTTACTTTAGGTGCTATCGTTGCAGTTTCTTCTGGCCTGTTCGTATCCACTTTCACAGCTTCGGCGGACAGCAGCGGTACTGCCGTATCTTTCAGGCTCCTTGATGCAGCCGGCAATCGGTCAGGCCGGGCATCTTTTACCGGTAACTCAACCTGCTGTGGCTGTAAACCGGCAGCCGGTTTCAAGCGGCCATGCAGCAGCCTGAACAGACGAATAAAAGCCACCTCCAGGATGTACTGGGGAAAGTGTGCATGACGCAGTTCTCCGCTGAGTTCATGTAAAAGCTCGACGGCATCCAGTAACAGAGCATGCGCTATCTTACCATGATAAACAGCAATCAGCTCTTCAAAGCCGTGAAGTTTGGTTGAGGATTTTTCTATTCCCGCACCACTTTCAAGAAGCAGACGGGTAAATACGAAAGTAAAATCACGCAAAAATAAATTAAGATCGCGTCCACTGAAAATCATCTGTTCAATAACCGCTATAGCGGAATCCAAATCATTTTCCACGGTGGCTTTGACCAGGGCACCGATAGTTTCCAGCCGGGTCGCACCGGTCACGATACGAACTTGATCGGCAGTAATTTGTCCTTCGCCATACGTAGAACACTGCTCAAGAATACCCAGGGCATCGCGTAGAGACCCATCAGCAAGCCGGGCAATCAAATTAACTGCTTCATTGTCAGAGTGCCAGCCTTCTTTTGTGAGGACTTGATCCAACCGCTGCCTGATTTGATCAATATTAAGCAGGTGGAAATCAAAACGCTGGCAGCGCGATACTATAGTCGAGGGCAGGCGGGAAGGATCGGTTGTGGCCAGAATGAAAACTACATTCTGCGGTGGCTCTTCCAGAGTTTTCAGAAAAGCGTTGCAGGCCTCGGTGGTCAGCATGTGCGCTTCATCAATAATATAAACTTTAAAGCGGCTTTCGCCGCTGGCAAAGCGGGATCTCTCACGCAGCTCGCGTATTTCATCGATACCCCGGTTTGAAGCGGCATCCATTTCAATAACATCCATGGAAACTCCGGATGCAATATTCTGACATGGTAGACACTGACCGCATGGTTCAGAAACAGGATATTGCTTGCAGTTCATAGCTCTGGCCAGGATCTTGGCCGCCGTGGTTTTTCCGGTACCGCGAGGCCCGCAAAACAGGTAGGCATGTGCCAATCGGTCGGAGAGCAGGGCATTGCTCAGGGTGCGGGTTATATGTTCCTGTCCCGTCATGTCACCAAATGTCAGCGGGCGACAGCGCCGGTATAAACTCAGGGAAGCCACGTTATAGAAACACCTCTATCCTTCATCGCCTAATAGTCATGGTAGCGCTTAACAAACCGATCGCTTGCTCCAGATTCTTCTCTTTAATCAGGATATAGTCGGTATCATAAGTAGAGATAGCAAACACACCGATACCGGCAGCAGCCAGGGGATTTAAAATTGAAGCCAAAATACCGGTCAGTGAAAAGTCGAGAGGCCCATTGACTTTCAGAGCCCGGAAATTTTTTTCAGACAGAAGATCAGTGGGGATCAAATCTTCCCGGCAAACTATTGACGTTTCATCAGCTGTGCCGGTAATTGCATAGAAGTTTTTACTGCCACCTACCCAGTCAGGCAAAGGTGAACTGCTTTCCAGGCGGCAAATACCCAGTTTCTCATGCAGAATACTTAAAGTTAGTTTTTTCATCGCAATATTAAGGCCGCGCACCTACCTTTGACCGGCACTCCCAGGCGCTTGCCAGACAGTTAGCTCCAGCCCGGCGCTCCCGTAGCACCCGAAATACTCACTTACCGCTGCTTCCTTCCGGACCTGACGGGATTCATGAGATTACGCCGCACAGGACCGGGCCTTCGACACCACTTGCCAGGTGCTGACCCTAAGAATGCGCGGCCGGGGGCAGGAATTAAACCCCGCTATAGCGGATTGCGGGTTCAGGGCACCGCTACCTCCCCGTCTAGCGCGGCCAAACTATAGATAATGGCGGAGAGAGAGGGATTCGAACCCTCGAGACAAGGTTTTGCCTCATCTACTCGCTTTCCAGGCGAGCGCCTTCGACCAGCTCAGCCATCTCTCCACGCTGCACGTTAATAACAGCCTGTCTATTAACGTTAATTATTATACAATGAAAAAGCTGCCCATTCAACCATATACAAAGTATATTTCCATCACCTTAGCGATCTGGAACAAGTCAATTCTCAAAAAATACCGGGATTACAGATTGTGACAGGTAACCCACTGACCATCTCCAAGATCTGTTTTTTCGGGCTCTATCTCGCGACAAATCGGCAGGGCACTGCTGCAGCGGGTATGAAAATAGCAGCCGCTTGGCGGGTTAATCGGGCTAGGCACATCGCCTTCGAGGATAATGCGTTGACGTTTACGCTCAACTTCAGGATCGGCAATCGGCACTGCCGATAGAAGAGCTCTAGTGTACGGATGCTGCGGATTGGCATATAAATTTTCGCTGTAAACAAGCTCAACAATTTTTCCTAAATACATCACGGCAACCCGGTCGGATACATACTTGATCATCGAAAGATCATGCGCAATGATCATGTAAGTCAGGTCTAACTCATTCTGCAGGCGTTCGAGCATATTGATAATTTGAGCCTGAATGGAAACATCTACTGCCGATACCGGTTCATCACACACAATCAATTCCGGTTCTACAGCCAATGCCCGGGCGATGCCTATTCGCTGGCGCTGGCCACCACTGAACTCGTGTGGGTAACGGTTTATATGCTCCGGGTTTAAACCGACTAAATCCAAAATCTGCTGAATTCTTTCCTGACGTTCATTCTTATTACTGGCCAAACCGTGGATATCAATCGGCTCGCCGACAATATCACCAACGGTCATCCTGGGGTTAAGAGAAGCGTATGGATCCTGAAAGATCATCTGCATCTGACGGCGGTTCCGGATACGCAGTGCGCCGGTAGCTTTAGATAGATCCACTCCTTTGTATATGACTGAACCTTCAGTAGGTTTATAGAGACCGACCAAAGTCCTGCCGATCGTAGTCTTACCGCAACCACTTTCCCCAACCAGGCCGAATGTCTCGCCAGTCTTAATTGTAAAAGATACTCCATCAACCGCTTTTACAGCCCCCCCGCCCGCGCCAAATAAACGTTTTTGTTTTTCCGGTAATATCTTCGGTTTATCTCCACTGGCCATATCCGGGGTTTCATCCTGCGGATGTTTAGTCTTTCCGGTGCTCACCCTTTGCCCGAAATATTTTTTCAGATTTTTTACTTCCAGAATGGGAGTATCGTGCAAGTATTGAGCCATGGCTAGGAGACCTCCCGGTTGTACTGTACATGCGGCGCCTGGGGGTGTTTCAGCCAGCATTTGACCAGGTTCCGCCCAAATGGTTCCGGCATTTCCCGGGTACATATTTCCATGGCATAATCACATCGTGGTAAAAATGGACAAGTGGCCAGTTGAGACAGCAGGTCGGGTGGCTGCCCCCAGATCGGGGTTAATTTCTGTCCCTTTTTCATGTTCAGGCGTGGAATCGACTTTAACAGCCCCCAGGTATAGGGGTGAGCGGGAGTACTGAAAATCTCGTCGATAGTACCAGTTTCGATAATCTGGCCGGCGTACATCACCAGGACGCGTTCGGCCAAACCCGCTACTACTCCGAGATCATGGGTAATCAGGATGATCGCCGTATCCAGACGTTCCTTGATTTCCTTAAGCAACTCCAAAATTTGAGCCTGTATTGTCACATCCAGAGCGGTGGTCGGTTCATCGGCAATCAGCAGTTTAGGATCACATCCAATAGCCATGGCAATCATAACACGCTGCCTCATTCCCCCACTAAACTGGTGAGGATACTGTTTCAAGCGCAGCTTCGGTTCCGGGATACCAACCAGGTTGAACAATTCCACCGCCCGATCCCGGGCTTGATGTATACTCATGCCTTTGTGCACGCGTAGGTTTTCAGTGACCTGCGTAGAGATATTCAAGACCGGATTTAAAAAAGTCATCGGATCCTGAAAGATCATACCGATGGTATTTCCGCGAATCTTTCTCATCTGCCGTTCAGATTTCTTAAAAATTTCTTCCCCGTTAAACTGCACAGAACCGCCGGTTATTTTGCCTGGCGGTGAGGGAATCAGGCGCATAATCGTCTGTGCAGTGACGCTTTTACCGCACCCGGATTCACCAACAATAGCCACAACTTCTCCCGGGAAGATTTTAAAATCAACTCCCCGAACCGCTTTTACTATCCCGGCATATGTGCCAAACTGAACTTCCAATTCGCTAACTTGCAGTAAAGGTTCCATTTCGTTTAATCTCCTACTTTCGCATCTTCGGATCAAGGGAATCTCGCAAGCCATCGCCTAAAAAGTTAAAAGCCAATAAGGTAATACAGATAGCTCCGGCAGGGAAAAACAACAGATGAGGATATGATTTCAGAGAAGTTAATGCATCGGAAGCAAGCATGCCCCAGCTGGCTTTGGGAGCAGATACACCAAGACCAATAAAACTTAAAAAAGCTTCGGTAAAAATTGCCTCGGGAATTGCCAGAGTAGCTGTGACGATAATCGGACCGACACAATTGGGAATTAAGTGACGTATTAAAATGCGCCATCTGGACGCACCGATGGTATGAGCAGCCAGAATAAATTCCTGCTCTTTCAGACTCAGGATTTGACCGCGCACAATCCTGGCCATGGGCAGCCAAAATACCAGTCCCAGAGCGATATATATGCTGATCAGTCCGGCGTTTTCAGGAAGTATTTCTTTTAAGTAAACCATCATCATGATTACCCAGAGTAAAAAGGGGATACTGTACATAATATCGACAAATCGCATCATGATATTGTCAACCCGACCCCCGGCAAAGCCGGCAATCCCCCCGTAGAGCACCCCTACTCCGAGCGTTAACAGGCTGGCAACGAAACCGATCGAGAGTGAGATTCTGGCGCCGTGTAGAACTCTGGTAAACAGATCGCGCCCCAAGCCATCCGTACCAAACCAGTGCTCAGCGCTGGGGCCCTGATTGGTACTGTCAAAATTCTGGGCGGAATAAGAATAAGGCGAAAAGAGAGGACCAACAATCGCCACTAAAATAATTAGAACGATTAATATTAAACTGGCTATGGCTACCGGGTTTTGCTTTAACCGTCTCCAGGCATCTTGCCAATAGGTGGTGCTCGGCCTTACAATATCCACCTGTATTTCTTTTGACTGTAGAAAGCTGAACAGCTCTTTTGATAGTTTCATTTAAACATATTCCTTTCTACCGCCAAGCTTGATGCGCGGGTCGATCAGGGGGTAGATGAGGTCAACTACCAGGTTGGCTAAAATTAACAGAACACAGTAAAAAACCGTCACGCCGAGAATGACGGTATAGTCCCTGTTATAGATGCTTGTAACAAAGTGTTTTCCCAATCCCGGTACAGCAAAGATATTTTCAACTATAAAGCTCCCGGTTAAAACACCGGCCACCAGAGGGCCAAGGTAGGTGACCACCGGGATCATCGCATTCTTCACTCCATGCACCCAGAGCACGCGCATCTGCGATAGCCCTTTAGCCACTGCTGTTTTCATATAGTCTTGCCCCAAAACGTCCAGCATGCTGGAACGGGTCAACCGGGCGATAAACGCAGTCGGCAGACCGGCCAGGGCGATCGCCGGCATAATCATATGCCTGGGGCTGCCCCACAATGCTGATGGCAGCAAACCCCACTTGTAAGCTAAAAAATACATCAATGCAGTTCCAATCACAAAACTGGGCATAGCGATGCCGAAGGTGCTAAAAAACATTACCAGATAGTCCGGAATCTTATTTTGATTTAGTGCTGCCAAAATACCGGCCGGCACTCCCACAACCAGCGCGATCAGGATCGCTAGACTACCTAACTGTGCGGACACCGGAAACCTTTCGGCGATAATCTCGTTGACTGTTCTGCCCCGATATTTGAACGAAGGTCCCAGATCACCTTTAACCAGGTAGCCAAGGTAATCGAGATACTGAATGTGAAGGGGTTGATCCAGTTTATATCTGGCCTCAATGTTGGCTTTAATTGCCGGGGGGAGAGCCTTTTCTCTTTGAAAAGGACCACCGGGAATAATATGCATGAAGATAAAGGTTACTGTTACCACAATCCAAAGGGCCAGGATAACGGAAAAGAAACGTCGCAACAGATACTTCAACAAATCCTTAAGTGCCCCCTTTATTTAAAATAAGAGGTATACCATCATCTGTTGGTCCGGTATACCTCTTCTTTAGACTACATTTCCGAATATCTACTCAACGACGTATGCGTTTTTAAAGTCGACACCACCGATAGTTAACTGGACATAACCATCGATCCTGGTGCTGACCATTGCGGGCAGTGTGTAGTAGTAGATCGGCATAATCGGCATTGCTTCCATCAGTATGTCTTCCTGTTCGTGCAGCAGAGGAATACGCTCCGCGGGATCGGAAATAAGGAGCAGGTCCGCAATGATCTGATCATAGCGGGCATCACCCCAGAAAGCGTTATTGTTGCCTCCGCCGGTCTTCCACATATCGAGGAAGGTATTCGCTTCGACATAGTCGCCAATCCAACCGGCCCGGGCCACATCAAAAGCACCTTCATCCCGGGAATCCAGATAAACGCCCCATTCCTGGTTCGTGATGGTGACTCCGGTAATACCGAGATTTACAGTCCACATCTCCTGGATCGCTTCGGCAATCATCTTATGCATTTCCGAGGTATTGTGCAGGATTTCAAAGGGTGGGAAGCCTACCCCATCAGGGTAACCGGCTTCAGCCAGTAGCCTTTTAGCTTCGGTCACATCATCTGTGTAGTAATCGCCGCCTGCTTCACGAAAATCGGACCCTTCAGCTAGATCAGCTACACCGAATGGAACAAAAGCGAAAGCCGGCAGCTGACCGCCCTGGGTAACCGTTTCAACAATCGCCACCCGGTCGATAGCCATGGTCAGCGCTTTACGTACATTAACATCATCAAAAGGCGCTTGTTCGCAATTGAAGATATAGTAGTAGGTGCCCAGGTAGGGGAAGATATGCAATTCGTCAGGCCGTTCTGCTTTGAGCCTGGGAATCTCCGGACCAGGAACAGTATTCGTCATATCAATTTCCCCGGTTTCAAACATGGTCAACTCGGTGCTCTGTTCTTCCACCATGGTGAAGACCAGGCGATCGAGCTTGATTGCACCGGCATCCCAGTAGCTCTCATTAGGAACATACTCAATCTGGCCTTCAGCCCACTTGACCATCTTATAGGGGCCGTTGGTAATCATCGTATCCACACTGAGCGCCCAACCTTCATTATCGGCTTCTACAGTAGCCCTGTGCAATGGGTAGTAAGTGGGAAACGCAGTCAGGGAAATGAAATACGGTGCTCCAGAGACTAATTTAACTTTTAGTGTATAGTCATCTACAGCCGTAATGGCAACAGCATCAGCGCTTCCTTCGCCTGCGTTATAGGCTTCGGCTCCTTCAATCAGATAAAACATATAGGCATAGTCACCGGCCATTGCCGGGTCGAGTGCCCTTTTCCAGGAAAATTCAAAATCAGCGGCCGTCAGTGGATCACCGTTAGCCCAAACCGCATCCTCCCGCAAGTGGAAAGTAAACTCGGTTCCGTCGTCACTGATGTCCCAACTCTCAGCAATAGCCGCTTGCGGATTATTATCGGCATCCAGCCTGGTCAGGCCGTCATACATCTGCAGCAGCATTGACGATTCTGGAATCCCGGTCATCAGGGCCGGATCCAACGTTTGAGGCTCGGTCCCCACATTATAGCGGATGACCGTTTCTTCCGTAACAACTTCCTCGCCGCCACCGCCGCAACCGGCTGTCAGCAAAGCTGCTCCGATTATCAGGACAACCAAAATACTTAACCATTTTTTCAAAACGTAAACCCCCTTAAAATTATGTAAAAACCTAACTGGCTCAGAAAAGTTATCGCTATTTCGCAACACCTCCATAGCAATTATCTAATTATACATCAGAAAAAGGTTCTTTAATGATTTTTAACATAAGTTTATTATTCAATATTCAGCTAAATTTCCCTGCATGAAGCGCAAAGTATTCTGCAGACAATAACTTTAATAATTTGCCATACACTGCTAGACACATGCAGAAAGCGCCCCAGTTGCTATTGGGATAAATTATGCTCTTCTTATAATTCGAGTTGGCGGAGAGAGTGGGATTTGAACCCACGGTGCCTTGCAGCACACACGATTTCGAGTCGTGCGCCTTCAACCGGACTCGGCCATCTCTCCATTTGTTGAATAATATTATAGCAGGTAAACTCTCTTTGTAAAGCCACCCATTGATACTAACGGTTTAAAAACGCCAGCGTAGAGGATGGTTTATGTAAATATATTTTACTCACGCCTTTCCCGGAAGAATTGCTGCAGCAGTACGGCGCATTCTTCTTCCAGAATGCCACTGCTAACCTCCAGTCGGTGATTGAGGCGCTGATCACGCACAATATCGTACAAAGTTCCGGCTGCCCCGCCTTTTGGATCATTAGCCCCGAATACCAACCTGTCAATACGGGCCTGGATCATGGCTCCTGCGCACATCGGACATGGTTCAAGGGTTACATAGAGGGTACAGCCGCTTAAACGCCAGCCGCCTAACAATTCACACGCCCGGCGAATGGCCAGCATTTCAGCATGGGCAGTAGCATCTTTCAGTTCTTCACGGCGGTTACGTTCAGCAGCCAGCACGATATCGTCTTTGACCAAAACCGCACCGATCGGTACCTCGCCGCAGTTTGCCGCATCTTCGGCCTGCCGGAGAGCCAATTCCATATACTGTTCATCATTCAGCATATCCTTAACCCCGGTTTCATTATAACACGATCATGTTTACAAAAACCAATATGCCCCATGGGGGGCATATTGGTTAATCACTATTATGTTAATATTATATACGAATAATGCTACCTTTCAAAGCGAAGCACGTTTCTTGCTTCCCGAAATTCTGAATCGGTAATGCGTTTGAGCTCGATGATCACACCTGCGAGTAGATCAGTCATAATCAGTGTGTCCGCATCTTTAAAGGTTATCTCTGCGTTTCTTTCCCATTCAGCCAGTCCGCGGTGGTAAAGCTCCAGGTAACTCTTCTCCTCGGCTTTCACGACCCGATACTGGGTTCTGAACCAATAGCCTTCGGGGACCACCGCAATTTCAACAATTTCGTTGGGCAAGAACTGAAAATAGAGTTCACTACCCGGGCTGTCGGTACCCCATGCTTCTGTAATCAGATCTCCCGCGGCGCTCCCTTCGGTTACCTGGGATCCTTCACCGCCGAACAATAACCAGTAACCGGCTACGATTAATAACAGGAAAACCAAAACAATACCCAGCGGTAGTACAAACCTTTTATAACTTTTCTTTTTCGAAACAGGCTGGCAAGAAACACCCTGCTGAGGTGTATCGCTTCTCTTTTTCTTTTCCTTAACTTCGGTCTTTGCGGGTTTGACCGTTTCACTTTCGGTCGGTTTAACATCATTAATCATCGATTCGCAATAGCGACATTTAATTGCCCTGACCGGGATTTCCTCAAGACAAAACGGACAGGTTTTTAAGTCAGCCATATTTTTTACCTCCCAAGCTTAATCTATTTAGCAAACAATTTACGGGCAGCCTATTCGTGCATTCCAAGCTGCAGACTACATTATAACATAATCAATCAAGTGACAACCACCACCTCTTGCATTTGCTATACTGATCAGTTATAATGCACAAAGTAAGCCCGTTGCTAAGAAAATAGCAAATCAGACGGGCTTAATTTTACGAAAAGGTCTTTAAAGGAGGAACTTGTATGCCTAAGATTAAGACCTTACTAACAATTGGCTTAGTAATGGCACTTTCCATTTCTTTACTCGTTTGCGTATTAAAAACTTCCAGCAACACCGACCCTGAAATAACGGCCGGCCCGGAAGGAGTGCTCCCCGAGTGGTTGTTCGCAGATCACCGTAGCCTTAGCGCTGACAGCACAGATAACCAGAATGACCTTGATAATCTGCCCACCGATGATGTGGATAATGATGAGGATGTTGTCCCTTCATCTACTGAGCCGGAACCGGCCCAATCAACACCAAGCAGCCCAACACCGGCAGCATCGCAACCTGCCGTGAGCGTCAGCTCAAGTGCTGTGCCAAGGTGGCAACAACCAGGCACAATGGAGTTTATTTCAAAAATACAGCTTGATGAAAAAGTAGCTCGGTATAAAAGATTCATAGCCAATAATGACACTGACCGTGACGAATTTGCCTTGCTCAAAGCAGGTATTTCCGAAGTTTGCGATGACCTTGGGATTAACCCAACAAGTGAATATGGAATTACAATATCCACTTCCAGTACCCCTGGAAGCGGCGATTGGTTTTATAACATGGAATCGCCAACCAATTCTGGGGCTTTTAGCAATTGATAATCAACTGCCCGACAATTTAATTTAAACATTATTAAAGTAAAGCGCTAAAAGGCCTCGCCGGTAACTTTCCCGGCGAGGCCTTTTTTACTGGTGCGCCCGGCAGGATTTGAACCTGCGACCTCCTGATTCGTAGTCTTTATAATGAGGGATTGGGGCAAGTTGAAGAAGGTTGAGAGAATTTGTAAAAGGTTAAGATAGACTATTAAATATAAGCTTTCGGAGATATATATAGTTAAGGGTTAATAATTGAGATTGACCGAAAATAAAAGACTTGTTGCACTAAGTGTTGCACTATAGCCGGAGGGTTAATCCTTCTGGTTTTTCTTTTTGTGTTTACGGTAATATTCTCTTTGACGGTTCGCATTACTGCATCTCTCGCTGCAATATCTTTGAAATTCCCTACTGGCGATAAAAGCTGTATTACAGTTTACACAAATCTTTATTTGCTCATTGGTTTCTACGATATTATTTAAAAACATAATATTTAGAGCATCAATTAACGATTTATATACCCACTTTAATTTCCATCTCCTGTCATGATCAATTGAAACTGCGATCGGATAGGTCGTCAAGTATTTTGACAACTTCTGCTTATGGGTTGTGGGATCGCCTTCCTCATCAATATTTTCATACCATCTACTAATTCTCGAGTAGAGATTCCAAATTTCAAAATGAAGATGTTCGATTGACTCACAATAATAGTTATTAAAAAGCTTAACATGTAGATTTTCCTTGTCTTCAAGAAACTCTCTAAATCCCCACCATGTTCTAGGAATAAGTTGATCGATGAAGTCATGGGTGAGAATCTGGGGTTTTGCTATAGAATCAGGAATTTTGAAACCGTACATTCCGGCCTCGCTCAGTAAAACCCACTCGTATTTATAAGCATAGTAATTATCACCATCGAAATCCACTTCTTCTGCTTCCCCGAAAGCATTTGCATAAAGACCTGACACATTAAACAAACCATATTTATTACAAAAATTTAAAATAAGTTGCGGATAATCCGGGCTTTCATCATATAACTTCCTCCCCATATCCATGAAGTCAAGCAATATATTCGGATAATAATTAAAAACGTCTACAGGCGAAGCCTGATACACGGCATCCTTTGTGGGGACAATAAATAATCTTGGTTCGTAACCATGTCTCCACGGTACCCGGTAATAAAGATCTTTTTCTTCTACCGCTTTTTTTAATTCCACATTTAAATCCTCAAGATTCTTTTCTTCATATTGCTCCGTGTATATTTCATATTCACTAAACCTACCACCTGATTCAGAACCAGAAAATAATCTGTTTTGTACTATATCCATATTAATCCCCCTAACTATCATAACGGGTTTTTACGTTGTAAACGTTATTGTATTGTTTTAAGATTAACACAGGTTAATTAAACAAGCAATATGTTGATTGCTATTTGATAGCTGAATATAACCCGACCGGGAGACCGGGAGCGCAACGGCAAGCGATAAAGCCGAGGGAGCGACAGCAAGCCAGAGCGTTTGTTGGTAGCTTTAAAAGAGAAACACGGTGACAGCCCCAGGTATGAGGGAGCGACAACCATCGAGGGGAAACGGACACCCTAAACTATAACCTAAAACAATTAAATGAGTAAATCCCATGAAAGGAGGTGAAGCAATTTGACAACTTTATTAAGGTCAGGTGAAGCTGCTGAAAAGTTGGATATTACCGAATATCAGTTATACGCAAAGACCCGTGAGGGCATTCTCCCTTCGGTTAGAATCGGCAGGATGCTGCGATGGTCTGATGATGCGATAAATGAATTCATCAAATCAGGAGGCAAAGGTTATCCAGGTGATGGGTGGCGCAAAGAAAATTAAAATGTAAAACGATTTTTATTAGGGGGGGTGTAAATGGGGCAAAAAAACATCAGAAAGGCAAATTTCCATCCTTTTGAATCGAGATCCGAAAATAGCCCATACGCAAGAATTACAAAAAATATGGTCAACTCTCCGGCATGGCAACAATTAAACTGTTTTGAACAAACACTATATTTGCATATGAAGCTAAAATACAATGGGAAGCCCGGCAGCGAAAGCGATATTTCCTTTACTTATGCGGAGGGGCAAAAGCTAATGAGCAAGAAGACGTTTACCAGATCAATGGATAATTTGATGGAAGTAGGCCTAATAGATTTAGTAACACATAGACCCTTTTCTGCTGCTTGTAACATTTATGGGCTAAGTAGTAGGTGGCATAATTACGGAACAAATGATTTCAAAGTAAAGAATAGACCAAAATTTAATCGAAGCAAGAGCCACACAAACACCAAACAAGAATAGAAGGGAACAATTGTTTTACGAAGGCCATATACAACCATCAAAAGGCTATTTTGTATGCTATTTTTACCCATTAAAAGGAGCGAAGTAAACACATCAGGGCAATATTTACCCATCAGGAAAAAGGCCGAAACTGTCATATATATAAGTCAATATCAGGTTTATTATTACAGTTTGGGGGTAACCCTTTTTGATGGTTATAAATAACCAAGCTTTATATATGTACCATCCCTTACTTTATTCTTTAAGGGTTTCTGAAAAGGGAAAGCCATAAAAAGGGTGAGCTTTGAGGCGAACAGAAATAAATAACAAACTTAATTGAAGCAGTATGACTTCTAAAATCAATTCTGCGATTGAAATTCGTTACTTAGCTAAGCGTTTTGGGGGTAAGGGTTATGTTGTAATGGCATAAACCCTTCTCTCTTTGTTGGGGTAAAAAACCTTACTACACTCACTATAATTTAAGAAAGGATGATCAATAATGAAAACTCCCGTAAAGTCAATTAGAGCCTATTGTATGGAATGCGGAGATGGCACTTGTAGAGAAGTTAGGCTATGCCATATGTTCGATTGTCCGCTATATCCTTATCGTTTTGGCAGGCGACCAACAGAAGCAGAGAAAAAAGAGTTGGAACAGTTAATCAATGCAGTTGATAGTGATCCTATCGTTGAAAGATAGTAAAGCTTAAGTATGCACAAAATATTGATTAGCAGATGTCTATATAAAAGCGTATGCGCATACCAATTAAATTTTCCTTTAGTCTAACTATGCATTTATAATCCCGTTTCCTGGATAAGACTAACGGACTGTGTATCATTGTTACACCCGTAAAGCCTTTAACCATAAGGGCTTTTTTAGTTTGGTGCAACAGAAGTGCAACAAATCAAGGGTGAAAAACCACTAATAGCTTTTTAACAGAGGAAATCATAACTGTTAATAATCTTATAACATCATACCTGAGAACAGGGTAAAAACAGGGAAACGCCCTCACTGCTAACAGCGGGAAAACAGCGGGATATAGCATATTCAGAACAACGGGATAACAACGGACTATCCCAGGGGGGCATTAAATACCTGGGGTGGTATCAACGGAAACCACCGGGACAACTTGACGCACGAAATCACGAAATATGGATAGGGGGGTATTAAGATTAATAAAGTAAAAACCAATCATTTAATGCGAATGATGCAACAGCAATATTATGATGAAATGAAAGCAGATTTTTTTAGTCTTGGGAACGGGGGACACTATACAAACCAGCAAAAAGATTATGCTTTCCGAGCAATCCAGGAATACGGCATAAGGGCCACCTCAAGGATTCTCTCAGTGCCGAGACGTACACTGCAAAGATGGTGTAGGCAACACGGCATATGCGTTAAACGATGCCCTGATTGGGTCTTTGAGTGGGCAGAAAAACGACGGAAAAAGCGGGAATTTTGGAGATGCAGGGGATATTATTAGATAAATGTCGCCACTTAAAAAGAGAAATTAGCAGCAACTAGGTCTGGGGGATAAGTAGAAAAAGTTTGGATGACAAGTACTTGTATTAAGGGCCCCTTAAAGATTTTTTCCAGGGGCCTTTTAAGTAGACTTTTGATAGAGAAGCAGAGACACTTTGCCAATTACTTCACATCAAAGAAGTTTGTACCTTTGTTGTTTATAGATGAGTTACTGCAATAATGAGGCAGGAGAATATAGGATAGATAGGGAAATCATTGGTATCTTTTCTAAACAAAATAGAAAGGGTTAACTATGTTTGACCAACAGAAAGGGGCGGGAGGCATAGAAATGATACGTAGCAATAATTTAAAAATGACACAAATATTTTCAGCTTCAGATGTAAAACATGGCGTCTCTCTTTTCACAAATGCAGAAATTAGTGCAGTAGATGAGATGATTATAGAGCAAGATGGGAGATATAGTATTAGATGCCAAAAAAAAGAAAGATACAAAGTTGCTAAGCCTGAAGAAATCGTAAGGCAGCTTTGGATTTACAGATTGCTTAATGAATATTGCTTTCCGGAACCAAGGATTGAAGTTGAGAGAGTCGTTTATTTTGGTTCTAGGGATTCTGGATTAGCGGATATAGTTGTTCTCCATGATGATATGGAGCACCCTTATATCGTATTTGAAGTTAAAAGACCTAAAAGAACTGCTGGATTGGAGCAATTAAAAAGTTACTGTAATGCAGAAGGTGCTCCTATCGGAGTTTGGTCAAATGGAAATGAAATGATAAGGTTGCACAGAGAAGAACCAAACATATTTGTAGAAATACCAAGAATACCAAGAGTTACAGAATCGCTTAGAGATATTTTAAAAGAAAGATGGACTATAGAATGGCTTGAACAACACGATGAATTAAAGCAAGGCAAAACTACCCTAAAAAAGATATTGTTTGACTTAGAAGAACTTGTTTTAGGAAATTCAGGAGTCGATTCATTTAATGAAATCTTTAAATTAATTTATGCTAAACTCTTCGATGAGTGGAACGGCATTAATGACTCATCATATCAATTAGACTTTTTTGTTGGAGATAGAAGCCCCCAACAAATAATGAAGTCAATAGGATATTTACTTGATGGCGCAAAAAGAAATTGGTCAGGTATATTCGAGCCTACTGAAAGAATTGAATTAAGGGATACTCACTTGAAAGTTTGTGTATCCTTTCTCGAAAAAATAAAATTATTTAATTCAAATTTAAGAATAATTGACGAAGCTTTTGAATATCTAATTCCACAGGTTTCTAAAAAGAAAGATGGTCAATTTTTTACACCAAGACCGATTGAAGATATGGCAGTGGAAATGCTTAATCCAAAAGCGGATGAATTTGTAATAGATCCTGCTTGTGGTTCTGCTGGCTTTCTCTTACACTCAATTATGTGGATTGCTGGGGGGGCGATTAGTGGTAAACCTCTTACCCAAAGAGCACAAAATTTTGCTCAAAACAATGTTTTTGGGATTGATCTTGCAAATTTACCAGTAAAAATAGCAAAAGCTATTAATTTAATAGTTGGTGATGGAAAATCAAATATCTATAAGGATAACTCATTAGTTTTTTATAGTTGGAGTGATGAAACAAAAGTAGGGTTAAGATCAAAGCTTAGAAGGTTTCTTGATGATCTAGATAAAGATGAGATGAATCAAAATCTATATAAGTATTTTGATTTTGATGTTTTGTTAACTAATCCGCCTTTTGCAGGAACGGTAAAAGAAAGAGATACTCTTAGACATTATAAATTAGCCGAGAAAAATGGAAAGTTGGTTGAAAAAATTGGTAGGCATATTCCATTCGTAGAGAGGTCCTTGCATTTTTTGAGACCCGGTGGAAGGATGGCAATTGTTTTACCTCAAGGTTTGATGAATAATACAAGTGCCGAGTATATCCGTAGATTTATCTTTGATGAAGCTAGAATCTTAGCAGTCGTAGGGTTACATGTCAATACATTCAAACCTCATACTGGAACAAAAACAAGCGTATTATTCTTGCAAAAATATAAGGATGATCAAAAAATAACGATTCAAGAATACAAAGCCAGACATGAGGGAGAATGGGATGACTTTATAAGAGATTTAAACAAGAAATATCAAAATGTAGATTATGATACTTTATTAAATGAAACTGATATGCCAGATGAATTAAAATCATTCATCGAGGTTTACTTTGAAACAGCAGAGGAGATAGAAGAAGAATTTAAGGAAGGCATCAACGAGGTTGGAGAAAAAGAAGATGAAATTGAACAAAGCAATAAAAATAAAATGACACCTTTACCTGTTTTAGTTGAGGATTACTTAGGTTTAATTGAAACGAAAAGCAATTGTGATGATGAATTAGAGCAGCTTATATGTCAAGATGAACGATTAAAGCAGCAAAAGAAACAATTGGGTAGAAAAAAAGAAATGTTAGAGGAGAGAACTAGCCTAGACGAACTGATCAAAGAATTATATAAGCAAGCAAGACCTATGAAAAAAGATATTAAAACTCTTGATACAAAAATTAGCAATTTGTATCGGGAGATTTTGGAAAGAACTATTGGGGGGCGGATTAAATTAGCCTTAAGTGCAGAAAAAATAACTGAACAATTTAAGAAATTCTGGCTTAATGGTAAGATTGCACTGGATATAGACTACCCGATATATTTTGCTGTAAATCAAAAAGCAGTTAAGGATAACACGGGAGAATATAGGTATGCCAGAGGGGCAAATGGCGAGCTGCTTATTGATAAGAATGGACACGTACTTATAGATCATGATTTAGATAATATAGCAAAAGGATTTGTTCAGTTTGCCAAACAGCAAGATTTAGACTTTTGGAGGAGTTGAGTACATGGCTGTTATAGGTATAAAAAAATTATCCGAGCTTGAGGGAGCAAATAGGATTGATGCCGACTACTACCAGCCAGAGCTAGAATTAATCAAAAAGAATATTCAAGCTATCGGAAAACCTTTGAAATATTACATCTCTTATATAAAACATCCTGTTGAAATCAAACGTCTATATGAAACAGATGGCATGCCATATATTTTAGCAGAAAATATATCTAAATATTTTTGGATTCTTCAATTTCTCAAGGAAAGATATATACCGGAAGAGAAAGCGCAACTTATACCTCAAAATAAATTAGAAAAAGGGGATGTTTTAGTAACAAGGACTGGAGCAAATTATGGAGATGCCTGTGTATATTTAGGAGAACCTACACCTGCCTATGCATCTGCTCATATGATAATTATAAGACCCTCTAAGATTTCTGGAGAATTCTTAGCTGCCTACTTTAACACAAGTTATGGAAAGAAGCTAATTAAGAGAGGTTGTTATGGTTCTTCACAGCCGGAAATATCACCAACGTATATGATTACATTGCCAGTGCCAAGGCTTAATGTAGAAACAGAAGTTACAGCTTTAGTCAGAGATGCTTATTCTTTAATGTCGAATTCTAAAGACTATTTTTCCCAAGCTGAAAAAATTCTTTTAGAAGAATTGGCGCTTAAAGATTTTAAAGCAAACTATGAGCTTTCTTATACAGCAAATCTCTCACAAGCTTATAAAGCCAATCGTTTAGATGCTGAATATTTTCAACCCTTATATCAACATTTAATAGATTACTTAATAAATAATTACGATGCAAAGCCATTAAAAATATTCTTAGTTGGTCTTCAAAAAGGTGTTGAGGTGGGAAGTGATAATTACCAAGAAGATGGCAAGCCATTCGTTAGGGTTAGCAGTCTATCCAAAAATGGATTTATTGATAATAATCAGAAATATATAGACGAAGAGCTCTATCAAAAGCTTAGAGAGATATATAAACCTCAAACTGGTGATTTCCTTATAACAAAAGATGCAAATCCAGGTATTGCCTTTGTCGTAAAGGAACCAATCGAAGGTATTATTTCAAGTGGTATTTTAAAATTAATTATCAACGATAATATGATTAACAGTGAGTACTTAGCTTTATGCGTTAATTCACTGCCTGGCAAAATACAAATTGAAAGAGATGGAGGAGGTTCGATTATAATCCACTGGAAACCGGGACAAGTAAAAACTTTACAAATCCCAATACTTCCTATTGAAACCCAACAAAAAATTTCTTTACTTGTGCAACAATCATTTGAAGCAAGGAAGCAAGCAATGGAATTATTAGAATGCGCGAAAGTAAAAGTTGAGAAAGCAATAGAGAATAAAACAAAATAAGTTAACCTATCATAAGAGTTTTTAATAGACCTTTAGGTAAAGGACAGGCTATTAGTCTTCCCGGGATAAAGACCTACTCTTTCCGGAGCAGTGAATTAATCATGTTTTAAAAGGTGCAATATTGAAAAAAGGTTGGAATATAATCAATATTTACTGAGTATTAAGAATAACCTCCTGATGATGTAGCAGGGGGTTTATTTTTCCCAATAGATAGTGAATGATTTTACAAGGGGCTCACTCTATTTATCCTGTGATACTATATTGACAATATAGATTATATCTGTTATATTGAAGGTATAATAATAATAGGGGGGTAAAAAGGTGGAGGAAAAAAACAAGATGATAAATATCGCAATACCGGAAAGTTTATTGGAAAGGATGGAGGATTTCCGCTTTGACCAACGCTTCAAAACCAGGGCGGAAGCTATGCGCTTTTTAATGGAATGGGCATTAGATAGGAACCCTAAAAAAGAATAATTTTTCGTAAGTACTATAGGTTGATGACGAGGGGTGAGGACTTTTGTTTAAAAAGACAGTGAACAGAATACTGTGGTTCTTATCTGGTCTCTTTTGGTATTACACACTAATAGGCATACCAATCATATTATTATTAAGATTATTTCGTGTTGAAATACCGTCAAGTATGTATGGTATCTTTGGTTTAGTTTTGATTATATTTTTCATTCTCATGATGTTTGGCAGTAGCTTCGATGATATTGATAATAGTTAAAAGGAGGTTGGAAAATGACTAAGCTAATCGACAAGGGAAATGATAAGTATATGGTTCGTGTTTTCCTAGGTCGAGACGAAAAAGGCAAAGTTAAGTTTCATAATAAGACTATCAAGGGCAAACGTGAGGCGCAAGCATATCTGGCGAAGATGACCAATCAGAAGAATGAGGGTATTATTTCTGATTCGGGCAGGGTTACGGTTAGAGAGCACATGGAAACATGGCTTGAGACGGTTGTAAAAAACAGAGTAAGGTTAAAGACCTATCTTGACTATAAAGACCTCACACGGCTTAATATTTCGCCTGTAATCGGGAATATACGGCTTGATAAACTGAAACCAGAACAAATCCAGATATTATATAACGATATGTTAGAAAGGAATCTTTCACCGAGGACGGTTCGTTATACTCACACCATCCTAAATAATAGTTTGAAACAAGCTGTAAAATGGAATCGAATATACAGGAATCCGGCTGAACTTGTAGACCTACCCCGACAAGAGAAAAAGGAAATGACAGCCCTATCGCCTGAACAGGTTAAGGTGTTTATGAAAGCATCAACTTACAGCCCGTGGAAGGCTATCTTCTCCCTTCTGATTGATTCAGGGATGAGGCCGGGGGAATCTTTGGGGCTTAAATGGGATGATTTAGATTTTGAAAATAGCAGAGTTACAATAAATAGGTCATTAACTCGAATTCAAAAGAACAGTGCCCCGGAACTATACCTGCTTAAAATAATCCTGAACATTGGAAACTGGATTATTCAAGAACCGAAAACGAAGAGAAGCAGAAGAACAATACCACTAACTAAACTGGTTATAAATGATTTACGGGAGCATCAAACAAAACAGAAGGAAGAGAAGCTGAAAGCGAAGCCAGGAACATATACAGACCACAACTTTGTATTTGCTGCTAACAATGGTGAACCGATGTCAGAACAGAATATCTACAATAGACACTTTAAACCCATACTGAAATATGCGGGATTACCGAACATTAGGTTATATGACCTACGCCACACATGCGCCACGCTTCTATTATCAGCAGGAGAAAATCCAAAGGTTGTTAGTGAAAGGTTAGGCCATGCTTCCATAGTTTTGACTCTTGATACTTACTCCCATGTTCTCCCCAATATGCAAATAAACGCAACAGAAAAGATGGAGGATTTATTATCTAATGGCACGATTGGTTAAAGGTAACTGTTGCACTATTGTTGCACTAAAAAGGTTTGGAAACCGTTTCCAGCCCCCAAACCCTTTGTTCATGGTGCGCCCGGCAGGATTTGAACCTGCGACCTCCTGATTCGTAGTCAGTTACTCTATCCGGACTGAGCTACGGGCGCATGTGGCGGAGAGAGAGGGATTTGAACCCTCGAAGCAGGCTTGTACCCGCTTAATCGCTTAGCAGGCGACCGCCTTCGACCACTCGGCCATCTCTCCACTGTGTATTTACTGGCGGAGGGGGTGGGATTCGAACCCACGGCCCTTTCGGGTCACTGGTTTTCAAGACCAGCTCCTTAAACCGCTCGGACACCCCTCCCGACAGGCGGATTGGCATTTTTCAGTATAGCAAAGCGGCCTATTAATGTCAATCTGCCCGATCGAAAACGTGTCCGCTTGAAAACTAACCCGACTCGCTTCCGGATACCGTAATACGGTCATGGCCGTGAAAATAGCTTCTTAATACTTTCGGAATCATTACACTGCCGTCTTCCTGCTGGTAGTTTTCAAGAATAGCAGCAACGGTTCGACCGACAGCAACACCAGACCCGTTTAACGTATGCACAAACAGCGCTTTTTTGCCCACCCCCGGACGGTAACGGATACCGGCGCGGCGGGCCTGAAAATCAGTAAAGTTGCTGCAGGAAGAGATCTCACGATAGGTATCGGCCGCCGGCAGCCAGACCTCAATGTCGTATTTTTTGGCCGGGGCAAAACCGAGATCGCCACTGCACATCAGCATGACCCGGTAAGGCAGCTCTAACAGCTGCAGGACCTTCTCGGCGTCGCCGGTCAACTTTTCCAGTTCTTCATCAGAAGTTTCCGGTAGGACAAATTTGACCAATTCGACTTTGTTAAACTGGTGCTGGCGAATTAATCCGCGGGTATCGCGGCCATGGGCACCGGCCTCAGCCCGAAAGCAGGCGCTGTAGGCAGCATAATAAATAGGAAGCTGTTCCGCTTCCAGAATTTCATCACGATGCAGGTTGGTAACGGGTACTTCGGCAGTCGGAACAAGGTAGAGGTCAGTTCCCTCAACCCGGAAAGCATCATCAGCAAATTTTGGCAGTTGCCCGGTCCCGGTCATGCTGGCAGCATTTACTAAAAAGGGCGGGAAGACCTCACGGTAACCATGTTCGGTGGTATGCAGGTCGAGCATGAAAGAGATCAGCGCCCGCTCAAGGCGTGCGCCAGCTCCATAGTAGACAGCAAAGCGGCTGCCGGTTATTTTACCGGCACGGGGAAAATCGATGATATCAAGGTTTGCGCCAATATCCCAGTGGGCAAGCGGTGTAAAGGTAAATTTAGACGGTTCTCCCCAGGAGCGCACCTCAACATTAGCGGATTCATCTTTTCCATGCGGAACTACCGCATCAGGAATATTGGGCAGGCTGAGCAAAATCATTTCCATAGCGGCGTCAATCAGGCGCAGCTGATCATCGAGATCTTTAATTCTGGTCGATACTTCCCGCATCTCATCTTTCTGCAAACGGGAGGCATCGCTGTCAGCACCGGCCTTGCCGATCTCCCTGGAAACCCGGTTGCGGGTCTGCTTAAGCGCTTCCACTTCTTTTAATAAATCGCGCCGCTTGGCATCCCGGGCCAGCAGGCCGTCGAGATCACCTGCTTCACCTTTAAGCGCCATAGCCTGGCGAACTATTTCAGGATTCTCCCGCACAAACTTTAAATCCAGCACAATTAACCCTCCTAGATGACCGGTGCACTATCAAGAGCTTGACGCTCATAAGTCACCTTGATGGTTGGCAGTCCAGTTAAAGCAGCTATTTTCGGCTATTTAAATATAGTTTTAAGCTTTGTTTAGCCGGCTTCTGGCGTCTGCTACATTTCTTCCGGTGCGGCAATACCGAGCAGACCAAGCCCGTTGGCAATAACCTGCCTGGTGGCCCTAATTAATAACAATCGTCCATGCTTCAGTTCTCCTTCGCTGCCAAGCACTGGGCAATTGTGGTAGAAACGGTTAAATTCACGGGCCACATCGATCAGGTAGCGGGCCAGTATCGATGGCCGGTAATTTTCTGCCGAAGCAATGATTTTTTCCGGCAGCAGGGCCAGGGTCTTAACCAAGGCAATTTCTTCTTCCATAATTAGGATCGAAGCGGCTTTGTCATCCCACTTTTCGTATTCAGCCTCAGCTTTGCGCAAAATACTGCAGATACGGGCATGGGCATATTGAATATAGGCGGCGGTCTCCCCCGAGAAATCGAGCGCTTTATCCCAGTCAAATTCAATATTTTTGATTCGATCATTACTTAAATCGCCGAAACGCACCGCCCCCAGGCCAACTTCTTGGGCAGCTCTTTCTTTGTCGGCCAGATCTGGATTCTTCTCTTCGATGATCTCGCGGGCTATCTCGATCGAACGCTGAAGGACTTCATCGAGAAGGATAATTTTGCCGGCACGGGTGGACATACGGCCTTCTTTGAAACGGATCAGGCCGAAAGGCACATGCACACAGTCAGCAGCCCACTTGAAACCAAGCAGTTCGAGCACTTTAAAAAGCTGTTGAAAGTGGAGGAGCTGTTCGGCGCCGACCACGTACAGTGAACGGACAAAATTAAATGTTTCCTTGCGGTAAATAGCTGCAGCAAGATCGCGGGTAATATAGAGGGTGGCGCCGTCTTTTTTACGCAGCATCACCGGAGGCAAACCGTGCGACTCGAGGTCAACGATCAGAGCACCATCACTCTCTTTGGCGATACCCTTATCCTGAGCAAGTTTAATCACTGTATCAAGCAGATCATTGTAGTGACTTTCGCCATGAATATACTCGAATTCAATACCGAGCAGATCATAGGTCAGGGCGTAGTTATCAAGACTGAGCTGACGAAAACGGATCCAGTAGGCAACCGCTTCGTCGTCGCCTTCTTCCAGTTTTTTAAACCAGGCCCGCGCCTGATCATCCAACGCCGGTTCTTCTTCGACCCGTTGGTGAAATTGCACATACAGCTGATAGAGATAATTAACCGGATCCGCTACGAGCTTGCTTTCTTCACCCCAGTGTTTAAAAGCAACAATCAGTTTGCCGAACTGCGTTCCCCAATCGCCAAGGTGATTGATGCCAATGCTGTTGTAACCGAGAGCCTTGTAGAGCAGATAAAGAGAATGTCCGATAACCGTTGATCTGATATGACCGATACCAAAGGGTTTGGCGATATTCGGAGAAGAGTAGTCAATCGTTACATTGCCCCCGTTGCCCAGGTTGGTATGACCATATTTTTCACCACTTTCCCAGATCTGGCGCAGTACTTCGCAGCCATAAGCCCGGGGGGCGATATAAAAGTTAAGGTAAGGCCCTCTGGAAACAATCTTTTCCCAATAAAGACCTTTTGTACCGACCAGTTTTTCACTTAATTCTTTGGCAATGACCGGGGGCGCCAATTTCCTATTTTTGGCAAAACTGAAGCAGGGAAAAGCAAGATCCCCGTAAGAAGTTTCCGGAGGCACTTCCAGAAGGTTTATTATTTCTTTCGGCTCGAGCGAAACCAACGGCGCCAGCAGCCGTCCGATCTCTTCTTTAAGCTTATCCATAGATTATCTCCTCGGCACTTTTTCACTTATTTTAGCCTAAAGAAAAGCGGTTGACAAATTTTTGCCGGTTACTGCTCCGGGTTTATAAAATACGGCTGGCGAAAAAACCGGTTAGTAGAAGGATAACCGACCGGCGGAATCCAGCTTTCGCCCTCAACCAGTATTTCCGCTCTCAGTGAGTGGCTATTCTCAAAAACGGTTAAAAATATGGCATCAAGAAGTAGCGCAGCCAAAAGCCGCTCTTTTTCAGCAGCTTCTTCCGGGAAAACAACGTGAATAGAACTGTTCAAGTTGATCTGAGTTAATTCCGAAGTTACATTAATATCAATCAAGCTTAAGTCAGAGGGGACAAACGGCAGCGAGCGGAAAGTGTGGAGCACCTGCCCGACCAAGTTTTCTAATTCAGTTTCTTCCGTATTTTCCTCAGCCCCTTCCCGGATCAGCAGATAATAACGGTTGCCGCTTAGAATCGGAATATAGATCGGCCGTTCCAACCGTTTGGGGGTGAGGGGTTGATCTGGTATCGGCCGATCACCGAAAATAGCGATCGGCTCGTTTTCCAATGTGAGATAGATTTCTTTAACTTCAGAGAAAGAACTTACGGTCCATAGCAGAGAATCAAGGGCTGCTATGCTTTGGGTGGAACCATTCAGCTGAACCAGTTCCGGTGAAAGATCAAGGAAAAGAGAACCGTTTTCCGGTTTGAAATCTACTTCAATATAAATATCCTTATCCGGTATAGTCCGATAAAGCGAACTGTCACGTGCCGGGCCGCGGATCAACTCGTCCAGAGCAGCGCGCATGGGATTTTCAGTAAGACTGACAGCCCGTGTTACCGGAATAAGATCTGCGGTTTCATTAACAAAATAGAGGGTTGTTTTTGTTTCATCCGCCCTCAGATCAGTCGTAACAGGGCTATAGATTGGAACTTCTGGAGCAACGGCTCCATTTAAGCTGATCAGTAGTTTCAGATCAATCAGATCGATGTAGCCGTCTTCACCACAAACCACGATCAAATGCGGATGGCCGGAAACGATTAATCGCTCGACCCGCATGGCAACTTCCCAACTGTTCGATTCAACGCCGTTTCGGTCCAGTAAAATCATTTGAGTGTAGTCTTCTTTGTAATGTCCCCAGGAGCTGGCCACAATATGCTGACCGTCAGCAGTAAAAGAGAAAAGGGAACCGGCAGCAATATATTTCGCCCAGAGTATATCTTCGGCCAGATCAAAATAAAATAAATTTTCCAGGGCTCCTTCCCTGCTGCCATAAACCAGTATTCGGTTATAATTTTGAGGGTTAAATAGCACTGTCTCAGCTTCAAAGGGCAGGGTGGCGCTCCATAACTCATAGCCAAGAGAGTCATAGACAATCAGCCTGTTGCTCTGGACAGCAACCAGGCGGCTACCATGCCTGGAAACAGCAATCAGGGATTGACCTTCGTAGGACCAGATTACATCTCCCTCGAGATTGAGAGCATAGATCACCGGCTGCCCTTCTTCGAGAGCAGTATAATAAATGTTGGCCTGTTCAAGGTATTCGCTTGACAAATATAGTTCAGTAATCGGACCAGTTGCAGCGCTCCATTGCAGTTCACCAGCCTGGTTAAAGAGATCTACATGGTATAAATCCTGATCGGGTTGCGACCGGGCAGCCACTATCCAGGAAGCATTGGGCGAAATGGCAATCAAGTCAACCGGATCGCCTTCATTGGCCCACCAGTTCTGTTGATCGACAGATGTAAAATAGAGTCTGCCGCCGCTGGTTCCAACTACGGCATAATTCCCGCAGGATGATATTTTAGCCTGTTGCGGGGCGGTGGTAAATACTTTTTCCCAACGTAATTTACGATCTCTATCCAGCAAGCTGACTGTATTTTTGTCAGTGCTAAAGAGAATACCGCTCAAAGCGTGGTCAACGTTTAAATCGTAGATCCCGGTGCTGGTGAACCAAAGATCGTAAAGAGCTTCTCCCTCTCCATGGGTTTGCGGATCAACAGTAATACCATTGCTTTCTGCTGCCGGAAAAAGGCTTATGCCAAAAAGAGTTAAACCGGCCAATAAAAATAAACCGGCCAGAGATACTATATAAAAATACGGTTGGATCCGTTTCATTCGTTTATCGCCCCCGGAATTTCAAGCCAGAGTGAAGTAATTCGATCACCATGAAATCCTCATTTATTAAATAAATGCTTACGGATTATTAATGTATTATAACATTTTACTCTGCAACCAAAGGCAGGGAAAAATAAAAACGGCTACCCTTGCCTTCCTCGCTCTCCACCCACGCCCTTCCGCCGTGCTTGGCGACAATTTCGCTGACGATAGCCAGACCGAGACCGGTTCCGCCGCCTTCTCTGGAACGGGCCCGATCAACCCGGAAGAACCTTTCAAAAATATAGTTTAAATCTTCTTCGGGAATACCACAGCCAGTATCATCTATTTTAACAACTGCTTCCTTTCCTTCCCGGTACAGTAATACACTTACCGTTCCTCCAGATGGAGTATAGTTCAGTGCATTATCCAGCAGGTTGCCGACAACCTGTCGCAACTGCAGTGGAGCGCCGAAGATTATATGTTCCTGATCTGGTATTTCATCAAGTAGATCCAGTCCGGCCCGGGCAAAGCGGTATTGGTTTTCGCCAATTATATTCTGAAGTAACCGGTTTAGAGACACCTCTTCCAGTTCAATTTCGTTTTTGTCCAACTTTGAAAGCTCGAGCAAATCATTGACCAGGGCAGTCAGGCGTTCAAGCTCACCGTCAAGATCTTCGATAAATTCTTTCCGCTGATCCGGTTCCATTTCATGTTCTTTAAGAGCACTGGTTAACAGGCTCAATGTCGTCAGCGGAGTGCGCACTTCATGAGCAACATCAGCGGCAAATTTTTTCAGATTGCTGGTATAATAGTTCAGCCGCCTGGCCATAACATTGAACTGCTCCGCCAGGCGGCCAATTTCATCGTGCGAAGAGAATTCAATATGTTGATCCAGCTTGCCCTCGGCCATTTTCCTCGCGGCTGTAGTCAATTCTTCAAGTGGCCCGGTAAAGCGGCGGGCCAGTGCCACCGAACCGCCTCCCGCCACGGCCATAGCCAGGAGTGTAGCCAGAAACAGAAAACGGCGTATATCTTCAAGAATTCTAGTGACCTCTTCCAAAGAGGCCGATAAAAAAACCACACCGGTTATTGTGCCATCTTCTTCTTTAATCGGTACGGCCATCTGTATGGTTTGTTGCTGAATACTTTCGTTGTAAACAATACTGCTGCTTACTGTTCCGTTGAGAGCAACCCGGACATCTTCCTGGTCAAGGCTCTGGTTAAGCAGTCCGTTGATACGAACCGAATCTCCGACTACGACTCCAAGTTGATCAATGAAGAGCACTCGCGCCTGTACCTGGCGGCTCATATTTTCGGCCAGCACACTCAGGCGAACCGAATCTACCTGCCCTCGCAAATGACCGACCACAAAATCTGAAGATATAAAAGCGGAGCTCTCAAGACCGTCTTTAAAATTATTCATATAATAACGTTCAAGCGTGTTATATAAAAAAAAGCTAATGATTACCATAACCGCCAAAATGATCACTAAAAATGTAGTCGTCAGACGAAAACGAATACTGTAAAACCGCGTCATTAAAGATCCTCCCTTATTTTATACCCGGTTCCCCATATAGTGATTATCAGGCCGGGGTTACCCGGATCTGTCTCGATTTTCTCTCTGATATGCCTGATATGCACATCTACTGTGCGAATGTCGCCATAATAATCATAACCCCACACCTGTTCCAGAAGCTGCTCCCGTGAATAAACATTACCGGCATTAGCAGCCAAAAAGCTGAGTAGGGCAAATTCTTTGGAGGTAAGATTTATCTCGTTTCCGTCAAGGCGCACACGATGCTGCAAAAGATCGATCTGAAGAGTGCCAATCTGAAGCTGTTTTTTCGCTTCTTCTTCTCGGAATACACTGCGCCTCAGAATAGCTTTAATCCGGGCAACCAGCTCCCGCGAGTTAAACGGTTTGGTAAGATAATCATCAGCACCGAGTTCAAGACCAAGAACTTTATCGATGTCCTCACTGCGGGCAGTTAACATAATAATCGGGATATCTATTTTCTTACGAATGCGACGGCACACCTCAAAACCATCCAGTTCGGGAAGCATTAAATCAAGAACTACTAGATCGGGCTTCAAGTCAAAAACCTTCTGCAGCGCTTCTTCGCCGTTGTAGGCCTGCTCAACCCGGAAACCTTCTTTCTCAAGGTTAAAAGAGAGCGCTTTAACCAGTGTTCTTTCATCGTCAACTACCAGGACCAATTCATTGCTCATCGACTGCAGCTCCCGCTATCCGTATTATGATAATATTTCATGATCTGTTTAAAATCTTCCCAGACCGCTTTTTTCTTACCAGGGTCACGCAACAGAGCGGCTGGATGAAAGGTGGCCATCCAGCGGCGCCCGTCTATTTCGTACCACTGACCCCTTATACGGGTTATAGTTAAACTTTTATCAACCAGAGTGCGCGCAGCCAGTGCCCCGAGACAGAGAATTAGTTTCGGATCGATCAGCTCAATTTGTTTTTTTAAGTAGGACAAACAGGTATCTACTTCATTCTGAACTGGCAGGCGGTTGGCCGGTGGGCGACATTTGACTACATTGGTAATATAGATCTGGTCACGTTTAATTTGTGCAGCATTAAGGATCCGATCAAGCAGCTGACCGGCTCTGCCGACAAAAGGGATGCCGAGACGATCTTCGTCAGCACCCGGCCCTTCACCGATTAGCATCAGGCGGGCATGCGGATTGCCATCTCCAAACACAACCTGTTCGCAGCCATTTCTCAAATCACAGCACGCGCAGGCAAGACAGTTTATCTTCAACTTCTCCAGCTGCTGACCGGAGTCATTCAGTTGTGGAAGGTCGGATTTATTATCGTTGATCATTTCAAATAGTGATTTCTGACGCTCAGTAATCGATCTCACCACACCTGATAATTGCTGGGGCTATAATCGCCCTGTGCCCTGGAAATTCTCTGTTACAACCCGGTATTCCTGCTGACCGATCGAGTTTGCGCCCGCGCTGGAATGCTCATTCTGATCAGGTAGTCCATGCACCATTATCCTATTCGGGAGGAGTCACCATCAAAGACCGGCGGCGCATAAAACGCAATTCTGCAAGTTCGATCAGTCGGTTGATCAGTTCACTGTAACTAATGCCGCTGGCTGCCCACAGTTTTGGATACATACTGATACTGGTAAAACCGGGCATTGTATTGATCTCATTCACAATCACCTTTCCACTGCCTGAATTAACAAAAAAATCGACTCTGGCCAAACCGCTTGCTTCAACAGCTTTAAAGGCGAGTAGGGCACACCGTTTAACATCATATTCCAGTTCAGTCCCAAGTTCAACGGGCACGATAAGATCAGAACGATCGTCGATATATTTTGCCTTGTAATCATAGAATTCATTGCATGGAACCACTTCCCCCGGACGAGAAGCTTCCGCTTCAATATCACCCAAAACAGAGCATTCAATTTCCCGCCCTTCGACAAACTCTTCAATGATGACCTTGTCATCGTAAAGAAGCGCTTCGTCTATTGCTGCCACCAGATCTGCCGCAGAGCGGACTTTGGTAATACCCACGCTGGAGCCCAGGTTGGCCGGCTTAACGAAGCAGGGGAACCCGAGTTTATGCCCGACCTGATCTTGCCAATACTGTTCCTGCCCGCTCCACTGCCAGCGAAAAAAGTAAATAAAGGGTGTCACCGGTAAACCATGCTCTTTAAAAAGTATTTTCATAACCACCTTATCCATGGCAACGCTGGAAGCCATCACTCCGGACCCGACGTAAGGTATTCCCGCCATCTCAAATAAACCCTGGATAGAACCATCCTCACCATCAGTGCCATGCAGAACTGGGAAAGCAAAATCAATCGGCAAATGCCTCCACTCCCCTGGAGAGGTACCGGACTGAATAAGCAAGCCGGGTCTGGTCGGATCGATTAGTAAAACAGTATTGAAAGCCTCTCTGGGTGAACGCTTTTCCCACAGAGAAAGCCAGGTATCGGGCCCGGTCAGCCACATCCCTTCCTGGGTGATCCCAACGGGAATAATTTCGTAATTATTGGTATCAATAGCCTCTAAAATCGATGCTGCCGATCGCAGGGATACTACGTGTTCACCAGAGCGCCCTCCGAAAAAAACGGCTATCTTTTTACGATTCATCTAAGATCATCTCCGACATTAAAATCAAACCACGTATAATATGAAACGGCTAGATTATATCATAATCGCCGTTTTGCGCATTTGGGTAAAACCTTATTTGCAAAATCATAGTGGACGATATAAATTAACAGTATGTCTAAAAGGACTCTTGAGGCTATCCTAAACAGACTAAACCTTTAAGTATGCGCTATTGCTGAAACCCAATCAAGGAGAGGTCCTTAGAAATATGCAAACACCTGTTGTCCTGCTGGGAGCAAATTTTTACACAGCCCTGGGAGCAATCCGCACCCTTGGCCGCAGAGGTGTACCGGTCTATGCCCTCGATTACCATTTTCCCACTGCCTACGCTCTTTCTTCGCGCTATGTAACCCGCAAGATCCTCTGCCCGGATATAAATCGGGAGGAGGAAGCACTGGCTGAATTTTTGTTGAAACTGGGAAAAGATTTTTCAGAACGGCCGGTCCTGATGGCCACTTCCGATAGCTATGCCTTGCTTATTTCGCGCCATGCTGAAGAACTGACCCGTTACTATCGTTTTCCGGATCTGCCTGCAGGATTATTGGAAAAAATAATTGATAAGAAGGGCCTCGACGAGCTGGCCCGGGAACACAATCTACGGACCCCTCAGACTTTTATCGCCGACCAAAAAGCGGATATTGAGACTATTGCTGAAGCTATACCTTATCCCTGCATAATCAAACCGGCTCTTTCACACATGTTCGTTAAAGTATTTCGTCAAAAATGCCTTTTCGCCGGCAGCAAACCAGAACTTGTAAGCGCACTGGAAACTGCCCGCGCCAGCGGTTTGGAAGTGATGGTGCAGGAAGTGATTCCCGGTTTCGATGACCGGATGTACGTTTTCGATGCCTACATTGACCGACTGGGTAAAGCCACTCACACCCTGACCGCTCAAAAGCTGCGCCAGTTCCCAATCAATTTCGGTTCGTCGACACTAACCCACCACTTGCACGATCAGAAAATGGCCGATCTAGGCCGCGACTACTTGAATAGGCTCGGTTACCGAGGCTATGGAGAAATTGAGTTCAAGAAACACCCGGATACCGAAGAATTATACCTGATCGAAATTAACGCCCGTTTAAGCACGCTCAATGTCCTCTTTGATAAATGCGGTGTGGAGTTTACCTATGTTATGTATAAAGATTTGATCGGCGATCCGTTGCCCGATTTTCACCTGGTTGAAGACCAACCCTGGGTTTTCTGGCACGCCTATGAAGATATGATCAGTGTTGCAGCCTATCTCAAAAAAAAGCAGCTCACCGTTGGACAGGTGATCATTCCGTGGCTAACCCACCGCAAAGCCCACGCTATCTGGGCCGCTGATGATATCAAGCCGCTTTTTTCTTTCGCTTTCCTGATCCTGGGTAAAACTATAGCTAAATTGCGCCGCCTGCTAAAACGATCTTAAGCTTTACGATCCTAAACAAAACATTACTGTAAAGATACTCAATTGTTATACGTGGCTGTCCCTTTGCTTATTGAATGATAAATATAGTCTTTACGCTTCCGCTTCTTTCGCTGCCTTTAACGCGGCGATTAGCTGTTCGGCTACCATGTGTGGCACATCTTCGTAATGTGAAAAAGCCATGCTAAAAAAGCCCCGTCCCTGGGTCATCGAGCGCAGGTCAATCGAGTATTTGAACATTTCGGCCATCGGCACCTGGGCGCGAATTTTCTGCAATCCACCTTCAGGCTCCATGCCCTGGATACGACCTCTCTTGCTATTCAGATCCCCCATAATATCGCCCATGAAAACTTCCGGAATTATTACCTCGACATTTAAAATCGGCTCCAGCAGCACTGCGCCGGCCTGTTCCATCCCTTTTTTAAAAGCCTGGGATGCAGCAATCTTGAAGGCCATTTCAGAGGAATCCACTGTATGGTATGAGCCATCGACAAGCCTGACCCGGATGTCGACCACCGGGTAACCGGCAACTACACCTTCATCCATCGCCTCGCGGACACCTTTTTCAACCGCCGGTATATACTGTCTCGGAACGGAACCGCCAAAGATTTTATTCTCAAAGACAAGGCCCTGCCCGGTTTCAGCCGGCTCAAGTTCTAAATAGACATGCCCGAACTGACCGCGGCCACCGGACTGCTTTTTATGTTTCCCTTCAACTCTGGACTGACCGCGGATTGTTTCTTTGTAGGGGATTTTTGGTGTCGAGAAATCAACTTCCACCCCAAATTTCTGGGCCAGACGGCTAACAACAATCTCCAGATGGAGCTCACCAAGGCCGGAAATGATCGTCTGTTTAGTTTCAGCTCTTCTCTCCAGCTTAAAGGTCGGGTCCTCTTCCAGGAAGCGGGAAAGGCCGCTCATCACTTTATCTTCATCGCCCTTTGTTTTCGGCTCGACTGCAAAAGAGATGACCGGATCCGGAAATTTAAGAGCTGGAAATACGATTAAATGGCTGCGGTCGCAGAAGGTATCACCGGTAGCAGTGCTCTGAAGTTTGGCCACACAGGCAATATCACCGGTGACAACTTCTTCCATTGGTATCTGATTTTTACCGCGCATCGCAAATACCTGTCCGAAACGCTCTGTAATATCTTTGGTTGAGTTGTAAACCTGGCTGTCTGGTTTTACTGTTCCGGAGTAAACCCGGAAAAAATTTATTCTGCCGACGTAAGGATCGGCCAGAGTCTTATAAACGAAGGCTGAAAGTGATTCGCTGGGACTCAATTTACGGGTGACTTCTTCTTCCTTACCCGGCAGACGCCCTTTGATCTCTTTCTGATCAAGAGGTGAAGGGAGGTAGCGTTTGATCAGATCGAGTAGAGGCTGGATACCGAAATTTTTAGTTGCGGCCCCGCAGAGGACCGGAATTATCTTGCCTTCGAGCACACCCTGTCGAAGTCCTTGCGTGATCTCTTCATCGCTTAACATTTCACCTTCAAGATACTTTTCCAGTAAACTGTCATCTGCTTCGGCAATAGCTTCGATCAGCTTTTCCCTTAACTCCCGGGCTGGCACACTTAAATCCCCGGGGATATCCTCTTCTTTTATCTTCATCCCATCATCGGAAAATAGAAGCGCTTTTTGGGTAACCAGATCTACGACACCTTTAAAATCAGCTTCTTTACCAATTGGCATCTGTAAAGGAGCGACATTGAGTCCAAAATGTGTCCTCAACTGTTCCAGGGTGCCCTCATAGTCGGCATTTTCACGATCAAGCTTATTTATTACCACAAAGCGGGGCAGTTTAAAATCATTGGCATACCCCCATACTTTTTCGGTTCCCACTTCTACTCCGGAAACAGCACAAACAACTGTAACCACGCTGTCAGCAACCCGCAGCGCTCCGAGTACGTCACCGATAAAGTCAAAGTACCCTGGCGTATCAAGCAGGTTCACTTTTACGCCGTCCCATTCAAGAGGAGCAAGGCCGACGTTTATGGTAACCTTCTTCTTGATTTCATCGGGATCAAAATCAGTGGTGGTAGTACCAGACTCAATTTTCCCCAGTCGGTTTACAGCCCCCGACGTAAAAAGCAGCGCTTCGGTAAGAGAAGTTTTACCGGCACCGCCGTGGGAAATTAAAGCTACGTTGCGAATATTTTCGCTGGCATACTTTTTCATGCATAAGCCTCCTCAAGATCGTCCGGCCACCTCTTCAGCCGGTTAAGTATTATTACTGTATGATCGATACAGAGAAGGATATTCCGATGGTTATCCGATCGGGAAAAACTGGTCATCCTCCCGTTTACACCCTACCATTATCACTATAAAAATGCAAATAAAAAATGGCTTAACTATTGTCTGATTAAATGCTGGTTCGATTCAATTTACTTTCAGGGTGCCTCGCTGTTCAAACGTGCTTTGATATACTCCACCAGTCCGCCGCAGTTGATTATTTCCTGCATAAAAGGAGGAAACGGAGCTGCCTGATAAACACACCCGGTCTGGATGTGTGTGATTAAGCCCTGATCCAGATTCACCTGCAGTCTGTCAACTCCTGATGTAAGGGTTGATAGATCATCAGGACATTCCAAAATCGGCAGGCCGATATTTATAGAATTACGGTAAAATATCCGGGCAAAGCTGCGGGCTATAACACAGGAAATACCAGCCCCTTTTATAGACAGAGGAGCATGCTCTCGCGAACTGCCACAGCCAAAATTGCTGCCGGCAATCAGGATGTCGCCGCATTGAACTACCCCCGGGAAATCAGGCTTGATGCCTTCCATCAGATGCTGGGCCAGCTCTCGCGGTTCCACAGTGCTTAAATAACAGGCCGGAATGATCGCATCGGTATCAATATTGTCACCAAAAACCCAGACTCTTCCTTCCAGCATTATCAAAGCACCTCCTCTGGATGAACTATTTTACCGGCTATTGCTGAAGCGGCGGCAACAGCCGGGCCGCTTAAGTATACTTCACTTTCGGGATGACCCATCCGCCCGGTGAAATTGCGGTTAGTTGTAGCCAGGGCTTTTTCACCCCGGGCCAGTATGCCCATGTGCCCTCCAAGACAGGGTCCGCAGGTGGGTGTGCTCACAGCTGCTTCAGCTTCAATAAAAGCTGTCAGTAGTCCCTCCTCGAGTGCCTGGAGGTAAATGCGCTGCGTTGCTGGAATAACCAGTAACCTGATCCGCGGATGAACTTTCTTGCCTTTAATTACAGCAGCTGCAACGCGCAAGTCTTCAATGCGCCCATTGGTACATGAGCCGATCACTACCTGTTGAATTTCGATACCGGCAGCTTCCGACACAGGGTAAACGTTATCTGGGGAAGGGGGAAAGGCAATTTGCGGTTCCAGGTCGGTTATATCAAAACTGAAGGTTTGCTCGTAAACAACATCATCATCACTGTATACAGCGCTATAGGGTTGGGTAACCCGTCCTTCCAAGTAATCAAAAGTAGTTTGATCGGGTTGCACATAACCGCATTTTCCGCCAGCCTCGATAGCCATATTGGTCATGGTCATGCGGCCATCCATCGACAGTTTTTCAATTGCTGTTCCGGTAAACTCCATTGCCCGGTAGCGGGCTCCTTCCACACCGATTCGGCCGATAGTGAGCAGGATCAGATCTTTTCCACCAATCCACCTGGGCATTAACCCATTATACTCGAAACGTATCGTTGCCGGAACCTTGAACCAGGCTTCACCGATCGCCATCGCTACCGCCAGATCGGTACTGCCGACACCTGTGGCAAAGGCTCCGAGAGCCCCGTAAGTACAGGTATGCGAATCCGCCCCGATGATTACAGCACCGGGCCAGATCAGACCCTGCTCAGGCAGAAGAGCATGCTCTATGCCCATCCTACCTACCTCATAATAGTGTTTAATGGCGTGCTTTTCGGCAAAGCAGCGCAGAACCATAGCTTGCTCAGCGGCGGCAATATCTTTGTTTGGTGTAAAATGATCAGGAACTAAAACAATTTTTTCGGGATCAAAGACCCGATCCAACCCAAAACGTTCAAATTCTTTTATCGCCACAGGAGCGGTGATGTCATTGCCTAGAGCCAGATCAACCCTGACATTGACCAGGTCGCCGGGCAGTACTTTATCTTTACCGGCTTTGGCAGCCAGTATTTTCTCCACCATCGTCGATCCTCTGCTCTTAACCATCAGCCACCATCTTTCTGTCGAATTGCTAGCTCTTTATGGTAATCTTTGAGCCGCGAAGCAGGGCAATTTTACCAGTGCGGGCTACCTCTCTAATACCGAAATGCTGCAGCAGCAGCTTAATCGCCTCCAGTTTATCATCATTACCGGTTACTTCGATGATCATCGAATCCGGTGCAACATCGACTACTTTTCCACGAAATGTTTCGACAATCTGCTGGATATCACTGCGATTGCCTGCCTCTGCTGTAACTTTAAGCAGCATCAATTCCCGCATCACTGAAGGCTCATTGGTTAGATTGCTTACCTTGATCACGTTAATCAGTTTATGCAGTTGTTTGACAACCTGTTCGATTACCGTTTCGCTGCCGTCTACAGTGATCGTCATACGGGAAACCCCAGGGGCCATCGTTTCACCGACAGCAATGTTTTCAATATTAAAACCACGACGGGAGAAGAGACCGGATACCCGAGTCAGTGCACCTGGTTTGTTTTCAACAATAACTGCCAGAACATGTTTCATCAGTAATCACCCCTGATAATAATTTCATTAATGGGGCGGTTCGGCGCCACCATCGGGTAAACATTCTCTTCGGGATCAACAACAAAATCAATCAAAACAGGTCCTTTTTCTGTCAGGGCCTGAGTGATCGCCGCTGTTGCAGTTTTTTCATCTGAGGCACGCAGGCCTTTCGCCCCATAGGCCTCGGCCACCCGTACAAAATCGGGACTGCCAGCCATGGAGGTATATGAGTAGCGTTTTTCATAGAATATATCCTGCCACTGGCGAACCATCCCGAGGCAACCATTGTTGATCAGAGCGATAGTGATATCGATTTTATTGTAGACTGCCGTGGCTAATTCCTGGATGTTCATCTGGAAACTGCCGTCACCGGTTATACAGATCACCTTTTTATCGGGAGCGGCTAATTTGGCACCAATCGCCGCCGGAAAACCGTAGCCCATCGTTCCCAAACCACCAGAAGTAATAAAAGCGCGTGGTTCACGGATCACAAAATGCTGGGCTGACCACATCTGGTGTTGACCGACATCAGTGGCCACAATGGTGTTTCCTCCACTCAGCCGACTTAGTTCCCTGATCACGAATTGAGGCTTTAAGGTACTGGCGCCATTGTTTGAACCGATTGGCAGCGGATATTCATTTTGCCATGACTCAATCTGTTTGAGCCATTTCACTGTATTTCCCGGGCGCAGTTTTCGTAAAAGTTCCTCTAAAACAAGCCGGACATCACCAACAATGGGGACATCAATGGTCACATTCTTACCGATCTCGGCCGGGTCAATATCGATGTGAATTATTTTGGCATTGTTTGCAAAGAATTCGAGCTTGCCGGTTACCCGGTCATCAAAGCGCACTCCGGTGGCAATAATGAGGTCGGCTTCGGTCAGAGCATAATTGGCCGTGACACTGCCGTGCATCCCGGGCATGCCCAGAAAGAGCTCTCCATCACCGGGATAGGCCCCCAGACCCATCAGGGATAACACAATCGGTATCCGCGCTTTTTCAGCAAGTTCGCGCAAAGCCGCAGAAGCACCGGACCTGATCAAGCCGCCGCCGCCGAAAATAACCGGGCGCTGTGCATCCCGAATTGCTTTAACCGCCCGACTGATCTGTCCGGCATGCCCTTCGTAAGTTGGCTTATAACCGGCAATATCACAGTTTTGGTTATAAATAAAGGGGGCTTCCTGATCAAAAACATCTTTGGGAATATCAATCAGAACCGGTCCCTGGCGCCCGGTAGAAGCAATATAAAATGCTTCGGCAAGAACGCCGGGCAGCTCTTCGATATCCTTGACCAAATAATTATGCTTGGTTATCGGCAGGGTTATCCCGGTAATATCGGCTTCCTGGAAAGCATCTGTGCCGATAAAGGCGCTGGCCACCTGTCCGGTTATCAGGACCAGCGGGACTGAATCCATATAAGCATTGGCAATACCGGTAACCAGATTTGTCGCTCCGGGCCCGGAGGTGGCAAATACAACTCCCGGTCGGCCGGTTACCCGGGCATAGCCGTCAGCAGCATGCACAGCAGCCTGTTCATGTCTCACCAGGAGGTGCTTGATGGGTGCATCGTACAGTTGATCGTATAGCGGCAAAACCGTTCCTCCGGGGAAACCGAAAATTATTTCGACACCCTCTTTTTCGAGTGCCGCCAGAATCATCGCTGATCCTTTAGCCATCTTTTCCTTCATCACGAATCACCTTTTCTTATTAATTTCATCAGAGAGGACGGCTCCTCTGCCGGCCGATGAAACCTGGAGGGCATAACGTTTCAAATAGCCCCGGTTAATTTTCGGTTCTGGAGGCTGCCAGGCATCCCGCCGCTTATGCAGTTCATCTTCTGAAACCGCGAGCGTCAAAGAGCGCTGCGGGATGTCAATCCTGATCTGATCACCATCCCGGACCAGAGCAATAAGTCCACCAGCAGCAGCTTCAGGCGACACATGACCGATAGAAGCGCCCCTGGTCGCTCCAGAAAAACGTCCGTCAGTAATCAAAGCCACCTTTTCATCAAGGCCCATTCCGGCAAGAATCGAGGTGGGGGCAAGCATTTCGCGCATACCCGGCCCACCGCGCGGCCCTTCGTAACGGATAATAACCACACTTCCTTCGGTAACAACACCATTGTTAATCGCTTCCACTGCGCCTTCTTCACTATCAAAAACCAAGGCCGAACCTGTAAAGCGCTGCATCGACGTAGAAACAGCGCCCTGTTTAACAACAGCACCTTCCGGAGCCAGGTTACCAAATAAAACCGCCAGTCCGCCCTGGGGCCGGTACGGTTTTTCTAAGCTGCGAATTACCGCCCGGTCAGTCACTTCAACATCGACCAGATTTTCCGCAACAGTTTTCCCAGTTACGGTTACCACTGTCGAATTCAGCAAATTCGCTCTCATTAAATCTTTCATCACTGCGGCTACTCCACCGGCTTTTCCCAGATCTTCAATACGATCAGGGCCAGCCGGACTAAGCAGGCAGAGTTGGGGTGTGCGACTGCTGATTTCATTGACCCAGTTCAGGTCCAACCTGAAACCACACTCGTTGGCCAGCGCCGTCAGGTGAAGTAGTGTGTTTGTTGAACAGCCAAGAGCCATATCAACCGTCAGGGCGTTGTCAAATGCTTCGGGAAGAAGGATTTTATCGACTGTAATCCCGGACTGCAGCAGTTCCATCACTTTTATGCCTGCTTCCTTAGCCAATAGTAAACGATCCGCGCTAACCGCTGGGATTGTTCCATTACCAGGAAGAGCAATGCCTAAAGCTTCAGCCATACAATTCATCGAGTTAGCCGTAAACATTCCGGCACAGGATCCACAGCCGGGACAAGCCCGGGCAGCCATATCTTCAAGCTCTTCTTCGGATATCTTTCCAGCATAGACAGCGCCGACACCTTCAAAGACAGAACTTAAATCAATCTTTTTACCTTTATGTTCACCGGCCAGCATCGGACCTCCACTGACCATGATTGCAGGCAGACCCACCCTTGCTGCAGCCATCATCATCCCGGGAGTAATCTTGTCACAATTGGTGATCAAGACAAGCGCATCAAAGCAGTGCGCTTCAACCATTACCTCGACACTGTCAGCGATAATTTCACGGCTGGCCAGCGAATAGTGCATGCCAGTATGATTCATGGCAATACCGTCGCAGATGCCAATTGTCGAAAATTCAATCGGTGTACCGCCGCCAATCCACACTCCTGTTTTGACTGCATTGGCAATGCTGTCCAAGTGAACATGGCCGGGCACTATTTCATTCGCCGAATTGACGATACCGACCAGGGGCCGGTTAAGCTCTTCGGGGTGAAATCCAGCCGCCCGGAAAAGAGAGCGGTGCGGCGCCCGATCGATACCTCTGGTTACCTTGTGACTGCGCATAATCAACCTCCAGTCTTCTTTAGACCTCTGTTTAACTCTTCACTTTAAAGTTACTCCTGAGCTCTGAGTCAATTCGCGGAATAGTCCAATCAGGCGGCGGGTAACCGGACCCGGTTTGCCGCTTCCGATAACACGCATATCCGCTTCAATAACCGGAATAACTTCTGCCGCTGTCCCGGTAAGAAAACATTCATCGGCCACATAAAGGTCATGGCGGGTAAACGGGGTTTCCTGAACCTGGATTCCTTCCTGTCCGGCCAGATCGATTACAGTTGCCCGGGTGATTCCTTCCAGAATGCCCATATGTGATGGCGGCGTGATCAGTATTCCTTTTCGGACAATGAATATATTATCGCCTGTGCCTTCACAAATATAGCCCTGACTGCTTAACATCAGCGCCTCCAGTACTCCGGCCCGGTTAGCTTCAATCTTGGCTAAAATATTATTCAGATAGTTAAGTGACTTAATTTTTGGATCAAGAGCATCGGCAATATTGCGGCGTGTGGCAACCGTGATCACGTTTAACCCTTTTTCATATAGTTCTTCCGGATAGAGCACAATGTTATCGGCAATGATGACTACCTGCGATTCTTTACATTTTCGCGGATCCAGACCAAGATCGCCGACACCCCGGGATACAACTACCCTGATGTAAGCATCTTTTAATTCATTGGCGTTAACCGTATCGACAACTGCCTCAATCATTTCCTGCTGAGTGTAGGGGATAGGCAGCATGATCGAATGGGCTGATTCATGCAACCTCTGCACATGCTCCTTAAGTTTAAAGACACATCCGTTATAAGCCCTGATGCCTTCAAATACTCCATCTCCGTAAAGAAACCCGTGGTCAAAAACAGAAATCACAGCTTCCTTTTCCGGAGTCAACCGGCCATTCATAAAAATTATCCGGTTCACCTGCATCGCCCTTTCGTATAAAATATAGAAGGATATAAAAATACCCTTCGCCCAAAGGGGCGAAGGGACTTCCTCCGCGGTACCACCCTTTTTTCTACACTCTCCCCTGTCAGGGAAGCTGTTTCTCCGTGATTATGATAACGGCATCACCCCGGCCCGGCTTACTCTATTTTCAACCGGGCAGCTCGAGACCGATTTTCAGCAACACCCTTTACCGGTTTTCAGCTGACCCGGCTCTCTGGGAAAAGCATATTGCTTACTCCTGTCCTTCATCGCCTTTTCAGTAAAAGATTGCTTATGATTATAACTTCCCGAGCCTGGAGTGTCAACTTTTCCTACTTATTTTCCTACTTATTTTTTAGCCGGGTGCTTTTAAAACTGCCCAGGGCGGGCTACCCTGTGGGATAGACTATGTTGTCATCATCGTTCCAGATCAGGGATTCGTCGATCTGAGAAAAGGCATCGCTCTGCAGGTTATTTTGCCCGCTTGTTTTCGGCTTAACAGTGTTGATTACTTTTCCGCCTTCGCATCTGCTGTTCAGTTCCAGCGGCGGGAGCAGCCCTTTGCGCCTTTTAAAGAAATCAATGGCTACACTTGGAAATATTATGTATGAAAGAACATCCTCTTCTTGTTCGATATACTCGGCAATCTCTTTTCTCGCTTCTTCCAGCTGAGGTTTCAGCAGATCTGCCGGTCGTCCGGAAATTGGTTTTTCGCTTTTAAGCACTTTTTTCAACAAATCAGAGTTAACAACCCCCGGGGCCTTACCGTAAAGGCCGCGCAGGTAATTCTTGATTTCAGTTGAAACAATTTTATAACGTTCGCCGGTGATTACATTAACCACTGCCTGGGTGCCGACTATTTGGCTGCTCGGAGTTACCAGGGGCGGATAACCAAGATCGGCCCGCACTCTGGGCACTTCTTCAAACACCTCTTTTAACAGGTGTGACGCTTTCTGTTCGGCCAGTTGGGAGGTGAGGTTTGAGATCATCCCTCCGGGAATCTGGTAACTGAGAACATTTGTATCCACACCCTGTACTTCCCGGGGTATTTCATAGCCGCAGCTGATCTCCTTAAAATATTCACTTACTTTCGACAACAGCTGCATGTCGAGTCCGGTATCGTAAGGTGTTCCCTGCAAAGCAGCAACCATGCTGTCGGTGGCCGGTTGACTGGCGCCCATAGCCAGGGCCGCATTGGCGGTATCGATCACATCTACACCTGCTTCCACTGCTTTCAGATATGCCATTGAGGCCATCCCACTGGTACAGTGACAGTGCAGTTGAACCGGTAACCCAACTTCTTTTTTAAGACGACTGACCAGCTCAAAAGCACTGTACGGGGCGATCAAACCAGCCATATCCTTAATGCAGATCGAGTCAGCGCCCAGGTTTTTCAGATCTTGGCCAACCTGAATGAAATAGTCAATATTGTGAAAAGGGCTGATTGTATAACTGATTGTGCCCTGAGCATGCGCCCCTTCTTCCCTCGTATAACGAATGGCTGGCTCCATATTGCGCAAATCATTTAAGGCATCAAAAATGCGAATAATATCTATCCCATTGGCTACCGCTTTCTTGATAAATTCAGCCAGCACATCGTCCGGGTAATGGCGGTAACCGACAATATTCTGGCCGCGTAGCAGCATCTGTAAACGGGTATTTTTTAAGCCCTTACGCAGCTGCCGCAGGCGATCCCAGGGATCTTCATCAAGAAAACGCAAGCAGGCATCGAAGGTTGCGCCGCCCCAAACCTCCAGCGAATAGTAGCCTATTTTATCCATCAACTCAATAATTGGCAGCATCTCAACAAGACGCATTCTTGTTGCCAGCAGCGATTGATGGGCGTCGCGCAATGAAGTATCTGTAATACCAACTTTTCTTTTTTCAGTCATGAGCACAACTACCTTCCAACATAATAACTACCAGATAACTACTCCAGGGCAATCAGGTTAACAACCCGATCATTTTCATCTAACCGGATCAGGGTCACTCCACGGGCATAACGACCCATCAATGATACCTGTTCCACCCTCTGCCGGTTAACCACTCCATGGGCAGTAACAACCATAAATTCTTCTTCTTCCCCTTTTAAAACAACAAATATTGCCAGTGGGCCGCTCTGCGGGGTTGTTTTCATTCCGATCATACCTTTTCCCCCGCGGCGGTGAGGGCTAAACTCTTTAACCGCAACCCGTTTGCCATAGCCATTGGCTGACGCCATGAGCAGCTGATGACTCTCAGTCACCAGATCTGCGCCGACTACCCGGGTTTTTGCACCAAGCGATACCGCCCTGACTCCTCTGGCGGCACGCCCCATTGGTCGGACCTGGCTCTCCGGAAAACGGACAAACAGGCCGGCACTGGTTCCAACAATGACCTCTTTTTGACCATCAGTCAGTTTTACGGCCATCAGTTCATCATCATCAGAAAGATTTAATGCTGTCAGGCCGGTTTTACGGGTATTCCGGTATTCCTTCAGCTTGGTTTTTTTGATCATTCCGCGTACCGTAACCATCAGCAGGAAACGATCGTCACTGAATTCAGTAATTGGCAATGTTGCCGTTATATGTTCTTTAGCTTCCAGGGGTAGTAAGTTGACAAGAGCTGTACCGCGCGATTGGCGGCCTGATTCCGGCACCTCGTGGATCTGAAGCAGGTATACTTTACCCCGGTTACTGAAGCATAGCAGTTTATCATGAGTTGAGGCAACATGACACTGCTCCACGCGGTCATTCTCACGGGTCTGAATCCCAATAACCCCTCTGCCCCCACGGTGTTGACTGTGATAAGTGGTCAAAGGCAACCTCTTGATATAGCCTCGATCGGTTAAGGTAACAACCACGTCTTCCTGGAAGATCAGATCAGTTGAAACAACTTCGCCTTCGTCTGCAACGATCTGGGTGCGCCTGTTATCACCATGTTTCCCCCGGATTACAAATAGTTCGTCACGAATAATACCCAATACAATAGTTTCGTCTTTTAGCACGCTGCACAGGTAAGCAATTCTCTCCAATAACTGTCGCTGCTCTTCGGTCAGTTTCGAAATTTCCAGCTGGGTTAAACGCTGCAACCGCATATCGAGAATGGCCTGGGCCTGCTTATCAGATAAGGCAAGAAGATTCATCAGGCCTTCACGGGCTGCATGGACATCTTTCGATGCACGGATTAGGGCAATAACCTCATCAAGGCGATCTAGCGCCGTTAGCAGTCCTTCAACTATATGCACTCTTTCTTCAGCCTTATTCAGATCAAACTGAGATCGCCGTCTGATTATTTCTTTCTGATGTTCAAGGTAATAAACAAGCATCTGTTTCAGGTTTAAAACTTGCGGCTGCCCATCAACCAGGGCCAGCATGATTATGCCGAAAGTCTGCTGTAGAGAAGTATATTTATAAAGCTGGTTAATGATAACCTGCGGTTCATAGTCACCCTTGATCTCGAGGACAACACGCACCCCAGAACGGTCGGATTCATCACGCAGATCGGTGATTCCTTCCATCTTGCGTTCCTTAACTATTTCGGCTATTTTCTCAACCAGTTTTGCCTTATTTTGCTGATAAGGCAGCTCGGTAATGACAACCTGGTCACGACTTTTATCTTTTTTTTCTATCCTGACAACGCCGCGGAGTTTGATAATACCCCGACCAGTCTGATAAGCTGAATCGATGCCTTCATGACCGACAATAATGCCGCCGGTTGGAAAGTCAGGACCTGTAATAAACTGCCTTAGGTCTCTGATCGAAGCTTCTGGGTGGTCGATTAGGTAATTGATAGCCTCAATCAACTCGTTAAGGTTATGCGGCGGTATGTTTGTTGCCATACCCACGGCAATACCCGAAGATCCGTTGGCTAACAGGTTTGGGAACCGGGAGGGTAAAACAATCGGTTCTTCAAGACTCTCGTCAAAGTTTGGCCTGAAGTTAACCGTTTCTTTTTGCAGATCGGTCAATAACTCCCCGGCAATTGACGAAAGGCGGGCTTCTGTATAACGCATTGCCGCTGCCGAGTCACCATCCTGCGAACCAAAATTACCGTGTCCGTCCACCAGGGGGTAGCGGGTCGAAAAAACCTGGGCCATGCGAACCAGGGTGTCATAAAGGGCAACATCGCCGTGAGGATGATATTTACCCAGTACTTCACCAACGATCCGGGCTGATTTACGGTGCGGTTTATCTTGGGTTGAACCCATTTCAGACATGGCATAAAGGATTCGCCGATGAACTGGTTTGAGACCATCACGGACATCGGGTAGAGCCCTGCTGACAATAACACTCATGGCATAATCAAGAAAAGATACTTTAACTTCATCGTAAATATTTACTGGAACGACATTTTCTCTCTCGGCCATTTTGTCTCCTTTACAAAATTGCACATATTTTCATCTAGGGGAGTTATCAATCAGGTAATCACTACCGGCCGTTTAAATCAATCACCTTACTGTAATATAAACTACTGCCCATGCGTAAAAGCAATGGGAAGGATTAGTTCTTCTTCTTTGAACGGTTTGCCCGCTTCTGTACCATCCTTTTTAAAGCAAGATCAATATCTTTTTTTTTCGATGGCTTGATTTGCCAGACCTCAGATCTTTTTTTTCTGCCTCGGATTATATTTATTGTTAACACATCTTTCGACCAGCGGAATGAATCGATCTCCTGCCATAACCAGAAGCCACGAGAAGAAGAGATGCCTTTTTCCCTCAAGGCCGGTCGCTCCAACTCACGGCCGATTACAGCGAGCAATAGTGCCCCATAAAAAAAGACATAAGTTAAGGGACCAAGGACCAGCGTTTCGTCTGTGGCCGGGTTGCTGCGTAGTTCATAACGAGCTAATAAATATGATGATGCAGCTATAAGTATGATCATCAAAAGGGAATCGACATTATAGCGGGTGAATAATACACGTTCTACCCTTAGCAAAACAGATCCAAGCTTCATGTAACGGTAATAAAGGTAGCCAAGAACAATCAGCATAAGAAATATATAGGGAAACATCATCCTGACTAACAAGCAAAACCCTCCCCGCAAATAACTGGTATTGATAGTATGTTTATTCAAGTCTGGTTGAGGATAATTTAATGGAAATTAAATATCGAGGTTTTGCACCAGCCGTGCATTATCTTCTATAAACTTACGGCGCGGTTCAACCTTATCCCCCATCAGAACCCCGAAGATGTTATCCGCCTGAATTGTATCAATAAGCTCAACCCGTTTGATGGTCCTCGTCTCGGGATTCATGGTAGTCTCCCAGAGCTGATCCGGGTTCATCTCTCCGAGGCCTTTATAGCGCTGGACACTTACTCCACCATCACGGGTCCATTCATTCAGGAGTTTATCCAGCTCTTCTTCACGAAAAAGGTATTGCTCTTTTTTGCCCTTCTTTACCTTAAATAGTGGCGGTTGAGCTATATAAATAAAACCGCTGGTGATCAGGTGGTGCATAAAACGGTAGAAAAAGGTTAGTAAAAGTACGCGAATGTGTGAACCATCCACGTCTGCATCGGTCATAATAATAATTTTATGGTATCTGGTTCGTTTAATATCAAATTCATTTTCAATTCCTGTTCCCAGCGCGGTGATCAGGTTTCTGATTTCTTCGTTAGCCAGAATCTTGTCCAGTCTGGCTTTCTCAACATTAAGAATCTTTCCGCGCAGCGGGAGAATCGCCTGAAAGCGGCGGTCCCGTCCCTGCTTGGCTGAACCGCCGGCAGAGTCACCCTCAACGAGATAAAGTTCACTTTCGCCGGGATCCTTGGTCGTGCAGTCGGCAAGCTTTCCTGGTAGGTTCGTAATTTCCAGGGCGTTTTTCCGCCTGGTCAGCTCTCTGGCTTTACGAGCAGCCTCCCGGGCCCGGGAAGCCCTAATTGCTTTTTCAATAATCCTTCTGGCCACGGCGGGGTTTTGCTCCAGATAGGCTTCAATGCTCTCATAACAAATATTATCCACGATACTGCGGACCTCGCTGTTGCCAAGTTTAGTCTTGGTTTGCCCTTCAAACTGTGGATCCATCAGCTTAATACTTAAGACCGCGGTCAAACCCTCCCTGATATCTTCACCAGACAGATTACCCTGGCTATCTTTAAGCAGCCCCAGCTTACGGGTAAAATCATTGATTAAACGAGTCAGCGCTACTTTGAAACCGTACTCGTGGGTTCCGCCTTCCTGAGTATGGATATTGTTTGCATATGAATAGATCACTTCAGCATAGCCGGCATGATACTGCAAGGCCATCTCTACCTCAAAGCCGTTGACAGATTTATGAACATAGAGCGGCTTCGTAGGTACGGTTTCCTTGCCCTGGTTCAGGTAGGCTACGTACTGCATAATCCCGCCGTCATATTTAAACTTTTCTTCACGACCGCTGCGCATATCCTTAAAAATAATTTTGGTACCTTTATTGAGAAAAGCAAGCTCGCGCAGGCGCTGAATGATTACTTCATTTTCAAAATCTATTTTTTCGAATATCTCTGAGTCTGGTAAAAAGGTTATTTTTGTACCGGTTTTATTCACACTGCCGGTTGCTTTAAGCGAGGTGGCTTTTTGACCTCTTTTATAGCGTTGACTGTAGATTTTACCATCGCGATAAACTTCTACTTCAAGCCACTCAGATAAGGCATTGACCACAGAAACCCCTACCCCGTGTAAACCACCGGCAACTCTATAGCTTTCATTGCCAAATTTTCCACCGGCGTGAAGAGTAGTCAGAACCACTTCCACGGCGGGGCGTTTCTCCTGAGGATGGTTTTCTACTGGTATACCGCGCCCGTCGTCAACTACCGTAATGCTTTTATCTGTATTGATTGTAATTTTAATCAGTTTACAAAAACCGGCCAGAACTTCATCAATACTGTTGTCTACCACTTCAAAAACTAGATGGTGTAACCCGCGGCTCGCCGTTGAACCGATATACATGCTAGGACGTAGTCTAACTGCCTCCAAGCCTTCCAGCACTTGAATATGCTCGGCATTGTAATCATGATTGCTATTCCCTTTTTTTGACATTCTTCACCTCTTGATCCTGATAAACCAACAATACTTTAATTATTATATCATGTTTTACTGAGTTAAAACCGAGCTGTCAGGGCTGACGTGAGGGATTCTGCCGCCTGGAAAGAGTGAGCGGAGCGATGGGAGAAATATAAACACAGTTGTCTGTCACAATAAATGATTTTGGTTGATCCGTTTTGGACATTATTGTCGCGGAATCAGTTGAGGCGGAACTTAAAAACACCTTGTTAACATTATTGTCTTTCACTTCTAGATTAAAAATACCAATTAAATCACTGTTAAATACAATTTGCGATCCTCCTATATGTATAAACATCTGAGCCCCCATATCTATAATGTAACACCTGATATTGTTATTGCTATTCACATTATAGTTAACTAGCGCTGTCATTTTTCCTTCTTTTCAAAAACTTCTATCGTAAAGAATATGTCCTTCACTATTTTGCTGCCAGCATGATTATTCAGTTTGCTGATGAGCTGGGGTTTCAACATTGACAAATGGTAAGACCATACTGAATCTTTAACCGCTACCCGAAGCATACCTTTTGTTATGGTTTCAGCCCGGGAGACCTCTGCCAGCGCCGGACCAACAATGCTATCCCAACTTTCCACTAACGAATATTGTTGATAACCCTGCCATAGATTATAGCTTCTTAAAAGTTTTTCAACTACTGGACCTAACGATTTCATCACTGGCACACCCCTGGCGGATAGAAAATATTTTATGCTCCCGGTTAAGACTTTCAATCAGATTATTTAAATCGACCGCAGTAGATATAAAACACTGGCCGCTATTATCCCTTAAGAAGTCGAGCAGGTGTATTTTTCTATTTATATCAAATTCAGAGAAAACATCGTCGAGAAGAATAATCGGCCCTTCATGGTTCTGTCGCTTAAATAAATAAACTTCGGCCATTTTTAAGGCCAGGGCTGCTGTTCTTTTCTGCCCCTGAGAAGAAAAACGCCGGGCATCATAGCCGTTAATTAATATTTTAAAATCATCGAGGTGCGGGCCAATCGCCGTTGAACCTCTGTTGAATTCTTGATCACGTTTAGTCATTAGCGCGCTGTGAAAGTTTTTGGGGATTTCGAGAAGGTCGTCACAATAATTAACGGTACTTAGATAACTTAACGACAAGGTCTCCCGGGAATTTGTCATCAGATTAAAGAATAATTGCGCTTCTTTCTCCAAATCACTGATAACCTCTACCCTATATCTGATAATATTACTGCCCAGGGCGATTAGTGATTGATCCCAGGGTTCAAGAAGTACATTAATTTGTCTGCGGTTTTGCTTATCCTTAAGCAAGTGATTGCGCTGAAGTAAAACACGCTGGTAAGCCCTTAACTCCTTAAAATACTTGGGGCTGAGCCGTGATGCTTCAAGGTTAATGAAACGCCTGCGTATCGAAGGCCCTTCTCTGACAATCTGTAGATCGTCCGGGCTAAATACAACAACCGGAAACTGCTGCAGGTGATCGTAACGATTAACCGGATCGTTATTAATTGTTAATTTGAACCGTCCGTTTTGAAGGTAACTTATTTGCACTACATGGTTAAAACCATTTTTAATAAAAGTCCCCTTTAAATAAAGGGACTGCTCCTCCCAGTGAGTCAGTTCCTGATCATGGTTAGTACGAAAAGAGCGGGTAACAGAAAGATAATAAATAGATTCAAGCAGGTTTGTTTTGCCCTGGGCATTATCGCCGATCAAAATATTAAGGTGGGGATGAAACTGCAACTGCTGCTGCCGGTAATTACGAAAACCCTTAATCAGCAAATTGTCAATATAAAACAAAGTTACAGCCCCCTGGATATTTAATTAACTTTCTTAATCGGCAGTACTAGGTAGAGGTAGCTATTATCATTGAGGAGCCTGAAAATCACCGGCCCTCCCTCTCCATGAAAGTCTATAAATATTTTCTGATCATCAATTATTTTTAATATATCAAGAAGAAAGCGAGAATTAACAAACAGATCTAAATCTTCTCCTTCCTGTTCAACTGGAATTTTTTCTTCCATACTTCCTTCCGGCGACATAACTGTGACTTCAAATTGTTTTTCCCTGATTAAAAGATTTACAGCTTGATTTTTGCCTTCTGCCAATAATGCTGCTCTGTTTATTATATCTTCAAGTTTCTTTCGATCTATGACAATTCTTGTTTTATATTCACCTGGAATAACTCCGCTCACATCTGGATATTTTTCTTCAAGAAGTCTGGAAGCAAAATAGATTCCGTTAAATTGAAAAGTGATCAGGTTGCTATGGTGAAACATCTTTATATCACCATCGGTATCGTCCAGTATACGCAATAGTTCCCGCAACGATCTGGCTGGTACCAAACATCTATCCTCTTCGAATAACCACGCATCGTCCTTAACTTCCTTATAAGCCAGTCTATAAGTATCTGAAGCGGTAAGGGAAAGTATGTTTTCCTTAAATGAAAAGAAAATACCATTAAAAGCCGGACGGGTTTCTTCATTTGAAGCAGCAAAAACAATCATTCGTAGAATCTTTTTTAATGTTTTTTTGTTTATATTAAAACCGGAAACCGCATTGATTTGACTGTCAAAAGAAACTGGATAATCTTCAGGATTGGATCCATAAAGATTGAAATTAGCGGAACCACAGTAAATATTAATGTTGTAGTTATCCAAATTTATATCAATATCAACTTCAGTAGGTGGAAGAGAGCGCATTATATCAACAATTTTTGGTGGGAGTAATATTTTACCATTCTCACTGCTTTCGTGATCCAGATGTACTTTTATGAACATTTCAAGGTTTGTTGAAGAAAAGATTAACTTATTTTGACTGATTTCAAGCAAAATATTATTAATTACTGGTATTGTTGAGCGAACAGGAAGTGCCTTTTCTACTATTTCCAAACAACCTGTTAACTGGTTTACAGCAGTTGATATTTTCATATCAGAATAAACCTCCCTATAAAGAATATGTAAAAAAGAATCATGAAAGTTATTAACACATTAAAAAAAAATCTCTTTCATATTAAATAATAGTAGTAATAATAGGCTCTGTGTATACTGTTTATAATTTTAACAAACAATTAAAAGGCCAGGCAGAATAGGAAAAAATAAAAAAAATTCAAAACAGGAGTTGTGGATAATCAATGAAAATCCTGTTTAGAAGTAAAGGTTTATGTTAATTAATTAAAGGCGATCAAAGTTAGCACAGTTTATACACAGGATAATCACAACTTATTAAGGATAGTGTTTTTAATAAGGTCGAGACGTTTTTTAAAGTCGCTACTATTTGCTACCAGTGAGTCAATTTTTTTAAAAGCATGTAAGACAGTGGTATGATCACGACCGCCAAACTCTTCGCCTATTTTGGGAAGGGATAAATCTGTAAGTATGCGGCAAAGATACATTGCGACCTGTCTGGTTAAAGCAATGTCCTGAGTACGCTTTCTTGAACGTATTTCTTCTCGAGTTAAACCAAAGTTTTCTGCAGTTACTTCAATGATATTGTTTACCGTAATATGCTTTTGACGGGTAAGGATGATATCTTTTAAAGCAGCCTCAGCTAACTCGAGGGTAACCGGTGTATCAGATAGAGAAGCATAGGCTACGATACGTATCAATGCCCCTTCAAGCTCACGAATATTGGTTATAACTTTTTCGGCAACATATTCAATAACCTGGTCTGATAAAACAAGCCCATCCGATATAGCTTTTTTCTTCAAAATTGCCGATCTAGTCTCCAGATCCGGCGGTTGGAGGTCAGTAATAAGCCCCCATTCAAAACGGGAACGCAGCCGATCTTCTAAAGTGGGGATTTCTTTAGGTGGACGGTCACTCGAAATAATAATCTGTCGGTTATTATCATGAAGAGCATTAAAAGTATGAAAAAATTCTTCCTGCGTTTGCTCTTTACCAGCCAAAAACTGGACATCATCAATTAATAAAATATCCATATTCCGATACTTATTTCTAAATTCGAGGGTTTTATTATCTCGTATGGAATTGATGAAGTCATTTGTAAATTTTTCTGAAGAAAAATAAAAAACTCTGGAAAAACCATGGTTGATTAACGTGTACTGGCCGATAGCATGAAGAAGATGTGTTTTGCCAAGCCCCACGCCTCCGTAAATAAAAAGAGGGTTATATGCTCTGGCCGGGCTTTCTGCGACGGCAAGTGATGCGGCATGAGAAAGCCGGTTGCATGTGCCGACAACAAAAGAATCAAAGGTATAGCGGGGATTAAAAACGGAGACGCCCTTATTTTTTAAGTGACGATCCTCTTTTTGTGTAGAAGTAAAGTTTGTGGATTGATAATAATTATCTTCAGGCGATTCAGAGGCAGAGGGGTCCGGGAAATCGGATGATATAACGAAGTTGACCCGGTGATCATATGAAGTGATCTCTTTTAAAGCTTTTACAATCTGCTCCCGGTACCTTGTTTCAAACCACTCTTTAGTAAAATCATTGGGGACTTCAATGACCAGGCAGCTGTTTTCAAGGGAAACAGGCTTCGTCAGATTGAACCAGGTTTCAAAGCTTGGTTTGTTTAAGTCCTTGCTCAACGCAGAAAGAGTAAGCTGCCAAATTTCATTTAACTGGCTGTTCACGGACACATCCTCCAATCAAGAAGAGCGAAGAGCTGATTAAGTTGTTAACAATAATATGAGTTATTAACAATAACTGTGGAGAACAGTGTTATATGGGGCATATTCACCTTTTTACTAAAGACATATTAACAGATCTCACGGTTAACTGCAAAGGAAAAATTCTCATTTAAAGCGGGCCGCAAGAGAAATATTACCGGTATTTCTTCCCATTATCCTTGACACGTTTACTTTTGTTACTGTATACTTTTTTTACATTCAGAGTGATCGATAAAGGGGCAAAAATGAAAAGAACATATCAGCCGAAAAAAAGAACGAGAAAAAGGGTCCACGGTTTTTTAAGAAGAATGAGAAGCCAGGCCGGTAGACAGGTTATTAGAAGAAGAAGGCAACGAAGGAGAAAAAAATTAAGCGCCTGAAGCAATCCAATATGGCTCTCTTCAGACTTAAAAAAAATTGGGACTTTAAGAGGGTTTACCGCTACGGTAGGACGGTTGTATCGCGCAATATCGTCCTTTATTACTGTCCGAACGGACTGTTCCTTAACCGTATTGGTTTTTCGATCAGTAAAAAGGTTGGTAAAAGTGTTATCCGGAACAGGATCAAAAGAATTTACAGGGAAGCTTTCTTTGTATCGGAAGAGCAGCTGTGTAAAGGGTATGATTTTGTCTTGATTGCACGTAAACCAGCGGTGCGTGTTTCTTTTCATGAAGCATGTAAGGAGTTGTATAATCTTTGCCGGAAAGGACAATTGTTTCTAAAAAGGTAATTACATTGATAGATAGTTTTGCGGTAAAATTATGCTTGGCGCTGATCAGGTTTTACAGATATTTTATCTCCCCGCTAAAACCTCAGGTCTGCCGGTTCTATCCGTCATGTTCGCAGTATACTTATGAAGCAGTTGAAAGGTATGGTTTTTCCAGGGGTATGACGATGGGTGTAAAAAGAATATTACACTGTCACCCCTTTAATCCGGGTGGCTACCACCCTGTTGAGTAGCTTAAAGGTAGGAGGAAAATAAATGATTGCTGCCATTGCCCAATTTTTTGGCACCCTGCTCAGCTTTATTTACGAGTATATCCCTAACTTCGGGGGAGCCATTATTATTATGACTGTAATGGTTAAACTTGTAACGTTTCCCTTAAATAATAAACAGATTCAGTCGGCTAAAAGAATGCAGGTATTACAGCCGGAAATGAAAAAGATCCAGCTGAAGTATAAAGATGACAAAGAGAAGCAGAACAAGGCCGTTAGCGAATTCATGAAAGAAAATAATATGAACCCACTGGCTGGCTGTCTGCCTCTGTTGGTACAGTTCCCAATCCTGATTGGTATTTTCCGCCTCTTACAAGATGCGAATATCTATCTCGATATGGACATTATCAACCCCTACCTTTTTCAATCGGCCAAGTTCATAGATTTGTTGGCGGTGCCGAATGAGGGAGTCAGTAATTTCTTAAGTAATATAAGTATCTATTATATATTCCCCTTGATTGCAGGTGCGACTACCTACTTATATTCAAAAATGTCTATGTCTTCAGACAGCAGTCAGAAGATGATGCTTTATATGATGCCAGCTATGATTACAGTATTTAGCTTCAATTTTCCAATCGGGCTGGTTATTTATTGGATAATGAATAATTTATTTTCAATTGGGCAGCACAAGTTGATAGTCCATTTGGATAAACTGAAGGAAGCAGCAAAAGAAAAATCTGACGAAAAAAAAGACAAGAGTAAGGATGAAAAAGCAGACATAATTGATCAGCCAAAAGCTTCCGGCAGCGCGGTAAAGGTTGCAACAAAAGAACCAAAACCAAAAGGGAAAAAAGGGAAGAGTAAGAAATGAGTGAATATGAGGCTACAGGCCGGACATTGGATGAAGCGGTAGAAAAAGCCCTTGTTTCTCTCGGCATCAAGAAGGAAAATGCAATAATAGAGATAAAAGACGAGCCGTCTCAGGGTTTGTTGGGGTTTATCGGCAACAAAAATGCACGGGTTTGTGTAAAGCCTGTTTTGGATCCGCCGGAGTATCTGAAAGTATATCTAGAAGAGCTGTTGCGGTATATGAATATTGATGGGCGGATTACAGTAACAGAGGAAGCAGATAAGCTCGACGCAGCAATATTCGGCCAGGAAGTCGGCGCACTGATTGGACGCCGTGGGCGAACCCTGAATGATCTCCAGTATATTTTGAATATAGTAATGAGAAGGCAGTATGCCTTGCTGAATAAAATGATAGTTTTGGATGTTGAGAATTACCGTTTACGGAGAGAGAAGGTTCTAACTAATCTGGCCATGAGCGTTGCCCGGCAAGTCAGTCAGGAAGGTTATGAACAAGCGCTGGAGCCGATGACTCCACAGGAAAGAAGAATTATTCATATTGCTCTGCAGAGCTATCCTGGTATTACAACTTACAGTGCCGGGGAGGAGCCCTTCCGGAAGGTTGTTATTGCTCCCCATTAAGGGGACAGTGCGCTGCCGCCCCATTTGTGGGGCGGCTTTTTATTGCTTAAGCTGGAGGATGTAAACTTGTCTGAACTAGAAACCATTGCTGCTATTAGTACTCCTCTTGGTGAGGGCGGAATCGGCATTGTCCGTCTTAGCGGCCCGGATGCCTTTGCCATTGTCAGTTCAATCTTTGATTGTCCGAAAAGTGGCAATGCGTCATACCCGCAACCGAGGCGCCTTTACTATGGTCTGATCAGGGACCTTGATAAAAATATTGTCGACGAAGTGTTGGTTTCATTCATGCCGGCTCCTTATACCTATACGCGGGAAGATATCGTAGAAATAAACTGTCACAGTGGTATATTTACACTGCGCACAATCCTGAAGCTTGTACTGGAAGCAGGAGCACGCCTGACTGAACCTGGTGAATTTACAAAAAGAGCTTTCATCCACGGCAGAATTGACCTGAGTCAGGCAGAAGCAGTTTTGAATATGATTCGCGCGCGTTCTGAAGAAGCGGTCAAAGCAGCTGCCAGAACTCTCCAGGGTGAATTAGCCCAAAAGATAGAGCAGATCAGAACGCGGATTATTGAGATACGTGCCCCGATTGAAGCTTCGATCGATTATCCGGAGGAGTTTGAAGGAAAAGGTGATCGTCCAAATTCCCTTGCAGGGGCACTTAAAGAGCTACACACTACAATTAAAAAGTTACTTCAAGGTGTTGAGAGAAACAGGGCGTACCAGGAGGGTGTCACTGTTGCTATTATTGGCAGGCCAAACGTAGGTAAGTCATCTCTGCTTAATGCTCTTTTGCGCCAGCAGCGAGCTATTGTTCACGAAGCACCGGGCACTACCCGAGATCTTCTCGAGGGCTATTTAAATCTGGGGGGGTACCCAATCAGGTTGATTGACACTGCGGGTATACAGAATACCACAGATCCGGTTGAAAAACAGGGCATTGAACGATCACGTATGGCGGCTGCTCAAGCTAAAATGTTGATCATGGTTCTTGACGGTTCATCAAAATGGACGGATCTGGATCAAGAAATTGCCGACCTGAGACAGGCAACACAAGGCCTGGTAGTTGCAGTTAATAAAAAAGATCTTCAGCAACAATTATCGCCGGAAATCATCAATAATCTATTCCCGAATGAAGAAATAGTTTGCACTGCCGCAATCAGGGAAGAAGGGGTTCAGCAGCTTGAAGAAGCAGTAACCAGACAACTTGATCTTTTTCTATGCTCCGCAGCAGAGAATACGATGTTATTTTCGTTGAGGCATGAAGAGGTACTTTGTGAAACATTGAAGAGCCTGGAAAATGCACAGAGTACTATTAAAACTCAACCGGTGGAGCTGATCAGCCTGGAGCTGCAAAATGCTTGGAATAAGTTGGGTGAAATAACTGGTGATACCGTAAGTGAAACGCTTCTTGACAAGATATTCAGTGAATTTTGCCTGGGTAAGTAGGTATCACCTGAGAAAGGAATACTGATGCCCCTACAATCACCGGAAGCTGTGCTCGATGAGGTGCTCACAGCACTTCATCTAGTGGTAAGTTTTGTTCAACAAAAAAAACTCTTGCAGTATACTGACTTACTGTTTGAAGGTTTGCAGAAACAGAGATTGACCGGAGAAAGGACCGCCGAGGGTGTAATTAGAAAACAAATCTACGATTCCTTATATCCCTTAAAAATACTGGCGTTCCCCCGGGGATGTAAAATCCTTGATCTGGGCAGCGGAGGAGGCTTTCCGGGCATACCGATCAAAATCTGCCTACCAGAAATATTTATGGATCTGCTGGATGCAAATCAGCGAAAAATAAATTTCCTGAAAACGACTGCTGCTCTCCTTGGTCTGGATAAAATTGAATTCCTGTGTGGCAGAGCGGAAAAATTGGCTCACAGCATTGATCATCGGGAGAACTACGATTTTGTTTTAAGTAAAGCGGTTGCCAAAACTGCCGTATTGACGGAGTTGGCTATGCCGATGTTAAAGGTTGGCGGCCGGGCAGTATTTTACAAGGGCCCACGGGGAGCTCAGGAAGCCGAGCAGGCCGGGAAAGCGATTGCATTATGCGGCGGGAATATAGAAAAAGTATGGTTTTATAATTTACCAACAGGAGAAAAAAGATCTCTTTATCTTTTAAAAAAAACGAAGCACACCCCCCCACAATATCCACGGGCAGAAGGTATACCCGCAAGAAAACCGTTGCAGTAGATTTGATTATAATATTATTGATAGTTGTTTGAAGGAAAGAATAGCTGGTTGTCTAATTAAAGGAAAGCAGCGAAATATTAATAAGGGTGTTGGAGTAATGAAAGAAAAATGGGTAGAACAATTTCCACAAAACGAAAACGAACCGGCTACAGATAAATTATTGGCAATTGATATCGATAAAATCAGGCCGAATCCATTCCAGCCACGCCGGGAAATATCCGAAGAAAAAATTGACGAACTGGCCCAATCAATTAAAGCTTGCGGCCTGATCCAACCAGTTGTTGTCCGCCGAGCGGGTAATGGGTATCAGTTGGTTGTCGGCGAAAGAAGATATTTAGCCTGTCGGAAGCTCGGATGGAAGAAGATCTCGGCAGCGGTCCAAACCCTTTCTGATAATGCTATGGCCACGATTGCTTTAATCGAAAACTTACAGCGTGAAAATTTAAACTATATTGAAGAAGCCATGGGTTATGTTAGTTTAATGAAAAATTTTGATCTTACACAGGAAGTTTTGGCTCAGCGCCTGGGGAAGAGTCAATCAACAATTGCCAATAAAATCAGGCTGCTCAGGTTAACAAAAAAGGTTCAGGAAAAGCTATTGAAACAGGGTTTAACCGAAAGGCATGCCCGTGCTTTGCTTAGGCTTGATTCTGAAGAAAAGCAATTGAAGACTATCCATGAAATAGCAGAAAGGGGTTTGACTGTAAGCCAGGCAGAAAAACGTATTGAAAAGATTTCTGAACAGGTAAGTGGTAAAGAGAAAACAAAAAGATTGAAGCCGATTATCCGGGACATGCGGATTGTTTTAAACACAATCCGCGAGGCGGTGGCGATAATACAGCGTTCGGGACTTTATCCTGAAGTAGAGGAAACAATTGAGCCCGATTATATTGAAGTTACCATTCGCCTGACCAGGGAAATGTTACAGCCAGGTAATAAGTAAGCTCAAGCGTATTCAATTTAAATCTGGCGAGACCAGATTAGGAGAGAGATATCATGTCGCGTGTTATAGCAATTGCTAATCAAAAAGGCGGTGTGGGTAAAACTACAACAGCGATTAACCTGAGCGCATCCCTGGCGAAAATGGGCGCCAAAGTTTTACTGGTGGATACAGACCCCCAGGGGAATACCACCAGTGGGATAGGGCTTTTAAAAAAGGATATCCATTCCTGCATTTATAATGCTTTAATTGATGAACTACCTTTAAAAAAAATAATCCTTTTATCGCGTTGGGAGAATCTATCCGTTGTCCCAGCAACAATCCAGTTGGCTGGCGCAGAGATAGAATTGGTTTCGCTGGTATCCCGCGAGGAGAAGCTTAAACGCGCGCTTGCCCCGGTAAAAGACGAGTACCAGTTTGTCATTATTGATTGTCCTCCCTCGCTGGGTTTATTGACACTTAACGCTCTAAATGCAGCAAATGGAGTGCTCATTCCGATTCAATGCGAATATTACGCTCTGGAGGGTCTTGGCCAGCTTATGAACACGATTACCCTTGTTCGAAAACACCTGAATAAAGAATTGCGTATTGAAGGGGTAGTTCTGACAATGTATGATATACGGACAAATCTTTCTGAACAGGTGGCCGAGGAAGTACGAAACTATTTTAATGAATATGTTTACGATACGATTATCCCACGCAATGTACGCTTAAGTGAAGCGCCCAGCTATGGGCAACATATCCTGGAGTATGACCCACGCAGCAGGGGAGCAGAGTTGCATCTTTCATTAGCTCGGGAGGTTTTGAAGAGATGAGCGAAAAAAGGCGGTTAGGAAAAGGTCTGGGAGCACTGATTCCCGAAGCTCTGGCTGGGCCGGCGGAAACCAATGAAATTGAGCTTGACCGGATCAAACCAAATCCTTTTCAACCCCGCCAGTCTTTTGATGATGGAAGACTTCAGGAACTGGCGTTGTCGATTAAGGAACACGGTGTTCTACAGGCCGTGGTAGTGTCTCCATCAAGCGAAGGCGATTATATTTTAGTGGCCGGAGAGAGACGTTGCCGGGCAGCAAAAATAGCAGGATTGAGGGCTATACCAGCTGTTGTTAAAATGCTGGATAGAAAAGCAATGTTGGAGATTGCCCTAATTGAGAACCTACAACGCGAGGATTTAAATCCTGTTGAAGAAGCGCAGGCGTATCGGAGATTGATGCAAGAGTATAATTATACTCAGGAGGAATTGGCTCGCCGCATCGGTAGAAGCCGATCTTCAATCGCCAATAGCATCAGGCTGTTATCATTGCAGACTGAAGTTATGGATTTACTGATCAAAGGCGAAGTAACAGCGGGCCAGGTGCGGCCCCTGCTGTCGATTAGCGATCCAAAGCAACAATATGAAGCCGCAATGCAGATTATTGAAGAAGGCCTTTCGGCCAGGGAAGCTGAGAAAATGGCAACATTTATTAATACACGGGTTCGCAAAGAAAGAAATCAGGATCACAGCAGTGTGCAAGATCCCCTGCATGCTGAACTGCAGCTGCAAATACAACGCTGTCTGGGAACAAAAGTAAGATTTAAGCAGGGGAAAAGCGGCGGGACCATTGAAATATTTTATTACAGTGAAGAAGATCTTGAGCGTCTTGTATCCAAATTTTTACCCGAGGGCATTTAAGATTATGTTTCACGTGAAACATAATAGAGTCAAACCCCAATATGAAAAAAATTTTGCGCTTAGCTTCCTGCCGATTGATTCGATTGGTTGGATGCACTCATCTATGTTATAATTGCCTCGCTATTTGTCGCCCAGGGTAAATATATAGTTCAATAATCTTTGTTTACCCTGTTTTTTTAGGGTTGAAAGGAAAGTAAAGAATCATGCCAATGTCGGTGGGAAAACGCTGTTTTACTATAATGATCGTTCCTCATTCTGAAGAAGCAATCTATAGTATTCGGCTCCCTTTATATCTTTTGCAAATTGTTGTCGGTCTTTTAGTGTTATGTGTTACCGGTGTTTCTGTGCTTGGCTATGCTTACCTACAAGCAGCTACCGAGGCTAAAGAGGCCGATACGTTAAGACAAATAAACAAGGCGCAGCAGGAGGAAATCGATGCGCTGGCAGTTGAAACTCAACGCGTGATGGATCAGATTCAGGCAATTGATGAACTGGTAGAGTTGGTTACTGATCAGCTTGAACTCGACCCGGGTACTTTGAATAATGGTTTGAAGAACCAGTCTTCACAGAATCCAGATTCTGTTCACTCTGCAGATTACCTGACTTACGATCGGTCATACAGCAGTCGCTCCTCGACAGGTGGGGTTCTCGAACGGGCAGTAGAAAATATTGCTATGTTGCAAAATATTATTCCTGAACGCTCCGAAACTCTCGATCGGGTTGGAGAGTACGTGGAGCAGGAACAGGCAAAACCTTCCATCTGGCCGGCCCGTGGCCGTCTTATTTCCGGATTTGGCATGAGAAGAATCCCCTATGCTGCGGACGGCTACCAGTTCCATACCGGCATTGATATTCTCGGTGCATACGGTTCTTCTATCTGGGCCGCTGCCGGAGGTGAGGTTTCATTTACCGGCTACCGGGGGAGCTACGGTAACCTGATCATTGTTGTTCATGGCTATGGTTACGAAACCTACTATGCCCACCTTTCGGGGTTTGCAGTTACTGCCGGAGATAGTGTTGAGAGGGGCCAGACAGTTGGTTATATGGGAGCATCAGGTAGAACCACAGGCACACACCTTCACTATGAAGTGCGTTATAATGGTTCGCCAGTCAATCCCAATAACTACTTAACGCAGTAATAGCTTAAGGAGGATGATGTTTTGTTTAAAAAGGATAATCTTGAAACACCGCCAGATAAAGTTAACACGATTATCGGTAAGGATGCCTCTTTCAAGGGTACTATTAATGGCAAAGGTTTAATCCGGATCGATGGTCTGGCAGAAGGAACTATTTCAAATACGGGTGATGTAATTATCGGTGAAGGTGGTTGGGTAAAAGCAGATCTGGAAGGCCGCAACATTACAATTGCCGGCAATTATGAAGGTACCCTTGTAGCAGAAGGCAGGCTTGAGATTAAGAAGACGGCAACTGTTGTTGGTGTATTAAAAGCAAATACTCTGTTGGTAGAAGATGGCGCCGTGATGACTGGAAGTATGGAAATGAAACATAAGGAACAAACTGGAACTCAAGCTCTCATGCGAGAGTTAAACAATAAGGCCGCTGTTTCTGAATAATAAGGATATAAGTAAGCGGTATGGTAACTTCAGCGGAACCAGTACGACTGATCATGTAAATCAGTAGATTTCTATGGGTATAGGTTGTACCTTTGGAAGCGCCTCACCGGGTGCTTCTTTTTTCGAGAAGAGGATCTATACACTTTATTAGCTAATATTTTGCTTAAGCGCAGGTCAGGTTGTTAAAGATCTGGACACGGGAATTAGTCGGTTACAGTACTTTTTCAAAATAATCGGACCAGGTTTGGATTCGTTATTTTACCTTTAACATGCAGGATTTGCAGTTGAAAGGAAGAACAGTTAATCTTATTATGGAAAAGAAAGCTTTGAAAAGTGAGGTATCGACATGCTGATTATATTACTGGGGCCACCGGGAGCGGGCAAAGGCACACAGGCAGAAAAAATTGTTAATGAGTATAACATTGCCCATATCGCTACAGGAGATATCTTGAGAAATGCAGTGAAAGAAGAAACAACCCTGGGTCGTAAGGCGCGTCAATATATGGATCAAGGCCAGCTGGTTCCAGACGAGCTTGTTGTAGAAATCGTCAAAGATCGCCTGTTGGAACCAGATTGCACAAATGGAGCTCTTCTTGATGGGTTTCCGCGTACTGTAGTGCAGGCTGCGTTTTTAGAGCAAGTGCTGCCTGATATTAAGGCCAGGATTGACCGTGTTCTTTCTGTCGAAGTGGAAGAAGGCGAACTAATTAATCGTCTGACCGGAAGGCGGATTTGCTGCGACTGTGGGGCAAGTTACCATGTTAAGTTTAAACCACCTAAAGTGCGCAATGTATGCGATCAGTGCGGCGGTGACCTTTACCAGCGAAGTGACGACACCCTGGAAACGGTTAAAGAGAGACTTGCAGTTTATAAAAAGCAGACTGAGCCATTGATCAGTTTTTATAGAGAAAAAGGAGTCCTCAGCGCAATTGATGGCAACCAGGATATTGATAGTGTTTACAAACAAATAAATAGTATTCTCAAAGATTATTAGAGGCCGGTGAAGGTTATTCATGCCCCATTTCTACGTTGGGCAGTTAGTGCAGATGAAAAAAGGGCATCCCTGCGGCTCAAACTGTTGGCAAATTATCAGGGTGGGGATGGATTTTCGGATTAAATGTGAAAAATGTGGGCGCAGTGTGCTAATACCGCGCTCCCGTTTCGAGCGTCGTGTTAAGAGTGTGCTCTCAGAAGGCGATTCAGAACCAGAATAAACAGGGAGGGTTTTGTGATGGCCTGGAGCTGTGGTATTGTCGGTTTGCCAAATGCCGGCAAATCAACGCTTTTTAAGGCCTTGACTGCACTTGATGTGACGATAGAAAACTATCCGTTTTCTACAATTGACCCCAATAAAGCAGTTATTCCCATTCCGGATCAACGCCTGTCTGCTCTGGCGGAGCTTTGCGCTTCAACAAAGATAACCCCGGCAGCAATTGAAATTATTGATGTGGCTGGTCTGGTTGAGGGGGCCAGCCGGGGTGAGGGTTTGGGCAACCAATTTCTGGGCCACCTGAGAAATGTTAACCTGATGATTCATGTTATAGCTGGGTTTGACAGAGCGATAAATAATGTTTTTGATCCGGTAGCCCGAATGGAGATTGTTAATATTGAACTCAGCCTGGCCGATCTGGATATTGTTGCCAGGAGGCAGCAGAAGGTTGAGCCAAAATTAAAAAGCGGCGACAAAGCTGCTCACATTGAACTCGTTTTACTTTCTCGGCTCGATAGTTGTCTGAATCAAGGGTTACCGCTGCGCAGCCTATCTTTTTCCAGGGAAGAAGAACTTATCTTGGAGCAGCTTAGCCTGTTGACTTACAAAGAAATGATTTATGTTTATAATCTTACCGAGGATCTACTGCTCAATCCGGATTTATCTGTGTTCCCTGAAAACAGTCTGGTTATTCCGATATGTGCCAGTCTGGAGGCAGAACTTGCTGATCTGCCTCCAGATGAACAGAAACAGTTTTTGGAAGCCTATGGTTTAAAGGAAAGCCGCGCCGAGAAACTACTAGAAGATTGCTACAAGCACCTGAATCTATCAACCTTCTATACAGTAAAAGGTAATGAAGCGCGATCATGGATAGTTCCCGCCGGAATCAGGGCGGTTGAAGCGGCCGGAAAGGTTCATACAGACATGGAACGCGGCTTCATCAATGTTGAGGTTATCGCCTGGGATAGGTTGATCACCGAGGGTAGTCTTGCCCGGACCCGGGAAAAAGGTTTTTGTCGAACCGAAGGTCGAGATTACCAGGTAAAAGACGGGGATGTTTTGTTATTTCGTTTTCGTAATTAGGCGAAAGGATGAAATTAATGGACAAACAGTGGGCTTTTTCTTTCAGGTTGGTTGTTTTGCTCCTTGTTGTAACTGGTGCCATCTGGTTGCTAAACAGTATAGCCTGGCTGGTCGGCCTGATTCTGATCAGTACGCTGTTTGTCTATATCTTATACCCTTTACTGCTTTACCTAAAAAAACGCTTTGGATTAAGCCATGGGTTGGCTACAACCCTGGTCTTTATCATATTTCTGCTGTTCTGCATTTTAATGATCAGTTTGCTCATACCGGTTATTTATAAAGAGGTTATTGAACTATCCGAAAGTTATCCTCACTACGTGCTTCGCTTTCAGGAGCACCTATTATGGTTTTCCCAGCAAACGATCAAGCTTGATCTTGAACAAGAGGTACAAAGTTATCTGTTAAACCTTTCGGATAACTTAAATCAGACTCTTGAATATTTAGCTGAAGCTTCTCTTTCAGTTGTTGGAGGAGCTGTCGATTTCTTTATTGTCCTATTCCTTATTTTTTATCTTCTCTACGATTTTCACCTGGTGCGCAGACAACTGATTGAGATTGTACCTGTAGCCAGACGCCCGCTCGCTAAAGAACTGCTTTCAATTATTGATAATAACGTGGGTACCTTTATTCGCGGATCACTGGTTCGCTGCCTGGTTGTTGGCATAATAACCGGTATTGTATTATTTATTGCCGGTATGCCCTATGCGCTGTTGCTTGGGGTGTTAGCCGGTATATTTAACTTTATTCTCTACATCGGACCATATATTGCCGCTATACCGGCGGTTTTGTTAAGTTTTTCTCCGTTAACTCCTTCTCCTCTTGTAGTTATATCGATCTATGTTGTCATCCAGATTCTCGACGGTATATTTCTTGCCCCGTTTATTCTTGGCCGTGTTGTTAAATTAAGGCCGGTAACTGTAATTATTGCTATTCTTGCAGGCGGCAGACTGGCCGGTTTGCTTGGCATGATACTGGCTGTACCCGTTGCCGGTATCGTAAAAGGTGTTTTGGATCTGATTAAGCGCGGACCATCTTACCTGGAAGATACTGAAAACCAGCTATAACCGGTACCTCTGCTTAAATATTTATCTGTAAACTAGCGGAGCCCTCGGTAAGATTTCGTCGTGAGTGAGCCGGTACCCCTTTAGTAAGATTATAAGTGAGTGATCGCGACAGCTTGCCCTGATCAAATAAATATGCTATCATGTTTGAGGTTAATCCCTGCTCCTTTAATGGGGCCATCAGTCCAGAGGGAGGTGAAAAATGATGGAACTGTATGAGATAATGCTCGTTGTCCGGCCGGATTTGGAGGCGGAAGAGCATGAAGAAGTGTTCAGTGGTTTATCGAATACCATTACCAAGAATGAAGGGACAGTCAACACTGTCTTAGATTGGCATAAACGCAGATTGGCTTATGAGATTGAAAAGCATAAAGATGGCCACTACTACTTGGTATACTTCAGCGCACCCGGTACTATAATCCCAGAAATCGAACACTTTTTTCGGGTTACCGATACGGTAATTCGTTATATGATCGTGAGATCGGACGAACAGGAGTTCGAAGCGGCTGTTGCTAAAGCAGCAGCAGAAGCAGCTCGTTCTGCCGAACCTGCAGAGGTTGTCGAACAAACCGAGCCAACTGAAACTGAAACGACTGAAGTAGAAGTAGCTGAAGCAGAAGCAGTAGTAGCTGAAGCAGAAGCAGTAGTTGAAGTAGAAACTGCTGATGAAGTAAAGCCAGCTGAAGCAGTGAAAGCAGTAAAAGCTGAAGTAGAAACAGCTGATGAAGAAAAGCCAGTGAAAGCAGTGAAAGCTGTAAAAGCTGTAAAAGCAGTAAAAGCTGAAGTAGTAGCAGAGGAAGCAGTTGAGCCGATTAAAGTGATAGCGCAGGTAGAGCCTGAAGAAACAGTCGAGTCTGAAGAGCAGACAGAAGAAGAACCGAAAAGCGAATAACCATTGAAAGGACGGTGTATCTGTGTTAAATCAGGTTGTTTTAATTGGTCGTTTGACTCGTGATCCAGAGCTCCGCTATACGCCAGGAGACGGAGTGCCGGTAGCCTCTTTTACCCTTGCTGTAGACCGTTCTTTTAAGAACAAGCAAGGGGAAAGAGAAGCTGATTTTATAAATATTGTAACCTGGCGAAAGCAGGCTGAAAACTGCGCTAATTATCTTAAAAAAGGTAGCCTAACCGCAGTTGCCGGTAGGTTGCAGATACGATCCTATGAAGATAGCCAGGGAATCAAGCGCAAAGCTGCAGAAGTAGTAGCAGATAATGTCCGTTTTCTTGATCGGGGACGCAGCAATGATCAAGCTCAAACTGGTGATCTTGAAAACCCTGACAGTGATGATGTTGATATTAGTGGAGATGATGTTCCCTTTTAGATGACGTTCCCTTTTAGTGGAAGGAGTGTGATTAATTGAGGCGTGACAGAGGAAGAAAACCGAAGAAAAAGATATGCAGCTACTGTGTAGATAAAATCGAAAATGTAAATTACAAGCAATATGAAAAGCTGAAACGGTTTGTTACCGAAAGAGGCAAAGTGCTCCCGCGTCGTATTTCTGGTAATTGCGCCAAGCATCAGCGTCAGCTGACACGGGCAATCAAAAGAGCCAGAATTATGGCCTTACTCCCGTTTACTTCAGAGTAGGTAGCGGATAATTAATCTATTTGTAACGGTGTCGGGTGAATATTTCCAGGCACCGTTTTATATTTGCAGGATAGAGCACAACCGGAAGCGAATCTACACATAAGCCGACGGAGAGGAGCTGTTACCCATGCAGGTGATTTTACAACAGGATGTCCCCAGTCTTGGTAAAAAGGGGGAGTTAAAAGAGGTAGCCTCTGGCTATGCTCGCAACCATCTTTTACCCCGCGGACTGGTTATTGAAGCAACCCCTCAGCGGCTGCGCGAATGGAAACAGCGTCAGGAGAAAGCGGCAACAATAAGCCAGCAGCGAGAGGAACATGCCCGCGCTCAGGCCGAAAAGCTTAGTCAAAAAGAGTTGATTATCTGGATGCCGGCAGGTGAGGGCGGTCGCTTATTTGGATCAGTAACTGCTGCCGATATTGCCCAGAAGCTTGCGGAAGCCGGTTTTAGTATTGACAAAAAACGTATTGAACTTACAGAACAGATCAAAAGCATTGGCAGTTTTACAGCGTCTGTTCGCCTGCATCCGGGAGTTAAAGCAGACGTAACAGTTAAGGTGGAAAAAGAAACTTAAACTCCGATGAAAGGAGACAGCCGCAGTTGGTTGTTATCAGTGATAGAGTCCCTCCGCAGAGTAAAGAGGCAGAGCAGTCAGTTCTTGGTTCGATGATTATTGACAAAGAAGCCATTTTTGCTGCTGTAGAGTTACTGGGAGAACAAGACTTTTACAGTACTGCCCACCAAAAAATTTACACCGGAATTATTTCTTTAAGTGAAAAAGGCGAACCGGTCGATTTGATTACCCTTTCTGAAGAACTTCAGAGCAATCAGTGTCTTGAAGATGTAGGCGGTAGATCTTACCTGGTTTCCCTGGCCAATGCGGTTCCCACAGCAGCCAACGTACAGTACCACTCGCATATTGTCAGGGAAAAATCGATCTTAAGGGCATTGATCCAGGCTGCAACTGGAATTGTATCGCGCAGTTTTGACTCTCCTTCAAATGTTGATGAATTTCTCGACGAAGCGGAACAGCTGGTCTTTGAAATCGGTCGCAGGGGTAAACATCAGAGTTTTGCCTCATTAAAAGATGTCCTTGTCCAGGCATTTGATCGTATTGAGAAACTTTATGATGAAAAAAAAGGTATAACGGGCCTTTCAACAGGGTTCACTGATCTTGACCGGATGTGTTTTGGTTTGCAGAACTCAGACTTGATCGTTATTGCTGCCCGCCCCAGTATGGGTAAAACTACGCTTGCCTTGAATATGGCCCAGCAGGTTGCGGTTAATGAAAAAAGGCCGACTGCTTTTTTCAGTATGGAAATGTCGAAAGAGCAGTTGGCTCAGCGCCTGCTTTGTGCCGAAGCACAAATTGATGCCCAAAATATGCGACGCGGTTTTCTTTCACAGGATGAATGGCATAAGCTGACGAGGGCTGTTGGACCGTTGAGCGAATCACCGCTTTATATCGATGATTCAGCCACCCTATCAGTAATGGAGGTAAGAGCCAAGGCGCGCCGCTTAAAAGCCGAAAAGGGATTGGAGGCGATCTTTGTTGACTATCTGCAGCTAATGCGTGGATTCAGCCGTTTCGAAAGCCGACAGCAGGAACTATCCGAGATATCGCGCGCTTTGAAGGCTCTGGCCAAGGAGCTTTGCATCCCGGTTGTGGCTTTGTCCCAGCTAAGTCGGGCTGTAGAAAAAAGGCCGGATCGCCGCCCTGTACTCAGCGATTTGATGGAATCCGGTGGTATTGAAGCCAATGCCGATCTGGTTATGTTTATCTACCGGGAGGCATATTACAATAAAGATACAGAAAAAGGTAATATCGCTGAAATCAACATAGCCAAGCAGCGCAATGGCCCTACCGGCCAGGTAGAACTTTACTTCCTTGATCGATTTACAAAATTTGCCAACGTTGCCCGGGAATCAATTCGCGAAGAAGGGTAAATTAAACAATGTCAGATCAAAAATATACTGTAATCATTATTGGTGCCGGACCAGCTGGTATTTTTGCTGCGATGGAACTGACCGCAAAAAGTAAAGCAAAAGTTCTGATTATCGACAAAGGATCCCCATTGGAGGAGCGCCGTTGCAAGACCCAGAAGGAATACGGCCGCTGCTTACGCTGCGACCCCTGTGCTGTTACCTGTGGCTGGGGGGGAGCCGGCGCCTTTAGCGATGGAAAACTTACCCTGACTCCGGCATTTGGCGGCCTTTTAAGCGAGTTTATCGATCAGGATTTGGTTGAAAGCCTGATCGACGAAGTAGATAGGGTCTATCTCTCTTTTGGGGCTCCTGAAAAGGTTTACGGAACTGATTTAGAGGCGGTTAAGGAAATGGAACGCCGGGCTGCAGCAGCCGGCCTTAATCTGATCCCGGCAAAAATAAGGCATCTGGGCACGGAAAATTGCTACCGCATCCTTGAAAAAATGCACAGGACCTTGCTGGGCCGTGTTGACATACTTATGAATAAGACAGTGGATGAATTACTTTATGATAACACTTCGATTTGCGGTGTCAGGCTTTCCACCGGTGAAGTTTACGAGGCAGATTATGTGATTTGCGGACCGGGCCGGGTTGGTGCCGAGTGGATGTACCGGGAATCGAATCGTTTAGGGTTGAAGGGTATTAATAACCCTGTAGATATTGGTGTCAGGGTAGAAGTTCCCGCGGTTATTATGGAAAACCTAACCAATCAAATTTACGAATCAAAGTTAATCTATTTTACCAAACAATTTGATGATCGAATTCGCACATTTTGCATGAATCCTTACGGTGTTGTGGTAACAGAGAATAACGAAGGGCTGGTAACCGTTAACGGCCACAGCTTTGCCGAAACAAAAACCAATAATACCAATTTTGCCTTACTGGTCAGCAAATCCTTTACCGAACCGTTCAATGAACCGATCCGCTATGGTCGATATATTGCTAGTCTGGCCAATATGCTTGGTGATGGTGTGATTGTACAGCGCCTGGGAGATTTGCTGATGGGTCGGCGCTCAACACCGGAACGGATCAGTCGGGGTCTTGTTCGACCGACATTGTCAGAGGCAACACCGGGTGATTTAAGCCTGGTTTTGCCTTATCGGTACCTGCTGGCAATCATTGAAATGTTAGAAGCCCTTGACAAACTGGCCCCCGGGGTTAGCTCCAGGCATACCCTGTTGTATGGTGTGGAAGTGAAGTTTTATTCTTACCGGCTTTGTCTGAGCCGCAACTTGGAGACAGCAATTAAAAATCTTTTTGCAGTCGGCGATGGTGCAGGTGTGACGAGAGGTTTAATTCAGGCATCGGCTACCGGGGTAATAGCGGCCCGGGCAATAATAAACCGTTTGCAGTAAATCACTCAGGGTGCTATAATACTGCTCCTACAGCGGATAGCTAAACAGGCGAAGCCGTTTTTTTGTTGGCAGGCAGATTGTATGAGAAATAAACGGCATTGTGTATTGCAGAAAGGGTTATTTATATGAAACCTGGATTTTTCCATATAGTGCCTGCGGGTAAAAGGCCAAATATTAAAAAACCGATTCAATACAAGCAGAAGCTAAAAAAAATAAAGGCATGGTTATCGGCAAAAAAAATGCGCGGCCCCTATTATATTATTGCTGCTGCTCTTACAGTAACTACATTGCTCGGTCTGCACAGCTATATGAGTAACTACGTATATGTTGTCCTGCTAAACGACCACGAAATAGGTATCGTGAACGATGCAGACGAGGTAGAAAAATTTGTCGCTGACCTGACTGGTCGTTGTAGCGACCTATACGATATGAGAATAGAGCCTGGCCAAACCATTGCCCTGGTCAAAGAGTACAGGCCAGGCAGTATAGCTGATCCTGAGAAAGTAGCTAATACTATCCGTCAGCAATTAACGTTACTGACGGATGCCTATATGCTCACAGTTGATGGCACTCCTTTTGTCCCGGTTATTTCAGAAGGCGAACTGGCTACGGTGATTGATTTACTGAAAGTATCCTATAACAGCCGTGACAGTGGAGTTAAGGTTTTGGATGCTTATATCATTGAAGATCTAAATCTGGAGGCATGTGTTGTCTCACCAGATACTGTTCACTCAGCTGAAGAAGTTGTATCGCTATTGTTTGAAGTGAGCAGACCTCAGACCAGCCAGGCTTCATTAATTTCTGATGCTGCCGGACGCAGTCTGTTAGACAGCCGTCAATTATACAGTTATGAAAATATAGCTTCTCATACTGATATGACTGCGGAGATTCTATCTGAAAAAGAAGGATACCCTTCCAACAACACTATTGTGCATGTTAACATTATGGAAGAAGTCACGGTTAGTGAAATAATCCCGTTTGCCGTAGAATATGAGTATGACGATGAAATGTGGGTAGTTCAAAAAGAGATTACAGTTTTAGGTGAAGAAGGTAAAAAAGAATTAGTGTACCATATAATCCGAGAAAACGGAGTTGAGATTGAAAGATCGAAAGTAAATGAGGTTATCCTCGAGCATCCTGTAACCCAAGTAGAATTACATGGTGTCGTAAAGGTGCCGTCGATGGGAACGGGACAGTTTATCTGGCCGGTGGAAACTGGAGGAGAAGTTACTCCCGGAAGAGGTTTTAACTCTTGGCATACCGGAATAGATATTGGTGGGAACAGCGGGATAAACATTTTGGCAGCCGATAGCGGGGTGGTTTGGTTTTCCGGGTATGGAGGCTCTCAGGGAAACTACTTGATCATCTATCACGGTCCTTACTGGACTCTCTACCTGCACAATAGCGAAAACCTTGTTTCTAAAGGCGATGAAGTTGTTCAGGGTGAAATAATTGCCATTCTTGGTTCGACAGGGCGTTCCAGCGGTCCGCACTTGCATTTTGAGGTTCGCCTTGATGACGGCTCCGGAGAATGGCATGCCTACTACCAACATATACCGGTAGATCCACTTCAGTATTTTATACCTTAAACATGAGAATGCAGATGATTTGCCCTTCTTCCCCGGGAGAAGGGTTTTTTTATAGAATATGCCGGTTGCAGGGTTTCGGAACGGATAGGGCGAAGTTTTAAGCTTAATATTCGGATGGAGTGGTTTGGTTGGCAGAAAAAATTTTAGTTGTTGACGATGAAAAACCCATAGTGGAAATTCTAAAATACAACCTGGAAAAAGAGGGTTACCGGGTGATAACTGCTTTTGACGGTGAGGAAGCCATTAACAAAGTTAGAGCAGAAAACCCGGATCTGATTATTCTGGATATCATGCTGCCCATTAAAGATGGTTTTGCCGTATGCCGTGAAATACGTTCTAAATGGGACATCCCAATCATTATGTTAACGGCAAAGGAAATGGAAATGGATAAGGTGTACGGCCTTGAATTGGGTGCGGATGACTATGTTACCAAACCCTTTAGCGCGCGGGAAGTTACTGCAAGGGTCAAGGCTATCCTGCGCCGCAGTATAACTAAAGAAGATCATTCAAGCCATGGCCAGAATAAGCTGATGGTCGGTTCGATCACTGTGGATCGGGACGAAGTTCGGGTTTACAATCAGGGCGAGCCGGTAGAGCTTACTTTTCGCGAATTCAATCTTTTGGTATTTCTAATGATGAAACCCGGATACGTTTACAGCAGGGAACAGTTATTAAATCAGGTGTGGGGTTATGACTATATTGGTGACGAACGTACTGTAGACGTTACTATCCGCCGTCTGCGAGAGAAGCTGGAAATAAATCCTGCTAAACCCGACTATATCCAGACAAAGAGGGGTGTCGGCTATTTTTTTAGGCGGAGGTAAAATTTTTAACAGCCTCCAGTGGAAAATCATATTTATCTACATTATGCTAATACTTTTTTCGCTGCAGTTAATTAGCGTTTACCTGGTACAGTCACTGGAACAATATTATCTGAGTAATTATAAAGAAAACCTTGAAAATCAGGCCAGGCTTCTTTCTGCCTTTATGGGTCCCGGTTTCGGTGAAGGGCAGAACTGGGCTGAGGATACAGTACAACTGGCCAGGGAATTCAGAGATCTGCATGAAATGGAAATTATCATTCTTGATAGTTACGCTCACATTATTGGAACTTCCGGTAACCAAAATCTGATCAGTCGCCGCTTGATTCGGGATGAGATAACCCGCGCCTTGGGCGGAAATTTAAGTGATAATATCCGGTTTGACCCGGTTAATCAGGAAAGGCGCTATTACCTGGCTTTTCCCATCCAAAACGATCAAAGTACCATCGGAGTTATCTATTTAAGCGGTTCCTTGCGATCAGTCGACGATACTCTAAATGAAGTAAAGACGATTTTGCTAACAGGAGTTGGTCTGGCTCTGGCGGTTAGTATTCTTTTGGGCATCGTTTTAACTAAGACTATTACTCTGCCCATAAAAGAAGTAACCGACCAGGCTTACTTTATGGCGCGTGGTGATTTTTCCCGTAAAATTAATGTCCAAACTGCCGATGAAATAGGGCGGTTAGGAGAAACATTCAATTACCTGGCAGAACAACTTAACCATACAATCAACGAAATATCCTCAGAAAAAAGCAAAGGCGAAGCGATTATTAACAACATGAGTGATGGAATCGTTGCTTTAGACGGTAAAGGGCGCCTGATTCAGGTTAATCCAGCCGCACGGTTGTTGATTAATAACCTCGGATTAAAGATCCCTATTCTAAACCGCTCAGGGTTTAATTTGTTAAGAAACGTGATTGGCTCGGATCTGATGCGTCAATTTATCCGCCTGCAGAAACCTCTAATTGCTGAAATATCAAGCAGTTCTCCGGAGTGCACGATGCAGATCAAGATAGCCCCTTTTAAAGTTGACAAAGGTAAACTTGACGGCACGCTGATTGTTTTGCATGATATAACCCGGGAGAAAGAACTGATTCGGCGTCAAGAAGAGTTTGTTGCCGATGTTTCTCATGAGCTGAGAACTCCACTGGCTACAGTAAAAAGTTATGTTGAAACACTGCTTGATGGCGCGGCCGAAGAACCTGCTGTTCGCAATCGTTTCCTCAATGTCCTGGCCAGGGAAACAGATCGTATGGTCAATATGGTCAAAGATCTACTGGTTTTATCTCAAATGGATTCCAGTAAAGTTTACTGGCAGAAAACCGAAGTAGATTTAAAAGATCTGACCATGGAGGCCGTTGAACAACTTAAGCAGAAGCTCAGTATTAAGCTGCCCCGGATTGAGGTTTTAATATCTCCTGACTCCTCTTCTGTTTGCATAGATCGCGATAAAGTTATGCGTGTTTTTTCTAACTTGCTCAGCAATGCTGTTAAATATACGGCTCAGGATGGCACAATCACAATTAATACGACAGATGAGGACAGCTCTATAAAAGTATCTATCGAAGATACTGGTAGCGGCATACCGGAAGAAGAACTACCGAGGGTTTTTGAGCGGTTCTACCGTGTCGAAAAAACCCGCAGCCGTGACTTTGGGGGGACCGGGTTAGGGCTCTCGATCGCCCGTAAAGTTGTCGAAGGGCATGGTGGTATAATCTGGATAGAAAGTAACCCCGGTCTGGGGACCAAAGTCTGTTTTACGCTGCCGAAGTCAGCTGATCAGGGGGTAGCGCTGCTGTGATTGAACGGATTAAAAGTATACTACTATTATTTCTGGTTTCCCTCAGTCTTTTTCTGACTTACCAGTTATGGTATGGGCAAAAGCCAACTCATTTAATTACTGAAGACGTCTATGAAAGGGTCATTGCAGAAAAACCCCGTCTGCTGGTAGATATAATTACTCCGGCTCAGATTATTGTAGGAACTGAAAGAGGACATTACGTATTGAAAGAGGGCAATCCTGACTTCCATTCTTTATGGGGAGCTTTGTCTCAGCAACTGCAAAACATGAAACAAGAATCTGTTATAGATGGCAATGTATCGATGGAAGGTTTCCGTAACCTGCTTGTTGTATATTTTAAACCTGTTTTACCGGTGGGATCTGATTCGCCCTGGCTAGCCAGTGCTCCTTATTCAATGATTAATCAAATTCAGTTAAGCTCTCAGGATAGTGATTTATGGCTGACCTTATCAGATTCAGATAGTGATTCAACGGCAAAACTGCTGATACCACCGGACAAAAAAGAACTATTTCTTCAGCTTATGGCTGAACTGTCTTCTGAAGAAAGAATATTGTATACAGTTTTGACAGCCGATCGAATATCTGGATTGACAAACAGAGAATTAGAGATACGGGCATCAGTTTTTGTGCCCGAAGAGCCCGTATATATGGACATTTTGATATTAAAACCGGAGATAGTTGACCGGGATCTTATTCTAAAAACATTTTTTATCGATTACAATCTGGCCCGTATTATTGAAGAGAAAGATGGTGGCCTGATTTATACTGACGGTGAGAGAGGCCTGCGTTTGACAAATGTTGGTCTCGAGTATTCGTACCCCCGGCTGGAGGAAGGGCAGGCTACTTCGTCTTACCCCGACGCTCTGGCTAATAGCAGCAACCTAATCAGTTATCATGGTGGCTGGCCGGCTGGTCTCCGCCTGGAAGAACTTGGTTTGATCAGGCAGGGCCGAACGGCTTATTATATGGCAGAATGGAAGATGTTCTATCAGGGATTCCCTCTTTATGTAAATAAACCGACTAGGGCATTATTTAATGATCGTGGTCTTACCCATTATACCAGGGCTTTGTTTTCTGTTGGAGGTATATTGACTGGTGGTGAAGAAAAATTGCCCGTTGCTGGATGGGCCAGTGCCCTGAAGGCAGCGATAAAGATTTTTAATGCAGAACAACCAGGAACAGAATCTGTTTTACGTCTCGAAGCAATGGAGCTGGGTTATGTATTAACAGGTTCTGCTGTCGCTTTCCGGGGCGAGCCCGTTTGGTTTATTAAAATAAATAATTATAAATTCTATTTAAAGGCTGACAGTTTAGATTGGCTAAGCGAGGAGGAGATGTTATGAACCTCGGACGGGCCAAATCAATATTAATTATTGCTTTTATTGGTTTAAACCTATTCTTGGGGTACCATCTTTTTTGGCCCGATTTTGGACGGTTGACCAGTGTTGCTGTGACGGCTGAAGAGATGCGCATTACCGAAGCGATTCTTAAAAATAACAATTACTTTCTGGAGGCTTCTCTGGATCGGGCGATTCAGACGAGTGATTTTCTTACTGTTTCATCGACTTCTGATATTCAGATGCAGATCATGGGGAGGTTAATTGAAAAAGGAGCTTTAGTTCAGGAATTTGAAGGAGCCTCGATATACATTACAACAGGAGAGACGGCCGTTTTCAACTCAAGCGGCCTGACCCAGATTTTGTATGATTCCGGAATATTTCTTGCCGAAGATTCCATCAATCTAGAGCTGAGTGAGCTAAAAAGCTTGGTAGAGCAATTTATAAACGAGAAAGAGCTAATGCCAGAAGGGATTGTGTTCGATTATCTGGAAAAGACCGAAGCAGGGAGTATGATTTTATATTATTATCAGGTTCTTGATAATATGCCTATCTTTGCCGGCCAACTTAAAGTTATTATTGAGTCAGATAATATTAAAGCAGTAGAGATTTATTGGTTGAAGCTGATCGAACGTGGTCCGGTCAGGGAAATGGAAGTGATTTCGGCAACCGAAGCTTTGACTAACTTAGTTAAGGGACTTGGTCCGAACAGTGAACCGCGAATGATTAATCGTATAGACCTGGGTTATTTCAGTGGAGAATATGATGCGGAAAAATGGGAAATACCGCCGGTTTGGAGGGTTGTCCTCGATGGACAGGATTGTTATTATATTAATGCTTTTACCGGAAATTTAGAGCAGGACAGTATTATCCCGAAGCAATTACCTTAGTCGGGACCCGGTCAGCCGGATTTTGGCTAAAAACTATACCTTATTTAAGGGGAGGTAGTTATGGAAAAAATTATTGTCAGAGGAAAAACTGCCCTGTCAGGCAGGGTTAAAATAAGTGGTTCTAAAAACGCTGCCGTAGCAATTCTTCCGGCGGCAATTCTGACAGCAGGTACTGTTTTTATCGAAAATCTGCCGGATATTACTGATGTGCATACAATGATCTGCATTTTAGAGAATCTTGGTGTGTCGATCCGCAGGCGCGGTAAAAATGCGCTGGAACTTACTCCCTCCAGTATCGCAAAAATCGCCCCTTCCTACGAACTGGTAAAAAAAATGCGTGCTTCATACTACTTTATGGGCAGTCTTTTGGCTCGTTTTGGCCGGGCAGTAGTTCCCATTCCCGGAGGTTGTGACCTGGGACCGAGGCCGATTGATCAACATCTAAAGGGTTTTTCTGCTTTGGGAGCAGGGATAAATATTGAACACGGTATGATAAAATTATCAGCCGATAAATTGGTTGGTGCCCGTATCTATTTAGATGTGGTCAGCATAGGTGCAACTATAAACCTGATGATAGCAGCAGCAGCGGCCGAGGGCAGGACTATCCTGGAAAATGCAGCTAAGGAACCGGAGATTGTTGACCTTGCCAATTTTCTTAATGCAATGGGCGCATCGATCCGGGGCGCCGGTACCGATGTGATCAGAATTGACGGGGTAAATAAGTTTTCCGGAGCCAGTCACACGGTGATACCGGATAGAATTGAAGCGGGCACATTTATGATCGCTGCCGCTGCCACTGGCGGCAGCGTCATTGTTGAAGATATAATCCCCAAGCACCTCGAAGCTACTACAGCGAAGCTGAGAGAAATGGGGGTAAGAGTAGAGGTTGAACCGGAAAGAATAATGGTTGAAGGGGTTGAATCACTTCTTCCTGCGGATCTAAAAACCTTTCCCTATCCGGGATTTCCGACCGATCTTCAGCCTCCGGGTATGGTCCTTTTAACGGCAGCGAAAGGTCTCAGTGTGATTACAGAGAATGTTTTCGACGGCCGCTACAACCATGTTGATGAACTTAAAAGAATGGGTGCTCGCATCAAGGTTGAAGGGCGAACCGCCCTGATTGAAGGTGGCATTGGATTATCAGGCGCGCCTGTTGCAGCCTCCGATTTACGATCAGGGGCAGCCTTGATTATTGCTGCACTGATGGCTGACGGAGAAAGCCAGATTACTGCAGTGGAACATGTTGATCGCGGTTACGAAAACTTTGAACAAAAACTGATACATCTTGGCGCGTCTATCCAGCGGGTCAGAGAAAAAGACTACAATATTCAATCTGGGACTCGGGATTGATAGAACAAGCGAAGGTTTCTAAGGCGGGGCGACCCTTTACGGCAGAGAACTGATGTTATAAACTGAATTATGAGGAGGAGTTGCCCTATGGAACGTCATGAAGATTACAATGCACTGTCGCATCGGAGAGGTTTCTGGTCATTTATCGGATACCTGTCATTTGGGATATTCGGTATCTTCCTTGGTGCTGTACTGGTCTATGGTTTAGTCACAGCCTTTTTAGCTCCCCAGGTAGAAGATTCGACAATTGATTCTGCTCAAGAAGACTTGGAAGTAGTGACAGTCTTACCAGTCAGCCCCGATTCCAGCCTTGTAGATACCATCGATAGAGTCATACCGGCAGTGGTTGGTGTACAAAAGCATGTTTATATTTCCAACTCCGCTGAACAGAGTCTACAGGAAATAGAATCAGGCTCAGGAGTAATTATTTCAGCAGATGGTTATATCATTACGAACCAACATGTTATTGAAAACGCAGATAAAATTACCGTTTTAATCCCTAATAAAGGGCGTTATAATGCTGAGCTTATCGGGACGGATGCCTTGACTGATCTCGCTCTTTTACGAATAGAAGAAACCGGTCTCAGGGATATCGCATTTGGTGATTCGGAGAAATTACGGATTGGTGAAACCGTGGTTGCCATTGGCAATCCACTCGGTTATTTTCAGCAAACTGTAACTGCCGGTATTATCAGCGCAGTCGGACGTCAGGTCAGTGTTCCCGGAAGTGAATATGTCTATACCTATATTCAGACCGATGCCCTGGTTAATCCGGGGAACAGCGGTGGGCCGCTGATCAATTTGCAAGGAGAAATTATTGGTATCATCACCGCTAAAATATCCCTTGCCGGGGTCGAGGGGATCGGCCTATCTATTCCAAGTAATATAGTGAAAAGAGTAATGGGTGATCTCCGGGAGCACGGCCGGGTAATTCGACCGCACCTGGGAGTGGTCATCGGTGACTGGTTTGATTATAGCGATCAGGAACCAGAAAAGGGAGTTCTGATCCTTGAAGTGGTTCCTGAAAGTGCCGCCGATAAAGCTGGCTTAGTGGCCGGAGATATTATCGTGGCTATAGACGGCCGTGACGTTCTTTACCTGGCCCAACTATTTGATCGTTTATTTCTCTATTATCCTGATGATACCATTACACTAACCTATTTCCGGGAAGGACAGAAAGTCGAAGTGACTGTTACTCTTGGAGAGCGGCCGGAGCTTTTACCCGCACATGTAGAACCAGCAGAAATGGAACCAGAAGTAGAAGTCGAAGAAAATGAGGTTGATCCGGAGGAGTAAGGCGGAGGTAATAATTGCGACTGCTTTTTATTTTTATTGATGGGATTGGGCTGGGAAGAGAGCAACCCGACAACCCTTTTATTTATACCGAAACACCGGGCATCTCTAAGCTACTCGATGGGAAAAACCTCACTGCTGATTCTGCCAACTACAGAGGGGGACAGGCCTCCCTCCTCGGGCTCGATGCTGCTCTGGGGGTATCAGGGTTGCCGCAAAGCGCTACCGGTCAAGCTTCTATTTTTACCGGTATCAATGCCGCTGCTTTTATGGGCGGTCATTTAAACGGTTTTCCAGATCAGAAACTGCGAAAATTACTTTCTTTAAAAGGACTGTTCAGATGGCTGAAGAGTAAAGGTTACCAGGTAGCTTTTGCCAATGCCTATCGGCCGCTTTTCTTCGATCTGCTGCGCCGGGGGTTGCCCGGAAACCGCTATTCCTGTTCAACCCTGATCACTTACTACGGTGGTTTACCCTTTTATAGCATAAATGATTTAAAAGCTGGTAAAGCTCTCTTCATGGACATTACAAACGATATTTTACAGCGTATGGGTTATGATGTTCCATTAATCACACCCGAAGAGGGAGCGGAGCGGCTTATTACTATCAGCAGAAACTATGATTTTTGTCTTTTCGAATATTTTCTCAGCGATTTAGCCGGCCACCTGGCTGATCATTCTGAGGCTGGTCGTATAATCTCAATTTTAGATCGGTTTATTGGTGAACTGGCGGATAAAATAAACCCTGAAGAAACAACTTTGTTTGTTACCAGTGATCATGGCAATCTCGAAGACCTTACGATCAGGGATCATACCCTGAATCAAGTTCCCGCGCTACTGGTTGGTGATCTGGAACTGCGTAGTGTTCTTCATCCCAGATTAAAAAACCTGACCGATCTACTTCCCGCAGTCAAGGCCACGCTTGGTTGGAAACAATCAGGTGAAGCAGCTTATTAAGTAGATTGTATAAAGACGAAGGAGGGATAAAATAATGAACATAATCTCGATCACAGTCAGCACGTTTGCTACGAATTGCTATCTGGTCTCTTGTCCGGAAACGAATGAAACCGTTATTATAGATCCTGGCGCGGAAGGTAAAAGGATTATTGAAAAGATAAAAACCCTGAATCTGGATGTCAAATATATTATCAATACGCACGGCCATGTTGATCATATCGGAGCAAATAGCATATTAAAAGAAGAATTCAAAGTCCCGATCATGATATCAAAAAAAGATATTGAGCTATATAATAACCCGGGTTTCGGATTAAGCCTTGTTTTACGCAAACAGCCACAGCCTGATCATTTTATTGCCGAAGGAGATCGGATTACCTTTGGAAAGCTTAGCCTGAAAATAATCGAAACACCAGGCCACACAACCGGTGGAATTTGTCTTCTCGGGGACTCGGTGGTTTTTTGTGGAGATACGCTATTTGCAGGCTCAGTTGGGCGGACGGACCTTGCCGGAGGGTCGGCTGCAGTATTAATGAAAAGTATTCAAGAACGAATACTGGTATTATCCCCAGAAACTGTTGTCTATCCGGGTCACGGGCCGGAAACGACAATTGGCGCGGAAGCGGTATCTAACCCATTTTTAAGCGATTTCAAGAGGTAATTCTCTAGATATTGTAACTTTTCATTCCTGGAAGCAGGAATATTCCAAAGTATAGAGAATATTAACCTACCGGTATTCAATTCATGATAAATCTGCTACAATGTGCAGTATACTATCCCGAAGTAAAATCTTTTTGCGATTAATATTTATCATCCCCCTTTATAGAGGAATTTGAGCCTGAATGTGCCCGTTTACTTAATGCTGTAATCGGCGGGAACACAATTAGCGCGATATTTTGGGAGCAATATGATCAATCCATGGTTGCAGTTCTTAATTTGTGCAGCAATAATTGTATTTGCGGGGAGCAGGCTGGCCAGGAGTGCGGCTGTTGTTGCTGGGAATATCGGTATCGGAACTGCTTGGGCGGGAGTAATATTGCTCCCTCTGGCTACATCTTCTCCAGAGCTGGTTACTACGCTCAGTGCAGTTATGATCGATGCACCGGATCTGGCAATTGGCAACATCCTCGGCAGCTGCCTCTATAATCTAACTCTGTTAGCTGTAATTGACCTGCTGGAGGGGCGTGGCGCTTTAACAGCCCGTATTAATCAAGGGCATATCGTAACAGCTTCTCTGAGTATAATCTCAGTATGTCTTGTTTCAATAGCTATGCTGAGAGTTGTTTACCTTCCGATAGGTTGGGTTGGCGTTGAAACTTTATTTATTGCCCTGGTTTATATTTTCGGCAGCAGGTTGCTATATCGGTATGAGCGAAAGAACCTGTCGTTACCTCCTGTCGGTGATGAAGTTCATGATTCAAAAAAACCCGTTTCAACAGGGCAGGCTCTGCTACAATTTTTAATCGCGGCCGGATTAATCCTTGTTGCTGGGGTATTCCTTACCGATGCATCCGATCAGATTGCTGTATTAACCGGCCTGGGGCACACTTTTGTCGGCTCAATATTTTTAGCGATGAGCACATCTCTCCCGGAAACCGTAACGATAATAACTGCGGTAAGGCTTGGTTATATTGATATGGCTGTGGCCAATGTATTCGGGGCAAATTTTATGAACCTCTTCATTGTGTTTTTGGCCGACCTTTTTTATCGCCGCGGACCACTGCTATACGCTGTATCCGACAGCAACCTGTTATCGGCGGTAATGGTTATTCTTTTGAGCACTGTGATTATTTTGGGCCTGACTTACCGATCGAAGAGGAAAGTTGCCCGTATTGGTTATGATGTCTTGCTGGTGCTGGCCGGTTACTTGGTAACGGTAGTTTTACTCTTTAAGGCTGGTGGTAATTAATTAAAGGTGGTGGTTGGTTTTGGATACAGAAAAATTAGATATAATGACTTTGAGTGATCTGCATCGGTTAGCCAAGGAACATGAGATAAAGAGTCAGTCTACCATGCGCAAGCAGGAGTTAATTGATTCGCTGACCAGGTTGTTCTCCGAAAACGGAGATCAGTACAGCGCATCTGGAATGCTTGAAATTATGAATGACGGTTTTGGTTTTTTACGGAGGAAAAAATATTTATTTTCTGATGATGACATATATATATCGGCATCGCAGATTCGCCGTTTCAATATGCGGACAGGAGATATCATTACCGGTCGTATTCGCCCGCCAAAAGATAAGGAACGTTATTATGCCCTTCTACAGGTAGCGGAGATCAACGGAGAAGATCCTGAGAAATTAGCCAACCGGCCGGTCTTCACTTCCCTGGTCCCGGTCCATCCTGATGAAATTATCCGGATGGAGACCACGTCGCATATTTTATCGACACGGATTATCGACCTGTTAATTCCAATTGGCAAGGGGCAGCGTGGGTTGGTTGTGTCACCGCCGAAAGCCGGTAAAACGATGCTATTAAAACAGCTGGCAAATAGTATTTCAGTAAATCATCCTGAAATTGAGTTAATCATTTTATTGATTGATGAACGGCCTGAAGAGGTTACCGATATGGAACGCAGTGTTGATGCTGATGTGGTTAGTTCTACTTTTGACCAGAAACCGGAAAACCACATTCGTATTGCCGAGTTGGTGCTTGAGCGGTCACAGCGCCTGGTTGAACAGGGACGCGATGTTGCCGTTCTCCTTGATAGTATAACCAGGCTGACCAGGGCTTACAACCTGGTAATTCCGCCCAGCGGAAGGACTCTTTCAGGGGGTATTGATCCAGGTGCCTTTTACAAGCCCAAACGCTTTTTTGGTGCGGCCAGGAACATAGATGGCGGAGGCAGTCTGACCGTTCTGGCTACAGCGATCGTCGATACAGGCAGCAGGATGGACGATGTTGTTTACGAAGAATTTAAAGGTACCGGCAATATGGAATTGCATTTGGACCGGCGTATTTCAGAACGTCGAATATTTCCGGCTATTGATATATCCCGTTCAGGAACACGCCGTGAGGAACTATTACTTGATGAGCATAAAATAGAACTGATGTGGGCACTGCGGCGAGCGATGGGCAGCAGCACCAGTGTCGAGTTCCTGGAAGCGCTGATGGGCAGGCTTAAAAAGACAAAATCTAACGAGGAATTCCTGAGCAATATGCACACAATGTAATATGTTCCCCCCGACCGGTCAAATAGCAATTCCCGCGGTTGCAGAGTGAGAGGCAATATGCTATGATTTGTTTCTGGAAAAGGACGAAGGAGGTTGAAGTTAATGAAAGCGGATTTACACCCAAAGTATTACCAAGCAACGGTTTCCTGCGCCTGCGGTGAATCATTTGAAGCCGGTTCGACCAGGGAAACCCTGAGAGTGGAAATATGCTCAAAGTGTCATCCATTTTTTACTGGTAAACAGAAGTTCGTGGATACTGGTGGGCGTGTGGAGCGATTCAAACGCAAATACGGCATGTAAACCGGGAGCAGAGCACAAGTGCTCTGCTCTTTTTCTAGTTTGAGAGGATTATTTAATGTGAATGGGACATAGTGATTAAGCGAATAGGTACTCTTAGAAGCATCCATCAAACCCGTTAAACAGATTGAATGAGCCGATGAAATGGAGTAAGAGGTGACCGTAAATGTATGAAAGATTGGAGCTGATTGAGAAGAGATATAGTGAACTCGAACAGCTTCTCAGTGACCCTAAAGCAGTTGATCAGCGTGAGGAATGGTTGAAGATGTCCCGGGAAATAGCTTCGATCAGTCAGGTTGTCGAGTTATTTCGCCACCTTAAAGAGATTAACCGTGAAACCGATGAAGCGGAAGCAATGCTACAGGGTAGTGAAGATGCTGAGATGATGGATTTTCTCCGTTCGGAAGCCGAAACCCTGAATCAGGAGAAAGATCGGCTCGAGGTTGAGCTGAAGGAACAGTTGCTGCCAAAAGATCCGTATGATGATAAAAGTGTATTTGTAGAAATAAGGGCTGGCACCGGCGGGGAAGAAGCGGCCTTGTTTGCTGCCGACCTGCTGAAGATGTATTCACGATATGCAGAGCGAAGCAACTATAAAATTGAAATCGTCAACTCACATCCAACAGACATCGGTGGTTTTAAAGAAGTAATCCTTGGTGTGGAAGGAAAGGGCGCCTATAGTCGTTTAAAATTTGAAAGCGGCGTTCACAGGGTTCAACGTATACCGACTACCGAATCCGGAGGGCGTATCCATACCTCGGCGGCGACAGTAGCAGTGCTGCCCGAGGTGGAAGAGGTTGAAATCGATGTTAACCCCCAGGACTTGCGCATCGATACTTTTTGTGCGACCGGTCCCGGGGGTCAGAGTGTCAACACTACCCAGTCGGCTGTGCGTATTACACATGTACCCACAGGCGTAGTCGTAAGTTGCCAGGATGAAAAATCACAGCTTCAAAACAAGGAAAAAGCTCTGCGGATTTTGCGCAGCCGGTTACTTGATAAATTTATTTCTGAGCAAACCGCAGAGTTAGCCCAGACTCGTAAAACGTTGGTCGGCAGCGGTGACCGTAGTGAGAGAATTCGCACCTATAATTTCCCTCAGAACAGGGTTACTGATCACCGGATCGGCCTGACTTTGCACAAACTCGATCTGGTGCTGGCTGGAGATCTCGATGACATTATTCGAGAACTGATTGCTAATGATCGGGCAGAAAAACTTAAAGGAACTGGTGAGTAAAAAGGTGAACAAAACCGGTGATGCTTAAGAAGATTGAAGAAGCTCTGAATAGAGCTTCTTTTTGCTTGCAGAATGCTGGAGTGGAGCAGCCCCGTGCTGAAGCGGAAATACTGCTTTCTCACTTGATGCAGATTGATCGGTTGCAGTTGTTTCTGAACCGTACCGGTGAAATATCTCCAGAAATTGATACTGTATTTCAGGAATATGTACACAGGAGATCTTACGGAGAGCCGCTGGCTTATATAACCGGCGAAAAGTATTTTTACGGCTTCCGCTTTTTTGTAAACAGTAACGTATTAATACCGAGGCCCGAAACCGAACTGATTATAGAATGTGCTATGCGGTGGACTGAGCGGTGGCATCGTCAAAATAATCACAGAATCACCTGTATTGATCTGGGTACAGGCAGCGGGATCCTGGCTGTTACTCTGGCTCTAATGCTGCCCGGGGCTACCATCTGGGCGGTTGATTATAGCGAGGCTGCTTTGCAGGTGGCAAAATTAAATGCGAAAGATCATAATGTTGACGAGAGAATAAACTGGTACAGGGGCAGCTACTTTGATGCTCTGCGTGAAATCAGGCCAAAGCCGCATTTTAACCTGATTATTTCTAATCCACCATATCTGAGTCGTGAAGAGATGGCCAAACTGCCGAAAGAAGTAAAGGAGTTTGAACCTGTTGAAGCCCTGGATGGGGGAGAAGAAGGCCTGGACGGTTACCGCCTAATTCTGGACAGTCTGTCTGGTTACATTCAAACACCCGGTCTGATGCTGTTTGAAAGCGGTGCCGGCCAACAAAAACAAGTTGAATCGCTGTGCGCAGGCACCGGCCTTTTCAGCTCAATAACCTGGTGCCTTGACCTTGCTGGTCATCCGCGTGTTCTGGAAGGGGTTCTGCAGCAGCCAGAATTCAAAATCATAACCGAGGAATAAGAAATCAGGAACGGGAAAAGAAGATCTTCTATTGACAGCTTACTAATTAAGGCGTTTACCGGTTGAAGTTATTGTCAGCTTGCCGTGCTTAACCCCTTTTACGCCGATCAGCTGCCCGGCCAGCCCTTTTGCTTCAGATGCCGGGCCCTTGATCACCATAACCTCCAGGCAGTGATCATGCTCCAGATGCACGTGCATAACTGAAATAATCATAGTGTGATGATCATGCTGCAGTTGCAGCAGCAGGTCACTTAAACCCCGGAAGTGATGGTTGTAGATTATCGTAATCGTCCCGGTAACTTCTTCTTCATCCTGCGACCAGTCGAGTTCAACAAGCTGGTTGCGGATTAAGTCTCTGATTGCTTCTGATCGATTGGGGTAACCGTGTTTAACGATCTCCTGATCCAGGCGTTCCAATAGTTTTCTTTCCATTGATATACCGAAACGAATTAGCCCAGGCATATAATCTGCGCCTCCTCCAAGTGTTATTACGATTATAGCATAAGGAACTGTTCTTCCAGCTTTGAGTTGATCACGACGAACAAAGAATTGTAAAATGCAAAGGGGTACTCTATAATATTCTAAGGGTGATCTATAATATTTGCACAGCAGGTAGCCTTATTTACGGAGGGGTAAATTATTGTTCTGGAACATAACCTTCAGTACCATCGGCGGGCTCGGTCTTTTTTTATTCGGTATTCAAATCATGGCTTCTGGAATGCAAAAAGCGGCAGGCGATCGCTTTCGCCGCATTCTTGAGGTTTTAACCAACAAACCAATAATGGGCGTATTGACCGGGATATTAGTGACTTTCCTGGTACAGAGCAGCAGTACTTCAACTGTCGTGGTTGTTGGTTTTGCAAATGCCGGATTGATGAGTTTATCCCAGGCGATCAGTGTAATTATCGGGGCAAATATCGGAACCACTGTTACTGCTCAAATTGTATCATTTAAAATCGGAGTGATCGCTTTACCAACGATTGGCGTCGGTTCTTTGCTGAACTTTTTCGGACGTCGCCGTCTTCATCGCTATGTAGGTCAAACATTACTCGGTTTTGGCTTACTGTTTCTCGGCATAACCACGATGTCCAGCGGAATGATTCCTTTGAAAGAACTGGATGGATTTCAGGCTATTTTAATGCGATTCAGCGAATATCCGATTCTGGGCATTCTCTGTGGAGCTGCTTTTACTGCACTCATTCAAAGCAGCAGTGCTGTTACCGGTGTAATTATTGCCCTGACCATGCAGAATTTGATCCCCCTTCAGGCTGCCGTTCCATTAGTTATGGGAACCAATATCGGAACCTGCGTTACGGCGATTCTGGCCAGCATAGGAGCCAATGTGACGGCACGCCGTGCAGCATTGGCACATGTTCTTTTCAATATAATTGGGGTAGCTCTGGCTCTCATCTTTCTTAAACCTTTTACGGGACTCATCATTGAATCGGCTTCTACTGTAGCCCGGCAGGTGGCTAATGCACATACCGTGTTTAACGTCCTCAATACGATCGTCTTTCTAGTTTTTTTCAAGTATTTTATTCGTTTAATCAATTATATTATTCCCGGCAAGGATGAAAAAATTGAATTTGGGCCGAAATACCTTGATCCGCGCATTTTAAAAACCCCTGCCGTAGCTATCGGGGGGACCAAACAAGAGCTGCTACGCATGGCCGGTATTGCCCGGGAAATGCTCGATGAGTCGATGCAGGTATTCCTGAATAATGATCTGAAAAAAATCAAGCATATCGAGCAGATGGAAGAACTGGTTGATGGGTTGGAAAAGGAGATAAACATATATCTCGCTGAACTGTCACAGCACTCTCTGTCCAAAGAACAAGCGAAAATGGTTGCAGCGCTCATGTCTGCAGCCAACGATCTTGAGAGAATCGGCGATCACGCCGAGAATATTATGCAGCTTTCAGAAGCCAAGACGGAAGAAAGACTGCCGTTCTCAGTAACTGCCCTGGAAGAGATAACCATTTTATATGACAAGGTCAGTTCGATGCTGCAGCGATCAATCAAAGCTTTTGAGCAGGACGACAAAGAGTCAGCCCGGAAGATTGTTGTTGAAGATGATGAGGTGGATGAACAGGAAAAGACTCTCCGTAAAAGGCATATTAATCGAATTAATACCAAAAAATGCTATCCGTCAGCAGGGGTTATCTACCTCGACATATTAAGCAATCTAGAGCGGATTGCCGATCATGCTAATAATATTGCCTACCTTGTCCTCGAAGATTAATCAGGATATTCATTGGAAAGAAGAGGACAGCTTATGTCTCATTCAATATTGAGGAACAAAGGAACATTGCTGCTTGGCGACGATAAGGTTTCTGTTATCCGGGCGGCAAGGATCATTCAAAACGGCGGACTGGTTGCTTTCCCAACAGAAACTGTTTATGGCCTGGGTGCGGCAGCTACAGATGCTCAGGCTGTTAAGCGGATATTTAAGGCAAAAGGAAGACCCTCCGATAACCCTCTAATTGTGCACATTGCCGACATCGAACAGTTAAATGCTGTTGTGAAAACTATTTCAACCAGGGCGTTCATGCTGGCAGAGCACTTTTGGCCAGGCCCGCTCAGTCTGATTTTACCACGAGCTGATAAGATACCGGCGGTGGTCAGTGCAGGGCTTCCAACAGTCGCAGTGCGTATGCCTGATCATCAGGTTGCCCTTGATCTGATTCGTGCTGCCAAAGTACCGATTGCTGCACCGAGCGCGAACCGTTCCGGTAGGCCAAGCCCTACTTCATTCAGACATGTATTGGAAGATCTGGCTGGTCGCATTGATGCTGTAATCAGGAGTGACACCTGTCCGATTGGTTTAGAGTCAACCGTTCTCGATTTAACCGGCCCCAGGCCGGTTATTCTCAGGCCAGGCGGTGTTTCCCGCGAGGAACTGGAAGCGGTTTTAAATTGCCGGGTGCCCATATTGGGTTTAAATAAAGTATCCGGCATACCGCATTCACCGGGCATGAAGTATCGTCATTATTCACCCCAGGCACCACTGGTTTTAATTGCTGGCCCGGCGAAAAGACGTTTACTGCTTATCGAATCAATTGTTGAAAGCTATCGTCGGCAGGGTTTATCGGTGGGTTTGTTGAACTCTGCTATTCAGGAGTATATGCCCTTGAAGGCAGGCCCTGAAATGCTCGCAGCTCATCTTTATGATTCTCTCAGACAGATGGATCACCGGGACGTGGATTTGATTCTGGCCGAAGAAACAGAGATTCAGGGTCTTGGCCTGGCTGTTATGAACCGCCTCAGAAAAGCTGCTACCAGGATATTGAAAGTGTAGGAATAAGGAGACCGGGTTTGTTGAAAATACTATTTGTCTGTACCGGTAACACATGTCGCAGCCCAATGGCTGAAGCGCTCTTCAAGCATGAACTGACCGAAATTGAATTACCCTGTGAAATCGTCGTTTCCTCAGCCGGGCTCTCTGCCTTTACAGGTGAAAGAGCATCCGAACCTGTTCAACAGCTTTTTAAAACGAAAGGTATTGATTTAAGCAATCACTATGCGACCAACGTCGACCTTAAAATGATCGATAATACCGATCTGGTTCTGGTGATGACTGGCGTCCACCGCCGGCAGCTGCTCTCCCGCTTCCCACATGCTGTAAATAAAACATATATTCTCAAAGAATTTGCAGAAGAGACACAAACGGGCAGCGATATTGAGGATCCGCTGGGTACAGATCTGGAAATATATTGTTGTGTTTTAGAGGAAATAAAGGTCAGCATAAAGAAGATAATTCTTAAGTTTAAGGAGGGCTGTGCAGAATGAATATAGCCCTGGGTAGCGATCATGCCGGGTTCCAACTGAAAAATAATATTGCAGAGTATCTTAAAACTGCCAATAGATCTTATAAAGACTATGGTGTGTTTTCTGATGAAATCGCTGATTATCCTGATATAGCAACGCTGGTGGCTAAAGCTGTACTTTCCGGAGAATGCAGCTGTGGGATACTAATCTGCGGCACAGGGATTGGTATGTCTATTGCGGCAAACAAGTATAAAGAGATCAGGGCAGCCCTATGCAGTGAAACCTATTCAGCCCGTTGCGCCAGGAAACACAATGATGCAAACATCCTGACAATGGGATCCCGGGTCATCGGGCCTGGCCTGGCAGTGGATATTGTCGCTGCTTTTTTAGATACATCTTTTGAAAGCGGCAGGCACATGCGGCGGCTGGATAAAATTACATCAATAGAAAATAATCCTGGTTAAAACAACCAAAGAAAATGGAGTTGAAAGCGTAGCATGGATAAGGTATTACTTACAACAAGTAAAGAGTCGTTACAAAATGTAGATCCGGAAATATCATCTGCCATTACCGATGAGCAGAAACGACAGCAGGACAACCTGGTTATGATTGCATCAGAAAACTTGGTTAGTAAAGCTGTCTTGGAGGCACAGGGTTCCATATTGACCAATAAGTATGCAGAAGGTTATGCTGGTGCACGTTATTACGGCGGTTGTTCTTGTGCGGATCGGGTTGAAGAGTTGGCCTGCGGGAGGGCGAAAGAACTTTTTAAAGCGGAGCATGTCAATGTACAGCCCCACTCCGGTACTTCGGCCAACATGGCAGTTTACCTTGCCCTATTAAAACCCGGAGATAGAATTCTGGGGATGGATCTCAGCCACGGGGGGCATCTGACTCACGGTAGCAAAGTTAATATATCCGGCAAATATTACCATGCATTCAGTTATGGTGTTGATCAAAAAACCTGCATGATTAACCTTGAAGAGGTAAGGGAAAAAGCTCATCAAATAAAACCGAAATTAATCATAGCCGGCGCAAGTTCATATCCAAGATGTATCGATTATGAAGGATTCAAAGATATTGCCCGGGAAACAGGGGCCCTTTTTATGGTCGATATGGCTCATACAGCAGGGCTGATTGCCGCCGGAGTGCACCCTAATCCGGTTTTCAGCGCAGACATTGTTACTGCAACCACTCATAAAACATTTCGCGGCCCTCGCGGCGGGATGATTTTTTGTCGAAAAGAATTTGCTTCAGCGATAGACAAGGCAGTTTTTCCCGGACTACAGGGAGGGCCCTTGATGCATATTATTGCTGCAAAAGCAGTTGCTTTTAAAGAGGCTCAGTTACCTGGCTATATACCTTACCAAAAAATGGTAACGGCCAACGCTTCTGTCCTGGCTGAAGCCCTGATCGGGCACGGTTTTGATCTGCTTACCGGTGGAACCGATACACACCTTGTGCTTGTGGATCTGCGCAGTAAAAATATATCCGGCAAAGAAGCAGAAACTCTTCTTGAGGAAGTAAATATAACGGTCAACAAGAATGTAATTCCATTTGATCCTAAAGGTGCCAACGATCCCAGTGGTATCAGGCTGGGGACACCGACACTCACTTCACGCGGGATGGAGCCAGATCAGATGAGGGAGATTGCCGCACTGATCAATGAAGCGCTGGCCAGACGTCATGACCAGGAGCATTTGAAAAATATAAAACAACGTGCCTGTAGTTTATGTTTGCAATATCCTGTGTATCAATAATTTAATGAGAAGGAGTTGGTTGAAATGGAGAATGTTGTTGTTGTTGATCACCCGCTGGTTCAGCACAAACTAACTCAATGCCGCCGTGTCGAAACCGAAACCTGGCAATTCCGTGATCTCGTGGAGGAAATTACCGCTCTTCTGCTCTATGAAGCAGTCCGTGATATTACTACAGCCGAAATAGATCTGGTTACGCCTGTTGGTCCTGGCAAAGGCAGAGTAATTAGTGAAGCGGCTCCGGTATTTGTTGCTGTGCTCAGGGCAGGCCTGGGAATGGTACCAGGTGCTCTGCGTCTTTTCCCTTATGCCCGCGCTGGTCACATTGGTCTTTACCGGGATCACGATACTCATGTTCCGGTTGAATATTACTGCAATCTGCCGCCTGCTATCAATGACGTAGACTGCTTTTTGCTCGAGCCGATGCTGGCCACAGGGGGTTCCGCTTCTCACGCCATCAACGTTCTTAAGAAAGCCGGTGTACAAAAGATCAAACTACTCAGTTTGATAGCCGCGCCAGAAGGAATCAAGGCAATCATGCAGAGCCATCCGGATGTAAAGATCTACTTGGCTTCAGTTGACGAAAAATTAAACGAAAATGCTTATATCGTGCCGGGACTCGGAGATGCCGGAGATCGTCTCTTTGGTACCGCCTGATGAAAAAGAGGGATGCTCTTGATTGATCGTCCAGATTGGGATCACTATTTTATGCAGATCGCTTTTGTGGTTGCTACGCGTTCAACATGTATGCGACGCCAGGTTGGGGCGTTGCTTGTGCTGAATAAAAGAATATTAGCCACAGGCTATAATGGGGCTCCGAGTGGTTTACGTCACTGCCTGGAGGTTGGTTGTGTCAGAGAACGAATGAAAGTTCCTTCAGGGGAAAGACACGAGCTGTGCCGCGGCCTTCACGCCGAGCAAAACGCTATTATTCAGGCCGCTATCCATGGGGTGGCTATTAAGGATGCTGTATTATACAGTACCCACTATCCCTGTGCTCTATGCGCAAAAATGTTGGTTAATGCAGGGGTCAGATCACTGGTATTATCTGAAAATTATCCGGATGCGTTATCTAAAGATCTTTTTGCGGAAGCGGGTATCGAAGTTGTTTTTATAGTATAATATTTTCTGGCTGCGCACGGCCATATATTTATAATAACTGATCTATCAAAGACTATAAATAGATACAGGCGGTGAAGATTCGTTGACGGTTGAACTGGTCAAAGCAATAAAGGAAGCTGAAGTAAAGGCCGAAGCGATTGTTCGGGAAGCTAAGCAGGAAGCGCGTCAGACCCAGAAAGATGCCGAAGTTAAGGCAACCGTAATTATGCAGAAAGCGCTCGCTGAAGCAGAAAAAAAAGCTAAAGATCTGATCAGAAAAGCCGAGGACGATGCCAGATCTGAAGCAGTGCCGCTAATTGAAGAGCGACAACAGGAGATTGTCCGGTTAAAAAAAGAAGCTTCCGGTCGTCTGTCTGAAGTAGTAGCAGTGATTACAGAAAAGGTTGTAAATATCTATGCCGATAATTGAGATGAAGAAAGTCTTCCTGCTGGGGCACCGGCAGGAAAGAGATAGCATTTTTAATCTTTTACATAAACTGGGCAGTGTCCATCTGCTTGATATGAAATCCGGTGATGCCTGGAATGAGTTTGAAGCACTGCTTGAACCGGACCAGCCTGACGAAGCTGCTGCCCAGGTAGACGCCAGGCTTAGCGACATTCGTTATTGCCTTGATTTTTTCCAGCGACATTTTCCGGTTCGTAAAAATTTTGTCCAGCAATTTACCGGAGCCAAGCTTGAACTGACACCTGAAAAATATTCAGGATACATCAATAGTCTGGATTTAGCCAGGTCGACTTACAGCTCCTGCCGTAAAGCTGATGATGATCTTGCCCGTATTCGTAATGAGGAGACTCAGTTCAACAACCTGATTGAAGAATTAACCCCATGGGTTGCTCTTGATCTGTCTTTGGAACAGATCCGGAATGGCTCTTTTGTTTCGATGGATCTTTATACCGTTATTCCCGAAAATCTATCTACCCTTATGGCCTCTCTTGAAGAAAATTTATCTGCCCATCATCTTGAAATGATCTTTACCGATAAAGAATTTGTTTACTTCTTCTTTACCGGCTTGGCCGCTGAGCTTGAGACCGTGCAGAATTTTTTTAAAGAGAAAGCTGTTACAAGGGCGGCTTTTACTGCCTTAACTGGAACAGCAGCTGAAAACATCGAATCATTGCACCAGAAGCTCGAATCAGTTATTGAAGAACGTGTTGCCGTTTTAAAAGAGATTGAGTTGCTGCTTGAACATCGGCCAATGCTGATGGCCTGCTATGATCATATGGATAATGAACTTAAGAAACATGAAGCTGTATCGAACCTGGCCCGAACCGAGAATAGTTTTTTACTTGAAGGGTGGGTACCGGTCCCTGTTCTTAACGATCTGGAGATGACCATAGCTGAAAAAACAGATACTGCAGTCCTGGCGGTACGGGATCCCAGACCGGGTGAAGATGTTCCTGTGCTGCTGCATAACAGCGGGCCGATTGAAGCTTATGAAGTTGTCACAAAACTTTACAGTACCCCCAGAAAGAGTGAAATTGATCCAACTCCATTCATGGCCCCGTTCTTCTTCGTCTTTTTTGGGATCTGCCTTTCTGATGCCGGGTATGGAGTTATTCTTGCCCTGTTGGCCCTCTTTGTTTCACGAAAACTGAAACTGGCAGGCATGGGTAAACAGCTGGTGAACCTGTTGTTTCTGGGCGGACTCTCCGCGATATTCTTCGGGGTACTCTTCGGCAGCTATTTCGGTGACCTGATTGGGCTGCCGGCTCTCTGGTTCGACCCACTTGAGGATCCGATGCGGATGCTGTTTTACTGCTTTGGTATCGGTTTGATTCACGTCTACTTTGGAATGGCTCTGCAGGCATACCGTAATTTTAAGGCAGGCCATCTATTAAGCGCTATATTTGATCAGGGTTTCTGGTTTATATTTTTAAACGGTCTGATCCTGCTGCTGTTGCCCGAATTCTCCGCTTTTGGCCGCCTGTTTGCCATCGGAGGCGCAGCTGGTTTAATCCTTACCCAGGGACGCACTCAACAGGGTATTGTTAAAAAATTTATGAGTGGTTTACTAAGCCTTTATAATATCACCGGATATCTCAGTGATGTTTTATCCTACTCTCGTTTGCTTGCTCTCGGCCTGGCGACCGGAGTTATTGCTTCTGCTATTAATTCAATGGGCGGAATGGTTGCCGGCGGTTTTGTCGGCACAGCGATCATGGTTATTGTTTTATTCGGAGGGCACCTCTTCAACATTGTTATCAGCACCCTCGGTTCTTATGTACACACCAGCCGATTGCAGTACATTGAATTTTTTGGTAAATTTTTTGAAGGCGGTGGCAAGGCGTTTAATCCCTTCACTGTAAAAACCAGCTATGTTGATGTGATCGAAACAGAAAAAGCATTGTAACGGCAAAAGACAGAATTCAGGTGTCAACAGCTAACATTAAACAAGTAATTGGGGTATTTCGATTTCTGAATGTCTGGATAGTGTTATTTTTTGAACAAAAAGGGAGGCTTTAAATGATGGATGGAATTCAAATAGCACTATTAGGGGCTGCTTTGGCAGTTGGCCTCGCCGGTATTGGATCGGCTATCGGAGTAGGTATTGTCGGCCAGAGCGCAGCCGGCCTGGTAACTGAAGATCCTGATAAATTCGGGCAAACTCTTCTACTACAGGCGCTGCCGGGCACCCAGGGCATTTATGGACTCCTGACCGGGTTTATGATCATGCAGAGAGTGGGGATCATTGGCGGAGGTCTTGTGAACTTATCTGTCCCTGATGGGTATGCTTTTCTGATGGCTTCGATTCCGGTTGCTATTGTCGGTTTGATTTCAGCGGTATATCAGGGCAGAGTTTCTGCAGCTGCTATTGGTCTGATTGCCAAAAGGCCTGAAGAACTGGGGAAAGGTATTGTTTTTGCGGTTATGGTTGAAACTTATGCCGTGCTGGCTTTGCTGGCCTCAATCATGCTGCTCTTCGGTATACCTGTATAAAGGAGTGAGGAGTATGGGAGAGGGAGCGGAAAGAATTATCCGGCGAATTCTGGGTGATGCGAATTCTAAGGCAGTGGCAATTAAAACTGCCGCTAAAGAAAAATCTACTGCAGTTGAAAATGAAGCGAAACAAAAGGCTGCCCGTAAAAAGGAGCAAATCCTTGAAAAAGCTTGTAAAGAAGCCGAAGAGCAGAAACGGCGCATTATTGGGGTGGCCCAGCTTGAAGCTCGCAAAGAATTGCTTGCTGCAAAACAGGAGCTGATCAGCGAGGTTTTCCAAAAATCTCTGGATCAACTTGTCGATATGGATGAACGTGTATATCTTGCCACAATCCGTGATCTGATTCTCAAATTGGTGGAGACAGGCACGGAAACTGTACTCGGCTCTGCAATAGATCAGGGCAGGATTCCGGCCGTTTTTTGGAAAGAGATCAATGAAACCCTTGTGAAGCAAGGTAAAAAGGGTGAGCTTAAACTGTCGGCGGATACCAGAGACATTCGCGGTGGTTTTATTCTTCAGGCGGAAGGTGTCGAGATTAACTGTTCCTTTGAATCTCTGCTGGAGATGAAAAGGGATCGATTAGAGCCTGAAGTAGCAGCAGCACTCTTTAAATAAAAGAAAGCTTTCCTCCGGGAAAGGAGAGCACAAGAGATATGCCCGTTAATGATACAATTTATGCTTACGCAGTTGGACGCATACGCGCTTTGGAGACACGTTTACTCGATCGGAGTCGTTTCGAACGTATGATTGACTCCTCATCAGCAGAGGACGCTCTGAAAGTTCTCGCCGAAACTGATTATTCCGGTGCAGTGAGCGAGTTGAGTGATTTCCATAACTTCGAATCGGTTCTGACGGCAGAGCTAAAAAATTCGTTTGATACGCTTATCCGCATCTGCCCCAGGCCTGAACTGATCAAAATATTAATATTGCGTTATGATGTCCATAACCTGAAAGTCTTATTCAAGGCAAAATATCTGGGGATAAAAAGTGATCTGTTCATACCGATCGGATCACTTGATCTTGAGAAACTCGCTTATTCGGCAGCCGAAGATGATTACCGCGATCTGCCAGTGAAACTCCGCCGTGCAGCTGAGAAGATCAGCGAAGATTTCTTGATGAACCGCGATCCGCAGGCAATTGATTTAATTCTGGATCGAGTACTCTACGAGCAGCTTATAGCCGTAGCCAGAGAAAATGGTTCTGCCTTTTTAGAGGGGATGTTTATCAGACAGATTGATTTGACTAACCTGCGATCATTAATACGCATAAAACGGATGGGTCTTGATCGCGAATTTATAAAAAAGGTATTATTACCGCAGGGTACACTTCCAATTGATCGTTTAACCGCTAACCTTGATGAACCTCTTGAATCTCTGGTCAGCTCTCTGATGATGAGCGACTATGCCGATCTTATTGAAGAAGGAGTACGGGAATGGCTGGAAAAAGGAACTGCTTCCCGTCTCGAAAAGCTTTCAGATGATTATATAACCGCCTATCTTAAACAGGGTAAATGGATGCCATTCGGATTTGAACCCCTGGTTGGTTATCTGTGGGCCAAGGAAATTGAGATAAAAAATATCCGCTTAGTCTTGGTTGGCAAAATAAACAGACTGCCTGCCGAAGCGATCAGGGAGCGAATACGCGATGTCTACATATAAAATAGCCGTAATTGGTGATAAGGACTCTATCCTTGGTTTCAAGACCATCGGTGTCGATACATTCTCTGTAACAAGCAGTGATTCTGCTTTAACTGTATTAAAAAAGCTGGTCTCTGAAGAGTATGGAGTGATTTTCATAACCGAGGAACTGGCCCGGGATCTTGAGGATATAATTGCCGAGCTAAATAAACGGTTTTTACCGGCAGTTGTATTGATTCCAAACAGCAAGGGAACCCTGGGGATAGGAATCCAGCAAATCAAAAAAAATGTAGAAAAAGCGATCGGCACAGATATTCTGTTCGGGAAAGAAGGTTGATAACTTGGATGTTGGCAGGATCATAAAAGTTTCTGGCCCCCTTGTGGTGGCAGCTAATATGGGTGATGCCCGAATGTATGATATGGTCAGGGTGAGCGCCGCCCGGCTCTTGGGCGAAATTATTGAACTGCATGGCGATCGGGCATCAATACAGGTCTATGAAGAAACCGTAGGCCTGGGCCCGGGTGAACCCGTTTACATAACCGGCGATCCGCTCAGTGTTGAGCTTGGCCCCGGTTTGATCGAAGCAATATTTGATGGTGTTCAGCGGCCGCTGAATATTATTCGGGAGCAGGTCGGCGATTATATTACCCGTGGTGTCGAGGTAGATCCTCTCAACCGGGAACGTAAATGGAACTTTGTGCCGACAGTTAAAGAAGGGGACAGGGTTCAGGCCGGTGATATCATCGGGACAGTCCAGGAGACAACACTGGTTGAGCATCGCATTATGCTGCCACCAGACTGCACCGCTGGAACAATCAAGGAGATTAAAAGCGGTGAAGCGACCATAACCGACGTTATCGCCCGGGTTGATACAGAAAAAGGGCTGATCGATGTAACAATGATGCAACGGTGGCCAATCCGTAAAGGCCGGCCATTCAAAGATAAAATGGGACCACATATTCCGATGGTTACCGGTCAGCGGATTATCGATACCTTCTTCCCGGTAGCCAAAGGCGGGACAGCCTGTATTCCCGGGCCTTTTGGCAGCGGAAAGACGGTTATCCAGCACCAACTGGCCAAGTGGGCCGATGCCGAAATAGTAGTCTACATTGGCTGCGGTGAACGCGGTAACGAGATGACCGATGTTTTAATGGAATTCCCCGAGCTGAAAGACCCGAAATCGGGTGAACCATTGATGAAAAGGACAGTATTGATTGCCAACACCTCAAATATGCCGGTGGCGGCCCGGGAAGCTTCAATTTATACCGGGATCACCATTGCTGAGTATTTTCGGGATATGGGCTATAGTGTTGCCCTGATGGCTGATTCAACTTCACGCTGGGCTGAAGCACTGCGTGAAATGTCCGGGCGCTTGGAAGAGATGCCCGGAGAGGAAGGCTACCCTGCCTACCTCGGCTCCCGTCTGGCCGACTTTTATGAACGTGCAGGACGAACGATCTGTTTTGGCAGTGACGGGAGAGAAGGAGCGCTTACAGCGGTTGGTGCTGTATCTCCTCCCGGGGGAGACCTTTCGGAACCGGTATCCCAGGCCACACTGCGTATAGTTAAGGTCTTCTGGGGGCTGGACGCCTCCCTGGCTTACCGGCGCCATTTCCCGGCGATCAACTGGCTGCTCAGTTATTCTCTCTATCTTGACAATGTCGCCGCCTATTTCCGCGATACTCTTGGTGGGCAATGGAACGAAATGCGCCGTGAGGCGATGAAATTGCTGCAGGAAGAGGCTGAACTGGAAGAAATTGTGCGTTTGGTCGGGGTCGATGCACTTTCTGCCCGTGAAAGATTAATCTTAGAGACCGCTAAATCGTTGCGGGAAGATTTTCTGCATCAGAACGCCATGCACGAAATTGACACCTATAGCTCTCTGAATAAACAGTTTGCCATGCTTGAACTGATTCTAATGTATCATCATGAAGCATCGGTTCTTGTCGAAAAAGGCGAGATCGACCTGGATCTGGAGAAGATGTTTGCCCTGCCGGTCCGGGAAAGAATTGCCCGAACCAGGTATGTGCCTGAAGGAAACCTGAAGGAGTTGGAAGGGATCAAGCGTGAAATTAAAGAGCAGATAACCTCATTAGCCGGTGAAGGAGGGGATGAGGATGCTTAAAGAATATAAAACAATTGTTGACGTTGCCGGCCCCTTAATGCTGGTGGAAAAAGTTGAAGGGATAAAATACGGTGAGCTGACTGAAATCGAGATGCCCGGTGGAGATATTCGCCACGGGCAAGTTTTGGAAGTTGACCGGGATCGGGCCCTGGTCCAAATTTTTGAAGGTTCAACCGGGCTAAATATTGGTTCGGCCAGAGTTCGTTTTCTTGGCAAAGCGATCGAACTGCCCGTATCGATGGACATGCTTGGCCGGGTCTTTAGCGGGCTCGGTCAACCCCGTGACCATGGACCGAAGATTATTCCCGATAAAAGGCTTGATATCAATGGTTTCCCAATAAATCCTTGTGCCCGTGACTACCCATCTGAGTTTATCCAGACCGGTATTTCTGCTATCGACGGTATGAACACGATGGTTCGCGGTCAGAAACTTCCTATATTTTCGTGTTCGGGCCTACCGCACTCCAAGCTGGCCGCCCAGATTGCCCGGCAGGCCAAGGTTCTGGGCACCGAGTCAAAATTTGCCGTGGTTTTTGCTGCAATGGGCATTACCTTCGAGGAAGCCGATTATTTTATCAGCGATTTCCGCAAAACAGGGGCTATTGAGAGAGCTGTTCTCTTTATCAACCTGGCTGATGATCCGGCCATCGAACGTATTGCCACGCCACGGATGGCCCTTACTGCGGCGGAATACCTTGCCTACGAAAAGGATATGCATGTGCTGGTTATCCTGACCGATATGACCAACTACGCAGAAGCGCTGAGGGAGATCTCGGCAGCTCGCAAGGAGGTCCCCGGTCGCCGTGGTTATCCCGGCTATCTGTACACAGATCTCTCGACCATTTACGAAAGAGCCGGTCGAATTCAGGGCCGTGCGGGTTCGATCACCCAGCTGCCGATCCTGTCTATGCCTGAAAATGATAAGACTCACCCTATTCCCGACCTGACTGGTTATATCACCGAAGGCCAGATCATTTTAAGTCAGGAACTGCATCGGAAGGGCTTATACCCACCCATTGATGTGCTCCCTTCGCTTTCAAGGTTAAAAGATAAGGGCATCGGTGCAGGAAAGACACGGGAAGATCACGCTGATATAATGAACCAGCTTTATGCCTCCTATGCTCGGGGCAAAGAAGCGAAGGAACTGGCTGCAATTCTCGGTGAAGCAGCCCTTTCCGAAGCTGATAAGAAGTTTTCCCGCTTTGCCGATGAGTTTGAAAACCGTTATATCGCTCAGGGTGAGGAAGAAGATCGTAATATTGAAGAAACGCTAAACCTCGGATGGGAGCTGTTAGCTAAACTACCGCGGGTTGAACTGAAGAGAATTCGTGATGAGTATATCAAGAAATACCTGCCTGAGCAGGAGGAGGTTTAGGTCATGGAAATTCGGGTTAATCCAACCCGCATGGAGCTAAACCTCCTTAAAAAAAGATTAAAGATGGCGGAGCGGGGGCATAAGCTTCTTAAAGACAAAAGGGACGAGTTGATCCGCCAGTTTTTAATTCTGGTCCGCAAGAATAAAGAATTGCGGGAGCACGTCGAGAAGGAACTATCTGCTGCTTTTGCCAGATTCTTGCTTGCCCGGGCGGTAATGTCTGCGGAGAACCTGGAAGAGGCATTGATGTACCCAACCAAAAAATTGAGCCTTGAAATAAACAAACAGAACATTATGAGTGTTTATGCTCCGAAGTTCAGCTGGGTTGAAGAGGAATCAGGTCGGGGAGAGAACAGCAGTATTTACCCTTACGGCTTTGTTGATACCTCTGCCGAACTGGATATTTCAATTGAAACTCTGTCTGGAATACTGCCCAGGTTGATGGAACTGGCCGAAGTTGAAAAAGCAGTTCAGCTCCTGGCTGAAGAAATTGAAAAAACCCGCCGCCGTGTTAATGCTCTTGAGTATATCTTAATTCCGAAGCTTGGTGATACCATCAAATATATTACTATGAAACTCGATGAAAACGAGCGGGGCGCCCTGACCAGATTGATGAAAATTAAAGATATTGTCCGGGCCAAGATGTAGGGAGAAGCAGAATCCCGGCGACAAAGGAAAGCAGTCATGATTTAGGAGACAGGAGTCATTAGTCAGAAGCAAAGAACAAAACATTAAGGGTTTAAAACATACGCCTGCGGGAAGGACATCAAGCTAAATGCATGAACTGCTGATTCAGGGGGGTATCCCCCTGCGTGGAACAGTAAAAGTAAAAGGATCGAAAAATGCCAGCTTGCCGATTATTGCCGCCTCTTTACTCACCTCCGAGCCGGTTATAATAGAAGATGTGCCTGATCTGCTTGATGTTCGCGATATGCTCGCGGTGATCAAGTCTTTAGGTTCTGAAGTTCAATATAATGCCATTGATGAAATCATCCATATCAGCACACATAGTCTGGAACCGCTAGAACCGTCCAGGCATAAGGTCCAGAAAATGAGGGCATCTTTTTTGGTGCTCGGACCTCTTTTGGCCCGGTTCGGGCAGGCCTCTATTTCGCTGCCTGGTGGTTGTGCCATCGGCTCCCGACCGGTCGATCTGCATCTAAAAGGGTTGACGGCAATGGGAGTCAAATTTACTGTTTCCGGTGGTTTAATTGAAGGAAAAACAAATCGCCTTCAAGGGGCGCGCATCTATCTTGATTATCCCAGTGTAGGCGCTACAGAAAATATAATGATGGCCGGTACGCTGGCCCGAGGAACTACTGTAATTGAAAACGCCGCTTCTGAGCCGGAGATTGTCGATTTGGCCGGTTTCCTGAACAGTATGGGAGCGAGAATCAGCGGTGCCGGTACGAAAACAATTCGTATTGAAGGTGTCAAAGAGCTTGGCGACACTCGCTATGCGGTAATACCGGATCGTATTGAAGCGGGTACGCTGCTTTTATGCGCAGCTGTTACCGGAGGTGATGTAACGGTAACCAATGTATTGCCGGATCACTTAAGGCCTTTGCTGGCGAAACTGCGGGAAACCGGTATATCAGCCGAAGAGGTTGATTATTCGGCGATTCGGGTTATCGGCAGCAGTAAGACCAGGGGCGTAGACTTGAAAACTCTTCCCTATCCCGGATTTCCGACCGATTTACAACCCCAATTCATGGTTTTACTGGCCCTTTCCAACGGAACAAGCCTGGTTACCGAGACCGTTTTTGAAAACAGATTTATGCATGTAGACGGACTGCGGAGGATGAATGCCAACATTCAAATTGAAGGTAACCGTGCCGTAATCCAGGGCAGCAGCAAACTCAGTGGAGCGCCGGTTAAGGCCTCAGATTTAAGAGCTGCTGCGGCCCTTGTTTTAGCCGGTCTCGCTGCCGAGGGAACGACAGTAATATCGTCAGTTGACTACCTCTGGCGGGGCTATAGCTGTTTCGAGGAGCGCTTGAGAAAGCTTGGGGCACGCCTTGAACGTTTTTATCCTGAAAATCGTGAACAGGTTGAAGCATAGGGAGCAAGGGCACTGGCTGCCCGGACATTATGTTTACGTATCCTGGTAATATTCATATTCACAGTTGTTTCTCCGACGGCAGTGGTAATCTCGGGCAAATTGCCGCCGATGCGTCCACTGCAGGGTTAAGTTATGTGATTATTTGTGATCATGAGACCCTGGCCGGGTTTCCCGAAGAAGCAATTTATAATGATGTCGTTCTGTTGGTCGGTTCTGAAATCAACAGCAAGCACAATCATTACCTGGCCCTTGCTAGCGATCAACAGGTTGATTCTGATGACGATAATCCCCAGCGGGTTATCGACCAGGTTAGGGAAGCAGGCGGTCTCGGTTTTATCGCTCATCCCTTTGATCGTGGCACTAAATACATTGAAAAAGGAAAAGCTTACCCCTGGAATTGTTGGCCTGTTTTTAACTTCCACGGTATTGAAATATGGAACTTTTCTTCGCACTGGCGTGGTCTCCGCCAACCACTTTTCCAAATACTCTACTGGTTTTTTATCAACCGGAATGCAGCGATGAAGGGGCCGCCCCGGAGATTACTCCGTCTCTGGGATTGTTATAATATTCACGGGCACAGAACCGTTGGCATTGGCGGCAGCGATGCACATGCCTATTTATACCGGTCAGGCTTTTTTCATATAACAATCTTTACCTACCGCTACACTTTTAAGACGATCAATACCTACATTGTTTTAAAGGAAGAACTGAAACGGGATTTTACCGGAGCCAAGAAACAGATTACCGGTGCCCTGCATGACGGCTGCTGCTATATCTCTTTCGATAGTCTTCACCCCGGCAAAGATTTTTCCTACTATGCATCCACCGGCGGGAAAGTCTTCTGTATGGGTGGGGAAATGCACTATCATGAAGGAATTACCCTGCACATCAAGACACCCGGCAGGCGACCGTTAATCCGATTGATCAAAAATGGGAAGTTGATTAGTGAAAATGCAGGGGTCACTCTTGAATACAACCCAACCGGTCCGGGAGTTTACCGGGTAGAAGTCTATCACCGAACCGGTATCGGACGCCTTCGTCCCTGGATCTACTCAAACCCGATATACATCAAACCGACAGCTAAGGTGAAATGAAAGAGAAACATAGGAAGGTACGGTGGTAGTGAGTATGGCAGAAGTCATTATTCGCGATGTTCAGGAGTCGGACTATAACGACATTGTTGATCTTAATGCCAGCGAGGTTCAGTACACCAACGTTATGGATATAGATAGAGTTAATTACCTGGACTCCCTGTCCACCTATCACAAAATTGCTGTTCTCAATGGCCGGGTCGTGGCGTTTCTTCTCGCCATGAAAGATCATTGCCTGTACCAAAACGATAATTTCAACTGGCTTTTTTCACAATACGAAGAATTTTTATACATCGACAGAATAGTTGTCGGCAGGTCGTTCCAGGGGCACAAAATCGGCTCACTTCTATATGAGGACATCTTTCACTATGCGCGTGCAGAAAAAATTCCGGTAATCACCTGCGAGATCAACATCGTTCCACCCAATGAGTTTTCCCTTGCCTTCCATGCCAAACACGGTTTTAGGGAAGTGGGCACCCAGTGGATTGTTAACGGCCAAAAGCAAGTCTCAATGCAGGCCGCAAAGCCCTGACAGATGCATACCGCCACATTGCAGGAACTCGATAAATGATGTACTATGAACGCAGTTAATTTTAAGCTCCCGAGCAAATTTATAAGGAGGGTACCATATGCTAAAGGTAGGAATTAACGGTTTCGGAAGGATCGGCAGACTGAGTATGCGTGCCTCGCTGAACCAGGACAAAGTTAAAGTAGTTGCCATCAATGACCTGTCAGAGAATAATACTCTCGCCCATCTGCTGAAGTATGATTCAGTCTACGGAATATTAAATGCTGATATAAAATCCGATGACGAGGGTTTCCTGATTAATGGTGAAAGGATCAGGGTCTTTTCGGAAAGAGAACCAGCTAAACTACCCTGGAAGGATGCCGGTGTTGATGTGGTTATTGAAGCCACCGGTATCTTTCGTAAGCGTGAAGCAGCCGCGGCGCACCTGAGCGCCGGTGCAAAGAGAGTGATCATTACAGCTCCGGCTGCTGTCGATATTGTGATGGTACTCGGGGTTAATGACCATCTTTATGATCCGGATAAACATTTTATTATTTCCAATGCCTCCTGTACCACCAATGCCCTCGCTCCTCTGGTTAAAGTAATGCATGACAATTTTGGGGTCAAAAAAGGTTTAATGAATACGACCCATTCTTATACCAATGATCAACAACTGCTTGATTTTCCTCATTCCGACCTGCGCAGATGTCGTGCAGCGGCCTTATCGATGATTCCCACCTCTACCGGCGCGGCTAAAACTGTCGGTGAGGTAATCCCCGAAATAAAAGGCCGTATTGACGGTTTGGCGATCCGGGTACCCACCCCCACTGTTTCGCTGGTTGATTTTGTGGCGGAACTGGAAAAAGAGGCCACTGTCGATGCTATAAACGCAGCCTTTAAAAAGGCAGCGTCTGGTTCACCGTACCTGGCTTTCAGCGATGAACCCCTTGTTTCTGCCGATTATAAGGGGAATTCCTATTCTTCAACAGTTGACGGCCAATCAACGATGGTTATCGGAAACAATCTGGCTCGCGTCCTGGCCTGGTATGATAATGAGTGGGCTTATTCCTGCAGAGTTATCGATCTGGCGGCAATGATTGCCGCCAGGTAGGAAGGACACTTAAATGATCGATTTAATCAAACCCAGTGGGTTACCAATCCACTGGGATTCTGCAAAAGAACGGATTGTTTGCGGTGAAAATATGGAACCCGCAGATTGTCAGCCTGCTGTCCGCTGCCGGATCGATATGCAGGGCATATTATACGATCCGGAAGCCAAAGAACTTAACGAACTCTACTACATGTATCGCGGTTTATCACTGGCTGATGACTCTTCTTCAATCAAAGCGGCCGGTTTACGCTACGATATAACAGCCATCAGACCGGGAACGATCAGCGGTGAATTCGTTAAAACTGTCGGGCACTATCATCCTGAAAAGACGGGCACAGGTTTTACCTGGCCCGAGGTTTATGAGGTACTTTTTGGGCGGGCGCACTATCTTCTGCAGAGACACCGGCCTGATCGACCCGATCAGTTGGAGTCGGTGTTTCTGATTACTGCCAGGCCGGGAGACAAGGTATTAATTCCACCCGGGTTTGGGCACATTACGACTAACCCTGGCGACGATTTCCTGATTATGAGCAACTGGGTTGCCGAAGGGTTTTCTTCTCTTTACGAGCCGATTAAACAAATGAAAGGCGGAGCTTACTTTGAGCTGAAAATCAATGAAGTTTCCGAGTTTATACCCAATAGTCATTACCCACAGCTGCCACTGCTTAAACGCTGCCCGGTGACACCGGTTGAAGAATTTAAACTGATCACCGGCCTGCCCCTCTACAGTGTTTTTAAAGAAAATAACGAGGTCTTCAGATTTTTAACCCATCCAGAAGAATATACGGAAGTTTTTAATAACTACCTTCGAGTGCTGACTAGTTCGTAAAGGTGATTGCCTGACGCGTCAATGTGGATCCCGCTATCTCAGGTGGGGTCCTTTTTATATTTTCTCCGGATAGTTGTAGGCTGCTTCGAAAACGCCACTCCTGGCAACTTCTTAGTAGGTGACGTGTCCGATTTGGAATGATATAATCTGAGCTATCCATCAAGGAGGAAGTGGCCTATTGAAAACAAACCGTAGTATAGAGGAAATCAATGCAAAGATCAAAACCGGAAAAGTGGTAGTATTCACAGCAGAAGAAGTGATCGGCCTGGTCAAAGAAAAAGGAGTGGCAGCGGCGGCAGCGGCTGTTGACGTGGTGACCACGGGAACATTTGGCCCGATGTGTTCCTCCGGTGTTTTTTTAAATGTCGGTCATTCACAGCCGCGCATTAAGCTTAATGAGGCTTATCTGAATGGCGTACCAGCCTATGCCGGAATTGCCGCGGTTGATCTATATCTGGGTGCAACTGCTCTGCCTCTTGCTGACCCGGCCAATCGGAATCATCCGGGAGAGTTTATCTATGGCGGAGGCCATGTTATTGAAGATCTGGTAGCCGGTAAAAAGATCAGACTCGTGGCAACTGCTTACGGCACCGATTGCTATCCCCTTAAAAAAATCGCTACCACCTTCTGCCTGTCGGAAATAAACGAGGCCACCCTTTACAACCCACGTAACGCTTACCAGAACTATAATGTGGCCATAAACCTGGGTCATAAAACGATCTACACTTATATGGGTGTGCTTAAGCCTGATATGGGCAATGCCAATTATAGCTCGGCTGGCCAGCTCAGTCCGCTTTTTAACGATCCCCTCCTGAAAACGATTGGTATCGGTACCCGCATTTTTTTAGGAGGCGGAATCGGTTATATCGCCTGGCACGGTACTCAGCATAATCCCTCCGCAGAGAGAGCTGGGAATGGAACCCCTATGTATCCGGCTGCTACGCTGGCTCTGATCGGCGATCTGAAGCAGATGCAGCCACGCTGGCTGAGAGGCTTGAGTTTCCTTGGTTATGGGGCAACTCTGCAGGTTGGACTGGGTATTCCCATCCCCATTCTGAATGAAGAAATTATGGGTTATTGTGCTGTAAGTGATCAAGATATATTCGCCCCGATTGTCGACTACCACCACTCATACCCTTACCGGGAAGGCGGAAATCTCGGTCTGGTCAACTATGCTGAACTTAAAAGCGGAGCGGTCACTGTTAACGGTAGAAAAGTGCCTACTGCATCTCTTTCCAGCTATGCCGGAGCCCGTGAAATTGCCGTATCTCTGAAAGATTGGATAACAACCGGACAGTTTACTCTGACCAGCCCGGCGGTGACCCTGCCTTCGGTCGATGCAAGTATCTCTCTTAAGACTATGCCTCAGCGGGATCCGGAAGAACGGGAGGATCAATAATGATTAAACAAAAAATAGTCCTGCGGTTTCCACCACATATTGTTGAAAAGCCGACGATCTATCATTTGATCAAAGATTATGATCTGATGGTTAATATCCTGAGAGCCGACATCAACCCGAAAAAAGAAGGCCGCTTGATCATGGAGCTAAGCGGCGAAGAAGCGAACTATCAGCGGGCTATTGAATGGATGAACAAGCAGGGCTTGCAGATCATGAATCTGGAGCAGCAGATCATCTGGCGCTCTGATCGCTGCACCCACTGCGGCGCCTGTACTGTAATCTGTCCAACCGAAGCGCTGTTGTTTGAACGTCCCGAGATGACTGTTCACTTTGTGGAAGAGAAGTGCATTGTCTGTGAGCTATGCCTGCGCGCTTGTCCGGCCCGGGCCATGGAAACCCTGGTTGATAACGCCAATTTCAAATGAACAGCAGGAGGGTCTACCGTCACGAAACCTCCGGTTCAAGGCTGACCTCTTTTTCGGTTACGGTTAAGGAAACTGATTTATGGGTTGCTGTTAGCAGCACTGCCTTTGATTCTGAATTATCGGCCTGCACAGAACTGCTGGTTTGGAAACTGCGTCGCCTGCTCGAAGCCTACCTTGTCGCGCACCCTTCTTTTGCGCCAGCCCTTGAACCCTGCCTTGTTGAAGCCGACGCACCGTCCATTGTTCACAGCATGGTTAAAGCCGCCAATCGGGCCGGAGTCGGGCCGATGGCCGCTGTGGCCGGAGCGATTGCTGAAGCTGTCGGGCTCTACCTACTAGACTACTCACCGGAAGTGATCGTCGAAAACGGCGGAGATATATTTATTAAGGTGATTGAACCCGTCAGAGTCGGTATCTACGCCGGAAACTCACCGCTCAGCAGCAAACTGTTGCTGCTCATTGATCCGGCTAAAACTCCTCTCGGTGTTTGCACCTCGTCAGGAACGGTCGGCCCATCCTTAAGTTTTGGACAGGCCGATGCAGCTGTGGTAATGGCACTTTCGACACCTTTGGCTGATGCTGTGGCCACAGCGTTGGGTAACCGTGTGCAAAACTCCGATGACCTGGAAGCGGCGCTCGAATATGCTCAAAAAATCGAAGGTATTACCGGAGCTCTGCTGATCTGCGGCGAAAAAAGCGCCGCCTGGGGCGAAATTGAGCTGAAGCCAACCTGAAGATCAGTAGGTAATCAACAGGCTGTAGCGAAGCGCGTTGAACAGTTTAACAATCTGCGCTATAATATTTACTGCACCATGCCGGCATAGCTCAATGGTAGAGCAGCTGAATCGTAATCAGCATGTTGGGGGTTCAAGTCCTCTTGCCGGCTCCAATAAATGCAGGGCTTTTGGGGCCTGGGTATATTATCCGGGTCCCACTAATTTATATCTATAATAATCATTTGTTTCGAAGTAAAATAAGCATGACCACAATATTTACGCTATTATAATAAAAAAACTGAATAGGAGTAGATGCCTATGTGGATAAAGCAGTTGAAACTGTTACATGGGTTTATATTTAGGAGATAGATTTGAATCGTAAGGGAGAGGATCTGCAGTGCAGCAGTATTTTACCCGGATGGGAGATGGGTCGGGGGTATATCTCAGCGCCGAGGAGATCTACTCTGATTTGGAAGCAGGTACCGATGATGCGGCAGACCGGGGTAAAATTCCGGAGCTGTCATGGGAATTTTAACCACCGGAAGACATTAAGTATTTCGAGGATAGCGCTAAAGGGAGCGTTATGCAAAAGTCTATTAGAATAAATCGCAAAGGAGTTTTCAATTAATATGAGTTTCACTTCGCTAAGAATCGGTGATCTTGTCAGTCGCATTCCGATTATACAGGGTGGTATGGGGGTCGGCATTTCTATGTCCGGGCTTGCTTCGGCTGTGGCTAATGAAGGAGGGATTGGTATAATTGCTACCGCCATGATAGGCATTGATGAACCTGACGTTTCCGTCAACCCGGTAGTAGCCAATGGCAGAGCGCTTAAACTGGAGATAAGAAAAGCAAGAGCTATGACTAAAGGAATAATCGGCGTTAACATCATGGTGGCGTTAACTCACTATGCCGAACTCGTTAAAACCTCTATTGAAGAAGCTGTTGATATAATTATTTCAGGCGCCGGTCTTCCTTTGGATCTTCCGGGATACCTTATTGAAGGCGCTAAAACAAAACTTGTGCCGATTGTCTCTTCCGCACGCGCGGCAAAACTTTTATGCCAAAAATGGCTATCAAAGTACAATCGCCTGCCGGATGCCTTTGTGGTGGAAGGTCCTAAAGCCGGAGGACATCTGGGGTTCAAAAAAGAACAGATAAACGATTCAGACTATGCACTTGAAAAACTGGTCAAAGAGGTAATTGAGGCCATTGGTACTATAGCCGCAGAACATGGCACAACTATTCCGGTTATAGCAGCAGGCGGTATTTTTACCGGCGAGGACATCCGTAAAATGTTAGATCTGGGGGCTGCCGGTGTCCAAATGGGAACACGGTTCGTAGGAACCTTTGAGTGTGACGCTGCTTTCGGCTTCAAGAAGGCTTATCTCGATGCAAAACAAGAAGATCTGATGATAATCAACAGCCCATTGGGGCTTTCCGGCCGTGCCTTGCATAACAAATTTTTAGATGATGTTGAAAACGGTGAGAAAAAACCCTTCAGATGCCCCTATCAATGTATCAAAACATGTGACATTGAAAAAAGCCCTTATTGCATTGCAATGGCTCTTGCAGGAGCCCGGAGGGGAAAATTTAAAAACGGGTTTGCCTTTGCCGGCGCCAACGCATACAGAGTAAACGAGATAATTTCGGTAAAAGATTTAATCCGGTCTTTGCAACTGGAGTTTGCACAATCTCAGAGTTGATGGACTCGCAAAAAGTCGTCACTCCGGTGAAAATCGGAGTCCATAATGTCTAGGGGACGGGGTTGTCGACAACATTATCGTTTATTCTCGTTCTAATCCTTTTCTGTTTGATACTGGCGGTAAAGACCGGTTGTCTAACGGTCCCCAAAAAGTTGAGCAGCTTTGAATATGTTATAATCTCTTCTGGCAAAAAGATGAATTTGGATAAGCAGAAAAGGAGTCTCTGATGATGAAGGTCATGGCATTTGCTGATATACACCAATCAGAGGATAAGTGGGATCAGCTGGTTAGTACAGTTCGGACAATAAAGCCTGAAGTGGTGGCGATAGCCGGAGATTTGCTGCCTAAAAATAATGGCACTCTGGCGCAGATATCTTTTTTACCATACTTGAGGGTTTGCGCTTCAGCTATTAAAGGTGCCGGTGCTGAGCTGGTTTTAATTCTCGGTAATGATGATAACCAACTCCTTGTTCCTGAAATGGAAAAGGGTGACGAACAGGGCTTGTGGCACTATGTGGCAGACAAAGTTAAAATGATAAAGGGTTACGAATTTTGCGGATGCCCCTGGATCAGGGATTATCCATTTGCTTATAAATACTGGGTTGCCCCGGATAGTTCAGAAGTTCTTTTTATCAACCATGTTCAACTTGGCCCACCGCTGATGATCAATAAAAAAAATGAAATTGAAACCATCCCTGATTTAAAAACCTACCTTAAGAGCAAAACGTCAATCATAGAATCTCTGGAAAATATGGTCGGCCAGGTTAAGGACATTTCTAAATCGATCTGGCTTATTCATGAACCACCGATCAATATGGGTTTCGATCATTGTGCCACCGGTGAAAAGGTCGGCAGCCCGGTAGTTAATAAATTCCTTTTAGAAAAGCAGCCTTTATTCTCTATTCATGGTCACATTCATGAGGCGCCGAAGTATAACGGGGGCATTTGGGCGGGAAGGATTGGCAGGGCAATGAGCATCCAAGCCGGGCAGCTTGACGGTCAATTATATTATGTAACTTTTGATCTACGGGATGGCGAGATTGCAAATCTCACTCATTCTGTTTACGGAAGATATTAGTGGAAGCACGAAGGATGTCGGTTTATCGAAATGTAAAAAACACCGGGAAAGTACCAGGGACGGTACCTTTAACTTGCCTATGCCTACGCTAAAGAAAGGCGACATGTAAAGCAGAAGCAAAACGCAAATGGTTGTTGTGGTAGGCCAACGCTTATCTATAAAAAAGAAACCTTAAAGCATCAACCCATCGGTAGATGCGTCAGGTTTCTTAAATACAATCATGTAACATCCTCATTACCTTTTAGGTTTGCTCACTGCCGATACTGGAGAAGTAATTGGAGCAATAACCTTTTTGTCAGCATTCTTTTTCTTCTTCTTTTTTTCTTTATTCTTGGGACTTTTGTCTCCCATCGTGATTACCTCCTGCTATTTACTTGCGAGTTAAGCATACTCTTATATGATGATTTAAACAAGCTTTCTACAAAGCGTCAAGAGTAATTTTATTTGTATGCTATAATTAAGCATGGAAGGTAGGATCAAGTCCGTAATGTTGTGTAAAAACGATTTCAGTTAGAACTAACAGCTTAACCAATACGCGTAACCTTTTTAATATCTTTAGGCCGGTCATTTAACCAGGCATCAAATTCGGCCATTTCAAAGTAGCGGCGGCCGCT
>JAUWPV010000019.1 GCA_030611385.1 Bacillota bacterium | reverse complement strand
GACGCCGATAGCCAGGGTGTCTGTGGGAGTCCATGGTTCAGGGCTGTAACCAAGCAGTGTAAATTCCGGGGAGAGCTGTCTGCGGTTATCTTCAATATAGGCGTTCACCCCGGCGGAAAAAGCATCGAAAAGAGCTACAGTGTCAGGTCTCATCAGGCTTAAGTTTTTTTCTGCGGCCCGGTAGAAACCGACAGTCAGGGTGAAGGCATCTGTTTCCGCGAAGTCTTCACCGAGAATTTCTGAAAGTTTGCCGCCCACGCCGCGGCGGCTCATATCCATCTGCCAGAGCCGATCCTGGCCCTGAGCGTAGCCCTGGGCAAAAAAGAGGTCTTCCATTGTTGAGGCGATGATGTGGGGTACACTATATTGATCGCGAAATATCTCCACTGGTGCGGTAACATCTGTTGTAATAACCCCACTGGTTTTCGGCAGCCCACCGCGGGCAATCCGTATTGCGAAGCCTGTACCTGCCAACAGGAGAACAACAATAATGATCAGAATAATCCACAGCCACTTTCTTCTCAACGTTGACCCCTCCCCGGTGATAAACTGGTGATAAATATGTTATATTCAATAAAATTCGATAAATAACCGTAGTAATCCTTCTGCTCTTCTCTCTTCTGTTTCTGTCTGCAAAAAACCTTGCATTGCAAGGGTATAAAGTATATATTAATGTTGAGGAAAGTAGAAAAGATAATAGCTGACCACCGGGGAAATTGCGAAATTTCCGGTGGCCATTTTCCCTTATGCGGGTGTAGCTCAATGGTAGAGCCCTAGCCTTCCAAGCTAGATACGTGGGTTCGATTCCCATCACCCGCTCCAAGCCTTTATTCACGGGGTTTTCCGGCTTCCAGTGCTAGCCGAAATGGTCTTTGGCCAGTTACCCCAAACTTACCCTCCCCAACCACCAAAGGGAGGATTTTTTATTATGGTAAAGGTTTACTCACTACAGAAGCAGGATGTTAGCATGGAGGAAGCTTTAATGCAGTTCCTACTGTATCGGAAAGCAAAAGGTATTGCCGATTCAACGCTGGATGGTCACCGTCAAAGCGTAGGTGCATTCATTAGGCGCTGCGAATCATGGGTGGACATACCGCAACAGGTCAACGCTTGGATGGCAGAGGATATACGGAATAACACCTACAATCTCCGCATCAAATTTCTTAAACCGTTCTTTGAGTTTTGTATGAATGAGGGTTACCTGTTTTCAAATCCTTTTGCAGAATGGAAGCAGCGACGTACTGAATCACGCATTGTAAACGTCGAACCAGAAGTGCTAGAAAAGCTACTGGCAGCACCGGACCAGAAGGCCTTCGCCGGTTTAAGGGATTACGCATTCCTGCTGCTCCAACTTGATACTGGCATCCGGCCGAAAGAGGCCATGCAGATTACCGTGGACGATGTTGATTATAAACAGCTGGCAGTAAGCATTAAAGCACAGGTGGCAAAAACACGGCTGCCACGGACGCTGCCAATCATGCCGGTTACGTCACAGGCTATAAGAAAGCTCATTTCAGCGCGACACCCAGAATGGCGGACGAGCCTCGTATTTACTACCTGTGAAGGGAAACCGCTTACCCGGTTTAGCTGGGGAAAAAGGCTTCGGAAATACTCCGGTATTATTGGTGAGCAGGTGCGCCCGTATGATTTACGGCACTGCTTCGCTTTATATTTCCTGCGCAATGGTGGTAATGTTTTCAGCCTGCAGCGCATGATGGGTCACGCCAATCTCAACATGACGCAGAAATATATAGCGCTAACGGATTCGGATATAAAGGAACAGCATGTCCAGAACAGCCCACTTAATACGCTCACCAAATCAAAGCGTGTTAAGAAATTGTAGGAGGTGAGGACGTGGACAGGTGCGAATGTTGTAGCCGGAAAATTAAGGATAGTAAGGTTTGTGCTAAGTGCGAAAAGTATGTTTGGCTCGCACTGGAGGAAGCGGTACTACAGTACCTGAATACTAAAAATAAAGGAGTGCGCGAAACGGTGGTAAAAGGTATTTACAGATACGACTGGGCAGATGGCGATATTTTAGTAAAAGTTATTTACAAATGTAATAGCTTCAACATTACGAGCGCATTCAGCGCGGACCAGGATACGTTCCAGCATCTGATTAACAGGGACATCGAAGGCTGGGAGAAAATCACCGAGGCGCAAGCGATTAAGATTTTGGGGTATAATCCAGTGGTGAACCGATCGAGAGTAGAGAGGTAAATTGTCGGAACCGCCTCTGGACGGTCCGCCGGGTTTAACCTACCGACGCCGTGAAAAACATACTCAATATCAATTGGTAGAAGCAAGAAAACAGACAAAGGAAGCTCAAGCGGTGAGCAAAGGTGAAGCAATGGTAAAGCTGAGGGAATTGACCGAGCGAATTTACGAGTGTATAGATGAAATAATGGTAGTCCTGTAGGAAGCGCTGCCAGATGAAGTAGCACGGGATTTTTAGGATATTTTAATCATGCTTTCACCCTGAGTACTTATTCGGAGTTACCAAGCTGATGAAGCAGAAAGCCACAAACAAGATCGGCGAGCTTTACTTCTTTGCTTAGAGAAATAACTATGTAGTATTATTCTTCATTCGAGAATTCTTTAATCTAAACAAGGCCTTAGCTTGGTTGCTTTCTTGCTCTCGCCAGATTCTCCATCTTCTCGATATAAAACAGGGCCTGATACTACTTCATCTTAATCTCATACCGTAACTGATCATGCTCCGGGCCTGGCTCCATTAGGTTGGCCCTTCTTTTCATGGAGGCTATTTCACCGGATAGGGTTTTGACTTCCTGGGACAGTGTGTCAAGATTGTCTATGGGTTCAGTCATGGATTTTCTCCTTACAGCTTTGTTTCTGCTCTCAATATTATATTTTAAAAACTGCTTGTAGTAAGGCCCCCATATACACAATTACAAACACCCAGATAACTATTTGAATGATAGACTCTGTACTGGCTTTCTGTGTCAACCAACTCATCTGTTTAGTTTCGTCCTGGCCACCAATTCGAAACGAGATAGAATCCCCATTTGAGAAAGTTCCGGCCCGTGAGAGAGTCTTGAATATATCAAACCGAAAGCATTCTTCCAATTCCCGCGCTGCCGTAAAATAATAAGTCTGAAATTCAAATCCTCGCTGGATGCTAACTGCCCACGTTACACATAAGATCAATCCAATAATAGAAAGCACAATAAGTGATATGTTTGATGAGGGTGAGAAAGGTTGGTCAGTGACTCTCAAACTAATTGCAGCTAGGATGACGCTGTTAGCAAGGAGCATTACATTGGATCGTGCCCATTGCTGATCCCCTACATAGGAAATAAGGTTTACTGCAACCTGATAACAGATTCGGGCATCCTCGCTTTGGGCTGTATCAAGATGACTTCCATTTGTTTCTGTATCAGTCATTTTTACCTCCAGAAATGATTAGAAAAGTTGTTTTTGTTCTCCCTGCTCTCTCTTGCTTTTCCGCTCTGCCTTCTTAAACGTTCCTACTGCCATCTTGGGATATTGAAGTACCTTACCGGCTAGCAGCTCCTCAACGGTGAGAATCTGCACTCGGGGGTATATCTTGCCGGGAAAGTGTTCTGGCTCATAGAATCCTGCTGTGGCAGCTTCCTCTTTCATCGGTCTGGTTGGCTCTTCCAGGGTAAGCAGGATCCCGATTTCTGCTTTTTCTCGTTCCATATCGCCTTTGAGAGTAGCAATATAATCCCTTTTTACTTTGCCGCTTTTTACCTGGACAATAATTTTTTTAGCTTTACCGGAATAATCGTCAAAGAAATAGATATAGCCGTCAACTCCAGAGTCAGCGCCCTTCTTTTTATCTTGGGCTGGCCGTGCGGCTATTGTCCCCAGCGCCCACCATTCAAACAGGTAGCGGTCGTGTTCGGCCAGGGCCCTGGCGCTGGTCAAATCTTTAGGATCACCAACTACTTCATAAGGCGAAAGTTCTTGCTTGAAAGTGTCTTCTAATCGGTGCTTCATTAAAGTTATAGATAGATGAGTAATATCAATGCCGATCCAGCATCGGTTAAGCCGTTCCGCTACGGCAATGGTTGTGCCACAGCCGCAGAAAGGATCAAGCACGATGTCACCTTCATTGCTGCTGGCCTTAATTATACGTTCCAGTAAGGCTTCCGGTTTTTGTGTAGGGAAGCCAAGTCTTTCATCTGCCTGAGAGCCAAGCGCAAGAATATCGATCCATATATTTGATACAGGTTTATCTGGATCATCATCAAGGCGCACTTTTCTGCGCGGTATCCCAGATTTTGTCCAGAAAACATCGCCTTTTTTATCTAATTCTGCAAGTTTATCTTTAGTCATCCTCCAACCTTCTATGCCTGGGGTGAATCCACTGTATTCGTAAACCAAATTTGGGCGAGCTCCCATTGAATATGAACGCAGCAAAGGGCCACTATAATACGGTCCTTTATCGTCAACAAGATTGTATCTTTTAGTAATTTCTGTACTATTTAATGGGATCTTAACCCTGTCTATGTAAAACTTATGTGAATCGGTCTTGCTATAAAACAAAATGCTATCTGTTGAAACGCCATAACGTTTTGATTCAAACTGAGAACCTTTCGGCCGAGTATATCTTTGCCAAATGATGTCATTTAAATAATTATTAAAACCAAAAATAGAATCCATAAGCAGTTTCAAATAATGACTCGCTGTTGGATCGCAGTGCAAATAGATGCTCCCTGTCTGTTTTAACACTCTGTGCATCTCCACCAGCCTGATCGCCATCATTACCAGGTAGGCCATCATGTCATTCTGGCCCAGGAATGAACGCAGCGCCAATATCAGATCCGCTAGCTTCTTCGGCCCCTGTGTAACTAGCTCATGGTAAGCCTCTTCTGTCTTCATATCCCAGTGCCAGGTATCTTCGAAGGCTGTGATTTGAGCTGCCGACTGGGTCCCGTTCTTTTCTGCAAACAGGACGTTGTAAGTAGCCTTAGAGTTAAAGGGAGGGTCGAGGTAGATTAGATCGACTGATTCATCCGGGATATGTTCCCGCATTATTTGGAAGTTGTCGCCGAAATAGAGTTTGTTATTCCAGCTAATTAGAATAGCCTCCTTCAATACCGTGTCAACTCACGTTATAATCTTATCCAATGATGTTGGCTCACTCATTAGAAAATATTTTGTCAAAGAAACGGCCGAAGACACAAATAATTGTTATGACAATTTACTTACCAAAACTGCTAGCTAGTTTTATTTTCTATATTAATTGCAACATTAAGGTTTTGATCTTGTTTTTGTGACTGTTGCTGGGTTAGTATCATTTTAACCACAGCAACTTCTTTTTTTACCTTGCAAATAGAACATATGGCTATAAGCAACCCTATAATCGTTGCAATTTGGGATAATAATACCAGCCCTTCTTTCCAGTTCATTGGCAACCCCCTAACCCTTATTGAATCTTGTTGACAAAAAATTTGTGCTCATGGCTCAATTCATCGTTAAGGTAAACTTTAATATCATACGGACCATAATCCGGAAGTTGCAAATTAACCAGTCCAAAATTGCTGTTTATTTCTCCATTCTCAGGGATTACTATCTCAGAAATTTCATCGTCAATTAACGGATCTCTTCCGTCAGGACGAATAACCTGAATACGAATTTTAATTTTTTCTTTATGCTCACCTTTAATGTGAAAAGAAAAAACGCTCCATGGATGTATAGCGGGAACTTTCGGTGTATGAATTACTTGAAATATACCAATCAAACAAGCCTTTTTATTTTCATCAAAAAAAGCATGATCACATAAATGGGCCCACATTACGTTTGCCATGTTCACAACCCCCAGTAATTAATTTTCCACCCTAAACTCAACCTTAACAACATCGCTGCTTATTGTAATTCTTCTAATTTCTGTGCTGCCTTTAATAAATAATATATACCTTCGTCCATATATTTATTTGCAAGTTCAATAATACCGCCATCTATATTGTCGATTCCTTCAGTAAGATAGTCCATAGCCTGATAATATTTTTCTGCACCTAACTTATAAAGTTCATGTGTCTCTTTGTATTTTTCCGGGGCTTCAGTGGCAAGTATTTCTTCGCAGTAAATTTGGATGATAGCTATTTGTAAAGCGACATCTAACACCCATTCGTCAGTAAAAAGTGCTTCGGTTAATAAAGGTCCGAGTGTTTCAAAGGCTAATCCTAGATCTGCACTGCTGCTGAGAACAAATTCTTCATATGCTGCTTCTAAAATATATTCTGTTGGTGGTTCCTCTTCTTGTTCTGGGTCTTCGCTGGCTATTTCTATAGGTTCAGATTCTTGTTGTTCTTCTACAACTTGGGGCGGTTCGGGTGCAGCTGTCTCAGGGGAGGGTATAGATAGTCCTATAACAAACATTACAAAAAATATAACGAGCAGGATTGCGGGCACTTTTACGGGTTTTTTCTTGGCGACATTGATAATTATGAAAACAATACTTACAAGGGCACCTAAACAACCGATAATTCCTAAAAACACGCTCAATAGAAGTCCTCCTTAAAATAATTATTGTTTATGGGTCCAATCTAAATTCAACCTTAATTACCTTCCCTATAATCTGGACATCATGCTATAGTGGAGCAATATTTTGCTGGGGCGCCGGAACGCCCGGGTGTTACTTTGGTTTGTGCCGTTTATACGGCTTAACCGGAGTGCCGTCTTTCCGCGCATAGCCTTTAACCGGTACGGTCATTGGGCCACGGCGCGGAGGCTTTTCCGAACATTTAGCCTTTGGCATTTTCATCACCTCCCGCTTCTGCTTCAGGAGGTTAATGCCTGGCTTACCGGCGCCCAGAGATGTTACTTCTTTTGAGTTTTACAAAAACCTTCCACCATCTTAGGCTTCTAAGTTTCTTTTTTGGGTTAAGCCTTAGATAGCTACTAATTGTTGTTTTTCCGTTGCTCTGGTAAGGACGAGAGGATTTGAACCTACGATCCTCACCTTGCCATTGCCTAATTATAAGAAATTTTCTGTAATAAGTAAAGGGCAACAGAAATTTGGCGGTCCGGTAGAAATTAAGAGAAATTATATAAATATTAATTATCATATATAATAACTAGAGCGCTGGTCTCTAACCTGTGTGGGGCGTGGCTTGAATCAAAGGAGGTAGAAATGATGGGTAAAGTTGTGAAAACAGTAAATATATTGTAAAGGGATAAAATCACAAATCATATTGTTCACTTCGCAATAAGCATATTAATAATTCCAACAAGAAGGGATAAGGCAGTAATAATAATAATGATCAAATTGGTTATTTTCTGATGCTCAGAAGCTTCATTGGCTTTACTCGCCATTTCTTCTAACACTTTGGCAATTATGGGTTGCGTTTCAGAAATCGTGCTTATTCCTTCTATAACTTGGTTTTCACGTTCTAATTTTTCGCGGTTTGCCTTAGCAAATCCGTTCGTTAGATTTGGTATATCTACGGGAAGCACTTTATTCATTGAATCTATAATACCCTTTGGCGTTTCAAAGCTAAGGGGTTTTATCCCATTCATCTTCATCTTATTTGCAAGTCTCGTAAAAGCATTATCTTTGTCACTCAAATAACTAAGCTCCTTTCATACAGATTTATTCGAGTTATTACCATAAAGTGTATATAATCTTTGTGTAAAAGGGCCCTTAAGCTCCACTTATTGGCATCTTGATACTCACAAAAGACCTTTAATATTTGTAATTTTCGAAGCTGGTTTGAACTTGCGAATCCCTGCTTAATGATGAAGCCCCTGTATTGGAATTAATTAATTTTAATGACTATACATCCAAAATAGATAGAAGCTCTTCCTTTGACATGTCAAATTTTTCCCCCATCCCAGACCACTTACTTAACATATTTTTATATATATCAAGCATAGGTACGTGACTGTTAAAATCACCTAATTTTTCCTTACAGGAAAGTTGTTCTCTATATTTATGCTGCTCGTCAATTAAAAAGTTTGTAAATAATAAATACTTTGCCTCAGTATTACCATCAAACCCACGAAAACAAGCCCGCACATGACCTGAAACACCTTTATCCTCTGGATTGCTTTGTTTATAAGCTTCAATCACACTATATAGGTTAAGTATGGCTATTACAAAGTTACTCGCATCCATAGGCATTTCTTCTGAGACCCAGTAATCAATCTCATTGTAAAAAATAGTATAACCCTTCTGCAATATGTCGATATACTCCTGATACTGTTCTACGCTATCGGTATCCTCTTTATTTAAGTGCTTTAGTATTTTAAACTGGTTAATCAAGAGGATACGTTCCTTTGTTGATAATTCCATTTTATTACTCCTTCCAATAAAAGTAATGAAAAGCAATATTTTATCATAACACAACTAAACATTTCGACAATATTTCCAATAATCCTTCATTTTAGAAGGATACATTTATTATTCGAGATTATAAATATGTGCAAAAAGGTTTATAGGAAGGACTTTTCGGTAGTTTATAAAAGGAACACAGAGTAAATAGTCCAGCAGAATTTATAAGTTTTATTGAGAAAATGCGGAAAGCCTTAGCAACTGTATGTCAGGGTTTTTCTCTTTTACTGGAAGGCCCCGGGAAGCGTTTCCCTTGAACAGAAGCACCCTGAAGGGTATTTCGGCCTTCATGAGCCATTCATAAGTTAGGGAAAGTGCTTCTCTTAGGTCTTGTCTGTACGAGAGGTAGGGGGACTTGACAGGTTTAACCGGTACATGTTCTAATGAGGTTAGAATGGATGGATCTTTAAGGAGGCTATAAAATGAAGAATTTACAGGAATATCGGAAAGATGCAGGATTAAGTCAGGCGCAGTTAACGAAGAAAGCAGGTACAGGTCCAAACAGCGTACCTATTGCGGAAGCGTGTAAACGTATGCCCATAAAGTCTCAGGTGGAGAAATGGGCGTGCGCTTTAGGTTTAAAAACCGCAGACCTTTATACCGGTCACTACCTGTATTGTATGCGGAAAGACTTGACTATTTTCGATGTAAAAGGGAATGAAGAATTTAAACAGGTTCTGGATTACTTGCTCGAACGGGCTAAGGATGTAAAAGCTTCCGGTGACCTTAGGATTGCTTGCATTGAAGCTGCACGAACAGTGTTGAAGGAATACTTCGGTTAAAGAGCTTCTCGGAGTTTGGGAAGGTCCAGTCTGGGACACCTCCCGCAATTTTGTGCCGGAATCCGTAGTCCTCCAGCTACGCTTCGGAGAAGGGCCTTCCCAATTTTTAAAGCGGTGACTGGAGGAAATTAAATATTAAGGAGCGATGATTATAGTGACTGGAGGGAAAGCTATCAGCAAGAAAGCATCGGAATACCGCGAGCTTGGCTGGAATGTATTACCTCTGAAACCAAAGGGTAAAGCGCCAGCGTTGGACAAGTGGGAGAAATACCAGAGGGAGCGAGTAACAGTGGAGGAGCTTGACCAGTGGGAAACAAACTACTGGACACAGGGCGCCAATTTGGCCATCATTACCGGAGAAATCAGTGGGGTGGTAGTGATTGATGTTGACTCGGAGCAAGGCTTTGAAGAGCTTCTCAAACACTGGGACGGCGAAACATTAACAGTGAAGACCAGCAAGGGAAGGCATTTTTATTTCAAGCACCCCAGTGATGGTTATGCTCTCACCAATTCCGTGAAGTTTCTCCTTGGCGTGGATTTCCGTGGTAACGGTGGGTATGTAGTTGCTCCGCCAAGTATCCACGAAAGTGGCCACGAATATACATGGGAAAACTGGGGAATACCCATTGCCGACCTTCCATTGGCGTTACTTAATATAATCCGTGAGAAGGGCGAGCGTAAACCACCGGTTAGTGCAGAGGAGTGGAAAATCGATATTCAAGAAGGTGAGCGTGACGAAAAGGTCACACGCTTAGCAGGCAAGTTACTACAGGCTGCAGTGCCTTTTGATATGGCGCTGAAACAGATGAAAGACTTTAACAATGAACACTGCAAGCCGCCGCTTGAAGAGCGGCAGGTTGAAAAGTGTGTAAAGAGCGCCGCCAGGCGGGAAGCTTCGAAGCCGGTTAGTATTTGGAAACCGGAGTCAGAGCAAGCATTTATAACACTGCCGCAACGTGAAATGGCAAGGCGCTACACTTTAAGCGAGACACAATGGACGGTACCTGGCTGGTTACCTCAAGCGGGAATTGGGTTATGCGTAGCCCCTCCCGGCAATCACAAGACGTGGATGCTGCTTAATATGGCGTTGGCTGTGGCAACCGGGAAGCCATTTCTTGGCCACTACCCCGTGATGAAAACAGGCAACGTGCTTGTTATCCAACAAGAGGACCCGTTTGAACTTTTGCAGGAAAGGCTGGCTATGATGTTTAACTGGGAACCGGCCACAGAACAAGATGGAGAATTTACTCTTGATTGTCGGAACGTAAAGGAATTTCTTAATATGCCTATTACCTGGCTTACGACACGCGATTTTCACTTCCAAAATGATGCGGCTGTTGTATGGTTGGAAGGAAAAATTGACGAAATAAAGCCAGAGCTTGTGATAATCGATCCGCTTTATTCAGCCGTTTCCACGGAGAAATATATGGCCGAATCCGTTCAGAAGATGCTTGATTGCAAAAGGCTTCGTGATGAATACGGCTGCAGCTTCATACTGGCACACCATACCACCAAGAGTGGGGAGAAGTCTGGTGCCCGAACGGATATTTGGGGAAGCACTTTTCTAAACGCTTTTCTGGAGTTTGCTTGGCGCATAATCAAAGGGAATGCAGAGAATGTGCAGCAGGTCTGGCGCCATTCGAAATTTAAGGGTGACGAGGAAAAGCTGGAACTAACCTTCAATATCACCGACCACAGTTTCAAGGTCGATGTAACCAGTGTGAAAGAATCTAAGGAAAATGAAATCTTGGAAGTCATCAAGGAAGGAGTCTACACAACCCAGCGAGCATTAGCGAACGCAACCGGGTCTTCAATAGGGCACGTTAACAAAGTACTCAGAAAGCACAACATAATTAAAGGGAAGGGGGGGCAATATGAAATACCAGAACTGCCCGCCGAGCGAACAAGCGTTTAGTGAACATTGGAAAAGACTACCATCACGAAAAGCCCCGTCCGACGGGATTTCTTTAGTGTTCACTGTTCACACCCCTAAAGGGGGACGAGTGAACACTTTAACCGACCATCCCCCCACCCCAAATAGAATTTGGGGGTAGGTAGGATATGGCACCGTTCACCGGGTGTTTACTGGTTGTAGAATAAAGATTTACGCGAGGACGGGCATTTTCGGTATCAGTGTTCACCGAGTGTTCACCAGAGCGTTTACTAAAGGTACCATTTGGAGAAGACAGGCCGTTTACGCTGTCGCCATTTGGCCTTTTTGGGCAATTGGCGGTATTGTCGGTCTTCCAGAGCGTATATTGAATGGCAACAAAAATAAAGGGGGTAAGGGCTGGTGGGATTCTATAAACAAGAACAAATAGGAAAAATGTCAAAGCGAAGGAAAAAGGTAGTGAAAAAGGTAGCGAAAAGAGTTATGACTACAGAGGCTTTTAGGCAAATGGAGAGCTATTATGGAGGAGTGTTAACAGACAATATGGTTGTGCAATGGCCCCCGGTTCTGAAAGTGGCACCAGAAGAGCTTATAGCTACACACCTCGCTGATGACCCACCGGATTGTAGTGGAGCGAAGATAGAACCACTGTCCGAAGAACACCGGGCGAAGATAAGCTCATCTATGAAGGGTAATAGTCCTTGGAATAAAGGGAAAAAACTGTCCGAAGAACACCGGGCGAAGCTCAGTCAAGCTGCTCGGGGAGAAAGAAGTGTTAACACGAATCTAACCGAGACGACGTAAAAGAAATTAAGGTTTTGCTAATGGAGGAAATAATGTCACATGCTGAAATAGCGTCTTTGTTCGGAGTAGCACGGGGATCAATCAGTAGTATAAAAACCGGCAGGACATGGAAGCACGTTCAGTAAGGGGGCGACGTAAATGGATTTGAGATGTTCACTCTGTCAACACACAGAGAAAGAAGCAATTAACAAGGCCCTGTTGGAGGGCGAATCTTTCCGAAGCATTGCGAAACGTTACGGAACGTCAGCGGCGACACTGGTGCGTCACAAGAAGCATCTGCCAGTCGTTATGTTGAAGGCACAGGAAGCGGGGGAGGTTGCCCAAGCCGATGGCCTACTTGCCCAGGTGGACGAATTGAGAACTAAAGCATGGAGCCTGCTTAATGCAGCGGAACAGGTCGGAGATCTAAGGACAGCGCTGGCAGGAATCAGGGAGGCACGGAGTTGTCTTGAGCTTTTGGGTAAGCTGGCCGGAGAGCTACAAGACGGGAACAATGTAAATATAATCATGTCTCCACAGTGGATAGAAATCAGAACTGTAATTCTCAAAACACTCGAACCATACCCGGAGGCGCTATTGGCTCTATCAAGCGCATGGGATGAAGGGGAGAACAGTAGATGATTGATGTGATAAGTGATCTAAAATGTGCTGCTGACCCTGCCCGATTCGCTGAAGAAGCGATTGGATTTAAACCGGATCAATGGCAGATCGAAGCGCTGCGGTCAACCGGTAGGCGGTTGTTGCTGAACTGTTCAAGGCAGAGCGGGAAGTCTACCATTGCAGCAATCAAGGCTCTTCACCGGGCGTTATATTGGCCGGGTAGCCTGATTCTGCTGGTATCGCCTTCTTACCGACAGTCCGGGGAGCTATTCTTAAAAGTCCGGGAATCACTTGCACAACTGAAGGCCAAGCCACAGATGCTAGAAGATAATAAACTTTCAATGATCTTGCAGAACGGGAGTAGGGTGGTGAGTTTGCCAGGGAAAGAACAGACAATCCGAGGATTCAGCAGCGTTGACCTGTTGATCGAAGATGAAAGCGCACGGGTGCCGGACGAGCTATATTTAGCAACAAGGCCGATGTTGGCCGTTTCAGGGGGCGCGCAAATACTGATGAGCACCCCCTGGGGGATGAGAGGACACTTCTTTGAGACTTGGGCCAATGGCGGTAGTAGTTGGCAGAGAATCAAGGTTCCTGCTACCGAGTGTCCGAGAATTTCCCCGGCTTTTCTGGCTGAAGAAAGAGCAGCGATGCCGGATTTATTTTACCAGTCAGAGTATGAGTGTCAGTTCACAGAAACCATAGACACGGTCTTTAATTACAATGTTGTTATGAGGGCCATAACCAGTGAAGTAAAACCATTCTTGGAGGAGGTGAGAAGGGATGCACAATAAATACTATTTCGGCCTGGATTTAGGACAGAGCCAGGATTATAGTGCGCTGTCGATTATTGAAAGGACAAACGAAAGAAAGCCAGATGTTAAATATATCAAAGGCTATGAACCAGTGCCATATGATCCAGCAAAAGCGATTTACCATTTAGGTTATCTGGAGCGCTTTGCTTTAGGAACCAGTTACACAACAGTGGTTGAGAAAGTGTCAGCGCTGATGAATCGGGAGCCTTTCAAAGATAGATCTTCACTTGTAATTGATACTACGGGCGTTGGTGATGCAATATTTGATATGTTTGTCACTACTAGTCTAAAGCCGATCGGGATATTCTTCACCGGCGGTAATGTAGTTGGCCGATCTAAAAAATTTTATACTGTTCCTAAACGCGATTTAGTCTTTGCGTTGTTGGCCCTGTTTGAAACGGAAAGGCTAAAGATAGCTGCCGGGTTGCAGCATTCAAAGACGCTGGCTAGCGAACTGCTAAACTTTAGGATCAAGATTGGCGCGAAAACCGGTCACGATTCATATGAACACTGGCGCGAAAAGGATCATGACGATTTACTGTTCGCCACGGCGGTTGTTGCCTGGTACGCAGTGAAGAAGGGCAGACCGATTGCCAGAGCGCTGGGGGCTAAACCGTATGGCTTTCAGTGAGTTGATTTAAAAAATAAAAAGGAGTTGAATTAACAATGATTGAGAAATTGAAAGAAAAGGTGGTCAAAATAGTCACCGATATCGAAGGGGTGTTTCCAAATTACCAGATTGAGAGAGAAGAGATTTTGAGTAATCAGGACTTTGTTGCAGATGCAAAACGGCGCCAGAATTTCGAACTGTTTGAAGCGATGAAGACTAAAGTTGAAGAATTACATAAGCAAGGTCAGGACGAAATTGGCGACTGGCGCGATCTGATAACCCGGCAGCTTTCTCAAGCTAAAAAGATCGCTGATGATGCGAAGGTCGATCCTGCACACCGGACACAGGTTGAAAACATGCGGGAGGAGCTTGAGGCGCAGCTGATCGTTGTCGGTTCGTTACAATTTCTAAGGGAAATTGCTATCTTGTCTAAAGAGGAGGAAGGCAGCACTATCCGCCTTGAAGCGGCACGGGCAATGTTACCGGCCGTTAAGATTGGCCTGTATGAAGAGCTTCACGCTAGGCTAAGTGGTCAAGAGGTTAATCCCTGGGGAGAAATGGAAGAGGGTAAAAACGCTATTTCTCCCGCGAACCAAGCTCTGGTCAAGGAAGAGCTTCGTGATGTGGCCAGACGGCTTAGCTTTACATTGAAACCGAAGCGCTTAAACGAGCTGGAGAACCAGCTTGCTGTTGTTTGTGAGGTGGAATCAGAAGTTAATTCTGCCCGAACCCGCACTATCAGGTTGATGGATAAAATAAAACCAACAGGATTGGAGCCGGGGTCACCTTGGGACCCAGGAGAATTGGTAAAAGGTTTGCCAGAATAGAGTCCCGACTTCGCTCTTTTAATTGAGGGTAGCTGGAAGTTTAACACGTATTCTGAAGAAGGGAGGTGATTATTGTGGGAATATGGGATAATAGGGCCTGTTATCACCCAAAAGAAAAGCGTATGTTTTGCGATGAACAGTGTGCTCCATCCATTTTCCGAGAGTGCCAACAAATGATAGCAGCAGAAGCCCTGCTTGATGAAGAGGTAGCGGCCAAAGAGCCTGCTGTCACTAAAAAGAAGAAGACATCATAAGTATCCTCCTTTTATTTCCTCTAAATGGTGCGGGGCTCCGGTCTCGCACCTCTTCTTTGTTAATACTTGACAAAATATGTCATGCCATGTTTTAATAAAAATGAGGTTATTGGCTAGTGATCTCAAAAAATAGTTGGGAAGGGTAAAGTACCGAAAGGGCCGTAAGGACGGGCGGGTGTAGCTCAATGGTAGAGCCCTAGCCTTCCAAGCTAGATACGTGGGTTCGATTCCCATCACCCGCTCCAAAACTTACTGGACTAAGTGCTGCATCAGTCTTTCATCAGGCAGGTGTTCCTTAACAAGCCCGAATCTTTCCAGGTCTCCTAAAATCTCTAGCTCTTGACATTCAAATATTTGTTTTTGTCGTGTTATAAAAGCCATAGGAAATCCTCTGTTTGTCTGGGTTTTCAGATAAAACTTATTCGACAAAACAGGGCTTTTTAGGTTCTTACAGAAAGTTGGGATGTTCTAGTAGATTGTAACATACTATTAATGGAACATTTTGACAGTGACGAGGAGCTATTGCCTTACCCCCTACTACAGATGTTAAGCCCCTTGAGAAAGCTTACCGGGTGATGAGACAAACACTTGAAGGTAATAAAAGGGTTATATAGTGATATCTGGGCCGATCTGGCTAAAGCACAGCTTGGCTATGCTCTGCTCAGCCGGGAAATTAACATGCAGGACGGCGAAGGCCTCGGTCACGGGCTTGTCGCAGTAATCAGGGTCAGTAAGTAAAAGGCCGGTGAAGCAGAGATAATATGTATATAAACTCTTAAGCGGCTTTCTGCGGCCATTATCTTCGAATATGATGTTTAAGGTCGTAAATGCTCAAAAACCGGTTGTATATTGACAGATTGCGTCTATGGACGCCGTTTGTGTCAAATTTATGGATATGGAATAATTATAGTACAATGAAGGTGCTATGTAATGAAGTATCAACAATCAAATAAATTTCATATTAACTCCACAAAACTACTAATAACAGGCTTGTGTTATGTTTGTGTTTGAATTTAACGTTTTACAATTTATTACGGCTGTAAGATGATTCAGGTTGCAAGCTTTGATTTGCACTACTTAAGATTATAAGAGAAAGGAATGGTGTATGTTTGCCTATGAACCATCTAGTAGGGTTGATAACCAATCAAGTTTTTACAGGTTCTGGCAATAACTTTATTGCCGGGCAAAGCGTGTTTGCTTCGCTGTTTACCAGAACAGTTACTTATCTCACCCGCCGGGGTGATATGGTCTGGGAACTTCTGCTTGAGCATCTCTGGTTGGTTCTAGTTTCGATTGGTATAGCGATAGTCGTATCGGTGGTGGTTGGCATAGTGATCAGTTACTATTCCGGCCTGGCCATGACGGTTTTGGCAGTTTGCCAGATTTTGATGACTATACCGAGTATGGCCATGTTAGGTTTTATGGTGCCGCTATTTGGAATCGGTTTTACCACTGGGGTGATAGCCCTGATTCTCTACAGCCTCCTACCGATTGTCCGCAACACCTACACCGGCATAAACGAAATAAGCCCTGCTGTTGTTGAATCTGCAGTGGGTATGGGTATGACTGAATGGCGGATTTTGATAAAGATAAAAATACCCCTGGCCCGGCCGGTGATAATGGCCGGTATTCGGACGGCCACGGTTATGATTACCGGGATAGCTGCTATTGCCGCCTATGTTGGGGCTGGTGGTTTGGGGGAATTGATTTTCCAGGGTATCTCGCGGTCACAGGAGCCGATGATTATTGTTGGAGCGCTTGGTGTATCAATTATAGCGCTTACTTTTGATTTTATCCTGTCGTGGGGTGAACGGCGCTTTGCCGCAGTAGGCAAATTGGGGAGGTAATATATTAGATGATCAGGTTAGAAAATGTGACTAAAAAATTTCCGGGGATGAAAGCTCCGGCTGTAAAAGGTTTGAATATGGAAGTCAAAGAGGGCGATGTCTGCGTCTTGGTCGGCCCGTCGGGGTGCGGCAAGACAACGACAATGAAAATGATCAACCGTATACATGAGCCGACTAGCGGCGCGATATATATAAATGGTGAAGATGCGTTGAAGATGAACCCGATTAAGCTTCGCCTCGATATTGGCTACGTGATCCAGGAGATCGGCCTGTTTCCGCATATGACGATAGAAGAAAATGTAGCGACAGTGCCTAACGAAAAGAAGTGGCCGAAAGATAAGATCAGCAAGAAAGTTGATGAGATGATGACGCTGGTGGGCCTTGATCCAAAGGTATACCGCAAGCGTTACCCCTCGGCGCTAAGTGGCGGCCAGCGACAGCGGGTTGGCGTGGCCCGGGCCATGGTTTCCGATCCGCCGATCATGTTAATGGATGAACCTTTCGGCGCGGTTGACCCGATTACCAGGGCCAGGCTACAGAATGAATTTTTGCGGATCCAGGAGCGAATGGGCAAGACTATTGTTTTTGTTACCCACGATATTGATGAAGCGATTAAGATGGGTGATACCATAGCGGTGATGAGGGATGGCTGCCTGGTTCAACACGCCACTCCGAGTGATCTTTTAAGCGCCCCTGCCGATGAATTCGTGGCCAGCTTGGTCGGGCGAAACCGTTCGATCAAGAGACTACACCTGGTCCGCATTCGCGAAATTCTTCAGGAGGTAGATAGAGCCAAGCCTGCCACTGTTGACATGCCGCTTGATGAATTAAAAAAACGGCTGGAAGATAGTGATATACGGTCGGTCATGGTGGTCGATCGAGATAACAAGCTTAAAGGGATTATCGGTGTAGATGATTTAAAGAAAAAAACCGGGGAAGTGGCAGCCGACTATATCCAGGACATAACAGAATCGGTTACCAGCGACGCCACTTTAAATGATGCCCTATCGGTCATGCTTGAATGCGGTGAAGGCTACGTTGCCATCGTTAATGAAGACGATCAATACGAGGGGACAATTACCCTGGGCGACCTGCTAAACGTGGTGAAGGAGGATGGGTAAACGATGTTTCGTAACCTCTGGAAGTGGATAATTATCCCGCTGCTGCTTGTTACGGTCGGAATTGTAATTGTAATTTATACAGTCAACAATCCGACCGACTCCCTGGTAGCCCGCGTGCTTACTTACAGCAATGTCCTGAGAGCGTTGAGTGAGCATATGAGTTTAATGCTCGTATCGATGTTTGGGGCGATTCTGGTCGGCGGTCTGGTCGGCATCCTTCTGTCGCGTCCCGAGCTGTACTATCTTGGCCGCGGTGTTGAGAATATTGTTAATATCGGCCAGACCATTCCCAGCCTGGCGATCCTCGCCCTTTTCTACACTATCCTGGGGCTGGGTTTCAGGGTGGCGGTATTTGCCCTGTTCCTGTATTCAATCCTGCCGATCCTGCGGAATACATTTGCCGGGATTACCAGTGTTGATACTAGCGTTATAGAGTCGGCCAAGGGAATGGGAATGAGCCCGTTTCGGATCCTGGCCAAAATCGAACTGCCGATTGCCTACCCGATCATCATCGCCGGGATTCGTACCGCGGTCGTGATCAATGTCGGTGCGGCTACCCTGGCGACATTTATTGGCGGAGGCGGTTTTGGCGACCTGATTGTAACCGGTCTTTCCGTGCGCCGCGACATGGTTATCTTTACCGGAGCCGGTTTGGCAGCTCTGACTGCGATTATTCTTGATTACATCATCGGACAGGTCGAGCAACGGCTTGTACGCTGGAGTTAATAAAAGTTTGGCTGTTTTTCCCATTGCTTCGAAAATATAAGGGGGTAGATTTAGCTTATGAGTATCAAGCGTATGTTGGTAATGTTACTGATGTTAATGCTGATCACCGGTTCGCTTTTTGTAATCGGTTGCCAGGCAGAAGAAGTTGTCGATGAACCAGACGTTGCTGATCCGGTGGTCGGAGAGGTTGTTATAAGCTCGAAGGAGTTTACCGAGCAGTTGATTCTCGGCCAGATTGCCATACTGGCCTTGGAGTATAATGGTATTCCCACAGTTGATGAAACCGGTCTCGGTGGGACAGTTGTTGTTCGTGAAGCCCAGGAACGAGGAGATGTTGATCTTTATTGGGAATATACCGGGACAGCCTTAATCTCCCATCTCGGCTTTGATGAAGCGATTACCGATCCTGAAGAGTGCTACACTGTAGTCAAGGAAACCGATCTTGAGCGTAACGATCTGGTCTGGCTTGACTATACGCCTTTCAACAACACCTATACCCTAATGATGCGCCAGACTGATGCAAGTGCCCAGGGTATCGTAAGCATCAGTGATCTTGCCGAAGCGATCAATTCCGGGGCAGAGGCGCCGGTTCCCGGCGGATGGGTTTTCGCCACCGACCATGAATATTCCATCCGCGATGATGGTTATCCGGCTCTGACTGAACTCTACGGATTTATGTTTGATGATGTTATGATTATGGATATTGGCATAACTTACGGGGCGTTGAGGGATGGAGATGTTCCCGTGGCAATGGGTTTTGCCACCGACGGACGTATTGCCGCTTTCGAACTGGTAAACTTGGTAGATGATCTTAATTTCCACCCTGTTTACAACTGTTCGCCGGTAGTGCGCCAGGAGATCCTGGAAGCGATGCCGCAGATTGCCGATATTTTAAACCCGATTGCCCGCGCTCTCGATGCAGAGACCGTGTCAATGATGAATATGAGGGTTGATATCGAAGAATACCTGCCTGTTGAAGTTGCTGAAGAGTGGCTGATCGAACAGGGCTTTATCGAGTAAATAACCGGAAGCATTTTGGCGCTTACTATGCAAGTAGAAACCTGAATAGCAATGAGGGGCAAAACAGCCGATAAAGAAGGGCAGGCAGGAATAGTTCTTGCTTGCCCTTTCAATAAATAGCAATAGCTTTGATTAACCGTATAGACGGAGCGGCCTGAATCCGGGCTGCCATAACTCCCGCATGCTGTGATCAGGCAGGCAAGGAGTCCCGGCAACCGGACATGGTAAGAGTATTTTTGTGGCTGGGGATTAATTGATTATAAACTGGAGGGATTAGTATGGCTTTATTGGCGAATGAAGTAATGACAACACCCGTTGTTTCTGTTAGAGCCGATACATCTCTGAAAAAGACGGCAGAGCTGTTAGATGAGAATTCATTCAGCGGTTTGCCTGTCGTAGACGACGAAGAAAGACTTATAGGTATCGTTTCGGAAACAGATATATTGCGCTATACACAGCAAATTATCGGGCAACCGTTGCGGGATCCACACCGCGTATTTACAAATAGCCGGGAAGTTTTGCATATTGATATTACTCACAGGGGAGTGGAAGTAATCGAATTGGTTGCTACAACCAGTGTTGAAACGCTAATGACCCTGGATGTGATTTCAGTATCCGAAGACGATCCTCTCTATGAAGTTGTCCGCCTTATGCAGGAGCACTCTATTAACCGTATTCCGGTAGTTAATGACAGTGAAAAATTGGTCGGTATTATTACCAGGGCCGATTTAATCAGGGCTATGCTGAAAAACTGGAAAACATTTAGTTTGGATTAGACATACCGCTATTCAACTTGTATGCTACCGTCATGCATAGGGGGTTATGATAGATGGAAAGGCCGAGATATGAAGGTGGAGGTTACCAGGTTCTTTCTGAAAAAGAGATTAGCCAAATACATGAGACATCGATCAGGGTGTTGGACAAGGTAGGTTTTGAAATTAATAACCAGCCGGCTCTGGAACTGCTTGAGAATAGCGGGGCCAGGGTTGATTATGACCTGAAGCGGGTATATTTGTCCAGGGAACTTATTTCCCGTTGCATCAAGCAGGCTCCGTCAGAATTTGTTTTTTATGGCCGCCAGGAAGGAAAAGATATAACTATCGGCGGTAAAAGAGTTCATTTCGGTACCGGAGGGTTGGCTCTAAATGTGCTGGACCTTGATCGAAACAAGAGGAAAGGGACTATCAGAGACATAGCCGATCTCGCCCGCCTGGCCGACAGGCTGGAGCATCTTGATTTTTATATAATTCCGGTTTACCCGCACGATATCAATATAGACTCAGTAAATATCAATAGCAAGTACCAGGCGCTCCTGAATACAGGCAAGCCGGTAATGGGCGGTATCTTTAGCAAGCAGGGCCTGGAAGACATGATCAAAATCGCCTCGATCATAGCCGGCGGGCTGGCAGATTTACAGCGCAGGCCATTTATCGGCTTTATTTCATCGATAACCAGCCCCCTGAAAATCAGCTCGGATCAAGCTGAATATATCATGGAGGTAGCCCGCTACGGCCTGCCCCTGGCAACAGCGACGGCGCCCGCAGCGGGGGCGACAGCTCCGGTAACCCTGGCAGGGACACTGGTGCAGCAAAATGCCGAGGCCCTGATGGGAATTATCCTGACCCAGCTTGTTAATCCGGGCACCCCGGTGCTCTACAGCGCGGTTCCGCTAACTATGGATATGCAAACAATGTCATTTTTGATGGGCAGTATTGAGTCAGGATTGATGAATGCTGCCATTGCCCAGATGGCGCATTACTACCGCCTGCCCTGCTATATTACCGTAGGCACGACAGATTCGAAGCTGCCTGATGCTCAGGCGGCTCACGAAAGCGCTTCGACTGCTATGCTGGCAGCCCTGGCCGGCGGAAACTTTATCCACGAGGCTTTCGGTATGCTGGACGGAGCAATGACCGTTTCATATGCCCAATATGTGATTGATAATGATATTGTTGGCAGCTGCCTGCGAACACTGCGCGGGATCGAAATAAACCCCGATACCCTTGCTTACGAAATAATTGCCAAAGTAGGGCCGGGCGGTAATTATCTCAGTGAAGAGCATACCGTCCGGTATATGCGCACCGAGAGCTATTTACCGCGGGCCAGCGATCGTCAGCCGTACCAACGGTGGATAGATGCCGGCAGTAAGGACAGTTGGAAAAGGGCGGAAGAGGTGGCGGCACAGTTGCTCGCTGAACCATCAACCGAGATAGTTCCTGCCACAGTAGATTCAGAAATCAGGGCGCAGTTTTCAGGGTTGGTTACTGCTGAATGAACTGGCAATCTGGAACGTTAACGTGGCCTGACCTGAAGTAAAGCAAGGGATAATATTATAGATAAACAAATTGCGGATAAACCGTTATTTGCAGCTATTGGTTCCTTTTTCTCTTTGGCATAACTAGTGCGCAAATAATTGAACAGGGTATCTATTAATTACCCATAGTGGGAAGAGAAAGGAAGATGTTTCGATGTTTAAACATTACAAAGGTGGCAGCTTTAAAGTATTCAGCGAAGAGGAAGTAAAGCAAGTGCACGAAGCGACCGTCTCCCTGCTGGAAAATGTCGGAATCAAGATGCACAATGATGCTGCCCGGCAGATATTTGCCGAAAACGGTGCCAAGGTAGACAGTGAGAGTAGGATTGTTAAGATCCCCAGGGCGATGATCGAAGATACGATCGACTCGACCCCGTCCAGGATTATCCTTTACGGCCGGGAAGAGAAAAACGACCTGCTTCTCGAAGGTTCAAACGTTCACCTCGGAACCGGGGGGACAGTCTTAAACACCTTAGACATCGATAACGGCAAAAAGCGGCTGACCGAAGTAAGAGACGTAGCCGGTTATGCGAAGATGACCGATGCTTTGGATAACATCGCTTTCTTTGTTATTAACTGCTACCCCAATGACGTGGCGGAAGAAGAAGTAGATATTAATCGTTTCTACCATGCCTTCGCCAACACCTCCAAGCATGTCATGGGCGGTATCTACACCATGGACGGTCTGAAATCTGTAATCAGGATGGCCGAAGATATTGCCGGCGGGCCGGAAAAGCTCAAAGAGCGCCCCTTTGTCTCTTTCATAACCCTGATGATGAGCCCGCTTTTAATGGAAGTAACCTATACCGACTTTTTGATCGAGGTGGCAAAATGCGGCCTGCCGTTAGCCACACCCTCAGAGCCTTTGGCAGGGGCCAATTCACCTGTAACCCTGGCTGGCACGATCACCCTTAACAATGCCGAATCTTTAGGCGGGCTGATTTTATCCCAGCTGATCAACAAGGGCAACCCGACCATTTACGGCTCAACCTCGAGTATTATGGATGTGCGCACCGGGACCTACGTGGCCGGGAATATCGAATCGGCCTTAATAAATGCCGGATGCGCCCAGATGGCCCAGCACTACAAGATACCAATGTATGGCACAGGCGGCATGTCTGACTCCAAGGTAGTCGATGCCCAGGCCGGTTACGAGAGTGCCAGTACCGCCATGGTCGTAGCCCTGTCGGGCTGCAACTATATCCATGATGCCTTTGGGCTCTTAGAGTTCTGCACCACGCTATCTTATGAAAAGATGGTTGTCGACAATGATTCGGTCGGGATGGCTTTAAGGGCGGTTAAAGGGGTCGAGGTCAGCGAGGAGACCTTGGCTACTGATATCATTAAAGAGGTTGGTCCTGGTGGGCACTTCCTCGACCATCCCCACACGGTGGAGCATGTCCGCAAAGAATTTTACTTCCCCAAACTCTCAGACCGGCAGCAGCGCGTCGTCTGGGAGGAAGAGGGTTCAAAAGATACCTTCACCCGCGCCCACGAGGAAGCAAGGAGGATTCTCGAAAAACACCAGCCGCTCGGCTTCACCGAGGATATGGAGAAATACCTGCGGGAAAAATATACAGGCATCAGGTAAGTGTATGGTTCGGTTAGGGAACATCTAGCGGGATGCCAAACACGGCAGGAGGTAATATTTATGAATATGGGTAAATACAGCGAGCTTTACACCCCTATGTCCGGTAAAGATATTAAAGCGGTTCACCAGGCGTCGATGCAGGTTCTTGCCAGAGCCGGTTTTTATGTTGACAATAAAAAAGTGCTGGAGCTGTTCCGAGAAAAGGGGGCCCGGGTTGATTTTGATAATAACCTGGTCCGGGTAGATGAGGGCTGGGTAATGGAGCATATAAAGAAAGCCCCTCCGCGAGTAATATTATATGGCCGCGATGAAAAACATTCAATGGTTGTAGAAGCCAACCGGGTATATTTCGGAACCGGCGGTACAGCCCTGAATATTATTGACCGGCAAACAGGCCAGCGCAGGCCAACCGTTACAGGGGATATTGGTGAAATAGCCCGGCTAGTTGACGCCCTGCCAAATATCCATTGGTACTGCCTGCCGGTATACCCGACTGAACGCACTAAAGAGGAATCTGATGTTGTAAGGTTTTTTTATGGGTTAAAAAATACAGGTAAACATGTGATGGGTGGCATCTATGGAAGCCGTGAGGGCGCCAAAGAGGTAATCCGTTTAGCCCAAGCGGTAGCCGGCGGAGAAAAAGCGCTGCGGGAAAAACCGATAATATCTGTCATTTGCAGCACGATCAGCCCATTAAGACTAGAGACGCGTTATGTCGAGTTTATTTATGACCTGGTTGAGGCCGGAATACCGATTGCCACTTCCTGCGCCCCAATCGGGGGGGCTACTTCGCCTATAACCCTTGCCGGTACCTTGGTTCAGATTAATGCAGAAGCGATCTGCGGGATCCTGCTTACTCAGGTTATCAAGGCAGGAACCCCTGTTTTCTATAGCACAGTGCCTACCACAGCAAACCTCAGAACGATGGATTTCTTATTTGGCCCTGTAGAGAACGGGATTATGAATGCAGCCTGCGCTCAACTGGCCTCATTCTATAATTTACCGATGTACTCAACAGGTGGAGTTACAGAATCAAAACTGTTTGATGTTCAGAACGGATATGAAAAATGCATGAACAACCTGTTGCCGGCTATGGCGGGAGCACAATTAATCCATAACGCTGCCGGTTTGATTGACAGCAGTATGACTGTAGCGCATGAGCAATATGTTTTGGATGATGAAATTATCGGCGCAGTTCTTCGGGTCCTCGACGGGATCAGGATAACCCCGGATACCCTGGCTGTAGATGAAATATGCACTGTTGGCCCTGGCGGGAATTACCTGGCATCTGATCACACAGTGCGCAATATGCGCGATGAACTTTTTATGCCCCAGACAGCGGTAAGGGTTAATTATGGTGTTTGGGAAAGAGAAGGTAGCCAGGGGTCTGTTGAAAGAGCACGCCAGGTTGCAGAAGATATACTCGAGCGGCACACCGGCCCCTCATTGCCGGCAGGCCTTGAAGAGGAATTGCTAAAGAACTATCCAGAACTAAAAAGACTCTAGCGGTCAGCCAAGCTAAACCGAGTATAATCGGGTGCCGGCTGCGGTATCGGCTAAGAGGTCTTTCCGGTAACCGGGGCAGGGAACCTGGTTCAGCAGAACGCTGAAGCATTGATGGGGGTATTACTGTCCCGGCTGGTTAATCCCAGAACGCAAAAATACGTGATGGATCAATGCTGGGATGAGTGCTACCTGCGGCGCAAAGGTAAAGGTAGCGACAAAGAATACCAATATTATACTTATGCGCTAGAGGCGGTTTTGATTTTTTCCAACGGCATGGTTTTGACTTTGATCAGTGAATTTTTAGAGAACAGCCCGGAGCTTGAGAAAATTGAAAGCGACGAGCAGTGGAAACAGGATTGCGAATTAAAAGCCTTCTACCGACTCTCAAAGCGACTAAAAAATATGTTTCCGAAACTGCCCTTAACTCTCTTGATGGACGGGCTGTATGCAAACGGACCGGTCATGGAAGTTGTCCGCAAGAACAAGTGGAAATTTATGATCGTACTCAAAGAAAGCACACTGCCTTCTCTTTGGCCGGAAGCGAAGGGGTTGATGCACTTAGATCGCGAAGGTGAATGCCGTCATGACCAAACCTGGCAGGGCCGACAGCAGGTATTTAGCTGGGTCAACGGGATCGAGTATGAGTTTGGTCCCGGTAAAAGTAAAAAATATGGGGAGAGATGTGACAGATGGAACAGGTACGCCTGGGCAAGGCAGAATTGTTGGTTAGCCGGATCGGTTTCGGAGCACTGCCGATCCAATCGGTTGATCGAAACAGCGCGGTTAAAGTAGTCCGTTATGCCTACGATCGGGGCTTTACTTTTTTTGATACTGCCAGGGTATACACAACTAGTGAAGGCGATTTGGGAATAGCTCTGGCTGGCCTCGGCGAAAAGGTTGTCGTTGCCACCAAGTCCGTTTATAAAAATATGAAACAGCTCGATCAAGATTTTTATACCAGCCTGAATAACCTGAAGCGCAGCCATCTGGATCTTTACCAGTTCCATATTGTCAATCACCAAAAAGAACTCGAAGCAATTTTAAAGAAAGGCGGCCCGCTCGATTATCTCAGAGAACAGCAGCGTAAAGGTAAGCTGCGCCATATCGGCATCACCTCACACCGGCCAACCCTGATGTTGAAGGCTCTTGAAACCGGTGTTTTCGAAACGGTCCAGGTACCCTTTAACTACATTGAAAATGAACCACTGGAAAAGTTGATTCCCTTGGCTCGTTCCTTAGATATCGGTATTATTGCCATGAAGCCGATGGCTGGCGGAGTTTTCAGTAACAACCGTGCGGCGATCAGCTGGATCTTGCAGCATCCGGATATCATCCCCATACCCGGCATGTGCAAGATCGAAGAGATTGACGACAACCTGCAGGCTTTAACTGCTCCACCTTCTTTGACCGATTTGGCTCAACTTGAAGACGACAAGCAGGAGCTCGGTACTATTTTCTGCCGCCGTTGTGACTACTGCCTGCCCTGTCCCAATGATATCGAAGCCTCCTATATTTTGCATTCAGGCATGATCTTTAAACGGGTCGGCTGGGATAAGATGGAGCAGAGTCACCTGGATGCTTTTACGAAGGGTCTTAGCTGCGATCAATGCGGTGCCTGTGCCTCGCGCTGTCCCTATAACCTGCCTTTGACCGAAATGGTCATCGATGAAAGCAAAGCCATGCTGCGCAAGGCGGTCGAACTTGGCAAACTCACAGAAGATCAGCTGCAGGATAAGTTGAAGGCAGCAGAGAAAAAAACTTAATAAACGAAGGTTCTTTTAACCTTTTGATCAATCTATAAAGGGTGCAACACTATATGGAATTAACAGCGCTTCACGTTGCGGGCTTTTTGGTCAAACCGATGCGGGAGACCGGGTTTGAGACCATTCCCCGTTTTATATCGTCGGAACCTCGTTTCGGTTTGGTCTTAACCCGCTGTATCCCGGCCGGGCCGTCAGTTTTTTTGATCCTGTTCTTCGATTACCTGAAAAGCAGGGGTAATCATTATAGCGGGCCGGAATAATTTTTAAAGGGAGTGTAAAATATGAACCATTTAAAGAATACGCCCGGCGGCAACCGTATTGTTATTACGGTGATTGGCCCGGATCGGGTTGGTATTATTGCAGCAGTTTCAAATATCCTGGCTGAAAAGAGTGTCAATATTCTCGATATCAACCAGACAATCATGCAGGAATTCTTTGTCATGGTGTTGGTAGCCGATATGGCTACTGCCGCAGTTGATCTGGTTAGCTTGAAAGACCTGCTCGCAAAAAGAGGCGAAGACCTGCAGGTACGCATCGATGCCCAGCATGAAGATGTTTTTAATTTCATGCACCGTATTTAGGAGGGATTGGAGTTGCTGACAATAGAAGAAATCCTGGAAACGATCAAGATGGTCCAGGAAGAAAATCTGGATATCCGCACCATCACCATGGGGATCAGTTTACGTGACTGCAGCGATGCCGATCACAGGGCTGCCTGTAGGAAAATCTATGAGAAAATAACCCGTCTGGCCGGAACACTGGTCAAAACCGGTGAGGAAATTGCCCGCGAATACGGCCTGCCAATCGTTAACAAGCGTATTTCAGTAACGCCGATCGCCCTGATTGCCGAGGCCAGTGCAGCCGAAAATTACCTCGACTATGCCCTATCTATGGACAGGGCGGCTGAAGCGGTGGGCGTTAATTTTATCGGTGGTTTTTCGGCGCTGGTCCACAAGGGGTTTACCGGCGGTGACGTCCGACTGGTCGAATCGATCCCGCAAGCTTTGAGTTCGACGGAGCGGGTCTGCGCTTCGGTCAATGTGGCCACATCACGAGCCGGTATCAATATGGATGCTATTGCCATGATCAGCGGGGTGATCAAAGAAACAGCTAAACTGACCGCTGACCGGGACAGCATCGGCTGCGCCAAGCTGGTTGTCTTTGCTAACGTTCCCGAAGACAATCCATTTATGGCTGGGGCCTTTCACGGAGTGGGTGAGCCGGACTGTGTGATCAACACTGGGGTCAGCGGCCCGGGAGTTGTCAAGAGTGCAATTAAAAGAGCGGGAGACGCCGATATGGGTGCCCTTTCCGAGACAATCAAGAAGATGGCTTTCAAGATTACCCGTATGGGAGAACTGGTCGGTAGAACGGCGGCTCAAAGGCTCGGTGTGCCCTTTGGTATTGTCGATGTATCACTCGCCCCGACTCCGGCTGTTGGTGACAGTGTTGCCGAAATACTGGAGGAGATGGGCCTGGAACGCTGTGGCGCTCCTGGTTCTACTGCCGCCCTGGCCCTGCTTAACGATGCTGTAAAAAAAGGAGGGGCGATGGCTTCATCTTATGTTGGCGGTTTATCCGGGGCCTTTATTCCGGTCAGCGAAGATACCGGTATGATCAACGCTGTTATCGATGGGGCTCTAACCATTGAGAAACTTGAGGCTATGACTGCAGTTTGTTCGGTCGGGCTCGATATGATTGCCATCCCCGGTGACACCCCGATAGAAACAATCGCCGCAATCATTGCCGACGAAGCGGCAATCGGTGTATTTAATCATAAAACCACAGCCGTACGTATTATTCCGGCACCAGGCAAAAAAGTAGGCGACTGGGTAGAATTCGGCGGACTGCTCGGCCGGGCCCCGGTGATGGTGGTTAATAAATTTTCGGCAGAAAAATTCGTCCGCCGCGGGGGTCGCATCCCAGCTCCAATTCACAGCCTGCGTAACTAACCCGGAGCGAAATATGTTAGGGGAATGGTTGCTATTAGTTTACCAATATAGAGTTGTGATATTTCCGTATTGATAAGTAATGGCTGGTAAAAAAGGATTAATTGGGCCAGTGGTGAAATAATCAGCAAATAGCCGCATTACATTAAGGAGGCAACTTAGATGTGCGATACCATGGTTGCGCTCGGCAATTCGACAAAAGACGGTTCGGTTGTTTTCGCTAAGAATAGTGACCGCAATCCCAACGAGCCGCTGCTAACAATCAGGGTGCCCCGTAAGCAGTATGCTTCTGGCGGAAAACTTAAATGTACCTACATTGAGATAGATCAGGTTGAAGAGACTTATGAGGTGTTACTGCTGAAACCTTCGTGGATGTGGGGCGCCGAGATGGGCTGCAATGAATTCGGATTGAATATCGGCAACGAGGCGGTCTTCACCAGGGAAAAGCAAGGATCGGAAGCGCTATTGGGCATGGATATGCTGCGCCTGGTCCTGGAACGCTGCCGTAAAAGTGAAGAAGCGCTCGACTTGCTGATCACCTTGCTCGATCGCTACGGCCAGGGAGGTAACTGCGGTTACAAGAAGAATTTTTTCTATCACAACTCTTTTTTGATCGCCGATCCGCAGTCGGCCTGGGTTCTTGAAACCGCCGGTGAGTACTGGGCTGCTGAAAAAGTAAAAGATGTACGCAGCATCTCGAACCGGCTCAGTATTGGCGGCATATTTGACCGCAGTCATCCCGATTTGATCAAACATGCTGTCGACAAAGGATGGTGTAAGGGCAAAGCAGATTTCAACTTTGCCCGCTGCTACAGCGACCCGTTAATTACGCACTTCAGCGGATCGCTACAGAGGAGTGGACGCAGTAGTTGCGTACTCGCAGAAGAAAAAGGAAAAATCACCCCACACACCATGAAAAAGATCCTACGCTCGCATGAAGAAGGTCTGGCCAGCCGGCAGTTTACCAGGCATTCGTTGAAAAGCGTCTGCATGCACGGCGGTTTTATCTTTGGTGATCAAACCACGGGCAGCTATATTGCGTCTATAAATGATCAGCATCAAACCTACCTGATCACTGGAAGCTCAATACCATGTCTGGCGCTGTTTAAACCTTTCTGGATGATCGAGGGAGAGAACTTCTCCTTTGGCGAAGAAGAAGCAGATGCCGCCCTGGCGTTTTGGAAAAAAAGAGAGCGGTTGCACCGGGCGGTTATTGAAAATAAAATCCCCGATTTGGATGTGTATCTTGCCGAGCGGGACCGTATTGAAAAGGAGATCGATCGGCAGATTACTTCACTCGGTGAAGATCTCAGTAGCGAAAACCGGTTAAAAGAAATCATCGATTATGCCCTGGCAGCGGAGAATGAGTTGCTCGACGATATCATTAGAACAATTAAAGATCCGGGTAAACCCGGGAAAATCAGGGGCAACCCCTATTTCAGATATTACTGGAAGAAACATAATGCCCGGCTACTTTAGATGCACCGCATTCTATGTAGTCAAATCAGTGAGGGCACACATTGCTCAGGCCAGTCAGCTACCCTTGCTTCCGAGATGACTGTATATCAAGTGGCGCATATTTTTAGATAGGGAGAAAAAAATGAAAGAAACCTGTTCAGTATCAAAAAAACCTTTTTACAATCCGCTATTATCGGTGGGGTTGCTTTTATTCGGATTATACCTGACCAGCTATTATAGCTTTCTTCTTTTTCACAGTCTGGCTGAGATATTCAGTATCGTTATCGCTTTTAGCATATTTATCTTAGTCTGGAACTGCTATAGCCTTATCGATAATAATTACCTTATATTTATAGGGGTTGCCTATCTATTTGTAGGCTTTATAGATACCATTCATACTTTAGCTTATTCCGGTATGGGG
>JAUWPV010000052.1 GCA_030611385.1 Bacillota bacterium | reverse complement strand
GCGTTCTGTCGAAAGATTCCTTCATGATCGAACCCCCTCTTGGCCGGCATTCCCTTACCCGGCTTTTATAAATTCCTCAATCTCCGATTCGCTGATTCGCCACAGCTTGCCGCCGCCAACTTTTACGCCTTTTAAGGTGCCTTTTCGCAACCATATCCTGACCGTGGCCGGGGAGACAGCGAGTCTCTCCGCGACAACATCTGGTGTTAGTAACTTATCAGTCATGTTCTCGTCACCTTCTCGGCTGCTGGATTGGATAGAACCTGAAACGTCCGTTTAAATAGGCTAACGCTAATTGGTTATATCTATTTCTGTATATTTTTATTTATTTATGCTACAGCGTAACATTAACATTTATTAGAATATTCCGCAAGAGGGTCTTAGGCAAGACCTCTTGGTTTAAGAGTGTAAATATAACACCCAAAAAATTCACCTTTCTTCATCAAGAGCCTCCACTTCAAGGCGTTTATATTTTGTGATAGTGTAAATAAATTATTGTATGTTTATTTTAACAATGTTACACTAATAGCAACTTCGGTAAGAACGTAACAGTAAAAACCGTTAGCTTGACGGCCTTACATCGGACACCCGGTCGAATAAATTATTAGGGGGCACTCATGCAATCAGTTGACGAATTTGAAAAAATAGTCAATTACATAGTTGGCGTATATTATGATTCGACAATCGGATTTACAAGATCACGTAGGTGGCTTGAGAAAATACAAGAAAATGGTTTGCCGGCTCTTCGGAAGAAAAACCCAAACTTAACAGACATAAAACAACTGGATTCAGCATTATTTCAGTATGGCTACCCAGATAAACCTGGTAAGCCTGTAGAACACCAATGCACTCAAAAAGAATACAAAGATAGAAATACAGATAATGGGTTAAACTTTCAATTCCTTGGGAATATGGCATTAATATCGCTTTATCAATACTGGGAAGATTTCCATCGAGAACAGATTGCTAAAGAATTGGGTATGAAGAAAAATGATCTCAAGGTGACAATAATGGGCGATCTTTGCCAAATAAGAAACTCAATAATTCATCATGCCGGTGTTGCAAATAAAAAGATAAAAAAGTGTGAGCTTCTCAAGTGGTATCAAGAAGGCGATGAGATTTTTATAGATAAAACTAAATTTAAAGCAATCACTGATCATGTAAGAATAGTGCTTGGAGATATACGCACCAGAAAAGACAACTTACATCAAGGCTAAATCAACCCTTAAGGAGGCTGGCCATGAATTATGCCTATAAAAGAGTAAGCACAGAGAAGCAGGATTTAAGACGCCAGGAAGAAGCTTTTAAGGGCATCGCAATTGACCAGGAATACTGCGACAAGATATCCGGTAGCAAAGCGGACCGGCCGCAGCTAAACAAACTTAGATTAGAAACCCAGAAAGGCGACAACATCTACGTCGAAAGCATCTCCAGGCTGGGCCGCAATGTAGACGACTTACGGCAGATCGTGCAGGAGTTTAAGGATAAAGATATAACTGTTCACTTCATCAAGGAAGGCTTTAACACCGGCGACGGCAATAATATGTTTAAGTTTATGCTAACCGTCCTGGGCGCGGTGGCCGAGATGGAAAGAGAGCTCACTGTAGAGCGGATCCGCGAGGGTATAGCAACGGCGAAGAAATACGGCACCCGTTCGGGCCGGCCGATCGGCAGGCCACCGCGTCGGATACCACCGGCCTTTAAGAAATATTACCAGATGTGGAAAAGTGGCGAGATTACCGCTACCGCCTTCTCCAGACTGCTCGAGGTCAGCAGGCCGACGCTTTATCAGTATATTAGAAAGCATGAGGTGGAATGAGGTTTAGGACCAAAGCTAAAATTGGAGGCACTACCAGATCCTACTTATTGTCTGGTGCCGATGATTGACTGAATAAGTAAAGCCGGAAAGGTTGGGTTGTATCCCCGCTTTCCGGCTTGTTATAGCTGCATGTTTAAAGCTGCAGAGAAATTAGATTGTCTAGGGCGAGAGCGCGCTTATCAGAGCGCCGATCTCAGTCAGTATCGCTATGGAATACGCGATCTGCTCCGTGGAAAGCAACTCCCGGTTCTCTGCCAGAATCAACTGTGCTTGGTTGTAAACCTCGATGAGTATACCTAAGTCAACCGGCTCACCTGCTCTTGCCTGCAGAGAGACTTCAAGTGCCTGGATGGCCGCCCAGGCTACCGCGAGGCCGCTTTCGACAAAAGCTTTTTCCGTCGGGCTTAACGAACCCCCGAGGGTTTGGTACATCTGTAGGACGCGGTTATAAGCCAGCTTGGCGGCGATCAGCTGCCCCTGGGTTCCGTTAGTGACAAAACCGCTGTGGATTATTGACTGCAAGGCAGGTAGCAACTGGTTTATGAACACCTGTCTGGAGCTTCCCGGCATGGGTGAATTTGTGTTAAATATAGCAGCATATGCCCAGACTGTTGTTGATGACGAGGGTCTTACTGGACATTCGGTGATACAGGGACACCCTACGGCATCGCCAGGCCTTACATTAGACCTTTGAAAGTACTCACGAATGTCCGATCTACCACTAAATGACATGTCTTCAATATAGTAGCCGTGAGTAAAGGGCGTGCCAATGTTAATGATGCGTTTAATAGTGCCATCCGTGACACTTGTATGTTGCTCAATGATAAAATAGTCACCTGCATAGAGCACGCCTTTTTCGATTCTTTCGTATTCTCCCGAAAAGTCTAATATTGAGGGACAACTTCTCATAGATCCAGTTTGTCCATTTAGATAATAATCAATCCATCTAATATCTGGCCCATAAGGTGATATCCAGCTCGAGCCTTCAACAAACCCAAAACCATCTTCCGGGCCCTGATATCCCCCTTCCGCGCTCCAAAGATCACCATCGTCATTATTGAAGACATAATCCGTATTGCCATAGGCTCCCTTAATGTTCTGCGTAAGGACACCAGTTGCGCCAGGCTCTAGTTTTATCTGGGCAAACCATACCTGATCGGACAGGGCTTCGAGTTCGGTTATATAGTAGGTTAGCCCTTCATCGTGGGCTATTTGCTTGAGTTCTACATAACTTTTACCATCAAGTTCATAGCTATCGAATTCAGGTTGATCCTTCATAAGGCCTAGCAGCGAACTGTATATTTGACTATTACCTTCAGGCCAGTAATCTATATGATAAAAGTCTGACCAGCCCACGTAATAACCATTAACAACGCTAATTGGCCTAATAACCTCCTCTGTGTCGGAAAACCATTCGTCTATACCTATCGGCGTGTACCTTGTAGCCGTTGCTATATGTTCAGCTGGCGTTTCAAGCCGGATAACGCTGGTAACAGACTCGGCGATGGTAAATACGCAGATATCAAAACCTGAGCCCTCCGCGGTGATGTCGACCTCCAGGCCACCGACTAAATCGTGACTGTAGGAGTATTCGCCGCCGTCGGCCTGTTGATATTGCAACACTACAACCGGATCGCTGTAGTCTGTATGCATATTGTTAGTTCTGTTGTTATCAGCAGCTATGTCATCATACTCTCCGTTAGCAGCTGTCCAGGCCTTGGTTTCAAAGGTATAGCTGCTGCTTTCGGTTGGGGTTGATGCAGCAAATGTCGCTGACACAAATTGGTTTTGTACCAGCAGACTAGCTTCATTTAGTGCCCACAAGTAGATAAACATACCTTCAATCTTACCATTCCAACCGTTAACTTCAGAATCGACCGAGGAAGTGACCTCTAGGGATTCGTTAACGGGGTTAAAACCATCCGGGAGTTTCAGTTGGGTTGACCCAAGGGTTTGGTCAACAGGATTAAGTTCTGTAAAAGTGATTGTGAATAACTTTTGATCTCCACCTGTTCCTTCAACCAAACCATCAAGTGTAAGATCCGCTTTGTAAGAGTTGCCTTCGACCGATGCGTCTGGTACTGCATCAGTACCGCCTGGCGCTACTTCGTCTGGATCTGGCGTAATGGTTGTATCGGTTATCTCAGTAGTTTCTCCTGTAGTATCAAGCGTAGTTTCTGCGTACGGGGCATCTCCGTCTTCACTGATGTTTGACTCGCTTAGTATCGCGGTTACTTCCGGGCCAAGACTTTCGAGGTCGGTATTGTCAGGTGAGGCGGGCTCCTCAAATTCTAGAGGGGTTGATTCTGCTGACTGGCTGCTGTCGGAAACAGTATACTCCGGGACGTTAGATTCACTATCAACATCAGTAACGCCGGTTGTTTCGCTCTGAGCAGTTGCTGTGTTATCAATACCGGCAGTGCTAGCATCGGTGATATTCTCTTCTGTGCTGATAGCACTGCCGCTGTCGATATCTGCAGGTGTCGTTGAGTCTATACTGCTCTCGGTAGCGGCAGTCTCTGAACCGATCGGTTCACTGCCGCTTGCGGGGAGGGAGACAGCGTTGTCCGTGGTGGCTGTGGGGCTAGCGCTTTCCGTAGTCCCGGAAACCGGTACGCTCTCCGAACTGTCGGAAACTGCATCGGCCGGTTCTTCGGCAAGGGCAACTGCGGGGGCAAGCATGATCACGGCAATGATTAGCACAGCAACCACCAGTTTAAAACTGAAACCGTTAGTTGTTTTGTTTGCCTTTATGTTTTTCACCCCCCCTTTCCAGACATCTTTAAATGATTAAGTGAACAGCTTTCTATATATAGTCTGCAAATTGCGATCGTCAAGAAAAATGTGATCCACGCGCCAGAAAAAAACTGATCCACCACCGCCAGGAAAAAAGTGATCCGCTTCAAGCCCAGCGCTGGAAGAAAAGTGATCCACCTGCAGCCGGGGATCGTAACTCATATTTTAC
>JAUWPV010000037.1 GCA_030611385.1 Bacillota bacterium | reverse complement strand
GGCCTGACCTGCAGTCGTTGTGTTGAAAAACAAGGAGTAAAGATGGAACTGCAATACGGTCGGGGAAAAATAAAACTAAACTTGCCTTCGGGCATTTCAGTCAGAGTACTGCAGACGCGTGAAGAGAAGCCGCTTCATGATCCGGAAAAGGCATTACTTGAGGCGCTGCGATCGCCGATTGCTTCTCCGCCATTAAAGGATCTAGTTTCTGCCGGGGAGACGGTCTGTCTGCTGGTAAATGATTCAACACGGGTGGCTCGCAGTGAGTTTTTCCTGCCGGTTCTTGTTGACGAACTTGTTGGTGTGGGGATCAGGGAAAAAGATATTATTATTGTTTTTGCCAATGGCAGCCATCGCGCCATGAGCGACAGTGAAATGAAAGCTCTTGTCGGAGAAAGGGTAGCGTCAAGGATAGTCCTCTACAATCACGACAGCAGGAATGAAGATAACCTGGTTTTTATGGGTGAAACGTCTTTCTGCACGCCTGTTTATGTGAATAAACTGGTGATCGAAGCTGACCGGCGCATATTAACCGGTAGCGTAGTTCATCATTTTTTTGCCGGTTTCGGGGGTGGACGGAAAGCTCTCATACCCGGGATAGCCGGTTGGAAAACCATCAGTAAAAACCACTGCCTGCTGCTTGATGACCGGGCCCGCACCGGCAGACTTAAGGGTAACCCCGTTCACGAGGACCTGCTCGAGGCAGCGAGGATGGTTGGTGGTGATTTTTTACTGAACACTGTTCTTAATGAGCGGAAAGAATTTTTAGGATTTTTTGCCGGCGACATGGTTGAAGCTCATCTGGCGGCTTGCGCCATGGTAGATAGGGTTAACAGGGTAGAGTTGGATCGCCCGGCCGATGTCGTTATAGCCAGCTGCGGTGGATATCCTAAGGATATCAATATGTATCAATCTCATAAAACCCTTGACAATGCCATGCAGGCACTAAAACCGGGAGGACAAATGATCCTGTTGGCGAAATGTGCAGAAGGGATTGGATCGACCACTTTTGAAGAATGGGCTGACAAATACAGATCATTTGATGAGTTGGAAGCAGCGATACGCCGGAAATTTGTCCTGGGTGGGCATAAAGCTTATGCAGTGGCCAAACTGTTGAAGCAGGGCAAGGTATACCTCGTTTCTGAGCTGGATCCAAAAAAAGCGCGCCTGCTTGGATTTATACATGTATCGTCGCTCAAAGAAGCCTTAGAAGCAGTATATGGCGACAACAGAGATCAATCTACCTATATAATCCCCCAGGGATCTCTGGTTGTGCCGCGTCTGCGTGGCAGTTAGTCGCGTCCTTAAAAAGGGATAGGCGTATATTTATGATTATTAAAGTGTGCTTGCATGATATTTTAAAAGATAAGATTGGAACTGCAGTTGCAGCATGAATAAATTAAAAGTAGCTTCCCCTTCATTTTATTATTTAACAGATATTGCCAGCAGTTCGACCAGTTCCAGCACCGGTCTGCCTTCCTGCAGCAGCCCTTCCCGGCAAAACGGACAGGCGGTAACGATAGCTGTGTCTTTGGGAAACTCAGCCAGTCGACGCCGGGCGACAGCTGCCGCTGTTTGGGGGAAAGAAAGCTGGAACATACTTCCTCCACCGCAGCAACGAGTAGCTTCCCCTGAAGAATATGGTTCCTCGATATTCAGGCCGGGTATTGCCCTTAAGATCTCACGAGGTTCGGTTACCTTTTTGGCCACCCTGGCCCAAATACATGGGTCGTGGTAGCTGACCGCAGTAAGTTCGTTTTCTTTCAGTTCAAGGCGACCTTCCCTGATTAACTGCAAATAGTAAGAGGGTCCGTCGATGATCTGTATTGGAATCTCCTGATTCCATTCCGGATAGTGTTCAGTAAAAGTCAACCAGCATTCGGGGCAGTTAGTCACCAGAAGTGAGGCTCCACTTTCAGTCATTTTACGCTTGTTTTCAGCAGCAAGCTGCCGGGCCAGATCCTCGTCTCCCCATACCGCAGCCGGATAACCGCAGCAGTCTTCGTCGATCAGCTGGAAAGTCACCCCGGCTTTATCCAGCAGGTGGCAGGCCGCTCCGATCGAGGCCGGATTATTGGCTGTTGATGTGCAACCAGCAAATAAGAGCACTTCGGCTCCTTTATTTGCCGCAGGCCATGTTCCTGTCTTCTGGCCATAAGGACTGCCGAATTTTTTCAGGGTGCCAAGGTAAGGATTGCAGGCCGGCAGGCCGATCCCGGCCTCTTTTGATTTCAACCGGGTATTGAGCAGTTCATCACCTAGGTTTAGCTCGGGAAAGGGACAGAGTGTAGCACAGCCGCGGCAGCCGAGACAGTTCGAAACCGCTTCCAGAATCTCTTCATTCCAGGCCAGGTGACCCTGCTCCAGCATGAGGGCCAATCTTGCTTTGCCGGCCGGCGCTGTTGCTTCACGGCCCAGCACCTGCACTACCGGGCATTCGCAGCGGCACATATTTGGACAGAGAGCACAGTTGAGAAGCTGTTCCTTATTTACTTCTGCCATTTGCGCGCCTCCTCCAGCCCTAATTTGCCGGGGTTCATAATTCCGTGCGGGTCGAGAGCTTTTTTAATGCGCCGTAATACAAGCAACCCGGTGCCGTGTTCATCAGCCATCCAGAGGCCGCGGTGCAGCCCGATACCGTGATGATGAGAAATGGCAGCGCCTTCAGCCAGGCAGGCTTCCATTGCTGCCTGCCATATATTTTTGTAAAAGTTTACCTTATCGTCACCGGGAAAGCCGACTGTGGTCATATAGAGAGCTGCTCCTTCCGGGTAAACATGAGAGTAATGTCCGGATGCGAGTAAGGTTCCCTCCACTGCCAACAGTGCTTTCTGCATGGCCAGATAGGTAGAGTGGGCATTGTGCCAGTTAGTGCAAACCTCAATCGTGTCGAGAACTGCACCTTTTTGGAAGAGCACCGAGGCTACGCTGATATTGAAGCGTTTTTCAAGCCAGTTTTCAACATGCTCCGGGCCGGTGTCTGTTGCTTTCCGGGCCAGGACATATTTTTTGATAACTGCTGCTTCGGCCTCGACGATTTCTGTATTCCCTTCGATTAGCAAAATCAAAACACAGCGTTTATTGCCCAGTTCAGGAAAATGGTTGCCGGTTTCCTGGGCATCATAAAGACGGACCACTGCCGGACGGGTGCCGGCTTGCATGAAGAGGCGGATTGTCTCCAGAGCATCTTCAAGCCGCTCAAAAGTGTAGGAAGCAAGGTAACGTTTTTCAGGCAAGGGCCAGATACGCAGTGTGGCTGAGGTGATTACCCCCAGCGTACCTTCCGATCCAAGAAAGAGGTGATCGATGCGGGGGCCGGTGGCAGTGCGCGGCACGCTGCGTCCGCTGAAGATAGTACCGTTGGGTAGAACTGCTTCCAGAGAAACGGTGATGTCTTCGATTTTACCGTAGCGAGTCGAAAACTGTCCGGCTGCGCGGCAGGCCAGCCAGCCGCCAACGGAAGAACAGCGCAGAGACTGAGGGAAATGGCCGCCGGTATAGCCGGCGCGGTTGAGCTGCTCCTCGTAAAGAGCGCCGTTTAGACCGCTTTCAACCGTGGCCATCAGGTTTTCTTCATCGAGGGAACGAATACGATTCATTTTTTTTAGGTCAAGCATGATCCCTCCCCGGAGCGGGATAACGCCTCCCAGAGTGCCGGAGCCTTCACCGTAAGGAATTACCGGGATTTTTTTATCGTTGGCCAGGGCCAGCAATTTTGACACTTCAGCCGTGCTGCGCGGCCAGGTTACCAACTGCGGCAGGGCTGGTACCGCTCCCTCCAACATCCAGATGCTGTTAACCGGCCAGTAGTCCCGGCAGGTGGATAAGAGATCGGCCTGATTTATTGATACGTTTTCACTGCCAACAATTTTAGCTGCCTCCCGGGCGTAATCATCGATTAACACCTGGTCTGGATAACTTTCCTGCAGGATTGTATCGATCGAATCTGACATTTTTCTCGCCTCTGTTTGATTCAGGATTGTTTCGAACAGGCAGTCAGTTTATCGCGATCTCCCGCCCGCAGTTGAACGCCATTTCACGGAGGGTAGAGCCAAGTGAATAATTTTCCAGCTCAGCCTCAGCCAGCGCGTATATCTGTTCTTTCGGTTCTTTTCTGATACTTCCTGCCAGCGGGATCAATATTTACAGAAAGTGGAGTGAATAAATGCTTATTGATCTTTGCCTGGAAATGTGAGTTGGCAGGGATTATTCTCGATTAAATCAGAGGTTTTATGATATAACAGGTTCAAAAGAGTTGAAAACAATGCTTTGATCAGGAGGAGTTATTAAGTTTTACTCAGAGTGTTACAGCAAGCTTGCGGTAGTGGAAAGCAGACACATGCCGGCACACTGAATGGCCATGATAACAGTGGGTTGAAAGCGGATTGTACGTGCGCGTAGGCTTTCTGCTTCATTGAGACAGACAAGCCAGCACCTTTAACGAGTGAGATTATAATTTGAGAGTTACTTTTAGCAGTCGTGTTATATTTTTATCCTATCAAGGAAAAGTTTTTTAAACCTTCAGACAATACAGGGTTACCGGTTTTCAATTAACGATATACTGCTGCGACAAAGTAACCGGGCAGGAGAACTGAATAAACCCTGCCCGGTTACTTTGTCCAGATAGATACAAAATGGCTAGCGCTTCAATGCTTATTAAAAAGCAGTTCAAACTGTGGGGCCATAGAGTGGTTTTTTCTCTTTTTACCTAGGAAACTGGGTACTTGGTTTTCTGCTGCGATGATAACCTGCAAACGACGTACCCGGGGCCCGAGTTTCACCAGGTAAGATCCAAAAACAGCTGACGCTTTTTCCGAAGCAAAGCGCAGACCTTCGGTATTGATCACAACCTGGCTGCAGTAACGGGGCAGCAGTCCTTTTAAAGAATATTTTAGTTTCTTAATATGTAGGCTGTCAGCGAAACCGCGTAGTTTCAGGTATAGCACTCCTTGTTGCTCAATCAATGTGACTTTGAGATGCGATAAGGCTTCTTCAGAGCGCTGCCTTGATTTAATCGGCGCTTTTAGCAGGCGGTAATAGAGGGTAACCGGCCGCGAATCACTAGGCTGCCGGTGTTTTAAGAGCTGATCATACCAGCGATTGCGACGCTCAAAATGCCTGGATAATATCCAGCCGACCGCGCGGTTAATGGCAGAACTCCATCCGGTCAGAGACACATTTTTAAATATATTCCCGATGGCATAAAACTTTTTCAAGGCTTTAACCGTTTCTGCCTGCATCTCTTCAGGAGCCATCAAAGTCGGTTGAAAAACAGTGTGATGCCCGTCATAGAGTGACCAGTTGTGAGTTAAGATTTTACCCTCATTTTCTAGTTTTTCGTAAAATGGAGTGCCCGGGAAAGGGGTCAGGGTCATAAACTGGACACTGTCAATCTTTGTTTCCAAAGCAAATTCTGTAGTCTGTCTGATAGTATCAACCGTATCGGCATCGCCGCCGAAAACAAACATCCCGTGAATTCTGATTCCATATGCATGGAATCGGCGGATCGCTTCTTCAATATCTTCAACTGTCTGCTGCTTATTATAGCCCTTCAGTGTGGCGGGGTTAATTGATTCAAAACCGATATAAACAATACTGCAGCCCGAACGACGCAGCAGATCAAGCAGTTCATCATCACGAGCTGCATCGACCCGTACCTGGGCGCCCCAACGTTTAAGCCTGATCCCCCGATCAATAATCCCTCTTAAAAGCTCTTTAGTGCGTTTGGGGTCGGCGGTAAAGTTATCGTCACAGAAAAAGATACTCTTTCCCTGATATTGGGTCAACTCTTCGAGTACACTTTCAGCGCATCGATGGCGATAATGTCGCCCAAACATCTCGGTCACGCAGCAAAAAGTACAACTAAAAGGGCAGCCCCGCGAAGTCATCACCGGTATGCTGCGCAGAGATGAAAAGCGATCGAGCAAAGAGAGGTCTGGAATTGGTAGTGTATTCATATCGACCCTCGATTCAGCGTCGGGGTTATGGATTGCTTCACCATTATGCCAGTAAGATACACCAGGAATATCTTGGGGAGGACTACCCGATTCTATCGAGCGAACCAGGGACAGGAAGCTGTTGTCTGCTTCCCCCCGGACAACGTAATCGGCAAATTGCAGAGCCTCTTCCGGTATAAAAGTAGCATGAATACCGCCGATTACTACCGGAATACCGTTGGCTCGTAGCAAGCCGGCAATTCGGTAAGCTTCACGGCAGGTGGCAGTTGTGGTTGAGATGCCGACAAGATCGGCATCAATTATTTTCGACCAGGGCAGTGAATCGCCGCAACCCATGTAGAGATTTACCTGATAGCCTGCTTCTTTCAACTGCGTGCCTAAAATCGGCAGGCCCAGACGGGGCATCCGGACGTGCTTGTAAACGTGGTCTTCCTTCGACTGCGGTTCAATCAAGACAATATTTTCCATAAGTAATATTCCTCCTAAATATACTCCAGGCAATGAAACTAGATTCCACGTCAATTTTAATTAACCTTTAATTTTAGGATAAACATTTTTTATACGCCGCTTAAATACAGTTTTCTCAGATATTAAGACAGGTGCCTTTTTACAACCAGAGTGGCATTTGTTCCGCCAAAGCCAAAAGAATTAGATAGGGCCAGATCAATATTACATTTCCTGGCCTGGTTGGGGACATAGTCGAGGTCACACTCCGGATCAGGATATTCATAATTAATGGTAGGATGAATCACCTGGTTCTGCATAGAAAGCAAGACGGCAATAAGCTCAACCGCTCCAGCCGCACCCAGAAGATGACCGGTCATCGATTTTGTTGAACTGATAGCCAGTTTGTAAGCATGTGCGCCAATAAGTTTCTTGATGGCCATCGTTTCGATTTTGTCATTGTATTTGGTAGAGGTGCCGTGGGCGTTGATATAGTCAACTTCGTCCGGCTGGACAGCAGCACTCTTCAATGCTCTCTGCATACTTAAAAAAGCCCCCCCTCCGTCAGGATCAGGAGCAGTCATATGGTAAGCGTCACCGGACATACCATATCCGATTACTTCCCCGTATACAGCAGCACTCCTGGCCAAGGCATGATCCAGCGTCTCGAGGACGACAATCCCGGCTCCTTCTCCCATTACGAAACCGTCACGCTTTTGATCAAAAGGACGGGAAGCTTTTTCTGGTTGATCGTTACGGGTAGACAGGGCGCGCGCTGCGCAAAAACCGGAAAAAGCAAGATGGCTGATTGCCGCTTCAGATCCACCTGCCAGCATGATTTCTGCGTCACCGCGCTTGATGATATGCCAGGCATCGCCAATCGCATGGGTTGATGTAGCACAGGCGGTGACAACAGTAGAGTTTGGGCCGCGCAGTTTCAAAAGTATAGAAATATAGCCGGAGGTCATATTGGCAATCAAGGCAGGTACTAAAAATGGACTTACCCGACGGGGCCCTTTTTCAAAAAGGATTTTAAGCTGTCGCTCAATTGTCTGGATACCACCTATACCGGAACCGACCAGCACCCCAATGTCATCTTTATTAAGATTACACTGAGTATTATCCAGGCCAGCATCATGCCAAGCCTGTAAAGCAGCAGCAACGCCTAACTGGGTAAAACGGTCAACTTTCTTTGCTTCCCGCTTCTCCATATATAGAGTGGGATCAAAATCAATAATTTCACCGGCGATACGACAGGGATACTGGCTGACATCAAAACTTTTCACTGCCGAAATACCGCTCTTTCCGCTGTAAAGATTATTCCAGAATTCAACCTTGTCGGAACCTATTGGTGATATGACTCCAATTCCGGTAATTACTACTCTGCGCACGATATCACCTCAAAATAATCTGGCTATACTTTCGATTTAACATAATTTAACCTTATCACTAACCGTCTTGATATTTTCAATTTCCCGATTGCCTTAGCTTCAACGCTCACTAAATCACTTCCACCCAACTGTAGTTGTCTTCTACAAGCTCACTTCACTCTTTGATCAATAAAGTAACTGGATGTCACATTGACAAGCTGCCGTCGACGGCTATAACTTGGCTGGTTACATATCCGGCCGATGAGGCCAGAAACAAAATAACCGCGGCTACATCTTCCGGTCGGCCAAAACGGCCCAAGGCGATTCGGGACAGTACCTGCGCTTTAACCTGGTCCCCAAGAACATCGGTCATCTCTGTTTCAATAAAGCCGGGCGCCACCGCATTAACTGTAATATTTCGTGAGCCAAGTTCTTTGGCCAGGGTGTGGGTAAGGGCAATTACGCCACCTTTGGACGCGGCATAGTTTGCCTGGCCGCTATTACCGTATATACCAGCTACCGAGGCAACATTTATAATCCGGCCGCCGCTTTTCTGCTTCAACAAAGGCCTGAGTACGGCCCGGCAGCAGTTATAAACACCGGTCAGGTTGGTATTGATTACTTCCTGCCATTCCTCCGCTTTCATCCGGAATAGCAGATTATCGCGGGTTATGCCAGCATTATTAATTAGTATATCGATTCTATTAAAATGGTCAATAGCGCTTTGTACCATGGCTTCGCACTGGCTGTAGTTAGTGACGTCAGCCCTGACTGTTACAGCTGAGCCTCCGAAGCCTTCGATGTTCTTCCTTGCCTCTTCAGCTGCAGATTCATTTTGGCTGAAGTTGACAATTACCGCTGCTCCGGCTCGGGCCAGGGCTATTGCCGTGGCTCGGCCGATACCTCTTGAGGCGCCGGTAACTATAGCTACTTTACCTTTTAAAACCAAGGAGATCACCCCTCTTAATAATCACTATTTAAATAGTTGCTCGACCGCTTTGACATCTTCTACTGAAAAAGTTTCAACTTCAGGGGCGATTCGTTTCATTAACCGGCTAAGCGAATTGCCTGGACCGAGGCCGATGAATGAATTGATCCCGGATGCAAACAGGGTGTGGACCGACTGCTCCCACAGAATTGGATTGCTGACCTGCCTGACCAGGTTGAGTTTTATTTGATCGTGACTATCGGCAAATTTTGCCGTAACGTTAAAAACTACCGGGACGGATGGCTTCTTAATTTCAATTTTATCCAGTTCGCAAGCCAATATATTTTCTACCGGTTGCAGTAATGCACAGTGAAAAGGTGCGCTTACCTTGAGTTCGGTTATTTTTTTGGCTCCCGCTTCCCGGGCCAGATCAACTGCTAATTTTACCGCCGCAAAATAGCCGGATATAACAATTTGTCCCGGACAGCTGTAGTTAGCCGGAGCAACCAATCCTTTTGACCGGGCAGTGTGGCAAACCTGTTCAACTGTATTATGAGAAAGGCCCATAATAGCCACCATCAAGCCCTGGCCAAGGGGTACTGCTTCCTGCATATAGATGCCTCTTTTTTGGACCAGGAGAAGCGCTTCTTTGAATGAGAGTACTCCCGCCGCAACTAGAGCGCTGTATTCCCCCAGGCTTAAACCGGCCAGACTGGCTGCTTTTAAACCCAGACTCTCAAGTACGCGGAAAATGGCAACACTTACTGTTAGTATCGCCGGTTGGGTATTTTCGGTCTGTTTCAGCTTTTCTTCGGGTCCGGAAAAGATCACCTCAAGGAACTCGGGGCCAAGCACTGCCGCAGCCTGATCAAAGACGAAGCGGGCTTCGGGGAAGTGATCGTAGAAATCATGGCCCATGCCTGCATATTGAGCCCCCTGACCAGGGAAAAGAAATGCTGTTTTCATCGAGATCTTATTCTCCTTGTTTTGCTACCATTTCATCAGCAGTCCGCCCCAGGTGAGACCGGCACCGAAGGCAACCATTGCCACCAGGGAGCCTTCTTTCAAGTGGCCGGCTAAAATTTCTTCATGAATGGCAATCGGTATTGTCGCCGATGACATGTTGCCGAAGCGATCTATGCTTACCGGAACCTTACTCGGCGGCAGCTTGAGGCGCTTCCGGATATGTTCAATGATTCTCAAGTTTGCCTGGTGTAAAAAAAGAAAATCGAGGGCATCCGCCTTTATTTTTCCCCGCTCCATCAATTCGGAAAGGGTTTCTTCCACCACCCTAACAGCAAACTTAAAAATTTCGTTACCGTTCATTTTAATTGAATGCATCCTGTTTTGAACAGTTTCGAAACTGGCCGGCATAGCACTGCCCCCGGCGGGGACAATTAACAAATCGGCGCCGCGGCCATCGGCTTTCAGTGAAAAATTCAAGATACCCCTCTCTTCCCCGGTTGCTTGAACAACAACTGCTCCAGCTCCGTCGCCAAAAAGAATACAAGTATTGCGATCTTCCCAGTCTGTTATCCGAGTCAAAACCTCGACCCCCACAACAAGAACATGACAATAAATACCGCTGCAGATAAACTGATGGGCAACTGCCAGAGCATAGATAAATCCGGTGCATCCAGCGGAAATGTCCATGGCTGCCGCCCGGAAGGCCTGCAACCTGGCTTGAAGAAGACAGGAACTTGAAGGGGTGGGATGGTCCGGGGTTACGGTGGCCACAATAATCAAGTCAATATCGGAAGGTTCCAGGGCCGCTCTTCTGAGGGCTTCCCGGGAAGCCTTTTCCGACAGATCTACGCTGGAAAGACCATCCTCCAGTTTTCTTCTCTCCCGAATCCCGGTTCTGGAAACAATCCATTCATCGCTGGTATCAACCATTTTCTCTAGATCCAGGTTTGTGATGGTCTGAGAAGGCAGAGCGGCTCCGGTTCCAGTTATGATTGTATTAAGTTTGCTAACCATGGTTCGACTCCTCCCCGAAGAGAATGGCAGGAACTGCCAGGGAATTATGTATCCTCACAAAGGCTTTAGTCAGGGAGGTCCTGAATTTGTACTGGAACGATTCAAAACCTCTCAAACAGATCCCAGGAATATATGCATCTAAACTGTTGCGGATCAGGATTTTATCCACTATACAGTAGGAGTTGATTAGCAGCTTACGAGTTTAGCAGTAATTATATAGCCCATTATTTTCTTTGTCAACGCCACGCGATCACTCCTAGTTTTGCAGCACGCATAGAGGACTAACAGTCCGGGAACATTATAAACATTGATGATCCCGGGTAATTTTATTTTTAAATTAAGACGTATTTCTATTGCGTTAATTTGCGTAATGGTGTATAATTGTAGCCATGTAAG
>JAUWPV010000051.1 GCA_030611385.1 Bacillota bacterium | reverse complement strand
TAGTAGATCAGCCAGCAGGCGTACCGCCAGTTTTGAACCGCCAATAAAGATCAGCAGTAAAAACCAGGTGATTATATAAACGCTGCGCGGCAGTAAGCCGAAAAAATAGCTGTAAAGGTAAGTGCTCCCCAACCCGGCGGTAACTGCCACCACAATCAACATCAGTTCGTCCATCCCGGCATAACGCCAGATCCGCCGGTAAAAACCGAACAGAAAATACACAGCCAGATTAATCAAAACGGCTGGCAGAAGCAAACCTTCCAACCTCTCGGACCAGAGAGCCGGCACATTCCAGTCGAAACGCAAATAAACGCTTAAAGCCAAGGCAGTTAAAACCAGAGCTGCATCGATGACGGCCATGGCCAGGTGTTTCGGTTTCCCGTTCAAGTTAAGCATTTAATTCCTCCAAATCACAGGTAGGCCCAGTCGCACGAATCATCCCGAATGGGGCAATATACTGCGTATTACTTTAATCACCCGTGCCTGATCCTCCACCGATAAGTTTGAGCCAGACGGGAGGCAGAGCCCCAGCTCAAAGAGTCGATCTGAAACACTGCCCCAGTGGTCACCGGCCTCATGCTCAAAGTACTTGCACCCTGCATAGAGAGGCTGTAAATGCATCGGCTTCCACACCGGTCTCGCTTCAATATTTTCAGCTTCCAGGACATCGATGATCTGATCGCGATCAACCCCGCACAGCTGTGGATCAACGGTTAGCGCTGTCAACCAGCGTGTTGAACGGCCATAAGGGGCCTCGGGCATAAACCCGAACCCTTCTATACTGGACAGAATTTCGTAATAACGGGCAAAAACGGCCCGCCTGGCTGCAACCCGCTCTTCCAAAACCTCTAACTGGCCTCGCCCGATACCGGCCAGCACATTACTCATTCGGTAATTATAGCCAACTTCGGTGTGCTCATAGTGCCTGGCCGGCCGCCTGGCCTGTGTGGCCAGATAGCGGGCCCGCTTTAGCGCCTCCGGATCATTCGATACCAGCGCCCCGCCCCCCGAAGTGGTAATTATTTTGTTACCGTTAAATGATAAAATACTAAAATAGCCAAAGCTGCCGCTCTTCTTGCCCTGATAAGTCGCCCCCAGCGACTCGGCGGCATCTTCGATTAAGGCGATCTCATAACTATTACAAAGCGAACTGATCGGTTCAATATCCGCGCTTTGTCCGTAAAGGTTAACCACTATTACCGCTTTAGGCAAACGTCCTTCTGTTTCTGCTTGCACTAAAGCTTTCTTAAGAGCTTGGGGGCTCATATTCCATGAAGAAGGCTCAGCATCGATAAAAACCGGTTCGGCTTCAACGTAGCAGATTGGGTTAGCTGTTGCAGCAAAGGTGAGCGTAGAACAGAAGACCCGGTCGCCCCGCCCGACACCCAATAACAGCAGGGCCAGGTGAATAGCCGCTGTTCCCGAACTAAGCGCCGCTGCTCCGCCCACCCTCAGGTAGACAGCCAATTCCTTTTCAAATGCATTGACATGAGGCCCAAGTGGGGCGATCCAGTTGTTAGCAAATGCTTCATCTATAAATTTTTGTTCCCGGCCACTCATATGTGGCGAGGATAGATAAACTCTGTTTTCTGCGGCGCTCATAGTCTTTCCCTTTCCCTGGCCGGCACGCCAATCGCCGTGCAGTCTGCAGGCAGGTCGGTAGTTACCACCGCCCCTGCTCCGACGATGCTGCTCCTGCCGACAACCTTCTCCTGCAAAACAATTGACCCTGTTCCCAGCAGACACCCTTCACCAATCCGCACATTACCAGAAATATTAACCCGCCACATCAAGGTTGCATAATCACCGATTATGGCATCATGGCCGATACCACAGCCGGGATTAATCGACACATGGTCGCCGATTCTGATATTAACTGTCAACAAGCAACCCTTGTTGATCAAAATGCCTTTTCCTAGCGAAACATCTTCGCCAAATAATACTTCTGGGTGAACCAGATTAGCAAATAATCTGCCCTGTTCTTCTGCCTTTAAAACAAGTTTCCGCTTGGTGGTGGGGTCACCGACCACACAGATCACCTGAACATCCCGGGAAAGCTCCGCTAAGGCTCCCCAGCCGCCTAAAACCGGGTAACCGCGCAGCACCAGGCCCCATTTCGCTTTATCGTCATCGATAAAACCAAGTAGTCGCCAGCTTTCTTCACCGTCTATACTGCGGTTAATATCTTCTACCAACAAGCTGGCCTCGCGGGCAAAACCACCCGCCCCCAGAATAACCAAGTCTTTCACCATCAGCAAAACTCCTTAAAATTGCTAAGTTCTATAAACACATTTGGCCTTGTTCCATGACGATATGCTCCCTTTTGTGCTTAATCATTTTTTACGCTCACTGCCCATAAACTCGGACATCGTTGCTGAACCTTCCTGATTGATCCCTTCAGATTTAAGCACCTTAATTAAGGTCATCCCCAAAATCTTTATATCAAGCCAAAAACTCTGATTATCAACATACCAGACATCAAAAATAAACTTTTCTTCCCAGGTTATTGCATTTCTACCGTTTATCTGGGCCCAGCCGGTAATTCCCGGCTTTACTTCGTGCCGTCGGGCCTGCTCCACGCTGTAACATTCCAGATACGCCATCAGCAACGGCCGCGGCCCGACAAAACTGAGTTCACCCTTAATTACATTTAGCAGCTGAGGCAGTTCATCCAGACTGTATTTGCGCAGCAACCTACCCAGAACGGTCAGCCGCTGTTCGTCTTCAAGCAAATCACCCTGCCCGTCAACCGTATCACGCATAGTTCGAAATTTGTAGAGAAAAAATGGCTTCCCTTCCAAGCCCGGGCGCAGCTGCCTGAATATAGCCGGCGAACCCATCTTCACCCGGATCATCAAAGCTATAGCCATCATAACCGGAGCGAATGCAATTAACAACACCAGGCTTAAGATAAGGTCAAAAAGCCTCTTTAGCATTATCTCCTACCCCAATTTCCGATCCGTTTTTAGCAACCCCATGGCGCGGTTGATCACTTCGTTAACCTTATGCACATCATACTTCTCTTCGGCTATTTTTCTGCTTTCCGCACCCATCTTCTGCATTAAGTCCGGTTCCAGAATAAACCTTTCCATCGCTACAGCAAGTGACTTGCTATCTTTCACCGGCACCAAAAAGCCATTTACACCATCCACCACTGTCTCCCGGCAACCCGGCGTATCGGTAGTGATGATCGGGCGCCCCATCGCCATCGCCTCGAGCACCGTCCGCGGGGTACCCTCTCGGTAAGAAGGCAACACATAAACTCCCACCTCAGCAATAAAGGGGCGAACGTCGTCAGTTTCACCGAATATCTCGACAATATCTTCTTTCCGCCAAGCATCGACTTGATCCTGTCCAATCGCCGAGGGGTTATCACCAAAAGCCCATCCGACCATCTTGAACATAGCATCCGGATATTTGTTCTTGATTATTCGAGCCGCTTCAATATACTCAGCAATTCCTTTTTCGTGAAGCAACCGGGCAATTAAAAGAAAGCTTACCGTCCCCTCAGGAAGAGGCGTTTCAGCAAAACGATCTAGATTAACCCCCGAGCCGTTAATGCGGACCACTTTTTCCTGCGACACAATCTGCTGCTTTACAAAGTAGTTCTGATCATCTGGATTCTGGAAAAAAACCAGCTTATTCCTACTTAAAGCCAGCCGGTATAGGGAAGTAACCAACATCTGCAACAATTTCCGCCAGCCGGTGCTCTTTGTAAAAGCATAACCGAGCCCGGAGATCATTGAGAACACTTCCGCCTGCCTGTAGAATAAAGCAGCCAGCGAGCCATATATTACCGGTTTAACAGTATAGAAATAAAGATAATTAGGTTTCTCTTTTTTGATCAAACGAATCAAAGAGTAGAACAAAAAAATATCTTTTAAAGGATTGATACTGGTTCGACTTAATGGAATCATATTGTAAGTAACCTTTAGTTGTTTTAGCTGTTTTGCCACTTCCGAGCCTGGAGCGGCTGCGACAACCTGGCATCCTTGATCGAGCCAACTTGTTATCAGGTCGCCCCTGAATCTTATCAAGGATGACCCCAACCCGGCAACAATCATAATCTTAGTCATTTCATGCCTCAATTCTTAATAGCTCATCAGAACCAACCGGATCATCGGGAAACAACCAATTAAAACGTGGGTTCATTGCTAGGCCCACAGAGGCCAAAACAGTTAAAAAAGGTGCTATTTTAGCTCGGTGCCGCCAGGCGGTTCCATAATTTACTGTGCCCCAGGCAAATAATACAACTATACTCGCTACAATTAACAATAAGCTTACAACTGCCACCTTGTTATTATTATATAATCTTTTAAAACCGGCAGCACTGAAGTAAAGTAAGAGGATATATATCAGCACATCACTCAAGAATAAAAGATCACCGGCTGTTTTAACCATCCAGGGAAAAGGAGTAAACATGAAATAGAATGAGCGAATCGGGGTATGCCAAAGCACATCAAAGTAACTCTTGGGGATAAAGCCTTCCAGGTATTGTGTGCGGCCAATTGTCCTGTTACCGACGATATTTTGAAATGATTCCAAAGATACAAGACTCTGTAAATCTGTTGGGGCCTTGTAAGTAATTATATCTAAATTTAGAAGTAAAACCAAACTAAGCAGCATGAACCCGACTACAAACAAATATTTACCGGCAATTCTAAAGCTTTTCTCCTTTGAGCTGTATAAACCAAAACAGAGCAGGTGCACCCAACTGATAAAAAGCATTGAGCCATGGAATAAAGCTGATAGCATAGTAGCTATAAAGGAACTGATCATATAAATATAATTGTTAGATTCAAGCCACTTAACAAAGTAGTAAAATGATAGCAAAAGGAAACAAATAATTAATATTTCACGAAGCAATATTGACGAATAGAACATTAAGGTGGGGGAAAAAGCAGCTAAAAACGCAGCAATTAATGCCGTGCGAGTACAGCTTGATAATATTTTCGTGAGGTTGTAAGTTACATATATAATTAAAAGTCCAAATGAAACATTGATTAACTGAGGGATAAGCTCAATTCGACCAAAGTAGTAATAACAAAAACCGATCAAAGCCGAATAGTAGCGATAAGCACTTGACGGCAGTGTACTATAATCACCGGAATGCCATGCCCGCGCGTAATCCCAGGCATGTTTCTCAAAAGCCAATGAGTCCGCTCCGGCTCCAGGCAGATCTATAGCGGTATAAGCCTGTATAATCGCGAGTATAATCCGGATAATAAATGCGACCAGAAGCAGTTTTTTCAAAGATTGATTATCACTACTTATTATCTTAAATAAAATTAGTATTAATAAAGAAAAAATAAAATAATGAGCCTGTAACCCAACTAGGGGAGACCAATATATATAACCTATACCTAAATATAATAAAAGAAAAAATAATCTCTTCCTACTTTCATTATTTGGTAACATCAGAG
>JAUWPV010000030.1 GCA_030611385.1 Bacillota bacterium | reverse complement strand
TTCTGTTTTACCTACCCCGGTAGGGCCTAAAAAAATGAAACTGCCGATCGGTCTGTCCGGATCTTTGATACCACTTCGTGCCCTGAGGACTGCGTCGGAAACAGCGCTTACTGCTTCGTCCTGGCCGATTACCCGTTCATGCAGAATCTCTTCCAGGCGAATCAGTTTTTCCCGTTCGCCCTCTAGCAGGCGGTTGACCGGTATGCCAGTCCAGTGGCTGACCACCCGGGCGATTTCCGCTTCACTTACCTCTTCGTTTAAGAGCATATTTTGTTTTTGTTTGCCGGCCAGATGTTCTTCTTCAGACAGCAAGCGCCGTTCCAGGTCGTTTAGGGTTCCGTACTTCAGTTCGGCGGCTCTGTTTAAATCATAGTCTCTTTCCGCTTTTTCTATTTCTGTGCGCACCTCATCAATTTCGCGTTTAATATTACGTACTCTGGATATAGACTGTTTTTCAGTCTGCCACTGTGCCGTCATTGCGTTTGCTTCGGTGCGCAGTTCGGCCAACTCTTGTTGCAGTTTTTCCAGACGATCACGCGAGGCCTGGTCTTTTTCTTTATTCAAGGCGGCCTCTTCAATCTCCAGCTGCATCACCCGACGGGTTATTTCGTCTAAAGCGGCCGGCATGCTGTCAATTTGCGTGCGCAGGTGAGCCCCTGCTTCGTCAATCAGGTCGATTGCCTTATCGGGCAGGAAGCGGTCACTGATATAGCGGTCAGATAAAACCGCAGCAGCGATCAAGGCACTATCTTGGATGCGCACACCGTGGTGTACCTCATAGCGTTCCTTCAACCCGCGCAATATAGAGATTGTGTCTTCCAGGGTAGGCTGATTAATGCGCACTGGTTGGAAGCGTCTTTCCAGAGCGGCATCTTTTTCAATATGTTTACGGTATTCGTCAATCGTGGTTGCTCCGATACACTGCAGTTCACCGCGGGCCAGCATCGGTTTCAAAAGGTTGCCGGCATCCATTGCTCCTTCAGCAGCGCCGGCGCCGACCACTGTATGCAGCTCATCGATGAAAAGAATGACTTTGCCTTTGGCTTCCTGGACCTCTTTCAGGACAGCCTTGAGCCGTTCTTCAAATTCACCACGATACTTTGCCCCGGCGATCAATGAGCCCAAATCGAGAGCGACAACTTTTTTATTTTTTAACCCTTCCGGAACGTCCCGGGCGACGATTCTGCGGGCTAACCCTTCGACAACTGCTGTTTTTCCGACACCAGGGTCACCGATCAATACCGGGTTATTCTTAGTTCGTCTCGATAATATTTCCATCACCCGGCGGATCTCTTCGTCCCGGCCGATCACCGGGTCCAATTTACCTTTCTCCGCATCTTCGGTCAGATCCCGTCCGTAGCGCAACAGCGCTTCGTAGGTGTCTTCTGGATTGTCACTGGTTACGCGCTGTGAACCGCGCACTGTCTTTAAGGAATTTAAGAGAGCATTGCGGTCTAGCCCCACACGGCCCAGCAGTTTTTTCAGGTCATCATCACTTTCCTCGGTTAAGGCCAAAAGGATGTGCTCTATGCTGACGTAATCGTCTTTAAGCTGTTTTGCTTCCTGTTCGGCTTTCGACAAGACACGGGCCATTGAAGAACTCATCTGCAGGGTGCCTTCATAACCCGATACACGCGGAATAGTTGCCAGTTGTTTCTCGAGTGATTGCCTCAAGGTGGCAACATCGATGCCGGTATGCTGTATAAAACGTCCGGCCAGGCCATCTTCCTGATCGAATAGTGCGGCCAACAGGTGTTTTGGCCCGACAACCTGATGCCCACGGTTTACGGCTATTTCCTGAGCAGCCGAAATCGCTTCTCTTGATTTATTGGTAAATCGATTTAGATCCATTTATAATCATCTACTTTCCACACAGACATCCAATTTTGTTTTCTTCAAAAACAGCAAGAAGATCGGGATGAAAATCCATTTGCGTTGCGGCCTCAATATCTTTCAGGCTAGTGTGCCAGTGAATGTTGACCGGTTTTATTGTGATCACTTTCCACTTTTCCGCAGCTCATGCAGTTTTTTATAAAGTTCTTTTTCTGCTTCGCTTGGATTGGGTGGAGTGTCGATCACCAGCCTGATATACTGATCCCCGCGTGTGCTTTTATTGGCGGGGAACCCTTTACCTTTCAGGCGCAGCTTGCTGCCGCTGCGACTGCCCGCCGGCACTTTTACATTAACCTGGCCATCGAGGGTCTGTACAGGTATCCTGTCTCCGAGGACTGCCTGATCGGGTCGGATTGTGGTGTCGATTTCGATATCACTACCTTTCAATTTAAAAACAGGATGAGACCGCAATCTGACTTTCAGGAAAAGATCGCCTTTTGGTGCACCGCCCGTACTTTCGCCACCCTGCCCTTTGAGGCGGATGCGGATGCCTTCTTTGACTCCTGCCGGCACTTTAACATCAAGGGTTTTTTCATTGGTAACGGCGCCGGTTCCGCCGCATTGTGCACAGAAACTACGATCTCTGACGCCTGCCCCGCCGCATGCTGCACATGCGGAGCGTCCGCTGATTCGAAGCGACTGGGTAACTCCCTGGTAGGCTTCCTCAAGAGTAAGCTCGATTTCGCTTTCCAGATCTTCACCGCGCACTGGTCCGCGGTGGACAGTCCGCCCACCTCGACTGGGCCGGCTACCCGCCCCTCCACTGAAAAACATGTTGAAAAAGTCGCTGAAACCGTCTTCAAAACTGCCGGAACCAACGTCGTTTGCCGAGTAAAAGCGCGCACCATCCATATCAGGCGGAGCTTGAAAATCCTGACCGTTTTTCCACCTGCTGCCCAGATGATCGTAGCGTGATCTTTTTTCAGGATCCTTTAAAACTTCGTATGCTTCATTAACCCGCTTGAATTTTTCTTCGGCCTCTTTTTTTTCGGCGGACGGATGCAGGTCTGGGTGCCACTTACGGGCCATCTTACGGTAAGCGGCCTTGATCTCTTTATCCGAGGCGCTGCGGGTTATACCCAGTAGCTCATAGTAGTCTTGAAATTTTACAGCCATAAATATTCCTCCAACTGTAGATCATTCTGATGCCCCGTCTCTCCTTACCTTAATCCAGCAGGCCGTCACTGGCTACCTTGACCCAGATGCACTCCTGAGCATGACCGGCCAGTTCTTCCTTGATCATCTTACGAATACTATCAATATCTTTTTGAGTTTGCCCGAAAATCTCGTTGCAACCATCATCAATGTTTAAATTAATACCTTCCCTGGCGAGTTTGTTGATTGCTTCAAGATGGTCGTAAATCTGTGCGTATTTTTCCCGGGTAGCCAGGGCATCGCGCATCATTTTCGCTTCTTCATCGTCAAGCAGTTCAAATTTTTCCTTCGGTGCACCGCACTTGGGACAAAGATCAGGAGGTTCTTCTCCCTCATGCAGGTAACCGCATACCGTACATCGCCACATTTTCATTTAATAAAACTCTCCTTTCAATTGTTAAAATATTATATTCACTCCGGTTTCTGATCTCTGACCTTTACGTGTTTGGAGTAATGCAAAGCGTAAGGTTTTCTCCTTTTGAGGCGAGCGCCAATTCCCGGTCGAAAGTAAGAATCATCAATTCGGGAAACTCACGCTGCAGGGTTATGGCTGTAGCCAGATGCCATAAACCGGAACCTTTCAGCGGCCATTTGCAGGCCAGACCTTTCATGGCCATGCTGTCTGGGATTATATTCAAACGGCTCCACGGCCCCGATTCGAGAAGCTCAAAAAGCGAGTCAATCAGTATATCCGACAGGAGGTTTTCCCGCCGTATGCGGCTGATTACCGTATAGGCCTCGGCAATGGCCAGGGTTGTCAGTAGGTGAACTCCTTTTTGGCGGGATTTCTCAATCACCTGATCGCTGCGATTATCTTTGAACAGGTAGGAGAGGAGGGCAGTTGAATCCCAGTAAATGACAGTCAGCTTTTCACTCATTATCTTTCTCCTCCCGGATACCGCGTCGGGAATATCCCCGAGGCAATTCGATTGGAGAAGAAACAGTTCTAGACGGACCGGGGCACGCTTCAATCAATCCGCAGCTCTCATAATTTTTTATGCGCTCTTCCAGGGAGAGAGTCTTACCTTCGGCCGGTATTATTTTGGCCACGGGAGTTCCCCGGTCCGTAATAATTATCTCCATACCGCCGCGCACATCCCGGATTAGTTTACTCAGGTTTATTCTTGCTTCCCGGATGCCGATATAGTTTTTTTTCATCAAAATCACGCCCCGATGTAGTTACTGTTACTACATTAAATTATAGTCAATAGACCTCTCTTTGTCAATCATTGTTTGCGTAGTTATTTACTGCAATTAGTTGGGTTGCTTATATACTGCCGTTCCGGGAATTTTGCAGGAATAGATAAGCTCCTGGCGAACTATTTAACTGCAGGTGCCGGCATTGCGATAATGCTTTGGAAGATACATTAAAAAAGCAGGAGGTCTATTGTTGGGAATAATTACTATTTCACGGGAGTTCGGCAGCGGTGGTGAAACCATAGCCCGTTTCCTGGCCGAAAAAACGCACTTTCTTCTCGTTAATAAAGAGATAATTATCCAGGGACTTGCCGAACATGGCATCAAAAAAACGAAAGAACGTCTGGAAGATTTGGTGGGTGGGGAAGAAGAGGATCCGGACGGTCGGTACTATATCGAAGCCATGCATGACTATATCTACGACCTGGCTATACGCAACGATTTGATCATATTGGGGCGTGGCGGTTCTATTCTTTTTCATGATTATCCTCCCGCTCTGCACGTCAAGTTGATTGCCCAGTTTACCTTTCGTGTCCAAAGGGCAATGAAACTCTATGATCTAAAATCAAAAACGGCAATTAAGTTGATCAAAGAACAGGATCGTGATAAACGGCAGTATTACCGGGAAGTTTTTAATGTTAATTGGACCAACCTTCGTTCATATGACCTGGTTCTGAATACGGAAAAAACGGATCTGGAAGATGCAGCCGATATTATCGCTAATGCTTACCGTATTCACGCCGAGCCCAGGGAAATAAAGAACGGGCCAAGAGGAGTCGATATTGAAGACCGCCTGTTCATCTCTCCAGCAGATGCGGAGGCCGATCAATTTATGCATCCAAGCGAGGAAGAATTTGCCCACATGCTCGATTTTTATCGCATCCGTTGGGAATATGAGCCGAAAACTTTTCTGCTGGAATGGGATAGTGAAGGTAATGTCATCGAGGCTTTTTCTCCCGATTATTATCTTCCCGATCAGGATCTTTATATCGAACTGACCACACAGAAACCGAAGCAGGCCTGGCGGAAGAACCGTAAGATCAGGCGTATGGCGGACCTTTATCCAGATATTAATATACGCCTGATTGATAAAAAGGGCTTTGAAAGTTTATTGAGAAAGCATAGCATTGACCATGATGAAGGAGAAGAAAGTTGAGCTACAGAAAACCGCATATTGAAGACCAGTTAAAGATTCTACTGACCCAGGAAGAGATCGAAGAGAAAGTCGCCGAGCTCGGCAAAATAATTTCCCATGACTATGCTGGCAAGGAACTGATTATTGTCGGAGTGTTACGCGGCAGCGTCTATTTTCTGGTTGACTTGAGTCGCAAGATGCACATACCATTTACCGTTGATTTTATCAGCATCTCTCACTACAGCGAGCAGACCGATTCAGCTGGAGTGGTCCGGATCACTAAAGATCTCGATTTGAGTATAACCGGCAGGCATATCTTAATTGTTGAGGATATTGTTGATACCGGTTTGAGCCTCGGCTACCTTTTACGAAATCTGAAAACCAGAAACCCGGCTGATCTGAAGGTATGCACTCTGCTCAATGTGGAAGCACGGAGAATTGTCGAAGTCCCGGTTGACTACAAGGGGTTTGATCTGCCAAATATTTTCGTGGTTGGCTACGGCCTCGATTACAATGAAAAATACCGCAATCTCCAGTTTATAGCCGAGTATAGCCAACCGTAAAACAAAAAAGGACATAAATAAACCAGGCCCCAACAGACCTACGGTTAACCTTCAGAATCCTCTTCCCCGGCCATCTGCAGTCGCTTTCCACCGCCCCTACAGACGATTTCCTTCGGCCTCCGACTGGCTCATGCAGACCCTGCGCTGCGGTTTTCCGGCGCTTCCCGGTTCAGTTCCGGTTTCACCCTTCCCTTTGCCTTTCCGCTGCCGTCCCTAACAGCTGCCCTGTTCTTTTGGATAGTTCCGGTTTCCAATCGCGGTTTACACCATTTTCTTCTTCCGGTTTTTCCCTTTGAACCGAACCCGATTCACCTTTCAGTCTCTCGGAACCTGGTAACAGTATAATAACATGGGTCTAAATAATTGTCAATAGTATTTTGAAAATTTTTTTAAATTTATTTAAAAAAAATATTTGGATTTTCTTTCCTATCGCCAGGTTATAGAATAAACTGCCTGTGCCTGGTTCATTCAGATTTATTGTTGTTTTAAAAAGGGATAAACAGTTTTTTGGCAAATAGTATAGTCAGTAAAAAATATAATCAAGGAGCTTTGAAGCGAATGGAAGAACGCAGTACAGGCACAGTATCGGCTGTGCGCGGAAGCGTGGTCGATCTCTATTTTCCCTCTGGTGCGCCACCGCTGCACACCAGGCTGGAGGCAGGAACGAAAGGCGAGATTGTGATCGAGGTTGTTTCCCACCAGGAGGGGGAGATAGTTCGTGGCATTGCTCTTTCGCCAACCAGGGGCCTTCGCCGCGGCGATCCGGTGATCAACTGCGCAGAAATGATTCGCGTCCCGGTGGGCAAACAAATCCTGGGCCGCATGTTTAATGTATTCGGTGAAACAATCGATCAAAAAGGCCCACTGGGCGATGTGGAAAGACGCGGCATACACCAGCCTCCTGCATCGATTTCCCGTCGGGTTACCGCTTCTGAAATATTTGAAACCGGAATTAAAGCGATTGATCTGCTCACTCCGCTCGAGAGGGGTGGCAAGACTGGCCTCTTCGGCGGGGCCGGCGTGGGCAAGACCGTACTGATCACCGAATTAATCAATAATACAGTCGGCAAACATGAGGGAGTCAGCATCTTCTGCGGTATCGGAGAGCGTTCACGCGAAGCGGAAGAGCTCTACCGCGACATTCAGGAAGCCGGTGTTCTGGACAATACGGTGATGATCTTTGGTCAGATGAATGAACCCCCGGGAGCTCGCTTCCTGGTGGGGCATGCCGCCCTGACCATGGCTGAATATTTCCGGGATGAAGCAAAACAGGATGTACTGCTCTTAATCGATAATATATTTCGTTTTGTTCAGGCCGGTTCCGAGGTTTCCGGACTGCTCGGTAAGATGCCCTCCCGGGTCGGCTACCAGCCAACCCTCGCTACTGAAATTGCCGAACTGCAGGAACGCATCTCGAATACGGCCACCGGGGCCATTACTTCGATTCAGGCCGTTTATGTGCCAGCCGATGATTTCACAGATCCTTCGGCCACCCATACCTTTGCTCATCTGTCTGCTTCAATTATTCTTTCCCGAAAAAGAGTCAGCGAGGGCTTGTTTCCGGCAATCGATCCCCTGCGTTCATGGTCTAAAATGCTCACGCCACAGGTAGTAGGAGAAAAACACTACGGAGTGGCCCAGGAAGTAAGACGTACCTTGGCCGAATACGAGGAACTTAAAGATATTATTGCCATGCTCGGTTTGGAGGAACTTTCCCAGGATGACCGTCAGGTAGTCAACCGGGCTCGCCGCCTGGAACGTTTTTTGACCCAACCCTTTGTCACCACCGAGCAGTTTACCGGTTACAGCGGGCGCGTGGTTGACCTCGAAGATGCTATCGATGGCTGCGAGCGTATTTTAGATGACGAGTTCGCAGACCGCTCAGAATCAGAGCTCTACATGCTGGGCAAGATCAGTGAAGTAAAAACTAATTCTGGTGTACAGCGGCAATCAGATCAAGATGATCTTGCCGATGGGCATGAACAACCCGAGTCAGATCAAACTGATTTGAAGGAGTAAGACAGGGCGAGTATGAATGCTTGTTGAACCTCCGGCAATATACTAATCAGCACGTCAGGAGTGTTTGACCCTGAATCTAAAAATACTGCTCCCGGCAGAAGTTTTATTGGATGAAGAGATAGTGCAGGTTACCGCAGAGGCGGAAAACGGTTTTTTTACCCTGCTGCCCCACCACATCGATTTTGTGACCGCCCTGGTACCGGGTATATTTTTCTACCTCACTCCGGATGGTGAAGAGCACTTTCTCGCTCTCGATGAAGGCATTCTTATCAAGCAGGGTGACAAAGTCTATGTTTCAGCAGTCCGGGCGGTTGCCGGTGATGATCTGGAGCATTTGGAAGATCTGGTTGTAAATGAATTAAGGATACTCGGTGAAAACGAGAAGAAGGCCCGCACAGTGATGGCCCGGCTTGAAGCAGATACCCTGCGCCGTTTCACACGCCTGAGAGGAGAGCGCCAATGAGTGGAAATGATCAAGATGGTGCCGGTAATAATCTGTCCGGTATGGTTGGTAAAAAGGCAACCCGACGTATCAAGGCCCGCCGCTCCCGCGACCGCAATATCTGGTTCGGAGTTGGTATGTTTGGGGTGGTTGGCTGGACTATCGCTATGACTACCCTGATCGGTGTGGTAATGGGTGTCTGGATCGATCACGCTTGGCCCAGCTCTTATTCCTGGACCCTTACTTTTTTGTTTATCGGTCTGATCGTCGGTTGTATGAACGCCTGGTACTGGGTCAATAAGGAAAGTCGCTCTGACGATGACGATTAGGGGACTTATGCTGGATTTTGAAGGAGGCCGCCTACAGTGTTCTGGCTAAACTTGGTTATATCTTTTCTGGCCGGTATTGTGCTCGGGGTTTTCTTTTTCGGCGGGCTCTGGTGGACAGTTCTAAAAATATCAGGCAGTGGCAGGCCGTACCTGATCTCAATGGTCAGCTTTATCGTGCGCACAGCAGTTGTTCTTGGTGGGTTCTATTTATTACTGACTTCCGGTTGGCAATTTCTACTTACCTCCCTGGCCGGCTTTCTGGTCACGCGAACTATTCTGGCCTATAAGCTTAAAGCCGGCGCTGAGGTTAAAAAGGAGGGCATTGCAATTGACGATAAATCCTGACGGAATCATCCTTCTTGAATGGGGCTGGTTCAAAATCAACGCCACCATTTTATTCACCTGGTTGGTTATGTTCCTGCTCACTTTCGGGTCCTGGCTGGTAACAAGAAAACTGACCAGCAAGGGAACCCTTACCCGCTGGCAAAACCTGCTTGAGGTGCTTGTAAACGGAATCAAGGGACAGATTAAGGAAATAAGCCGTCAGGAACCCGAACCGTACCTGCCCTTTGTCGGCACCCTCTTTATCTTTATTGCCATATCGAATATCTTGTCGATTCTTCCCGGTTATATACCCCCGACAAGTTCGCTCTCGACAACAGCCGCCCTGGCAATCTGTGTTTTTGTAGCCGTACCCGTTTTCGGTATAGCCCATCAGGGGATGCTTAATTACCTGAAGCAGTACCTGCAGCCGACCTTTTTCATGCTGCCCTTCAATGTCATCGGCGAATTAAGTCGCACCTTGGCCCTGGCGGTGCGCCTCTACGGCAACATGATGAGCGGCACGATTATTATTGCTATTTTGCTAACGATAACCCCACTGATCTTCCCGGTAGTTATGCAGGTTTTGGGACTGCTCACCGGTTTAATCCAGGCTTACATCTTTGCAATTCTGGCTATGGTATATATTGCCTCGGCCAGTAAAACCCATCAGGAAGCAGAGAAAAAAGGAGAGATATAAAATGGAAAGCTTAAGCTTGATCGGCATTGTATCAATTGCTACCGCCGGGCTGACCATAGCATTCGGCTCGATCGGACCGGCCCTCGGGCAGGGGCGGGCGGTTTCACAGGCTTTAAGTTCGATTGCCCAGCAACCGGATGAAGCAAACACGATCACACGCACTCTTTTTGTTGGTTTGGCCATGATCGAATCGACGGCGATTTACTGTTTTGTGGTGACGATGATTCTTATTTTCGCCAATCCCTTCTGGGACTATTTTCTGCAACAGTAAGGGATTGGTGAACAAAGACTTGAAAATAGGAGAACGATAATGATCATAGATTGGTACACGATAATGTTTCAGATTGTCAATTTTTTAATCCTGGTTTTTCTATTGCGTTATTTTCTCTATGGTCCGATCATTAGGGCCATGGATGAACGCGAACAAACGATAATGCAGCGTGAAGAGAAGGCGGCAGCGCAGACGCTGGAAGCAGAAAATGAAACGCGCTCATACCACCAAAAAAGTGAGAAACTGCAACAAAGGGAAGAAGAAATATTGGAAAAAGCCCGGGTAGCAGCCAAGAATGAAAAACAAGAACTGCTCGAGCAGGCGCGCCGCGAAGTAGACGAGACGAGGCATCGCTGGAAAGAGGAGCTGACCCGTGAAAGAGAGACATTTATAACCGAACTACGCCAACGCATCGGTCAACAGGCCTGCTTGATTGCCCGCCGTTGCCTGCAGGATCTGGCCGACTCATATCTGGAAGAGTTGATATGGGATTTTTTCCTGAAAAAAATCGGAGAACTGCCCGAAGAAGAGTGTGCCTCTTTGCTTAAGGCCTCTGTCGCCGGTGACCATAAAGTTCTGCTACGCAGTGCTTTTGACCCCCCTGAAGCGAAACTGAATGAGCTAAAAAAAGACCTGCAGAAGATCGTAAATGACCCTGAAGCCGGGTTTCATCTCTCGGTGAAGAAAGATCCTGCCCTGATTTGCGGTCTGGAACTCGCGGTCGGTGGTTACCGTATCGCCTGGAGCATTGAGAACTACCTGGAAGATGTTGAAGATCAGATTTTAAAAGAACTCGAACAGGCGGCACCGGCGAAACAGGCTGAGGAGGTGCCCGGCAGTGGCGAAAGAGGAAGTTGAAAAAAGATTGCTGTTGGCGTCCCTGCGCAGCGCAGTCGACCGTGCTGATCAGGCTGTCCAGCGGGCTCTCGAAGAAATTAATCCAGATCCGAAAGTGGAAGAGAGCGGAACGGTAATTTCCATTGGCAGCGGAATCGCCCGTGTATCTGGTCTGGCTGGAGCGCAGGCCGAGGAGCTTATCGAGTTTTCCGGTGGAGTAACCGGCATTGCTTTTAACCTTGATCCGCACGAAATCGGGATAGTCATGCTCGGCAGTTCAGATCAGATTGTTGCCGGTGACCGTGTGCGTCGCACCGGGCGAGTGGTCGATGTGCCGGTTGGCGAAGGCCTGCTCGGCCGGGTTATTGACGCCGCCGCCCGGCCCTTGGATAATTTGGGTCCGGTAAGTTTTATCGAAAGATGGCCTGTTGAGCGGGAAGCGCCATCGATCATGGCTCGTTCACCGGTTACCGAACCACTGCAAACCGGCCTAAAGGTGGTCGATGCCCTGATTCCGGTCGGACGGGGTCAGCGCGAACTGATTCTCGGTGACCGCCAGATCGGCAAGACAGCGATAGCCCTTGATACGATCATCAACCAGGCCGGCAAGGATGTTATCTGCATTTATTGCTCAATTGGCCAACAGGGCGCCGATGTGGCCAAGTTTATCGCCAAGCTGCGCAAATACGGGGCCATGGCTTATTCCACAGTGGTGGTTGCCTCGGGAGACGGTCCGCCGGGTTTGCGTTTTATAGCGCCTTATGCGGCGACAACCATTGCCGAATACTTCATGGAACAGGGTCGGGATGTGCTGATCATCTACGATAATCTGACCCTGCATGCCCGTGCCTACCGCGAGATTTCACTGCTGCTGGAGAGGCCCCCTGGCCGCGAAGCTTATCCCGGCGATATCTTTTACCTGCACTCTCGTCTTCTCGAGCGCTCCACCCACCTGCGTGAAGAGTTCGGAGGTGGCTCGCTGACAGCAATGCCGATTATCGAAACCCAGGCTCAAAATCTGTCGGCTTACATTCCGACAAACCTGATCTCGATCACCGACGGGCAGATCTATCTCTCTCCAGAACTTTTTCAGCGTAACCACCTGCCTGCTGTTGATGTCGGTAGATCGGTTTCCCGGGTCGGCGGCAAAACCCAGCTGCCTGCCTACCGCACAGTTACCGGTAGCCTGCGACTTTCCTATGCCCAGTTCGAAGAACTTGAGATGTTTGCTCGTTTCGGCACCCGCCTTGATGATAAGACTCGTGAAACAATCGAACGCGGTCGCCGGGTGCGCAAGGTACTGACCCAGCCCGAACTGCAGCCGCTGCCTATACCGGAACAAATTGCCGTTCTGATGGCTGTAACTGAAGGACTTTTTGATGCCATCAACGTAGAAGAGATCCCGGTTGCCGAGGTAAAAGTCAGAGAGGCTGTTACTGCAGAACTGATGCATATTTGCAACAAGATCGAATCTGGAGAACTGCTTTCAGAAGAAGACAAGGTGGCTCTGATCGAATCTGCCCGTCGCGCCCTCAAAGAGCCGGAAACAGAGCAGAAAGATATAGAAGAATCGGTAAAATAAACAGATTAGCGTAGCCACGGGGACGGTTCGAGCGTCACCGAAGCACAGCGAAGGTCCGCAGGGAAGACGATGGAACCGTCCCCTGTGGCTAGCGGATAGGGGGACATGATTTGAGCGCTACTCTGGAAACCCTGCAGAAGCAGATCGCCGGCGGTGAAGATCTTTCATCGATTGTCAGAACGATGAAAGCTCTCGCTGCCACCAGCGTTCGCCAGTATGAAAAAGCAGCCGAGTCACTTGATCACTATTACCATACTGTCGAACTCGGCCTCTCCGTTGTGCTCTCGTCCCGCCGGGAGTTTCCTGTCGATCTGGTTCTCGATCAACACAAACCGATCGTGTTAATGGTCTTCGGTTCTGACCACGGTTTGGCCGGTCGTTTCAACGAGCAAATTGTATCCTACGCTCTGGAGGACTACTGGTCGGAAGAAGAAGAAAAGAGTGGAGCGTTTCCTTCCGGCAGTCTGATTGCCGGTGTCGGTGAGCAGGTAGTTAACCGGGTCAGAGCTGCGGGTACGGACCCTGATCAATGTTTTAACATGCCCACTTCAATCAACGCGATAACCCCATTTATTCGGCTGCTGTTGGAAAGAGTCGAAAAATGGCATTCTCGCGAAGGGGTGGAACGGGTTCTACTCTTTTATAATAGTCCCCTGACCGGTGGTTTTAGCCCCCGGGCCGAAACTCTGATTCCGGTCAGCCTTTCTAATCTGCGTCAAACCAGACTGCAGTGGCAATCGCGCTCCCTGCCCACGTTTACTATGCCACCTGATCAGCTGTTATCCTCACTGCTGCGTCAGTACTTCTTTGTCTCGCTTTACCGCGCCTGCGCTTTATCTCTTGCCGCCGAAAACGCCAGCCGCCTATCGGCGATGCAGGCAGCTGAAAAAAATATCAACGAGCGGCTTGACGAGTTAAAAATTTCTTATCAGCATAAGCGTCAGGAAGCGATCACCGAAGAACTGCTTGATATTATTTCAGGCTTCAAAGCCGTTCGTAGAAAAACAGCTGGGCCGTAAAAGGCGTTTACTAGCCAGAAATCAGATTAGGAAATATTTTATATGAAGAAGGTTATAGTAAACCTTGAATGGAAAACAAATGAAGATGGAACTGACAATCAAACTTTTACCCCCATACAGAATAAAAGGCGAACCGGATGAACATACTCTTCGGCTCAAGGGTGAGGCGATCAATCTGCAGCAGTTGGTGCGGCATCTTGCCCGCGAATGGAAAGATACGCTTGGTTTTCCCCTGGTTGACAACAAAGAACTACTGACCGCCGAGTTCATCGTTAATGGCAAGCACGCTTCCCTTGAGATGGTACTGAAGGATGGCGATCAGGTAACGATTGTCCCCTATATTTGCGGTGGTTGAGAGGATTCTACCCTTTTTCGAGCCTATCGCCGGTATTATTCAACAAAACCTTTATTTTCCTATTAAATTTATTGACATATATTTAAAGTTCTGATAATATTATTATGAAAAATTAGAAATATATGTCGTTCTTTAATAATATAATCTATCTTTTATCGTTAACCTGACCGATAAGGGCAATCCTGTTGAAAAACGGGGGCGCAAAGCTAAGGGTCTAAGGCCGCATCACCGGGCTACGACAGCCTGGCTGACGAAACAGGTTTATTTGTATCTCTGTTTGTCGGTCACTGTCAATGCGACAAGGAGGTCCCTGCTGTGAGCAGAGCAGTCAGACAGTATAAGAAGAGTCGTAAAAAGCTTAGCTTCTTTCAGGTAGTCCTAATGATCATGATGATAGTTGGTGTTACTGCCACTGTCCTTTTTTATACAGACAGTTTTGGATTCGCTTCTTCTCTGCGCGAACTGCTGACTGTAGACAGTCAAGAATTGGTTGATGCCGACGGCCTGAAGATAATCGAGGGAGATTTTACGATTGATGCGCCCGGAGATAGACTTGAGGATACGCATATCACAGGCAACCTTTATCTGGCGTCCGGTATCGGTGATGGCAGTGTCGATCTGGTCAATGTAAAAGTTGATGGCGCCACCCTGGTTCAGGGTGGCGGTATAAGCACGATTTACATGATCAGTTGTACCTTTGGAGAATTGAAAGTCAATCGCCCTGAAGGTAGGGTCAGGCTCGTTATTTCCGGTGAGACAGTGATTGAAAAAACTATATTGGAAACAGGCGCCCGGTTGATCGAAAATATCAGAAGTGGTTCTGAGGGTTTCCAATCTGTTGAAGTGATGACTGATCAACAAGTTGATTTAATTGGTAGCTTTGATTCCATTCATGTTTTGGTAAGGGATGCCAATGTCGAAATCACCAGTGAAATGCTAGAGCAGTTGATAATCACTAAAATCGCCGCAGGCACAGCGCTTAAATATACGGATGGTATGTTCATAAAAAACATGTATCTTGACGGAACTGCTTACCTGGTTGGAAAAATCGAAGTCGACCAAGCATTTTTGGCGGCTTCCGGAATCACTGAACTGAATGGCAACTTCAACCAGGTTCGGATTACGGCAGAGGCCGGGCAGTTTGATTTAATGGAAGAATCCACTTTTAACAAGTTGATCGTGGCCAGGGATGCATTAAATAATGAGCTAACCCTGGGTGAAAATGTAACCGTGACCTCTCTGGAGCTCAATGAAGCGGTTATAGTGAAAGGTGGGGGCATAATCGAAAAGATCCTGATCAATGCACCGGGATCTTCAATCGAGCAGCTTCCGTTGGAAATTGAGTTTGTCCGGGAAGTTATTGTAATTATTGACGGTCACGAAATATCGAGCCCCGCCATGCTGAACTCTTTAAGAGAGCACGGCGATCCGCTATATGTTGCTGCGGCTGCAGTTGCCCCGGTCAAGGCTGAACCCGAACCGGAACCCGAACCGGAACCGGAACCCGAACCGGAACCCGAACCGGAACCGGAACCCGAACCGGAACCCGAACCGGAACCGGAACCCGAACCGG
>JAUWPV010000027.1 GCA_030611385.1 Bacillota bacterium | reverse complement strand
CGAACCAGTAGTCAAAAGTCTGGGCAATTCTGTTGATTAGTTTATCGGTAATATCAAGCAGGCCCTTTTCAGCTAGGTTTCCCTTAAGATATAGGTGGCGATGCGCTTCTGATCGGTTTGTGTTACCGGCAGTTTCGATCACTTCAAGAAAATGTTTAATACCGATATTCAGATTACGATGAAAACGGTAATCGCCACCGCGAGTAATCAACAGGCCGGTGCATTCATTACCGCAGTCAATGTTTATGCGGACAGTATCATGGTCCATCTCGTTCGGCATTTCATTATGGTTAATCGAACGCAATGCTGCCAGGGGCGCTGTTTCGAGCGAAACCGGGTTGAAACCGGCCTCTATGGCGATCATAACCACTGAGTCTGCAGTTTCTTTGGACACTGCAATCAGCTGGTATTCCCGGACCGGTTCGCCATTGCCGGTACTATGGTTAATAAGGGTATAGGCAATTACCGCTTCCGGCAAGTTCAGTGGAAAGTGTTTTTCGGCTTCCAGCCGCATAGCCCGATCCAGCTCGTCTGCCTTCATCCTGGGCATGGCTACAGTGCGCGTGCAGCAGGCCGGACTGGCAAGACAGAGGTTTACCCTGTTCCCGTGCCAGCGATGCTTTTGCCTGGCCTGTTTTAGCTGTCTGATCAACAGGTCCGGATTAACAATTATTCCGTTTACTACTGCACCGTCAGGAGTGGGCAGTATGCTTTTCCGGTAAGATTGCATTTCCCCACGATTTTGTTCTAATTGCAGTAGTTTTACCTGTGAACTGCCCAGGTCGAGGCCGATTGGTGAAAAACGTCCCCGGTAACTATTGGTGCAGCCTGTCGATTGATTCTCCCGGCGCTTTGGTTTAATCTTTAATCACTCTCCCGTAACCGTTGTTATAATTTTCTTCAATTTGGGTTATACCACTCTTTGACTATCGCGATCGGTTCGTCCTGATCTGTTTTTAATTCCATGGAAATGGTAATTGTCTTTTTGTTTCCGTCCAGCGTTCCCACTGAAATAACATCGCGGTTGTAGCTGTCAACAGTTTTGAAAGAAACGGTAAAAGAGCCTCCATCTAAAAATCCACTGAGGTTGCCCTCATAATAAAAATCCTGTTGCAGAGCGGCGATACCGGTTTCTGTGCCAGCTTCGGCAATATAGTAGAGACGAATATCCTGTGAATTGTAGTTGGCAATCAGTTTTTCGTTTACAGCATAGGTAATCAGGGCAGTGCCCAAAACCATCAACGCTGCGGTGAAGACCAGCACCAACACCAGGGCCATACCCTGATCTGTGCAACTCAAATAACTCTTATGCTCTGTCATGATCCACTCTCTGTTCTGGGCAAGTTACGCGGCCTGATGCTGCCGCAGAGGATGATCTCATTTGATTCATCTCCCGCCTTGATTATGATAAAAACAGTCTCAGTTTCATCGATGCTGAAAGTCAATTCGCTAATGCCCAGGGCGACAACATTATAGGCATAATGTGTATCCAGATCTGTGCGTTGTTCAAAGAGCAGCTGTCCACTGGAAAGGCGGAAACGGAACAGGGTGGATTTGCCCGCAATATTTATTTTGAAATAGATTATTTCATTGTTGTCATGGCGAATTTCTACCAGGTGCGCATAACGCAATTCGGTAATCATTTTATCCATGGCGATGCGGGCAGACTGCTGGTACTCCATATGATCAATGCTGCGGTTCCAACCTTGCAGTCCGGCCAGGTAGAAAGTGTAAAGGGCAGTTATAACAAAGCCGAGCACAGCTAACGTAACCAGGAGCTCAATTAAAGTAAATCCTTTTGCCCATCTGGAATGTTTTCCAGAGAAGATTACGTCCCGGCCCATACGATCATCGGCAGGCAAGATAACTCTCCACTGTTTCCGAGTATTCATGATCGTTCAACATCCAGTAAACGGTTACTTTAATCTGCAGAAGGTTCAGGATGAGGCCGGGATTCCCGGCAGTTTCAAAAATCAGGGGGGTTACTTCGGTGACTCGCCGGAAACCGGTATTTGGCGGTAGATTATCTTCAGCTTCAGGTGAACCGGCGTTAGTGATATAGTCGTCACAAACCGCATCATAGCCGGGGGCTTTGACCGATTCCATTTTTTCACGACAAAGATTGATGGCGACTGACTGCCTGCCGGCCAGGACAATCGATGAGAAACCGCCGGTGAAAAGAGCGAGAAAGGGGGCAATAACGAAGCCTAAAATGGTGATGGCGATCAACAGCTCAATAAAAGTATAACCATCTGTGCCGTGTATAAGAGTTTTATTCACTGGTGCGACTCCTTCAATGACGAGTGCTGTACACAATCAGGGTGGCGCGAATATATCAACTGCTGCTGTTAAAAATGGTTCTAGAATATCATCCTAATAAGCGGACATACCAGTTCCAGATTTGGAGGCCCCACAGTACTTCCACTAGGGCGGCCAGCGCTAGAAATGGGGCAAAGGGCAGAGCGTCTTTTCTGGTCAGTTTGCCGAGAGCCATAAAAGTAAGGCCAACGATAGAGCCAAAGATAAAGGCAAGTAATAGAACCACTGCGGTTCCACGCAGGCCGACATAAAAACCGATCATCGCCATCAGTTTGATATCTCCCGCACCCATTCCGCCGCGGCTGACGATAAAAATAACCAGCATGATTCCAGCGCCCAGCAGCATTCCGGCAAGGGCATCAACCAGGCCCTGGCGGACAATCATCCAGGTGGGCACACTCAGCCATAAGGCGGCCAACTGTGGAAGGTAACATAACAGGCCGGCAATTAATCCGGTGGCGACAACCCTGTTCGGGACAATACGGTGTTCCAGGTCGATCAGGGCGATACCAAGCAATAGGTAAAGCAGGATCAGATAGAAAATGAAATTAAGCGACAGGGAAAAATAACTGAAAACCAGTAAAAAAAGCAGTCCGGTTGCAAGCTCAACAAGGGGATAGCGGAGACTGATTTTTGCCCCGCAATAGAGGCAGCGGCCTTGTAAAACAAGGTAACTGAAGAGGGGAATGAGATCTGCGAAACCGAGCCGTTGATCACAGGAAGGGCAATGTGAAGGAGGCTGCACCAGGGAGAGGCGTCTGGGCAGACGGTAGATTATTACATTTAGGAAACTGCCGAAACAGAGACCGATCAAAAAAATAAAAAAATAAACAAACAGTTGGTCCAGGTTAAACAAAGCAATTTACCCCTCTCTGGCGTTGCTCTAACTCTTAGGCTGCTAATATGATAATCCCGTTTTGAATTCGACACAACTATTATGAATCCTTCTCGAAATATCTCAGTCAGACAGAAATAAAGGAAAATCTCAATTCTCTTCTTTTCGCACGGTTACCGCTGTGCTATACTAAAGCATATTTATCCAGAATAGGGCTGATGAATGACCCCTTTTACGATTATTAACAGACACCTGAAAAATAGCATGAGTTTGAATGAGGAGGTAATCAATGGCTCGTTTTAGCCGCCGTCTGATTGGAGAAGCGCTTAGCGAAATCGGTTTAATAACCCCCGAACAGTATAACGTTATTCTGACTGAAGAACGGTCAACACGGAAACCACTCGGTAGGCTTCTGCTTGAAAAAAAGATCGTCACCGAAGAACAGCTTTTAGTAATAATGGAAAAACAGCTCAACATTCCCCGGGTCAGACTGTTTGACATAAAAATAAATATAGAAGCAATTACTTCTATCCCACTCGAAATGGCTCGTCGTTACCGGGTAATGCCAATCGCAAAAAAAGGACGAAAGATCCTGCTGGCCATGGCTGATCCGTTGAATCTGGCGGCGTTAGATGATGTGGCTATGATCAGCGGAGCCGAAGTGTCCCCAGTTCTTGCCGGAGAAGATGAAATTATGGATGCTATCAACCAGCACTACGGCAGCCTGGAAACCGATGAAAACAACAGTTCCAACCAAGAAAAGGCTTTCCATAAAAGGCCGAAGCGCGAAGATTTGCAAGATCCGGTTGATAATGCCCCAGTTGTAAAAGTTGTAAACTCTTTAATTGGCCGGGCAATTGAGCACGGGGCCAGCGACATCCATCTTGAGCCTTCAGAAGAGGGCTTGCGTATCAGAATGCGCCTTGACGGAGTTCTGCAGGATTTAGCTGTTCCTTCTAAATATAAGCAGGCCCATATTACTTCACGGGTTAAAATTATGGCCAACCTGGATATTGCCGAAAAAAGATTACCCCAGGATGGTAACATTCAGATGCATTATGGCGGTCAGGATGTAAACCTGCGTGTTTCGACAATGCCGACGATTCATGGTGAAAAAGTAGTGATCAGACTTCTAGAGAAGGAAAGGATTGTCTTGCCGCTTGAACAACTCGGATTCCCGGCAAACTATTATCAGACTTTCCAGCGGTTGCTCTTAAACCAGGCGGGCATGATTCTGGTTACCGGACCAACCGGTTGCGGCAAGACCACCACACTTTATTCAGCGCTGCATTATCTTAACCGTCCTGAAGTTAATATTATTACTGTTGAAGATCCGGTCGAATGCCGACTCAGGGGTATCAACCAGATTCAGGTCAACCGGCGGATCAACCGCACCTTTGCCAATACCCTCCGTTCAATTCTGCGCCAGGATCCAAATATAATTATGATCGGAGAAATAAGGGATTTGGAAACGGCGAAAATTGCTACTCAGGCTGCACTTACCGGGCACCTTGTCCTGAGCACCCTGCACACAAATAATGCGACAGGCGCCGTAAATCGCCTTATCGATATGGGTCTGGAGCCGTACCTGGTCACCGCTTCCCTTGTCGGTGTAACCGCACAACGACTGGTCAGAACAATATGCCCACATTGCAGCGAAGATTACACGCTGTCAGAAGAGGAGAAGATCTTTTTTCATAAATACTTCAAAAAAGATCCGCCTGCAACCCTGCGTCGCGGGGTAAAGTGCAAACACTGCCGACAAACCGGTTACCAGGGCCGCACTTCGATCCAAGAGGTGCTGCTGCTTAACCAGGAGCTTCAAGATTTAATCCTGCAAGGCGCGACAGCCATTACACTGCAGGCGAAAGCAGTCGAACAGGGCATGCTACCCTTGATCAGGGATGGATTGCGTTGTCTGGAGGCCGGGACTACAACGATGGGTGAAGTAGTGCGATCAACTTTCAGCAGCGTTTTCGATGACGAGGCCTCGGGATATGCCGGCAGCAGCGCTTTTATTGCGCAGCTGCAGAAACACAGAGACTGATCGGGTCGATTAATGATTTGGGAAAGGTTTGATCTAGTGACCAGAAACGATAACCGGGCGGAGCATGCTTTTACACTGGTTGAATTGCTTTGTGTAATTGCCCTGTTAGGCATGATCACAATGATCGCGGTGCCGGCAGCGCAGGATCTGGGACATAAACGTAACCTGGAAATAGCCGCGCGAACCCTTGCTACCGATATGCGTAAATGCCAGCAGACGGCGATCACTTCGGGAACTGAGTACTATATGGAATTTCTGTTATATTACGAAGTTTATAATTACCGGATCAAAAACTTGCAGAATTCCCTGATTGAAAAGATCAAGTTTCCAGAAGGTGTTTCGTATCGTTCGACAACGATTCGGTCAGTTGGCGGCATACCGAGGTTAAGTTTCAAACCGAATGGTTCACCGAACTGGGGTGGAACAGTAGCTCTCCATAATACTGCCGGCGATGTTCTTTATGTGATCATCACACCGGCTACCGGCAGGGTGCGCATCTCTGAAGATTCACCAGATCATTGGGATGTTCACGCATTACCCTGATCGAGAACTTACAATGGCGGCAGTGATCTTTGAATTTTTACGCCAAGCGACGATAGTCCTTAAATTCGCGATAACCGAGGAATATTTTATCTATCTCGGGGCAGATTGGCCGGGAGAATAAGATCTATCTTAATAGGGTTCAGTCTGTTAAACTGGAATAGAAATCCGGTAATAAATTAAAGCTGGCAACGCAGGGTTAGGGCGATATTATGATCGAAAGGTTAAAAAAAATCCAACAGTTGCTGAAACAGAACAATATCGATGCTGTGATCATAAACAATCCAGTTAACTGTCGCTACCTCAGTGGATTTGATGGAACATCTGGAGTACTGTTGATCGGTCTTGATCGGGCTTTTCTGGTAACCGATTTTCGTTATATCGAACAGGCTACCGCACAAACCCAGTATTTTACAGTACAGCGCTGGCAGGACGATTTATATAAAAGCCTCGTTCCGCTGATCGAGGAAGCCGGTTGGTCAAAACTCGGGTTTGAGTCGAAATATGTTATTTACTCTGCTTTTAATGAAATGAAAGAAAAACTGCCGGTGGAACTGGTTCCGCTTGAGGACACTGCTGAACAGCAAAGAATGATTAAAAGTGATGACGAATTAGCTGTTTTGCGCCGGGGTGCAAAAATCCTGGATCTGGCCTTTAACCACATCAGATCGCTGATCAGACCGGGGATGACCGAGCAGGAAACTGCCCTGGAGCTCGAAATATACCTGCTGCGGCAAGGTGCGGAAGATAGCGCATTCCGTTTTATAGTCGCTTCCGGAAAGCGAGGCGCTATGCCCCATGGCACAGCATCGGCAAAGAAACTGGTTAAGGGGGAAATGGTTACTCTTGACTTCGGAGCTGTATTTGAAGGTTACGCTACCGATATGACCAGAACTGTTGTCCTTGGCCATGCCAGTCAGCGCCAACTCGAGATTTATGATATTGTTAAAGAAGCACAACAAAAAGCGGCAGCTACCGTTAAGCCCGGTTTAAAGGGCAGTGAAGTTGATGCCGTAGCCCGTGGTATCATTGATCAGGCTGGGTATAGTCAATATTTTGGCCATGGTCTCGGCCATGGAGTAGGTCTGGAAACGCATGAACAGCCGACGCTAAACCCCCGCAGCAATACCGTTCTTGAAGCAGGCATGGTAGTGACCGTTGAACCTGGTATTTATATACCCGAATGGGGCGGTGTCCGTATTGAGGATATGGTTTTTGTGACTGAAGATGGCGTGGAAATGCTGACAAACAGCTCACGTGACTTGATTGTTGTTTAATTACAGGATGAAGGGCAGGATCAATTAATGATTTCAACCAATGACTTTCATACCGGCATTACAATAGAACTTGAGGGGGAGATCTATAACGTATTGGAATTTCAGCATGTTAAACCGGGTAAAGGACCCGCCTTTGTTCGTACGAAACTGAAAAACCTGCGGACCGGGTCGAATGTTGACCGCACCTTCAGGGCCGGTGAAAAAATGGTCAGGGCGCATCTGGAACGTAAAGAGATGGAATACCTTTACCGTGAAGACGATTTTTTCCACGTGATGGACAGGGAAACATACGAGCAGATCACTTTATCTGGTGAGCAGATTGGTGACGGAGTTAAGTACTTAAAAGAAAACGATTGTTTGAATGTAGTTATGCATGGCGAAAAGATTGTGGGCGTTGATGTACCACTTACGGTTGTTTTGCTGGTGGCTGAAGCTGAGCCTGGCGTCAAAGGTGACACAGCTTCCGGTGCGACCAAACAGGCAACAATGGAAACCGGCCTGGTGGTTCAGGTACCGTTATTCATCAACAGCGGCGATTCTATAAAGATTGATACTCGCACCGGCGCCTACATTGAACGGGCTTGATCATATAACAATCAACAAGGGGAGGGATTCGGGCATGACTGAAAACTTAAAAGCACGGGTATCGTACTTAAGGGGATTTACCGAAGGGTTGGAACTAGGCGAAGAAAGCAAGGAACAGAAAGTACTGCAGCGCATTATCGACATACTTGAAGATATGACCGATGAAATTGAGCAGCTCAGAGTTGATTGTGAAGAACTGTTTGAATACACAGAAGCGATCGATGATGATCTCACCGAGCTTGAAGACGATTTTTACGAGGATGACGAAGATGATGATGACGACGATGAAGACTTCGATGGTGGTTTTTCAATCGAATGTCCGAACTGCCGGGAAATTGTTGTTGTCGATGATGATATTCTCGATCAGGAATCAGCCATTGAAGTAACCTGCCCCGGCTGCGGCGAAGTGGTTTTAGTGGACGACGAAGAGTGGGATGAAGATCTGGATGAACTACCGGAAGAGAGCGAAGAAAAAGAGAAATAAGTATTTATGACAGTTTAAAGCGGCAGACACAGTCCCCTTTCTTTTTGAACTGATGGCTGGAGTTTGTTATAATTAACATAACCCGAACAAAGAATGTCTGGCTAAATCAAAGGAGGCTATGGAAAAATGGCTAAAGAAGAAAGCCGTACTTTACCATCTGATTTGGGTGTTGTTAAAATTTCCGATGAAGTTGTGTCCATTGTTGCCGGTCTGGCGGCAACTGAGATAGACGGTGTGGCTTCGATGAGTGGAGGAATTGCCGGGGGTATTGCTGAAGTGCTCGGTCGCCGCAACCTGTCAAAAGGAGTTAAGGTCGAAGTAGGACTCGAAGAAACAAAAATTGATATTTTTATTATCGTAAAATATGGCGTAAGAGTCCCGGATGTAGCCTGGGATATTCAGGAAAATGTTAAGAAGGCGGTTGAAAATATGACCGGTTTGAAGGTTGCTCATGTTAATGTGCATGTCCAGGGCATTCAATTTCCCCAGAAAGAAAACGAGGAAACTGAAAGCAAAGCAATAGTTATTGAGGAAACAGAATAGGTAACCCGCTAGTTTTATCTTTGAATTACTAAAGGGGGAGTAAGCATGAAAGCAGCTGTTCGGGCGATTCTGGTTTTTTTAGGACTCCTGTTTGTAGGCGGCGCTCTTTTTCTGCTGATCGTTAACTATAATGTACTGCCTGGTCTGGCAGTAGTGTTGCCCGCTTGGGTTGGAGAAACTGTTTTACTGGCGACAGGGTCAGCTTTGCTGCTCATTGCTTTGATCCTGATTTCGCTGGGTCTGCGCTCATCTAAAAAGATCCGCAGCGCGGTTTTGAAAGGCAGTGAGTTTGGCGAAATATTAATTTCAATTACTGCCCTTGAGAACATGGTTCTGCGGGTGATCCAGCAAACACAGGGTATCAAAGATGTGAGCAGGCAGGTTACCTATACGCCGGACGGTCTGGTTGTAAGCATATTGATCAAGGTAATGCCGGATCTGTCTCTGCCAGCCATAATCAATGATTTGCAGTCGAAAACCAAAGAATACTTAGAAGAGATTACCGGGATAGTTGTTCATGAAATCAAGGTCAGAGTTGAGAATATAATTTTGGACCAGGTTGTATCCAAAAAGTAATTTGTTAATAAGAATCTAGGGGGGGCAAGCTTTGTCCGAACTGAACTGGTGGGTATTAGTCAGTAAACACTGGGGGAAATTTTTAGGCGGCCTGCTCGGCCTGATCTTCGCCGTGCTGGTAATTAAATATGGCATTTGGTTGAGCATATTTATTTATCTCTGTATCGGGTTGGGGTTGTTGATCGGGTGGCGGTTGGATGTTAATAAAAATATAGGCCACTTTCTGAACCGTCTCTTTTCTTCGAGAGAAGATTAATAGTTGTTAATCTTCGGCAGCGTGGAGGTAAAGATCTATTGTCCCGTCGGGTAGCGAGAGATATTGCTTTTAGAGCTCTTTTTCAGATTGATATCGGCAAATGCAGAGCAGAACAAGCCTTGAAGCATTCACTGAAAGGTTTCAGCTTAAGCAGCACTGAAGAGGAATTCGTTCATGCTTTGGTAACTGGTACTGTCGATAACGGGCTGTTTCTTGATGAGCTGATCCAAAAACACCTTGTAAAGTGGGCCCTTGATCGTCTTTCTGCGGTTGACCGCAACCTGTTGCGCCTTGCTTTATACGAAATTCTCTACCGGCCGGATATACCTGATGCTGTATCGATCAACGAGGCGTTAGAATTGGCAAAAAAATACGGCAGCACTGGAGAAGCGGTCGGTTTTATTAATGGTGTGTTAGATCGGGCCGTTGGAGAAACATTTGAAAGAGAACCATAAACAACGCCTGTTTCTTGGGTTAGATACTTCGGCCTACACTACATCACTGGCCCTTGTCGATCAGGATGAAAAGCTTATTATTGACAGCAGACTGCCCCTGCTGGTTAAAAAGGGCAGTTTGGGTCTGCGTCAGTCTGAAGCTGTATTTAATCACATCATTAACTTACCGCAATTATGGCAGAAAGAAGTTAAAGCATTAGATAATACGATTTTAACTGCGATTGCAGTTTCGACGAGGCCGCGTCCTGTAGATGATTCGTATATGCCTGTTTTTAAGGTAAGTGAGGCCTTTGGTTTGTTTCTTGCCCAGACCATGGGCCTTTGTTATTTCCCTTCTTCACATCAGGAAGGGCATATCTTCACCGGTTTGTGGTCAGCCGGTTTGCCGCAGGGACGTTATTTGGTAATTCATCTTTCCGGAGGCACAACTGAGCTTGTTTCTTCTGAAGAGATTATTTCGGGTCGGCTAACTCTGGAACTGATTGGCGGAAGCACCGATTTACATGCCGGCCAATTTGTCGATCGGCTCGGATTAGCCATGGGTCTCGACTTTCCGGCCGGTCCAAAACTGGAAGAGCTGGCCAGGCAAAGCGGTAACGATTTGCCTGAGCTGCCCGTTGCAGTTAAAGACTGTGGAGTAAGCTTTTCGGGGCCGGCAAGCCATGCAGAGCGTTTGCTAAAACAGAACTGCAGAAGAGAAAACCTGGCCCGGGCAATTGAAATATGTATTGCCGATTCACTGATTGCTGCTGTTAATAATTATCATGAAAACCCGGCCAATTATCAAGGCCTTTTAACGATTGGAGGCGTAGTGGCAAATCACTTCATCAGGGAGAGGCTTAAACAAAAACTGACCGGATGGAACCTATTTTTTCCACGGCCGGAGTTAGCTTCCGATAATGCGGTCGGGCTGGCGGTACAGGCAGCCCGTTTGCACAGCGTAAATTATTAAAGTGTAAAAGGAAATTCTCAATAGATCACGAAGATTAAACTTATTGTAAGAACATATCGTTACAGATTCTATTTTTGAGCGATTTTAAGTGGGGTGAGAGAGGGCTAAATGGCCAAGGTTTTTTTTAGCAGCTGGAATGGAAAATTTATTGACGGACGAAAAAATATTTTAGAGGAACGCCTCGATTTGCAGCAGCTTGATATACCTTCTCAGCTGGACGGAAAAGAACTGAGAGCATTTATAGGCTGGGCCGGATTGATTATCGTAGATCCTGAAGTAAATCTGGTAGCGGCCCTGAAAGAGTATTTCCGATTCGTCCAGAAAGAGTCCTGCGGTCGTTGTATCCCCTGCCGGATTGGCAGTAAGGTTATAGCAGACCGCCTGGAAAAAATTGTTGAAGGTAACGGAACAGAGGACGACCTGTCTTACTTAAGGGAAATTGGCAAATTGGTGAAAGAGAGTTCACTTTGCGAACTTGGAATGTCCGCTCCGCTTCCCCTACTTCAAGCACTCGACGAATTCAAAGAAGACTTTTATGCTTTATTAAGTGGGGCTAATGCTGTATCTGATCGCGAACTGGTCTATCACCCGATCCTGACGGCTCCTTGCCGGAACGGCTGTCCGGCACATATTGATATTCCCAGATACATTGAATATATCCGGGAAGGCAGTTATGAGAAAGCGCTGGCCGTTAACAGGGAAAAAACTCCCCTTGTGGGCACTTTGGGACGGGTCTGTGTGCATCCCTGTGAGTCTAACTGTAACCGCCAGCCGTATGATCAGGCCATTTCGATCAGACTCCTGAAACGTTTTGCCGCCGACTTCGGCCGAAAAAACGACTATGATCGTCAGACAAACTACTCAATCGCTGCCAAAGGTGCAGACCGTGTAGCGATCATCGGTGCCGGCCCGGCCGGCCTCAACGCCGCTTACCAGTTAGCTCAGAAGGGTTACGCTGTAACCATCTATGAAGCGCTGCCTGTTCCCGGAGGTATGCTGACCGTGGGCATACCGAGTTACCGTTTGCCGCGTGACATCCTCAATGCGGAGATTGATCTGGTCAAAAAGCTCGGTGTTGAGATAATCTGCAATACGAGAATCGGTACCGATATAATTCTGGATCAACTTTGGGCGGATGGCTACCGGGCAATATTTATTGCCAGTGGTCTTCACGAAAGCGCTGCTATGGGTTGTGAAGGCGAAGATGCCTGTTATAACGGCTTTATACCCGGGGTCGATTTCCTGCGCAAAATGAATCTGGGTGAAAAAAATGAACTTGGCGACAGTGTTGCTGTAATCGGCGGTGGGAATGTGGCTATGGATTGTGCACGTTCAGCTGTTCGGCTCGGCGTAAACGAGGTTAATCTTATTTACCGTCGCAGTAAGAAGGAAATGCCTGCCAATGCCGATGAAATAACGGCAGCGGAAGAAGAAGGCATTAAATTCCACTTCCTAAGCAATCCGGTCTGTATCCTTGAAGAAGGCGGCTCGGTTAGCGGTATGGAATGTATCCGGATGGAACTTGGTGAGCCCGATGCAAGTGGGCGACGGCGTCCTGTTCCCATGGACGGCTCTGAGTTTATCCTCAGGGTTGATTCAGTAATTCCGGCAATTGGCCAGGTGGCCGACCTGAATTTTATACCGAAAAACAGCAAGCTTAAATTGACTAAAAGGGGGACCCTGGAGGTTGATGCTGAAACTATGGCTACAGCGGTTCCTGGAATATTTGCCGGAGGCGATATTGTCTTTGGCGCGAGGACAGTGATCGAAGCGATCGCATCGGCAAACCGCGCTGCTGAAGCAATTGACAATTACCTGCGCAGCGGCAGGAGCACTGTCGGTAATCGGCTTATAATGGAAAAATATCTGGAAGAAATGGGTGTGTATGACGAAGCCATGGTGCCGGAGATGGTCGGAGAAAGGAAAAGGTTAGAGGAAGAAGTAAGACCAACGGAAGAAAGAATACAGGGTTTTGATGAAGCTGACCTTGGTTTTGAGCATCCATCAGCGGTCATCAGTGAAGCGGGACGTTGTGTAAAGTGTTTACGCCTGGGCCTTGCTGTCCTGTAACCGGGGAGGTAGGAAGATGAAGAAAACAGTAAGCTTAAACATAGACGGTAAAAGAATCTTTGCAAAAGAAGGCACAACTATTCTCGAAGCAGCTAAACAGAACGGAATAGCTATCCCCACTCTCTGTTACCATTCCCGCTTAACTCCGCTTGGGCACTGCCGGATCTGCATTGTTAGTGTTGAGGGAATTGAACGACCGATCACCTCATGCGATAACCCGGTGACCGATGGAATGGTTGTGACCACGAATACAACAGGCCTACAGGAGATGCGCAGTCAAATAGTGGAACTATCTCTCTCGACACACCCCTATAAGGATTGCCTGACCTGTGTCCGAACCGGAACCTGCGAACTGCAGGATAAAGCCTATCAATACCAGGTTAATCTACCTGAACAACTTGATCGGGCTATTCCACCTAAAAAGTCAGCCGATAACCCTTATATCGTTCGTGACGAAGAGAAATGCATTCTCTGCGGCCGCTGTATCCAGGTGTGCCGTTCAGGCCCGGGGTGTTTTGTCTACAGCATGATCGGTAACGGGGTAAATACCCGGGTAGTTCCTTTTCGAAACGGCAGGGAAGTTTCTTTAGAAGAGGCCGGTTGTATATTTTGTGGCCAATGTATTGATGTCTGTCCGGTAGCGGCTCTGACTGAAATGGGAAGATCTGCCGGCGGCAGAGAGTGGGAGCTGTCCACTACTGCCGGTATCTGCATTGAATGTTCCCTGGGGTGCTACCTCGAGCGGCAGGCTTCCGGAGGAAAGCTGGTCAAAATTACGGTTCCCGGGGAAGGCGATCAAGTAAGCTGGCTTTGCCGGAAAGGTAAGTTTGGCTTCTCAAAGGAAAGCGCGACCAAACCGGTTACTACCGTGATGAGACGGGGAGTAAGCGGATACGCAGAAATTTCATATGACGATGCAATCCGGGAAACAGCTAAAACAATATCTGCTATTAAAGAAAAGTATGGCGCCGGGGCACTGGCTGTACTGGCGTCCGGACAGGTCAGCAATGAGGAAAGCTACCTGCTCCAAAAGCTGGTCCGGACCGTCCTGGGCACTGCTAATGTCGACTGCGGCGTTGAGCCGGCCTGGGCAAAGTCTTTAATAGGCATGCATGCGGTGACGGGAATGGGGATTACTGGTCCGACACCTGCATTTATCCGCCACGCTGAGGCAATATTAATCGTCGGGTCGGGGTTGGCAGAGAGCCATCCTGTGGCGGCAATGGCGGTTAATCAGGCGGGGCGTTTCGGCGATGCCGTTGTAGTCAGAACCGAGGCCGCCTTAGCGGATAACGTGGCCTGGGAAAGCATTCTACTCGAACCCGGAAAGGGCGGGTATGAAACCTTATTTAAAACAATGGCAATAATCGCTCGGGGTGAAGATACCACTGAAGCGATCGCCAGAGCCGGGCTTCCTAATGAACTTGTTATAAAAGCTGTCAGATTGATTACCGGGACAAATAGCTGCACGGTGGTCTGTCCTTTATTTTTTGATAAAGCTGGCCCGGATATGGTTGATGCACTCCTCGATATGGCAAAAGCCTGCGGCCAAATCGAACAGGGTCGCAGTAAACTGCTGCTGCTCTCGAAATACAGCAATGCAGCAGGTGTGCTGGCAACTGGAGGGATGCCGCTTTGCGGGCCAGGATTTGCCGAACTAAATGGTGATTCCGGGTTAAACCGGGAAGAGGTAATCGCTGCAATCGACAGCGGAAAAGTTAAAGGACTTTTTACTTTCGGCGGAAGTTTTTCAACAATATCCAAAGGGAACCTGGAATATTTGGCTGCAGTAGTTGGATCTGAGGATGAAACACCGATCGGCGCAGACCTTATCTTTCCTGCTCAACAATTTGCCGATAAAGACGGCTTATTTACTAATTCCGCCGGTCAGACTCGCCATAATGAATCTCGACTGCCCCCGGGCAGCGGGCCGCTGCCGGATTGGCGTTTGATCTGCGACCTGGCCAGGGCTATGGGCGCCAAATGGCACTATGCTTCCCTGGAAGATGTTCGGGAGGAGATGAAGAGTCTGGTCTCTGCAGGCGCAAGTTCTACAGCCTGATCAGGCCAAACTTTTGCTAATATGCAGAATACTAGTCCTGTTTTAAAAGTTTCCGCGATAAACCGCTACATCAAAGGATTGATCCAGGGAGACCCACGTCTGAGCGATCTGTGGGTGACCGGGGAGATCTCCAATTATAAACACCACCGTTCTGGACATATCTATTTTACTGTAAAAGATAGCGCGGCATCTCTTCGCTGTGTTTTTTTTCGCCGTGAAAATATGCGCTGTGTCTTTCAACCGGCTGACGGAATGGAGGTAATCCTGCACGGCAATATCTCTGTTTATGAGCCTGACGGTGTTTACCAGCTCTATGTGACCGAAATGGAACCGGCCGGAATGGGTTCCCTTTTTCTTGCTTTTGAACAGCTCAAGAAAAAGTTGGAAGTAGAAGGCCTTTTCCGGATCGAAAGTAAAAAAAAGCTGCCGTTTTTGCCCAAAAAAATTGGTCTGATTACTTCACCTACCGGAGCGGCTTTACAGGATATTTTGACTACAATAAAAAAACGTTTTCCCCATGTTCACTTGTTGGTAGTTGAAAGTTTGGTTCAGGGCGCCGGTGCGGCGGCCGATCTTGTTCGAGCCGTAGATCTACTTAACCGTCGTGATGATATTGACCTGATTATTATAGCAAGGGGTGGTGGATCACTTGAAGATTTATGGCCGTTCAACGAGGAAGCGGTAGCCCGATCTATTTATCGCTCATGTCTGCCGGTTATTTCAGCTGTGGGGCACGAAACAGATTTTACCATTGCCGATTTTACTGCTGATCTGCGGGCGCCGACTCCGACTGCTGCGGCACAGGCTGCCGTGCCCGATCTTGACGAGATGCTGATTTCAATCCGGCAGTTGCGCGAAAGAGCGAGCCTCGCTCTCCAGAGGCGACTGCAGCAGGAAAAGCAGATGCTGGATCACATTGTCAGCGAACGCTTTTTCCGCTTGCCCAAGCGGCGCATAAAGCTTTCCCGGGATTTGTCTGAACAGCTTGGTTTAAGACTTCGTCGGGAGATTATGCGGGTTATGCAGTATAAAGGTATGAAACTATCTGCCCAGATTGACAAACTGGATAGTTACAGCCCTTTAAAGATAATGAACCGTGGTTACAGCTTTTGTCGGGATCAAGAGGGTAATATAGTTCGATCGATTAAGAATCTGCGGATCGGGCAGTTACTGCAGTTGAGTTTTAAAGATGGCCGGGCTCTTTGCAGTACTGAACAGATTGAGGAGGACTCTGGCATTGAAGGATAAGAAGATTGAAAAGATGACCTATGAAGAAGCGATTAAACGACTGGAAGAGCTAGTCCATGTGCTGGAAGATGCTGAGATCCCCCTAGAAGAGTCGCTTGCCTCTTTCCAGGAAGGAATTGTCCTGTCACGTTATTGTCGTGAAAAATTGACCGAGATCGAATACCGAGTTGAATATTTATTGAAAGGAGAACAGCAATCTCTTGATCAAAATTGCCGTGAAAACTCTGTGGAGAATTCGGACGGGAATGATCTGTGATCGATATTGATCTCTATATTGAACAAAAAAGAAGTATAATCAACCAGGCCATCAGGCGGTGTTTGCCGCAATCAGGCCCCACTGCTGTCATTGATGCGTTCAGCTACAGCCTCGAAGCAGGTGGTAAAAGACTCAGGCCGATTCTGGCTATTGCGGTTGCTGAAACCATCGGTGTAGAAGTGAGCTCGGCAATCGACGTGGCCTGCGCCCTGGAATTCATACACACCTATTCACTGATTCATGACGACCTTCCAGCAATGGATAACAGTAATCTGCGTCGAGGCAAGCCAACCTGTCACTGTGTCTACGGGGAAGCGATTGCTATCCTGGCCGGTGATGCATTACTAACCCGGGCTTTCGAAATAATGGCGATATATGGTATGCAAGAAGGCCGGGAAAAGAAAGCAATCCGAATCATAGCTGAGCTGGCCAACGCAGCAGGAGTTGCCGGCATGATCGGTGGGCAGGTGCTCGATATAGAGGCTGAGGGTTCGGTGCCAGCCCTGGCTGAGATTGAGCGTATAGCAATGTTGAAGACAGGAGCATTACTAAAAGCAGCGATTATGAGCGGCGCTATTGTCGCTGATGCTTCAGAGAAACAGCAGAAATCCCTGGTTGCTTATGCCGATAACATCGGACCTGCTTTTCAGATTGTTGATGATTTACTCGATTATGAAAGTACAGCAGAAACACTGGGCAAGCCGGCAGGAGCGGATGAGATTCGCTCCAAGGCTAACTACCCGGCTCTTTTCGGCGTCATCAAGGCAAAAATAAAAGCAGAAGAATTATATGCTCTGGCCGTGGCTTCCCTGGAAGATCTAAACAGGCCCACTGAGTTATTGGGTGAACTGGCCAGGATTATGGTTTACCGAAATAAGTAGCACTGAAGAGAAGCCTGCAGTCGGGTTTTATTTACTGTCATCGGATATTTATTGCGGATCCGAACTCCTGACTGCCGACTTCTAAAACAGGAGGTTGATTTTATGGCAATGGCTGAAAAAAACTGCAGTTACTTTCTTGACGCGCTGGCCTCGAAGGCTCCGGTTCCCGGCGGCGGTGGTGCCGCAGCTATGGGTGGCGCTATCGGTATGGCCCTCTCAAATATGGTTGGAAACCTGACTGTGGGAAAGAAAAAATTTGCCGAAGTTGAAGATGAAATCAGAACGTTGCTGGAGCAGGGCAGTCAGATCATCGAAGCTATGAAAGCTCTGGTCGATAAAGATGCGGAAGTATTCGAACCGCTTTCGAAAGCATATGGTCTGCCCCGGGAAACAACGGAACAAACCGCTCACAAGGAAAAGGTAATGGAAGAATGTTCAATCGAAGCATGTTCAGTGCCTCTGGAAATCATGCGTAAAGCCTATGCCGGAATCAGAATTCATCAGAGAATGGGCCAGATCGGAACTAAACTGGCCATTTCAGATGTCGGCTGTGGAGTGGTATTCTTAAAAGCTGCCCTGATCAGCGGCCGACTTAATATTATGATCAACCTGGGCGCCATAAAAAACATAAAATTTATTGAAGAAACAACAACCGAGATGAATCGTCTGCTGCTAGAGGGCAGCAAAATAGCCGATGAAACCCTGGCTTTGGTCATCGAAAAGCTGTAATATAAAATGGCCTGGTAAGGCAGGCGACGTTTGAAGTTGATGCCGCGATATGCGGTTGCTAGAAACGCAGTGTTTTCAGACAAAAGTTGAGGCAAATGTTAAAATATGAATAAAAAATGAAAGGGGAAAAAAAGATGACAATGGTAATTGACTGTGTGGCGATTGGTGAAGAACTAATGAAGGAGATCGTAAAGGAAACGGAAACCCTTAAAACTAAAGGGATAACTCCGGGTATCGCTACTCTTCTGGTTGGAGATGATTTTGGCGCCCGGATGTACCGCGGCCAGGTAGAAAAGTTTTGTGAAGAGGCAGGCTTCAATTATATTAATGAAAATCCATCTGCCGATGTATCCGAAGAAGAGGTTATCAAGATTGTTAAGAAACTAAACGCAGACCCGGCCGTTAGCGGAATTTTGCCGCTGCGCCCATTTCCAGGGCAGATTTCGGACAGTGCAGTAATTAACTCGATTGATGTCAATAAGGATATTGATTGCTTCCAACCATTCAATATGGGTAAACTGGCGCTCGGTGAAGCTACTTTTCCGCCAGCTACACCAGCAGCGGTAATCGAAATCCTCGAGCGCTATGCTCGTGAAGTTGATAAGGTTGATCCTAAAGATTTCTTTGAAGGCGCTGAGATTGTCGTCGTTGGCCATTCAAATAGCGTTGGCAAACCGGTAGCTTATCTCGCTCTTAACCGCAACGCTACCGTCAGTGTGACCCATGTCTTCACCAGCATGAAGGGTAATCTGGCCAAACATACCAAAGGTGCCGATATTCTGATTGTTGCCGCCGGGAAAGCTGATTTAATCGGGCCCGATCTGGTAAAAGAAGGCGCTATTGTTATCGATGTGGGCATTAACCGTGTTAAAGAACTCGACGAAAAAGGCGAACCGATCCTTAACGATAAAGGTAAGCCGAAGACGAAAACCGTCGGTGATGTTTCCTTCGATGCGGTAAAAGATAAAACAAGGGCGATCACAAAGGTTCCGGGTGGAGTAGGGTCGGTTACCAATCGGATGCTGCTAAAAAATGCCCTGAAGGCTTGCAAAATAGCACATGGTTTGCTCTAAGCAGGCGATCTATTTAGTAAGGCTCAGTTGAGAATAGAGTTTTCTTATGCTATAATGTTTTCGAGCAATGGACATAAGTGGTGCAGTATTCTAGTTGGCACCCCTCTCCGAAAACGGGCCTAAAAATCCGTTAAGGGCACATCGATGAAGTTCCTGGTGGTGGCTGCTGACGCCCAGTTGGGGGCTGCTGCTGGGAGTTAAGAAGGACGGGGCGATCTACAATGGCATGTAGGCGTTGACCCTGCCTTCGCGGAGACCCAATGTCGGTGGTGGATTGTTTAAAGCAAATGGCTACTGCTTGGGTAAGAACCTGCATGCGGTGAATAGCTCTGTGCAGCGTAGCCTGTCCTGAGTGGAATAGGTGGAGGGAATGTGAATTGCTTAAACCTATTCTGCAACAGGGACTAGGGGAGATCAGGCGTCAGGGAGGAAATCTTCTAGACTGCTCTCGAAAGAGAAGTAGACCAGGGATTAAAGTGTGTGCTAAGCTGGTAATCCAGCTCTGCTGTTGGTGACACAGCGGGGATAGTCTTAAAAGGGAACTGCCTGCTCGGCAACGACAGGTGATTATCCGGGAAATCCTGCTGGACCTAAGCCGCAAAGTTTATCTGGTTTACTACCACTTATGTTTTTTTGTACAAAGGTGATGAAGCTTGGCTAACAATCGAAAAAATCGCCGCCGGGCACGCTGGGTTGTCATTATTTCACTGTGGACTTTTATCCTGGCGATATTTTTAGGATTTATTGCCCATTATCTTTTAAATGAAATACAGTCGATAGCTGTATCTTTTTTGATTTTGCTGGTTGTCGTATTGATCGGAATATTTTTTGATCTTATCGGTACAGCGGCTGCAGCAGCTGATGTGGCACCGCTTAATGCAAAAGCAGCACGTAAAGAGGCTGGAGCAAAGCGTAGTGTCTACCTGGTCCAACACGCAGAGCATGTAGCCAATTTTTGTAACGATGTTGCCGGTGACATCAGCGGCATCATCAGCGGGACTCTGGCGGCAATTATTGTTTTTAAAATCGTAATTAACATCCCCTATGACCAAGCTGAATTTTATTTAGGCATTCTGCTAACGGCCCTTGTGGCCGCTTTGACTGTCGGAGGTAAAGCCTGGGGTAAAAGCCTCGCTATAAATCATGCAACCGAAGTGATGCTTTTTGTCGGTTTGCTGATCGATCGACTGGGAAAACCGTTTGGTTGGATCAAAAAGAGTAATAAATATCCGGGGTGATCGTGGTGGGAGATTTGATCGGCACTTTAAAACTGCCGGATGATTTGAAAACACTAAATACGGATCAACTCAATGAAGTTGCTGCCGAGGTTCGCGAATATATGATCAAAACGGTTGCCGACAACGGTGGTCATCTGGCAGCAAGCCTGGGTGTTGTTGAACTGACCGTGGCATTACACAGTAATTATAACAGTCCAAAAGATCGTATTATCTGGGATGTCGGCCATCAGAGCTATCCGCATAAGCTTTTGACCGGCCGGTGGGATCAATTCCCAACCTTACGCCAGTTCGGAGGGCTAAGCGGTTTTTCGAAACCTACTGAAAGCGAGCACGATCCCTTCCTGACCGGCCACAGCAGCACCTCGATATCGGCTGCGCTTGGTTTGGCTCAGGCCCGCGACTATAACGGCGATGATTACAAGGTGATTGCGGTGATCGGTGATGGTGCCCTGACCGGAGGGATGGCTTTTGAGGCTCTTAATCATGCCGGGCATATCAAGGCAAACTTAAGGGTTATTCTTAACGATAACAAGATGTCGATCAGTTCAAATGTCGGCAGTATGTCTGCCTACCTGGGGAGAATCCGTTCCGATCCCAAGTATTCACGGCTAAAAAAAGATTTCGAGCATTATGTTAACCGGATTCCACTGATCGGAAAAAGCATGGTCGATTCGACGGAAAGGTTAAAAGGCGGCCTCAAGTATCTGATCATGCCGGGTATGATTTTCGAAGAACTGGGCTTCACCTACTTCGGCCCGGTTGATGGTCACAACATTATGGCCATTAAAAATGTTCTAAAGCAGGCTGATAAAATGCGCGGCCCTGTTCTGATCCATGTGGTTACTGAAAAAGGTAAAGGTTACCAATATGCCGAACAATCTCCGGAAATATTTCACGGTATCGGACCCTTCGATTTAAACAATGGACTGCCCCTGAAAAAGACGAAAAGCTTGACCTACACTGA
>JAUWPV010000041.1 GCA_030611385.1 Bacillota bacterium | reverse complement strand
GCTTCGAGTTTGTGAGAACCATGCTTTTTCATAGTATATAGCCTCCGGTTTATGGTTTTTGTGCGTTTGGTAGCACACATTAATCATAACTGGAGGTTATATAATTTTCAAAGAGCATTTTCACTCATTACAGGAATGCTTGACATTCGAGGCGGGGTATGAGTTTGGTTTGGGCGGTTGGTAACAGCCTAATCATCTCGTATATTTGAACATTTTATAGATCATCCAAACGGCAGATACGACAAAAACTACCCAGACAAGCCAAATGATATTGAGTATGGGTTGCGCAAAATACGCACCAAGCAGGATGCCGAAGGTAATCATCAGGAATTTGAAGAAACCATAATCGATAACAGTGTATTTTCGAGCGGCACCCATAACAAATTCCACTAACTTAATCATTAACAAGACCTCCTTGGAAAGAGTTGGATTTTTATTGTTGCCATGAATCTACGTTTACTTCGATTAACCCGCTAATTATTATTATAAGTTGATTTATCGAAAAAGCAAGGACTCCGCTAAGGAATGTTAGACAGTGCTCTGGCAAATTTGTTGTACTTATCGACCCTGTTATCCATTAGACGATAGGAGGGCGAGAAATATGGATTACCATATTAAGTAAAAAATTATCATTGCTCCGCAAAGCGGTGTTGCTTTTAAGTTAAAAAAAAGAGAAAAGGTGATTACCTTAATTACAACGAAGAGTTTTCTTTTGACCAGCTATGTGGATCACTGGGAAATTTGTTCGTCGGGTTCATGGAAATGTTCCAGCGTGGGGAAGGCACCCGCATCATCGATCGTATGAATACCATTGGCATTTCGCCTTTCTCATAGAGGTGTTATATGGACTTTAAAACTGCCGCTATACTTGGTACCTATATATCCAAAGGCTACGCTGAGGATTTCTTTAAGCTGTTGGTTAATTATCATGACCTATCTGCTTCAGAAGCCGCTTCTCGTTTAGGTTTACATATTCAAACCGCCCAGGACTTTCTAGATGCAATGGCGTCCCTGGGCATCCTTGAAAAAATTGAGGTCTATGAGAAGAAACGTCCCTATTATCGATATTCACTTAACAGACAGCATATCCAGATGGACATCGATTTAACAAAGATCGAGGAAAAACGTTCGGCAGGTGATTTAGGCCGATTAATTCGTGAAAAAACTAATGTCAGTGTGAATTTTGTCCTTAGTAGAGATGGTAAAACCATTAGTCTAGTGGTAGTATGGAGTGGAATCGGGCGTGATCGCAAAGAACATCGCCTTAGTTTGACTAAATCTCAAGGAATATTCCTCTATAACTTACCCTTCCCCAATGCCGAATTTCTCAGTATTGCCGAAGTTATGGAGAAGGCCGATATAGGAACAGATCTGGCTCCAGAGATTCTGGATATTGTTGAGCTACTTACAAAGCATGGCGTAATCGAGGAGAATTAGTATGATTACGGGAAATCCGAACAAGAATCGCAATTCCCTAGCGCGCGGGAGGAAGATATGAGTAATTTCTTATTTGTCCTGGCTCTTATAAGCGTCGCTTATGGAATCTTTGCCGCTATTATGATCACTTCGTTTCTGTCCGAGCGTGGTATAAAAATCAATTATATATTTATCAGAATCTTCATACTGAAATATATCCACGAGTATAAAAAAATTACTACAGAGGAAAATGGGAAACCGGGCCAATGGTTTTACGCATATATAATATCCATGAATACAGCCTTGGTTCTTGTTGTAGTTGGGATAATACTCAGGATTACCGTTGAATAGTAAATTTACTTGAAACAGATGTCACAATTTGAGTGAATATGGACATCGTATCATAGTGCGTTGACACCTGGTTTGCAACCGGTTAATATTATGAAAAGAGTGTATCGGTCAGTGATCGGAGGGGTACTAATGAAAAAGACAGTTTTTCTTATAGCTGCATTAGTCGCTGTGCTATTCTTGCTGACATCGTGTGGTGGCGGATTCACTGATGTTAACATTATGGTCCCCTGTGATCGATTCAGCGACAATAACCATCTCGGGAATGATTTACAAACAAAAGTTGGCGGCATAAGTAGAATCGCGCTATGCTCAAATCCCACAACAGGCTTTCAATGGGAATATTCAATAACTGATGAAAGCGTCCTGAAGGTAGTAAATCATGACTTCCAAGAACCTGAAGGAGATGTTCCCGGCGAACCTGGTTTAGAAGAATGGACTTTTGAAGCGATTGGGAAAGGGACGACTGAAGTGCTCATGGTTTACAGCCGACCGTGGGAAGGCGGCGAGAAGGAAGAATGGACATATACCTTTACAGTGGCAGTCGAGTGATCGAAGGATGGATTCCACTCAGTAAAATCTGAATAAAGCCGTATGATTGGCAAGAAAAGTGTTGAGCAACACCAAATTAGAAATTAGGAGTGTGCTCTATGAAAGAAATAGCTAAAGTGATTGCTTTTATCCTGTTAATAATAGGAACTACCGGTCTCTTGGTGAATGAGTTTGTCGTCGACTGGGGCCGGTGTGCTGTCATTACGTTTGCTTGCCTCAATGTAGTGGGACTTGTGGCCCTGGCTTGTACTTCCTGTGTTAGGAATAAATAACAAACTCAACTTAACAGAGATCAGGATAACCAATTTTGATAAGATAAAAGGGCATTACTTGGCTTGCGCTTGTAGTCATGTAAGCGGAAAGGATAAAAAGATGAAGAATAAAATTTTGATAGCTGGTCTATTGGCAATGACATTAATTTTTGTCTGCAACGCCTATGCTGTCAGTCAAAATAGCAGTAACGCAACAGGAACAGGCAATCAAGGTCAACAACCAACCCAGCAACAAGGGCAGGACGAAAACGAAACGGACAATCAAGTTCAAAATGAGAATCAAATAAATAATCAGGGCGAATCAAGTCAAATTCAAAATACCGAGCAAGAGGGAACGCAAAACGGAAATATACCTGGCTCAGCCGTTGCGGTGCAAAGAAGGAGCAACGTAGCCAATGCCGTGCAAGAAATGTTGAAGGTGGCGGAAAATAATAGTGGTATCGGGCAACAAGTGAGAACTATTGCTCAAACACAAACTCAGAATCAAGAAAAATTAGAAGAATGTTTAGAAAAAATTCAGAGCCGAAGCGGTTTTGCTAATTTTATGATTGGTGCAGATTATAGCGAAATAAATAACGGCAAAGCAATGTTGGCGCAAAACCGTGAGCAAATCGAACAGCTAAACCAAGTTATAGATCAACTCGCTAACCAGGACGACGCGGAAAACCTGACCCAACAAATTCAAATATTGGAGCAAGCTAATTTGGAAATTGAAGATTCCCTGGAAACAGCGCAAAAAGGATTTAGCTTGTTTGGCTGGTTGTTTAGATTGTTTTCCAGCTAATCCTTCTTGAAAAATACTCTGGCGGCAATACCATTGAAATTGGCATTGCTTGAGAGCTTGCCCAAAATGAATCAATCTCTCAAAGGCTGATTCGTCGGTATCAGTCAGGGATCCCGTATTTATTGCTCAAATATTTCATTAACCACGACCTCCAAACCATCGAAAAAGTAAGATACTAAAGTATCTCCAGGTTTATAAGTCATATACTCATCGATTTGAAAATCCTTAAAAGCGTAAACCAGAACTGAATGCTTTTTGGGATCGACAATCCAGAATTCTTTCACACCGGACAACATATATGTATTAAGCTTATCGACCATATCTTTTGAGCGAGTACTTTTTGATAATATTTCGATGCAAAGCGTGGGCGTGCCCATATATCTTCCTTTTTCGTTAACTGCATTATCCAAATCACAGGCAATCAGTAAATCAGGCTGCATAACATCAGGTGTATCAATTTCATTTTTAATGAAATGAACATCAAAAGGCGCATAAAAAACCTTGCAATTCCTGTCTTTCAGATATTCTCGCAGTTGGACAAATATATTTCCGGAAATATCCTGATGAAAGGTGTCGGGAGAAGCTAACAGAACTATTTCACCATTGATATACTCCATTCTCAGCTCGCTTTTTTCATAAATCTCCATGAATTCTGCATATGATACCTTCTTACCACCGTACTGATAATCCAGCGCTTTTTCCTTAACCAGGTAGTACTGCTCGATTTCGGTGATATATGGCGTAAGCCTTACCGCTTTTTTCCCGTTTTTCGTAATAACAACCTCGTTATTATCAATCACGTAGTCGATGTACCTGCCTAAATTTACCTTAAATTCTGTTGCTGTAATAACTTTTGTGGTATCTTTCATATTGATCACCCCGTACGATAAATATAACATAACGCACGAAATAATACAATGATGGACATATCGCACGATTTGCTGCCGCCGGTTGCCACTGAACGAGATATCTTCCAGAAAGAATGTTACCAAGTAATATATGGAAATCTAACCCTGGGTTTGTTTGACGCCGGATCGGCGATTATGATATTATTACCCTGAATATAGACGAATTCCGATCTTCACTCAGATGGCAAAGGAGGTTGTTGGCTTGCGACGCAGTAAAGCAGCAGGTGAAAACATGTTTGAAGGTTTTAGTATCAACTGTATGTCTGAAGCGGCGGTTGAACGAATCCATGAAGCCACTTTAGAGGTATTAAAATTTACCGGTATTAAAGTCCATAGTGACGATGCTTTGGAGATTTATTACGGTGGGGGCTGCACTGTCGATAAGAAGAGCCGGACAGTATATTTTCCGGCTCATGTGGTGGAAGATTGTATCCGATCTGCTCCTTCCAGCATAGTGCTGGCGGCGCGTAACCCGGAGCATGATTTTTTGATGGGTGGAAAACGCGTGGGTTTTTGTAATTTCAGCTGTGGGGTTCAGGTAGTTGATCTGGAAGACGGCAGTGTTCGGGAATCAACAAAAAAAGATACGGAAGATGTGGCAAAACTTGTCGATTATCTTGATCAATACGATATTTTGGATTGTCCGGTAGTACCACGGGAAGTCAACCAGGAAGTTTTTTGTCTGCACAATTACGAAGCAATGACTGCCAATACAACCAAACACTGCAGTACTGCTCCACACAGTTTTCGTCATGCCGAGTTGATCATCGAAATGGCTTCCGCTGTCGCCGGCGGTAAGGATAAACTGCGGCAGCGGCCGATCATATCAGCGGATGTTTGTCCGCAGAGCCCCTTATCCATCGCCCGGGAAACCTGTGAAACAATTATTGCCTACGCCAGGCATGAACTTCCGGTCGATGTTCTTTCCATGGCTTTAGCCGGCGGAACCAGCCCGGTAACACTGGCTGGTACATTGGTTACCCACAATGCCGAAGTATTGGCGGGTATTTGTCTCAGCCAGCTGACCAAGCGGGGCACTCCGAACATGTATGGCAGTTCGACAACAATAATGGAAATGCGCCGCGGGACCGCCACTGTCGGGTGCCCGGAGATGGCGATGCTGGGGGCCTGTGTTGCTACCATGGCCAAAAGCTATATGATACCAAGCTTTTTGGCAGGTTCTTAGACAGACAGTAAGCTGGGTGACCTTCAGGCCGGTCAGGAACGGACTCTGACTATCATGACCGCAGCGTTGGCAGGTGCCAATATGATTTACGGTCTTGGGATGGTAGAGCTGGGAATGACCATGGATTTGGGCCTTCTGGTTGCCGATAATGAATTTGCCCGCATGATCAGGCGCATGTTGGACGGTGTCCTCGTCAATGATGAGACGCTTGCAGTTGATTTGATCAGGGAAGTAGGCATCGGTGGCGAATTTGTCACCCATCAGCATACTTTTGATCACTTTAAAAAGAACCAGGTGCAAAGTCAGCTGATTGATCGCAATACGCGCAGCGCCTGGTTGGAGCTTGGCGGCAAAGATATGCATACCCGGTGCAATGAATATGCCAGAGAAATTCTGGCCACCCATCGACCGGAGCCACTTCCGGAAGGTATTGCACAGACCTTACGAGAAATAGTTACTGAAGCTGAAAAAGAATTTGCCTAGAAGATTCAAGGCGGCGACTCTAAAACGCATGGTCGGCTGCAACGGGACAAATCAAGCACCTTCCGAATTTTAAAAAAGGCTGGTGAATGGTATGAAACGCATTAAAGAATTCCTGAAACGCAGTCTTCGGGGCATCTCGCAGGCAGTGATGCGGTTTCCCATGGCGGTGGCCGGATTCGTCGCAACCACCGGTGTGATTTACTGGGTCATCGGCTATAGGATTGATCTGCCGCTGATTATTCAGAAGTGGATCTTTACGCTGATTGTTGGAGCGGTTCTTGGCATAGCGCTGCAATTTGCGGTGGAGCGCTTCAGGAAACTGGCTTCGTTTAGAATCCTGGTCTACGGTATAGGCATCATCCTGGGGGCCGGGTACTTCATGATTTTGCTTCCGGCGCCAGAACTCAGTTTCGAAATTATGGGGCGAAGCTTCGTTGCCGTTTTTGCCCTGATCTGCATGGTGCTGTGGGTGCCGTCGTTTGGCGGCGCTGCCGACTTCAACCGAATTGCCCTGGTGCACTTCAAATCGTTATTCATAGCGATACTCTACGCCGGCGTGCTCTCCGGCGGAATTTCAGCGATTATTGCCGCGGTGGATACCCTGTTGTTCAACGTGCATAGTGATACTTATATCTACACAATGGCTACCATATGGGTCACCTTTGCGCCGGTCTATTTTCTGTCGCTGCTGCCTAATTTCAACCTTCGGCTGCAGGCGCCTGAAAAAGGCGATGCCGGTGGTGGTGTGACCGATACGTCCGGGCGTGATGCAGTTTTGGGTGAAGGCCCGGTAGTTGATGAAACGGATCAAACGGGAGATTATCCGAAATTCCTTGAAATTCTCGTATCCTACATTGCCATTCCGCTGGTTGCGGCGTATACGGCAGTGCTGGTCGCCTACTTTGTCAAAATCCTGATCACATTAAATTGGCCTTCGGGCCAGCTTGGTCCGATGGTTCTGATCTATTCGATCGCGGGACTGCTGGTATTTGTCCTGGCGAGCCTTCTTGATAACCGTTTTGCGAAGGTGTACCGGCTTCTGTTTCCAAAGATTTTGATTCCGGTGGTGATCATGCAGCTGGTTTCAGTCGCAATCAGGCTGAACGCTTATGGTATCACGGAGTCAAGGTATTATGTGGCCCTGTTTGGGGTGTTTTCAATTGTATCCGGCGTGCTGCTCAGTACCGGCCGCGTGTCGAAAAACGGGCGAATCGCGCTCTTGGCAGCGGTTTTTGCGCTGATTTCGATTCTGCCGCCGATCGGTGCATTTACAGTGTCGCGAGTCAGTCAGATCCGGCGCGTGGAAACCATTCTCGTCAACGAGGGGATGTTGATAGACGGCAGGGTGGTGGCGAAAGCGGATGCCTCGGATTATACCAAAGTTGAGGTCACCAATATTTTGAATTATTTGGAGCGAAGTAGTTCGCTGAAGTATATCGACTGGCTGCCTGAAGATTTCGATACCTACAGGGATATGCAGGCGGTTTTCGAATTTGCGCCGACTTATCCGGCCTATGCGGGCGATGAGCGATACACTTATGCGTCGCTGGACTTTCAAAAACCGCTTGATATTGCGGGTTATGACTGGCTGCTGACTATGTATCCCGGGCGCTATGACCGGGAAATTCAGATGCCCGATCAGACATTTGCGATTCGCGGCCAGACCTACCGGGTTGAAGCGAAACGATTGTCTGACCTTGATGTGCGCATTGTCCTGCTGGATGTCGGTGGGAGAGAACTGGCTGGTCTTAACTTATATGAGGCGGCGAGCGATATTATGCCGAAATCGGGCGTTTCGAAGGAGCTCATGTCTCCGGAAGAGATGAGTGTTGCGATTGAAAATGGCCGATACCGGTTGCGTGTGATATTCCAGAGCATCAACTTTAACGAAAATGACGATGGCGATATGGAGGCTGATTACAATCTCTATGTTCTGGTTGGCATCGCCGAGTAATATCGTGCGGAGAATCAGTTAATAGACTACAAAGAAATGCTGCAATCTTTATTATATATACACAAAAGATTTCTACAGTATTTTAACGAAGAATAACAATCCAGATATAATTTCATATTGTATTATCTGAAGAAATTACTATTTCGTCTTTTCATCCAATCAAAATGGTTAATAATAAAAAATTGAAGGGGACTACACATGGATCAAAAGCATGACATCTTGATCCGAAATTCACAACTTCGCGGGGATCCGGATAAGCGCTATGATATCGCTATCAACAATGGTCGGGTAGCCGCTATTGAGCCGAAAGTT
>JAUWPV010000003.1 GCA_030611385.1 Bacillota bacterium | reverse complement strand
GAAGAGATTACTCAGAAAGATTGTAATATTTCAAAGGGTAGTCTTTTAATGCTGTGATTATCAAGCTGTTCTGAAATCCACGCCTTTTTAAAAAAGATATCTGCCGGGCTAACCATCGTTCGTCGATCTGTTCAGCGTCTGGTATTATTTTGTTCAGTAATTCTTTTATTCTCACAAGGTCTTCGTCCGGGTTAAATTGTCTGTCGATCTCTGAATCAATAACTTGTCTGGCGATGCCCTTGTTTATTAACTCATAGCGAACTTTTATTAATCCATATCCGCGTAGTTTACGATAAGCAGCGTAATCTGACGCGAATTTATGATCATCGAGATAGCCGTATTCAATCATTTTTTTGATGGTTGCCTCAGTTACAGCGGCAGTAAAACTTTTACGTTCAAGGTATTCAGCTACTTCCTTTACGCTGCGCGCCCGGAAGGTTAGCAAGCGCAGAACCATATAGCGGGCCTTTTTCAGGGCTGTTTTTTCGTCCAACAGGAATCAGCTCCAATACTATTCTGGTTTTGCGGATTGTCCTTTCCCGGTTTCAGCTCCATTGCCTTCGACAGCCTCTCTGTTAACCGGCAGGCCGACCAGTTCGCGCACTTTAGTTTCGATTTCCTGTCTCATTTCCGGGTTATCTTTGAGAAAATCTCTGACATTCTCACGACCCTGACCTAATCGTTCATTGCCGTAAGAATACCAGGCGCCACTCTTTGTGATTACATTATTTTCAAGACCGAGATCGATCAGTGAACCTTCGGCTGATATTCCTTGGCCATAGAGAATATCGAACTCGGCAATTTTAAACGGAGGAGCCACTTTATTTTTAACTACCTTCACCCTGGTCCTGTTTCCGATAATCTGGTCAGAACCGATTTTTAATGTTTCGATCTTTCTGACATCCAACCTGACCGATGAATAAAACTTTAAAGCACGGCCACCTGGTGTAACTTCAGGGTTACCAAACATTACGCCGATTTTTTCCCTGATCTGATTAATAAAAATTGCGCTCGTTCGCGATTTACTGATTACTCCGGAAAGCTTACGCAAGGCCTGAGACATAAGCCTGGCCTGCAGCCCGACATGGGCGTCTCCCATTTCTCCTTCTATTTCAGCGCGGGGGACAAGAGCGGCTACCGAATCGATAACGAGCACATCAATTGCTCCGCTGCGGACCAGCGCTTCGGCAATTTCCAGCGCCTGCTCGCCTGTATCAGGCTGCGATACAAGCAGTTCATCAAGATTTACTCCAAGGTTTTTTGTATATTGTGGATCAAGGGCATGCTCTGCATCGATAAAAGCAGCATAGCCGCCTCTCTTCTGTGCTTCAGCAATAATATGCAAAGCAACTGTAGTCTTACCTGAAGATTCTGGGCCGAATATTTCAATAACCCTGCCTCTCGGTACTCCTCCCACCCCAATGGCCAAGTCGAGCGAAAGGCTACCAGTCGGGATCACTGCTATTTCCATTACAGCATCCTGTCCCAACTTCATAACCGAACCCTTGCCAAACTGTTTTTCAATCTGCAATAATGCTACTTCAAGTGCTTTCTCTTTTTCCAAATGGTTTTCCTCCTTATGCGGGTTCAATCTACAGACTTATTTCTTTATTGAGTGCCGATATCCTGCTGAAAATACGCTTTATATATTGGTGCATGGACAGCTCCGTGCCGGGTAAGATTACTATTAAACAGAACCACTTTGTTCAAGTTTGTTGTTGAAGTCTCAAACGAATTTTCCTGATCGAGAAAACGCCTTATTAGATCATCAGAAAGTGGATAACGTAACCGGGCCATGGTCAGGTGCGGATTGTAATCGCGTTTTTCCGGTTCAAAACCAAGCCCAGATAAATTATTTTCCATTATTTCAGCCAGGTGCCGAATAGATGCTGATCCTTCTTTAATGCCAATCCAGATCACCCGCGCTGTCTGCGCTGATGGAAAAACACCGCATCCGCCAAATTGAGACTGGAAGTGACTGATCTGGGCAGCGGCGTTATCCATCGCTTTTTTAATCTGATCTATTTTATGCTCATCTGTTTCTCCCAAGAATTTCAGAGTCAGATGTATCTCTTCAGGTTTAACCCAACGCAATCCTTCAAGGTACCCTTTAATTTTCATCTGTAGTGTGTCTAGCTCATCTATTTGTTTTTTGGACAGCTCCAGGGCAATAAATAACCTTTGCAGAATAGCCACTTCCCCCTCTGAATGCAGCAAAACAAACTCGCAGCCATATAAGCTTGCCGTTCAGTCTCAATCGGCCTTCGAGTTGCCATTTAGCTCTTCCTGACCACTTGTCAGTTTTATCCTCAACATATTCAGGGTAGTTTGTACAGATCTTTCTTTGATGGTCCGCCTTCCGCCTTTTAAATTTAATTTTCTACAGTCACAACCGTCAGATAAAGATATGGCTATATAGACAAGGCCAACCGGGTTTTGTGATGAATCGCTCTCCGGACCGGCTATTCCGGTAATTCCGATCCCCACATCTGCATTAAATAAAGTTCTTGCTCCTTCAGCCATTAATCTTGCCGTTGTTTCGCTTACTTCACCTTCCCGCTCAAGCAATTCCCTTTTTATATTCAGTAATGAAATTTTCGCCTCTCGAGAGTAGGCTATCAAACCGCCCCGGTAAAATTTAGAGCTGCCAGGAATATCGGTAATCAGATCAGACAAAAGTCCCCCACTACATGATTCAACAAGAGCCAGGGTCATTTTTCTGTTAATAAACATTTCCGCTACCAGGCTTGCTAAAGTATCGTCATCACTGCCGAAGATGTAACTCCCAAGAACTGCTTTTAAACGGTTTTCTGCACGTTCAATCGAATCATTTACAGCTGCCGGATCACCGCTTCCTTTTATCTGAAGATCGACTTCAAAACCTCTTGCTACATACGATATCGCCGGTAAATCCCAGTTTTTGATTTCTTTAATTTTTTCTTCCAGAATTGATTCTCCAATGCCAAAACACTTTAAGGTTTTTACTTTTGTCAATTTTCCCTGATTACGTCTGACCAGAATTGGTAATACGGTTTCATCAAACATCATCTGTAATTCATGCGGTGGACCGGGCAGCAGAACGATCAATTTACTGTCTTTTTCCACAAGCAAACCAGGGGCTGTGCCCCTTTGGTTTTCCAGCAGGATGCTTCCTTCGATAACGAAAGCCTGTTTACGATTGTTGACAGGCATGATCACCCCATGCTCGAAAAAGAAATGCTCAAGTTTATCCAACCATTGCTGGTTTAAAGCAAGAGAAAGCCCGAGAATGTCAGCTACCGCCTCCCTGGTCAGATCGTCATCGGTTGGCCCAAGTCCCCCGGTCAGTATGATCAGGTCGCTTTCTTCCATGGCTGCAGTCAGGGCGGTGCCAATAGCATATCTATCATCAGCAATAACACAAGACTCACGAACTATTATACCTGCAGACCAAAGACGTCTGGACAGAAAACCGCTGTTACTGTTTTCAATAAGTCCGGTCAACAGTTCATTACCAACACAAATCAGATCGGCTAACAACAGGTAATCACCTCTTAATTAAAGAATTCTTCAGTAATATCGGTCTGACTGCCAATAAGTTATACGGTGAAACGGCGCCGATTTCAACAGAAACCCAATCCCCCGGTTTCAGGGAAATAGATGAACGGAAATAAACGCCTCCGTCTACTTCAGGCGCCTGATATTCGGTCCGGCCGTAATATCTTTTGCTGCCAGGAGAGAGTGCCCTTTCAACAAGAATTTTCAACCGCCTGCCGATCAGCTTGTGGTTAAGCAGAGTTGAAACCTGCTGCTGGGTTTCCATCAGCAGGGCAAACCGTTTATTAATAACTCGCCGGGGAACCTGTTTCGGTGAGTTTCCAGCAATTGTTCCTTTCTGCGCAGAATATGCAAAAGCGCCTAAGTTTTCAAAAGGATATTCTTGAATAAAATCAAGTAGTTCATTGAATTGTTCTCTGCTCTCGCCAGGGTAACCAACCATGCAGGTTGTGCGCAGCGCCAGATCCGGAATTCGCTTATGCAAAGTCAGTAGCAGTGTTGTTAATTCATTATTTCCGTAAGATCTGGCCATTTGCATGAGAACCTGGTCATTGACATGCTGAATCGGAACATCCAGGTAATTGCAGATTCTACTTTCAGCAGCGATCAGTTCGATCAAAGTATCGTCAATTCTTGATGGATAAGTATAGAGTATGCGTAACCAAAAATCACCTTTTAATTCCAGGATCATCGTTATCAAGCCTGACAGATCTGGCAAACCGTTCCGATCGCTGCCATAAGCAGTGGTATCCTGAGCAATCAGGTTTATTTCACGTGCACCGTGTTCAAGTAAGCTTCTAATTTCAGTTATAATTTCTTCCGGGTGGCGGCTTCGGTAGCAGCCGCGTATTCGCGGAATCAGGCAGTAGTGACAACGATTGCTGCAACCCTCCGCTATTTTTACGTTGACACTGAATGCGGGAGTTGTCAGTACCCGTGAATAAAGTGAGTGGTATTCCTCAGTGAGTGGTTTCCGGATTGCAATTCGTTTACCGCTGAGCAGTATTTTCATGAATATATTCAAATCGGAATAGCTGTGTACGCCGATCGCTCCATCAATTTCCGGTATATATTTTAGTATATTGCTGCCGAATATCTCTACGAGGCAACCGGCGGCGATTATTTTCGCTTTGGGTCCGTTTTTATGCGCTGCTACTTCAAGTAATGTATTGATTGATTCCTGTTGAGCGCTCTCAATGAAACTGCAGGTATTAACGATAACCACATCGGCAATCTGGTAATCGTCAGTCAAAACAAAGCCCTGGGCAGACAGAAATCCCAGGATCTCCTCTGTATCAATTCTATTCTTTGAACAGCCCAAAGATATAGCCGCTAATTTTAATCCGGTTGTATTTAATCTGTTTTTAGATAATTTTTTGTATTCTGCTGGCAATTTTTCGCTCCTCAACAACCGTTTTTACGAGTATAATCTTCACAAATCTTAGCTGCCTGTTCGGCGGTAATCAGCACTTTCCTTGGTTTACTACCTTCAAACGGGCCGACTATTCCTCTCTTTTCAAGATCGTCAATCAGGCGAGCAGCTCTGGTATAACCTATTCGAAATCGTCGTTGTAAAAGTGATATCGAAGCATGGCCGGTTCGTACCACAAGATCGATTGCTTCTGCAAAAAGGGCGTCGACTTCTTCTGCCTTTATTTCATCAGGAGTTTCCAAAAAAGAAGTGCCATTCTGACATTCTACCCGGTTCTGTTTCTTTATATAATCGGTAATTCTTTTCAATTCCGCTTCACTGACATAAGCGCCCTGAACACGAAAAGGTTTTACTGCGCCGACAGGATAAAACAGCATATCTCCACTACCCAGCAGTTTCTCGGCTCCAGCCATGTCGAGGATTGTTCTGGAATCAAACTGAGATGACACTGTAAAGGCAACCCTTGATGTTATATTCGCTTTGATAACACCGGTCAGGACATCTACAGAGGGCCTCTGTGTTGCGACAAGCAGGTGAATACCTGCTGCTCTTGACATCTGAGCCAGCCTGGCAATCGAATCTTCCACTTCACCCGGTGAAACAATCATCAAGTCGGCCAGTTCGTCAATTACCACTACAATGTAAGCTAGTTTTTCCAGTTCATGATCCCTTGCGGCCAGTTCATTATAAGCGTTTAGATCACGCACTTCATGGATGGCAAACAGATCATAACGCCTGTTCATTTCCTTAACTGTTTGTCGCAAAGCCAGGGAGGCTTTGCGGGGATCGGTCAGCACCGGCATTATCAAGTGGGGAATTCCGTTGTAAATGCTTAGCTCGACTACCTTCGGATCGATCATAATAAAGCGGACCTTTTCAGGACCGGCTTTATAGAGAATACTGGTGATTATCGTATTCAGGCACATACTTTTACCGGCGCCGGTTGCACCAGCGATCAATAGATGTGGCATCTTTGTTAAATCCGCAATAACCGGAATTCCGGTAATATCTTTTCCCAAACCGATCGTAAGGGGTGAAGAGCTATTTTTAAAAGTTACATCTTCCATCACTTCTCTTAAATGGACAAGAATGATAACCTTGTTGGGGACTTCGATGCCCAGAGCAGCTTTACCGGGAATCGGAGCTTCAATTCTGACCAGCGTCGCAGCCAGGTTAAGAGCCAGATCGTCTGCGAGACTAATAATTTTGCTTACTTTAACACCGGCGTCCGGGTGAACCTCAAATCTTGTAACGGTAGGTCCGGATTGCACATGGACAACTTTAGCTTTTACTCCAAAACTCAGTAAAGTGTTCTCCAACAGTTTTGCTCTGGTTTTACTATTTTTCAGATGTTGCTGTTCACCGTTTGTCGCTGGTAGTAGAAGCAACTCCAGTGGGGGATAAAGATATTTTACCGTGGTTTTTCGCCTGTTCTCCAGAGCGGTCGTCGAAATCCCAAACATTTCATGATTTTTGTTCTCAGAAGGTGCTGTCGCTTTTGACATACCTTCTTTCAGGTATCCATTGATTTCAGCAGATCCTTCCTGTTCTTCAGGTTCGTTCGGTATCGCAACGCTTGATTCGGGAATTTCGTGATCATCACCGGATACTGCAACAGTTTTATTTAGAAGATCATTTCTTTTTATAGCCATATTATTTATCTTTGCCTGCGCAGCAGACACCACACCGAGGATAAGTTTGCGTAATATCCGTCCAAGAGTTTTTAGCAGTTCGATCAATGTTTCTGCGAACCGTAAAATAGAATTTATGATTTTATTAACAGTAATATTCAAAACCATTAAGGCAGAGATCAGGGCAAGAGCAACAATTAAGATACGGCTGCCGATAGAACCAATCAGGTACAATAAACTTCCTGCAAAAACAGACCCGATCACCCCGCCTCCCTCCTGATTCAAACCCAGCAGGAAGCTTTCAAAGAAGAGATTTCTGGAAGGTATATTTGGTATTCGTTCAATGATTAAATGGATATGAACCCAAATCGTGTATAAAAGCTGTAAGGCTATGAGGCCGCTCAGTCTGCGTTTAATGTTCAGTCGTTCTAAAGGCAAAAGCAGGCTTACTGCCAAGAAACAGATCGTAACCGGAATCACAACAGCTGCTTCACCGGCCAGTGTCCGCATAATACTACTGACAAACAAACCGATCCCTCCGGTTTGTTTGCTTCCGATCAGACCAATATAACAAAAAGCAGCCAACGCCAGCAGCATAATCCCTTTGATCTGGGAACGCATTTCTTTGTTTGCGTCTTTTTTCCGTCGTTTGGCCAATTGTAACTGTCCGCCTTTCTATCAATAAACTTAGCTATTATAATTATTGTAAAACATTTGTTCGTAATTGTAAAGTTTCCAATTTTTCGATCGTCATCTGAGTTTATAAACGGATTAACGAGGCAATTATAACCAGCGCTCCGATCACCCAACAATAATAAGCAAAATAATGAATTTTATGTCCTGAAAGAAGCTTTATAAATAGTTTAATTGCCGCAATCCCGGAAATAAAGGCTGCCAGGCCGCCTGCGGAATAATTAAATAGCATTGCCTTTTCTATTCCGGAAGCAAAGAGCTCTTTTGCTTCTACCAGTGTAGCCCCCAATATAACCGGGGCTGCTAACATGAACGAATAGCTGATTGCAGTTTCACGATCCAATCCCCTCCACCGGGCAGCCATTATGGTTGATCCGGAGCGGGAAATCCCCGGCAGGACGGCAAATCCTTGCAGTAAACCGACCCAGAAGGCATCCTGAACTTTCATCTCGGTAATCTTTATTCGGCCCGGAGGCAAAATTGTTAACAGTTTGATAATGCCACCGGTTAGGAGTAGCATAAAACCGACAAAAAGAGTCGATTTAAATAACAGATTGATATAACTGCTAAACACCAGGCCGATTATTGCAGTGACAATTACTCCAATAGCAAGCATCAATAATAAGTGCTTCTGTTGATTATCTTTCCGGAAGCTTAGCAAATTAAGAAAATCCCGGCTGAACACCCAAATAACCGATAAAAGAGTGCCGAAATGAAGCATTACTTCCAATGTAATACCCGGTTCGTTCAGGCCCAATAAATCCTGTAAAATAACCAGATGGCCGGAGCTGCTGACCGGTAAAAATTCTGTTAAACCCTGGATCAGTCCGAGTAGAATTGCTTCCCATATACCCATTATTAACCAATCCCTTCTGAAAACAGAACAAGTCGTCAGGGCTGCCTTTACCAGGCAGCCCTGACGACAGCTAATTAATGACTCATTCCTTATATAAATTAGTTTCAGAATAAAAGAAGAAAGCAGACGAGAATTTAGAACAACATTATACGGTATTCAATATTAGCTCACTGTCGGTTGTTGCTACCGGGTGAAACATCAATAATGATCGGCATAATCATTGGTCGGCGGCCGGTTTGCTCATAAAAGAAAGAAGAGGCTGCATCTCTGATACGGGCTTTGATTTTGCTCCATTCCTGCATTTGTTCCCGGTTGATTTTTGCAATTGCTTTCGAAAGTGCGCCTTTTGCGTCTTCCAGAAGGTCAATTGATTCCCGGACATAGACAAAACCACGGGTGATAATTTCAGGTCCGGCCAGGATTTCATTTTTTGCCTGGTCTACAGCGAGGACAATAATTACAATGCCATCTTCTGCCAGTATTTGCCTGTCGCGAATAACGACTTCGCCTACATCACCCACACCAAAACCGTCTACCAAGACTCGGCCGGCTGGTACAGAACCGGCCATACGCCCTTTGCCTTCGGCAAACTCTATTACATTACCCGGTTTAGTAATGAATATATTCTCTTCAGGAATGCCCAGTTTTTGGGCTATTTTAGAAAAGTAGGTCTGCTGACGATATTCACCGTGGACCGGAATCAGGTATTTCGGTCTTAGCAGGTTCAACATCAACTTGATCTCTTCTTCACTGCCGTGTCCGGATACATGAACTCCGGAAATCGGTCGGTAAATAACATCTGCCTTGAGCTGGAACAAGTTATTAACCGTACGGGCGACAAGTTTTTCATTACCGGGAATCGGGTTAGCAGCAATGATCACTGTATCACCAGGAAATATTTCAACCTGACGGTGTTCGGATTGCGATATTCTTGTCAAAGCCGACATCGGCTCACCCTGGCTGCCAGTTGTGATCAAGGCCATCTTTTCGTGAGGCATATGCTTGATTTTATCCAGATCAACGATGATATCTTTCGGTATATTCAGATAGCCCAGTTCAGTTGAGATGGCAACAGAGTTAATGATACTGCGGCCGACTATACCGATTTTGCGATCGTAACGGATAGCCGCATCGACTACCTGTTGGATACGGTGTATGTTTGAGGCAAACGTCGCGAGAATAATTCTGCTGCGTGAAAGCCTGAATATTTCATCGATACTTTTACCTACTTCTTTTTCCGAAAGAGTATACCCCGGGCGATCGGCATTAGTTGAATCAATCAAAGCGGCAATGACGCCTTTTCGACCCAATTCAGCCAGCTTAAAGTAATCGGTTATTCTGCCGTCAACCGGAGTCTGGTCAAACTTAAAATCGCTGGTGTATACAATTATGCCGTCAGGCGTTTCCACTGCCAGACCAACAGAATCAGGAATGCTGTGATTGGTTCTAAAGAAATCCAACTTAAAGCGTTCAGATAAAATCAGACTTTGATCCGGATTGATTTCATTAAGCGTGAGGTTCTTTACCGGATGTTCCATGAATTTTGCTTCCAGCAATCCCAATGTAAGACGAGTGCCATATATTGGAGCATTCAAATCTTCGATAATGTAGGGGAGTGCCCCAATATGATCTTCGTGTCCGTGGGAAAGAATAATCCCGAGTATCTTGATCTGTTGATCCATCAGATAAGAAATATCAGGAATAACGATATCCACCCCAAGCATTGATTCATCGGGAAATTTTAATCCAACGTCCATAATGATGCATTCCTGGCCGTATTTCAAAACAAACATATTCTTTCCAATTTCACCGACACCGCCCAGCGGAATCAGCTGCAGCGCTTGACTCTTTTTATTTTTCCTTGACAAAATAAACCTCCAATTTGTTGATCAACCATTCAGAAGCCACTGGTTGTATTCCACACAGCTGATCTATATTTAATCCGGTTCCAGTCTCAGGAAATCCGGTAATCTAGTTCTTCCCGTATTAACGATGACTTTTCGCTTTTATTAACGCTTACCCGGTATGCCCGAAGCCTCCATCGTTTCGCCCGGTAGGAGGCAGTTCATCCATTTCTTCTAAAACGGCTCTCGGCACCTGACAAAGGATCATCTGAGCAATACGATCTGTACGCTTGATTTCAAAAGGAACTTTACCCAGGTTAATCAAAATTACCTTTATTTCACCGCGGTAGTCCGAATCGATTGTTCCCGGTGAATTCAGGATACCAATACCCTGTTTCGCCGCCAGTCCGCTGCGCGGCCTGATCTGAAGTTCATAGCCATTAGGCACGGCAGCCAATAGACCGGTCGGAATAAGGATAACTTCGCCGGGCATGGCTGTGATTACACCTTCTACTGCAGCATAGAGATCCATCCCCGAAGAACCCTCGGTCATATAACGGGGTAGCGGTATGTCTCTGGCGTGTACAGCTTTTTGTACCGGCAGTTTTACTGTTTCCCGGCGCATACTCTACTCTCTCCAGTCAATCGAATTATAATCTCTTTGATACCCTGCTAAAAAACCCTAGTATTTAGGGTTTTTTATGCTCTGCATTAATAATAAAAGCAAACTCACTTACGTCTGGCGTTTAACATCTCAATAAATAATCGCTTACCCTTATAACCATGCGACTCAAAAAGGCGTTAGCTTCGGCGTGATCTTGGCCTGTCGCTGTCTCCGCCTCCAGGTGGTTTAGGGAGCAGGGCCTTTCTGGAGAGATTGATACGCCCTTTTTCATCGATATCCATTACTTTAACCTCAACTAGATCACCTAACTTGACGACATCCTCAGTTTTTTCTACCCGCTGGTGATCGAGATGAGAAATGTGCAGGAGTCCTTCTTTACCGGGCAGCACCTCTACAAATGCCCCGTAACGCTCAACCCGGGTCACTTTACCCATATAAATTTCCCCAGGCTCAACTTCCCTGATAATGGCTTCAATCATTTCCTGAGCTTTCTTACCGCCTTCAGGATCGACTGCGGCAATAAATATTCTCCCATCCGGTTCTATATCGATGCCAACACCCGTTTCGGCGATAATCTTATTGATTACCCGACCACCCGGGCCGATGACCTCTCTGATTTTATCAATAGCAATCTGCATCCTGATCATGCGTGGAGCGTTTGGAGAAAGCTCTGGACGCGGTGCACTGATCGTTTCATTCATAATACCAAGAATATATTTATACCCGATATCGGCCTGAGCGAGGGCTTTTTCAAGAATATCCCCAGATATTCCGGTAATCTTGATATCCATCTGTAAGGCGGTGATCCCTGCTTCTGTTCCGGCAACTTTGAAGTCCATATCTCCAAGAAAGTCTTCAACGCCCTGAATATCTGATAAAATGACTACATCATCTTCTTCTTTGACCAAACCCATGGCAATACCGGCCACCGCTCTTTTTAGTGGAACCCCTGTATCCATCATCGAAAGTGAACCTGAACAGACGCTGGCCATCGAGGTAGACCCATTCGATTCAAGAACTTCTGAAACCAACCGAATTGTGTACGGAAAGTCATCTTCAGAAGGAATTACCGGCTCAAGGGCTTTTTCAGCCAGAGCACCGTGGCCGATTTCCCGGCGACCCGGTCCACGCATGAAACCAGCCTCGCCAACACTATACGGTGGAAAATTGTAGTGGTGAATAAAGCGTTTTGATTCCTCAATGCCCAAACCATCGAGCATCTGCTTATCTCTTAAAGCCGCTAGAGTGCAGATATTGAGAACCTGGGTTTGACCGCGTGTAAATATGGCTGAACCATGTGTGCACGGTAAGACACCCAGGTCACAGGTAATCGGTCTTATTTCCTGAGAACTGCGGCCATCCGGGCGCAAATCTTCCCTGACAATCATCTTTCTCAAGGTATCTTTAAGAACACCGTCAAATATTTTACGCAGAACACTCTCATTTTCAGGATAATCCCCAAGGAAACGTTCGATAAGTTCTTTTTTTAGGTCGGCCAGTTTATCTTCGCGCTCTTTTTTATTGGCAATTTTCAGAGCTGCTCTGACACCCTCTCTTATTGTCGGTGCCACTTTATCGACTATTACCGGTGGCAGTTCCGGTGGTGCAACAAATACCTTTTCAATGTCTTGGTCGGCAATCATTTGTTCTTCCAGGGCAATTATTTCTTTAATAACCTGATGCCCCGCTTCGATACACTTAAGGATATCTTCCTTACTAATTTCCAACGCACCAGCTTCAACCATCATCACGGCCTCTTTTGTTCCGGTCAGCATTAAATGAAGTTCGCTTTGCTGTGTCTGTTTCTGGTTGGGGTTAACGACCGGTTCTCCATCGATAAGACCGACAATAACTGCAGCAACCGGTCCATTAAAAGGTATTTTTGATATCGAAAGGGCAGCCGAGGCTCCAATAATCGAAAGCGGCTCAGGAGGACAATCCTGATCCATTGATAGAACCGTGGCTACTATATGCACTGAGTTACGGAAGCCCTTTGGAAAAAGAGGACGCAGAGAACGATCAGTCAGGCGGCAGCCCAGAGTTGCCCTTTCGGTAGGACGACCTTCTCTTTTAATAAAGCCTCCGGGTATTCTGCCAACGGCATAGAGTCGTTCCTCATAATCGACGGTCATCGGGAAAAAATCTATTCCTTCACGGGGTTCATCAGCGGCCGTAGCTGCTACGAGAACCACAGTATCGCCGTAACGCATCAGAACAGAGCCGCTGGCCTGTTTTGCCAATCTGCCTGTTTCCATGGTTAGTATTCTTCCTTGTAGCTCCATCGTATAAGAATGCATAAAATAATTACTCCTCTCAACTGCTCGGGTTATTCTAACTGGAAACACGGGGGCAAGCCCCCGTGTTCATTATTACGCTATTTCCGTAAGCCAAGCTTAGCCAAAATAGCCTGATAGCGTTCTGGTGACCGGTCACGCAAATAATTCAACAGGCCTCTTCTGCGTCCGACCATCTTCAATAAACCACGCTGTGAGTGAAAATCATGTTTGTGAACTTTTAAATGTTCTGTCAAGTAGTTGATTCGCTCTGTCAAGAGAGCAATCTGCACCTCCGGCGAACCGGTATCGCCCTCATGTCTTTTGTGAAGATCAATAATCTCCGTTTTACGTTCTTGATCCAACATAATCAAACATCCTCCCTTTTATTAATCGCCGCCTGCCAAGTATTACGTCGGGATGTCGTTATACCTAGCCTACGGTTCTGACTACGACGATCTTAGCACAGAACAACCTGCTTGTAAAGAAATGCCTCTTCCGTTTTTTTCCTGTCTATAATTTTGAATCAAAATCCTGCTTTTTTCAATATCTCGTCCAATTTGTTCTTTTAACTGAACTGAAGATTTAAATAACATTATATCGCGCAATTTTTCCAAAAAACAGAGGCGGATTTCACGGTTATAAATAGAGTCTTCAAAATCGATGATATGGGTTTCAACGGCAGCATCATAACGGGCGAATGTCGGACGTGTTCCCACATTAGTAACACCGTAAAGCAAGCCATCTTGTATTTTGCCCACTGCCGTAAGGTATACGCCCTTTCCCGGCCACAGCAGGCCCGGGTTGGCGGAAATGTTTGCTGTGGGATAAACCAGTTTGTTGCCAATGCCGCAGCCTGCGATGATCTTCCCATGCCTGTAGAAATAGTAATTCAACAAGTTGGCAGCCTCTTTAACATGTCCTGATAATAGCAAAGACCGGATCACCGAACTGCTGACCTCTTTCCCGGCATACTTTACCATGGGAGCAACGTCAACACTGAATCCAAGTTCGTTGCCCCAATAGTGCAGCGTATCTGCGCTGCCGGCACCCTGTCGACCAAATTTATAGTTAGCCCCGATCGATATACCGCTTACATTTAATTTGTTCCTGATGATCTGTTGAATGAACTGCTCCGGGCTTAATGAGGCCAATTCTTTTGTAAAAGGCTCGATGACCAGGTAGTCAAGGCCAATTTCATCCATTATTTCAGCACGATCGGCAATGTCGGTTAACAGAATAAAAGGCTTTTCAGGTTGCAAAGCAATTATCGGATGCGGGTTAAAAACAAGGGCAGCGCTGAAACCGTTAGCCAGGCGAGCCTTTTCAACGACAGATCTCAGAAGAGCCTGATGTCCGCGGTGGATGCCGTCAAAGTTGCCCAGTGCCAGGAACAGCGGCCGGACATGATCCGGCAGACGATCAATACAATTAATTAATTCCATTTGTAGATCACCTTTCAAATATCGCTGTCAGTATCCCGTTTTCGGTATCTGGCTGTTAATCTGACAAATACTTGACAGTTCTAAGCGCCGCACTACCGTCAACTTCTTCTCTGCAGGCGATAGCTTTAAAATTACCTTGCTGATTATAAATACTGACCGGATATTCTTCCTTTATATGATCGAAGAAATCCTGTTGTTCCAGGGTAACGATCTGACCGTGTCGTAAAGCTTCAATTTGCACATTGTTAAGAACTACCTTCGATAAATTTACAAGAGCTGTATCCATATTCAGTATATACTCATCCATACAACCGCACAGCGCCATTTCGGCTATTTCTTCCAGTGTGAAGGAATGTTCTAGTTTATAGGGACCCACAGCATAACGAATCAATGAAGAAAGATGGGCGCCGCAGCCGATTATCTTGCCGATATCAGCAGCCAGTGTCCGGATATATGTTCCCCGGGAACACTGCACATCAAATACCAGGTGAGGTTCGCTGTCACAATTATATTCCAGCAGCTCAATACCGTATATTTCTGCAGAACGGATCCGGCGTGGCACCTCTTCACCCTGACGGGTCCAGTAGTAAAGAGGTTTTCCGTGATACTTAACCGCGGAATAACGCGGTGGCAGCTGTTCAATGGTTCCGATGAAGCCATGAATTATATTTTCAACTTCAATCTGTTCGAGCGTAGGCACCGCTTTTTCCGCGATAATCTTGCCGGTGGCATCTTCAGTATCGGTAGTCTTCCCCAAAACAATCGCAGCCCGGTATGTTTTAGGCAGTTCTATTATATATTCCACGACACGGGTAGCCTTTCCCAGACAAACCGGAAGAACACCGGTAGCCATCGGATCAAGGGTTCCACTATGCCCGGCCTTTACACCCCGGAATATATTTCTGATTGAATGCACAACCTGGTGTGAAGTAATGCCGCCGGGTTTGTTGATAACAATAATACCATTCACTGGATTGCTCCTTCAGGCCGGTAGTTCTTTCAACAGTTTCAAAGATTCACCGATCACTTTTTCTTTAATAGTTTCTAAATCACCGTCAAGACGGCAGCCAGCTGCCCGGGTATGGCCTCCGCCATTTAAATTTCCGGCGAGGACACTTACATCCAGTCTCTTTGAACGAAAACCAACCTTTACTTCCCGGTTACCTTCAACATAGAATAAAATACCCATCTCTACCCCTTCGATGTTGCGCGCATAGTTGACAATTCCCTCGAGGTCATCGGTTGTCGCCCCACTCCGTTCCCTGATATCTTTGCTCAGTGTCATCACCGCTACTCTGCGCCTTTCGTACATTTCCAGGCTGGACAGGGCTTCTTTAAGCAAAATATAAAACGAAAGAGGTTTCTCATCAAACATTTTCTGAGATAGTGTTCCCGGGTTGAGGCCAAATTCCAATAAATTCGCTACTACCCGGTGGGTATTTGGTGTTGTGTTAGTGTATTTGAAGGAACCGGTATCGGTTGAAATAGCGACATAGAGTGATTCAGCAATACTTTCGGTGATTATTACCGGCAATTCATTTAATAAAGAATAGACAAGTTCTCCGGTAGCCGCTGCGGACGAATCAACAAGGTTTAATGTTCCAAACCGTTGATTGGTAACATGGTGATCAATGTTAATGATCTGTTTGCTATTCAAGACAGCTTCTTTAAATATACCAAGCCGATCCAAATCACTACTGTCGAGAACAATGGTGGTAATATCGGGATCAACGATTAATACTTCATGTGAGACCGTTTCTGTTCCCGTTAAAAAATTGTATTTTCGGGGGATATGTCCCGGAGTAAAAAGACTGATATTTTTTCCTATTTTTAATAAACCTTCACCCATCGCCAACAGAGAACCGATACTATCACCGTCTGGCAGCATATGCGATATCAGGTAAAAAGTCTTTTCTTCTTTTAATCTTTCAATTATTTTGGACTGATCTGTCATTATCACTATTCTCTTCTTTTTTCAATGACTCGATAACGCTATCGATATGAGCTCCGTATTCGATAGAATTATCAAGAAAAAAATTAATTTCAGGAATATATCTAAGCCTGATCCGTCGGCCAATCTCGCTGCGAATAAAACCAGCTGCTCTGCACAGTGTCTGCAGGGTTTCTTCTTTATCTGTATCACTGCCATAGATACTGATATAGATCGAGGCATAACGTAAATCTTTGGAAAGCTGAACCTCTGTTACACTGGTAATACCGGCAATCCGGGGATCTTTGATTTGAGCTCCGATGATCTGGCTTACATCTTTTTTGATTTGTCCCGCTACCCGCCGTACTCTGTTTTCCGACATTCTCTCAACCTCCCATGATACGGTTACTACGGAAAATACAGCTCCTGGCTAGCGAGCTACCTGTTCCATAACATAGGCTTCAATAATGTCTCCTTCATGGAGATCATTGTAATTTTCCAGTAATATGCCGCATTCATAGCCGGTTAACACTTCACGGACATCATCCTTAAAGCGTTTGAGTGAATCTATATGACCATTGTCAAGAACAACTGTGCCATCCCGGATTACCCTGATCATGGCACTACGCGTTAATTTGCCTTCAATGATATAAGAACCGGCAATACTGCCTAGTCGAGAAACCTTGAAAAGTTGTCTTACTTCGGCCTGGCCGAGTATAACTTCTTTCATTATCGGCTTCAGTAAACCGGTTACAGCGGCTTTAATATCTGCGATCGCTTCGTAAATAATCCGATAAAGCCTGATATCAACCCGATCCAGTTCGCCCAGTTTGCGGGCATTATTGCCCGGGCGAACATTGAATCCGATCACGATTGCATTTGAGGCAGAAGCCAGCATAATATCTGATTCATTAATCGCGCCTACCCCGGTATGGATAATCTTGATCTGAACTTCTTCTAAGCTCAATTTAAACAGAGCATCCTGGAGCGCTTCAACCGATCCATGAACATCTGCTTTCAGTATCAAATGAAGATCTTTTACTTCACCTTCCTGAATTTGTTTAAAGAGATCATCAAGAGTAATGTGCTGAACACGTCTGCTCACTTCCTTGATTTTCATAGCCCTTTTTTCGGCTACCTGTCGGGCAATCTTGTCGTCGCTGACGACTTGGAAACGATCTCCGGCCAGCGGTACTTCGCTTAAACCGACGATCTCAACAGGCGTTGAAGGTCCGGCCGAGACAACTCTTTCTCCACGATCATTGTTCATCGCCCTGATTTTGCCGGCAATCGAACCGCAGATTATCGATTCACCTACCCTGAGAGTTCCATCCCGTACCAGCACTGTCGCTACCGGTCCACGTCCGCGATCGAGCTTTGCTTCAATAACCGTTCCCCGTCCTGCTCGTTCAGGATTGGCTTTAAGTTCACTTACTTCTGCCAACAAAAGAATCATCTCTAAAAGTTCTTCAAGCCCGTCACCCCTGATCGCGCTTACTGGAACAAAGATAGTATCTCCGCCCCATTCCTCGCAGATCAGTCCATGATCGGAAAGCTGTTGTTTTACACGATCCGGATTTGCGTTAGCTTTATCAATTTTATTGATTGCCACAAGTATCGGTACCTGGGCTGCTCTGGCATGGTTAATTGCCTCAATTGTTTGCGGCATTACACCATCATCGGCAGCCACAACCAAAACCGCAATGTCCGTTACCTGAGCCCCTCGGGCTCGCATTGCCGTAAATGCTTCGTGACCCGGCGTGTCGAGAAAAACAATCTTTTTATCGTTAACTTCAACCTGGTAAGCGCCAATATGTTGGGTAATACCACCGACTTCACCTTCGGTTACCTTGGTATTTCTGATTAAATCAAGCAGCGAAGTTTTACCATGATCGACATGCCCGAGAATAGTAACAACCGGTTTACGCAATATTTCTTTATTTTTATCTTCATCATCAAAGGCAAGCAGCTCTTCCTCAACCGGATCTTCAATATAATCAAGATCAAATCCGTATTGATCAGCCAGCAGCTTAACAAAATCAGGAGTTAACGGTTGATTAACAGTGGCCATTATGTTCATTTCCATCAGATACGTGATCAATTCAGCCGGTGTTGCCTCAAAATGACCAGCCAGTTCAGCAATGGTCACCTGTCCCTCGAGCCTGATTTTCGGTCGTTGCGCCTTCAGCGCGGCTGCCCGTTTTTCTTCCAGGATCGTTTTCCGCGCTTTGCGGCTGGGAGTTGTTACTTCTTCAATCTTCAGTTTCTCTTTTTTCTTTTTAACAGTGGGAGTTTCCCCGGCTATTCCAGTTGCTGGTATTATTTCTTTTTCAGCCTCTTGTACCGATTCTTTTTGCGGTTTTGAACCCGTCTGACCGGTTAAAGTAGACATCACTTTTTTTGCTTCATCGTCAGACAAAGCACTCATATGGTTATTAACGCTGATATCCATACTTTCCATTACTTCGATGAGTTTTTTACTGGTTGTTCCCAGCTCTTTTGCTAATTCATAAACCCGAACCTTACTCATTTATTACACCTCCATATGGTAAGCCCTCCCCATAATTATCCTTCGCCTTCCGGTTTTTGATCCAATAGGGCTGCAATAGCGGCAATCAGTTCATTGGACACCGGCATTTGCAGGTTTTTTTCTAACCGTTTCCCCTTAATTGCCTGTTTCAGGCAGGTTTGCAGTGGACAGATATAGGCTCCCCGACCCGGTTTCTTACCGGTTAAATCAAGCACCACATCTCCCGAGGGAGTCCTGACGATCCGTACCAACTCTTTTTTTGGCTTTTTCTCCTGGCAGCCAATACAGAAACGCAAGGGTATTTTACGCTGTTTAAGCATCTTCTTTTAAATCCTCCGCTGGCAATTTTCCATCGTCGGAAGGATCCGCTGTTTCAACAGAATCTACAGCTGTTTCGTTATCTGCATCGGTAGCGCTATTTTCAATTGGCTCCAAATTCTTTTCGTCGCGTTCATCTGTCTGATCTTCAGCAGGCGCATCGGAAAGGCCAATAGCAGAAAGGCTTTTTTCTGTAAATTGAGTTTCACTGGATATATCAATCTTCCAGCCGGTGATTTTTGCCGCCAATCGGGCGTTCTGACCCTCCTTGCCGATCGCTAAAGAAAGCTGGCCGTCAGGTACGACCACCGTTGCTATTTTATTCTCTGAATCAAGATGAACCGCAGAAACCTTCGCCGGACTCAGAGCATTGGCAACATATTCTTCAGACCCTTCACTCCACTTGATGATATCGATCTTTTCGCCTTTTAGTTCATTGCTGATCGCCTGAACCCGGCTTCCCCTTGGCCCCACGCAGGCGCCTACCGGGTCTATGTCTTTGTTATTTGAGAATACAGCCAGCTTTGAACGGTGCCCTGCTTCCCTTGCTGTCGCTTTAATCTCTACAATTCCCTCGTAAATCTCAGGGACTTCCATTTCAAACAAACACTTAAGAAAACCGGTATGAGTCCTTGAAACTATAATTTGAGGACCTTTGGTTGTTTTTTTAACATCCACTATAAAAGTTTTAACCCGTTCTCCCTGACGGTAACGTTCATAAGGTATTTGTTCGGCTACAGGCAGAACTGCCTCGGTCCGCCCCAGATCAATGATCACGTTTCTTTGTTCAAAGCGACGCACCAGACCGGTAATAATTTCTTCGGTCCGATCAACAAAATTCTCATAAATCAGTTCTCGCTCAGCTTCCCTTATTCTCTGTATAACTACCTGTTTTGCGGTCTGGGCTGCAATTCTTCCGAATTCCTTCGGGGTTAACTCCATCTCAACTATATCGCCAATCTGGCAGTGTGGATCATAAACACGTGCTTCATATAGATTCACTTCCTGCTGATCTAATTGAACATCTTCCACCACTCTTAACTGAGAAAAAACTGTTATATCGCCGGTATCACGGTCTATACTAACCCGAACTGCAGGAGCTGACTGGAAATTTTTTTTATGTGCCGAGACAAGCGCCACTTCCAGCGCTTCAAAGAGTATCTCTTTACCGATCCCTTTTTCTTTTTCCAGGGATTCAATTGCTGCGAATAGTTCTTTATTCATTACGTTTATTCAGCCTCCTTTCTTTTTGCCTTTTAAATTGTTTTTAATATCCGGCTTTGGATACCACAGATTTGCTTTTGTGATCAGCCGATAAGGTACTTCTACCAGGCTGATGTCTTCTTTTCTGATTATAATATTATCTTCACCGGCGTTTTGTAGGGTACCGCTAATTTTACGTCTTCCCGCAATCTCCTCTAGTGTTTTGATTTTAATTTTCTCACCCCGGTAGCGTTTAAAATGTTCTTTCTTTGTCAACGGGCGCTCCAGACCTGGTGAGGATACTTCCAATGTATAGGCATTAGCAACTGGATCATGAATATCAAGCAGATCCGATACAGCCCTGCTGATCAGCGCACAGTGATCAATCGATATGCCGCTATCGTGGTCGATAACAAGATTTAAATGTCCGTGTTTGCCAGCAACATATTCGAGAAGGACTAGCTCAAAACCCTCATTTTCAACTAGCGGTTCGATCAATGCAATCAGCTCTTGTTTCGTTTCTTCCCGGCTCACGGTTTTTCTCCTTAAAGTTCCGCATTTACCCCAACTAACATGAAAGAGTGGGAAACCCCACCCTCGACAAGCTAACCATTTACCTCCATTAATTTACCATAAAATAACGTTAAATGCAAGGTTTGCGAGAACCATTGCGAGAACCATAAACTTACTTTAGTTTGTCTTCCACCCTGATAATATATTTAACAATATCCCCGTACATTTTAATCCTGGCCAGCATTCCCTTCCAAAAGCCTAGTTTTTCTTCTTTCATAACGTGAGAAAGGTCAGACAGCTGCACAACGACGGTGACAATGTCATTTTCTTCAACATACTGGTGCAGGGCAATTTCAATACCGAACCTGGACAGGTCCAGATCTGATATATCCTCCAGAAGTTCCCTTTTTAAGGCCCTCTGTCCAGACAAAAAGGGTGCCATTTTATGGGCCATATCGGTGGCAACCCTCCCTTTGTCGAATTTGCCAATTGCCATTAAGGTTTCCCCTTCGATAACCGGCTTCAACAAAGCTTCGATATGACCTTTAGTAAGCCCAACGAGATCAGCATCGAGGATCAGGATAATTTCGGCCTGACAGCAGTCAAGACCCGCCTTGATTGCTCCGCCTTTTCCACGATTTTCAAACAGTTCAATCACCTGAACGCCCTCATACAGCTTGACAGTATTGACCGTTTGATCCTCTGAACCGTCACTGACTACTAGAATCTGGTTAATAAGGGAAGTCTCTTTCAAGGCAGATAACACTGCACCGATTGTTTTTTCTTCGTTATAGGCTGGAATTATTGCTGCAATTTCCATTCCTTTATTTCCTCTCCTGTTAACTCATGTTTTGCGCTGCCAGTAAATCAAGCTCTGATTTGAGTGTCTCCAGTAAATCATCCAGCCGGACAGTACGGACTACCTTGCCGTGACGAAATATTATTCCATGCTTTTTCCCGGCCGATATGCCCAGGTCTGCTTCCTTTGCTTCGCCCGGCCCGTTTACCGCACAACCCATCACGGCAACACTCAACGGAGCCCCGTAGTTCTGAAGGATTCCTTCAACCTTTCCGACCAGGGCAACCAGATCAATTTCACAGCGTCCACAGGTTGGGCAGGAAATCAGTTCGGGAACAAACTTTCTCAATCCAAGAGCCTGAACTATTTGACGGGCAACCCGTATTTCTTCAATCGGATGAGCAGTTAATGAGACGCGCAGTGTATCGCCAATTCCCTCAGCCAGGAGAGTTCCGATTCCGACAGCTCCTTTTATCGTGCCCGCTCCAAGAGGACCGGCTCCGGTTACACCCAGATGCAGAGGATAGGGTGATTTCTCGGAAAAGAGGCGGTACGCGCTTATTACCGTATAAACGTCAGATGCTTTTAGTGAAACTAGAACATTCCGAAAGTCGATCGACTCAAGAATCTCCAGGTAAGCAAGTGCGGATTCAACTAAGGCTGCGGCTGTTATTCCACCATATTTTTTAACGAGCTTCTTTTCCAGGGAACCGGCATTGACCCCGATTCTGATGGGAACATTAAACTGTTTTGCCCGACTGGCCAGGTCAAATAGCTTGTCCCGCCCGCCGATATTTCCAGGATTAATACGAATTTTTGCAGCGCCGCTTTCGAGCGCTTGGCAGGCCAGTCGATGATCAAAATGAATATCGGCGATAACCGGAAGAGGGCTGCTGACAACAATTTTTTCCAACGCAGTGGCGGCGGCGTCATCAGGAATAGCTACTCGGATCAGCTCGCAACCGGCCTGAAATAGTTGGTCGATCTGGTCCAGCGTAGCGCTAACATCTGTAGTTTTTGTGTTGGTCATCGATTGAATTACAACGGGCGCGTCACCACCGATTGTCACATTGCCAACCTTTACTGTTGTGGTAATTCTTTTTTTCAGTGTTTCCACAGATTTACCTCTTTAGTTGCCCGGTATAATGTCCCAGCGCAGAAGATCCTGGTAAGTGACATATAGAATACTTAGGATCAGCAGCGCAAAACCGATAAAATGAATAATACCTTCTTTCTCCGGATCGATACGGCGGCCCCGCAATGCTTCCACAAGTAATAAAAATAAACGTCCGCCATCCAGTGCCGGGATCGGCAGCAGGTTAACTATCCCCAAACTGATACTGATTAATGCTGTGAGCATCATCAGGTTAACAAAACCGGTCTGGGCTACCTCACCGATAACAAAGATAATGCCAACCGGACCGGCAATATCTAATGGCGCCTGGCCGGTCACCACCTGAGATACTGAGGCAATAACCACTCCAAAACGCTGCAAACTGGCTTGCAGTGAAGGTAATAATTTATACTTTTGAATCACCGGACCGATTCCAATCATTCCCCTGGTGCTATCCGGTGCAGTTTCAGAAACAACACTTAATTCCTTAAAGATTCCTTCTCTCTCAATGATCAACATAATATTTGTGTTTGGCTTGGCAGAAATAATTGTCAACACTTCTTCCCATTTATCAACCGAAACACCATCTATAGCCGCGATCGTATCACCTGTCTGGATTCCGATTGCCTCAGCCGGAGATCCTTCGATTACATAACCAATACGAGCGCTATCGGTATCGGGTATCCCGATTATAAAGAAGAATACTATAAAAAAAACTGTAATAGCCAGAAATAAATTCATGGCTGCACCGGCAAAAAGAACCGCAGCTCTACTCAAAATCGGTTTTTGCGAAAAACTGTCCACTTCTGACGCTTCTTCAGGGTTTTCACCAAGCATGCGGCAAAATCCACCCAAAGGAAATACACGCACAGAATAATCCGTTTCATTTTTTCGCCAACTATATAATTTCGGACCAAAACCGATTGCCAACTCCAAAACTTTGATACCGGCCAAACGAGCCACAAAATAGTGACCCAGTTCATGCACAAGGATTAATAAACCGAATACTAAGATAGATGTAATGATAGTCTGCATTTTAATTCACCTTTCCGGTCAATCTGGTTATTATTTCAATCGCTTTTCGGCGAGACCACCGATCTGCCCTGATGATATCATTGATTTCGGGATTTTTAATAAGGCCGTGCTCTTGCATGGCCGAAGCGATTATTCCGGCGATATCGTTAAATTTAATCTTACCGGTTAAGAAATATTCTACTGCTATTTCGTTTGCCCCGTTTAGCACGGCCGGCATCGTGCCGCCTGTGCCTGCTGCCATGAAGGCCAGATCGAGGCAGGGAAAAAGATTACGATCGGGTTTCTCAAATTTAAATTCCTGCCCGAATGGATTATAGCTTTCAACCGGGCTGTTTTTCCGCTCCGGATAGGTCAGCGCATATTGAATTGGCAAGCGCATGTCAGGCGTTCCTAATTGTGCAATAATCGATCCGTCAATATATTCTACCATAGAATGAACAATACTCTGACGGTGAACAATCACTTCAATTTGATCAAGATTGAGATCGAATAACCATTTTGCCTCGATTACTTCAAAACCCTTATTGATCATTGTTGCCGAATCAATGGTTATTTTTTTACCCATGCGCCAATTGGGGTGATTTAAAGCCATTTCCGGTGTGACTCGTTCCAGTTCTTCTTTTTTAAAGCCGCTAAAGGGCCCTCCGGAAGCAGTGAGATATATTCTCCTGACCTCTTTTAATGGAGATGATCCCAGGCATTGCCATATTGCCGAATGTTCGCTGTCAACAGGAAGTATTTTTTTTCTATTCAGCAAACCAAACCTTTCCAAAATCTCTCCGCCGACAACCAATGATTCTTTGTTAGCCAGAGCAATAGTTTTTCCGTCTCTCATTGCCGCTATTAAAGGCTCAAAACCACTGAAACCAACCTGAGCCATCACCACAAGATCTGCTGTAGGCCAGGTAGCTGCTTCGATCTGCCCTTCAGGTCCGGCTTTAACAAGGCAAGTTTCTGTTTTTATCTTCTCAGATAATCGTTTCGCGGCAACCTGATCGGTGAGTACTACTACTTCCGGCTTAAATTTCCGAGCCTGTTCGGCAATCAGTCGATCGTTACTACCGGCAGTGAGAGCAACTACCTTGTATTCTGAGCCAAGCGATGTAATGATTTCTAAGGTTTGTTGCCCGATCGAACCGGTTGAACCAAGAATAGCAATTCTTTTCACAGGTTTGCACCTTTCCAAAATTAATTTATCATTATTTGGTTGTCATATTATGGATATAGTTTTGATTAAATCCTGTTCTGCAGCATATTGACCAATTGGAAAAAGTAGTAGACAAACGGTGCAGTCAGCCACAAACTGTCAAAGCGGTCGAGAATTCCACCGTGTCCCGGGATTAAACCTCCTGAGTTTTTAACTTTTAGCTGTCTTTTCAGGGCTGATTCCAATAAATCACCCAACTGCGCAAAAACGGAAATGACAAGAGCCAGAATAACCGCCTGGCTGGGTTTGATTGTAATCAGAGCCGGCATGAGAATTGATACTGATAAAAAGAGCACTACTGTACCAATAATACCGGCTATTGAGCCTTCCACTGACTTTTTAGGGCTAATTTGCGGAGCAAATTTCCGCAGGCCCCACTTTACACCGATAAAATATGCCAGTGAGTCATGAATCCAGACTCCGGCTAATAACAGATAGGTATAGATCTCCCCGTTTGGCAGCATCCGCAGCATAAGCAAATAACCACTCATGCCGCCGATATAGAGTATGCCCCAGAGGGAAATCGCCGATTCGGATATACTCATCCTCTCCATGTTAAAGAGAGCTGAAACGAAGAGGCAGAAAAACAATAACATAATTAATGGATATAGCAATTCCGGTTTTTCAAAATATAAAGCGGCCATAAAAAGGCTAACACCAATGAAACCGATAACGGCGGAGGCGCTGTAACTTTTATTCTTTAAAATATGATTGTATTCATATACCCCAAGGTTTGCAACCAGCAACAAAAAAAGAGCATACCAGGGACCGCCCAGATAAACCGAACCGATCACTATCGGTACACCGATTAAAGCTGACAATATTCTTAAAATTAACATCACTGATCACCCTGTTTCGATTTATACTTTGCCGTAACTGCGCTTACGCTGCTGAAAACCATAAACTGCCTCCAGAAGATGAACCTTTGAAAAATCCGGCCACAACACATCCGTAAACCAGAGTTCGCTATAGGCCAGCTGCCATAATAAAAAATTACTAATTCGCTTTTCACCGCTTGTCCTGATTAATAAATCCGGATCAGCTATTCCGGCGGTATAAAGATAACCGGAAAACATTTTTTCATCTACCTCACCCTTGAATTTACCTTCTGTTTTTTCATCAATAAGCCGGTTTACCGCCATGATTATCTCTGTTCGGGAGCCATAGTTCAGGGCAATATTCAGGATCATCCCACTGTTATTCCTGGTAGCCTCAATACCGTCATAGACTGCCTTTTGAACTTTTCGGGGCAGTCGGGTGCGGTCACCGATCAACCTGATCTGAACATTATTGCGCATTAGCTCCGGTAGTTCCGATTGAAAATATATTTCAGGCAGGCTCATCAGATAGTTAACTTCCCGCACAGGCCTCTGCCAGTTCTCTGTCGAAAAAGCAAAGAGGGTAAGTATTTTTATACCCAGTGCGCTGCTGTTCCGCACTGTTTCGCGAACTGTTTCCACACCCTGTCGATGCCCCTCATGCCTGGGCAGGCCTTTCTCAACGGCCCAACGGCCATTACCATCCATGATAATCGCTACGTGACCGGGAACACTGTCTGGATTAATTTTTTTAACAAGTTCCGACTCGCGCTCTTTGATCTCCACGAAATATCCCACCATTCAAATATAACGACTCCCTCCTTTTTGCCCAGAGAGAGCCGCCTCTCGTTACCATTATTAACTACAATATTTCAGTATACAACGCCATAAGTCAACACAGCTCTATCTATTTGCCTGGTTACAGACACAAATAAAGGATTGAACCGCGGCCAGTTATACTTCCATCATCTCTTTTTCTTTATGCACCAGTATTTCATCAATATCTGCTGTCTTTTTATCGGTTATTTGCTGGATGTGATCCTGGGCCCGTCTGTGATCATCTTCTGAAATAGCACTTGTTTTTTCCAGCTGTTTGGCGCTATCATTCGCATCACGGCGGATGTTTCGAATGATTACCTTGCTTTCTTCTGCCTTTTTTCGGATAAGTTTAACCAGATCGTTGCGTCGTTCTTCAGTTAACTGTGGAATAGACAGGCGGATTACATTCCCGTCATTGGTTGGTGTTAAACTCAGGTCTGATTTAAGGATTGCTTTTTCAATATCAGTCAATGACTGTTTATCCCATGGTTGGATAACCAGCAACCGTGGTTCCGGTGCGGTAATTCCGGCCATCTGATTCAACGGGGTAATGGTTCCGTAATAATCGACTTCAAGCCGATCCAACAATGCAGGAGTTGCCCTTCCGGCACGTAGCGTAGCAAGCTCACGCTGGAAAACGATCGCAACTTTGTGCATTCTCGCATCAGTTTCAGCATAGATATCGTCTAACATAAATCACTCACCCCTGATTACGGTTCCGATTTTTTCACCCATGATAACCTTCTTGATGTTTCCAAAATTCAAGCCAAACACGATCAGCTTGATCTTGTTATCCATACAAAGTGAAGCAGCCGTCGAATCCATCACTCCCAGACCCTGGTTGATTACTTCAATATAACTAAGCTCAGTATATCTTTTTGCATTTGGATTTTGCAGTGGATCGGTGTCGTAAACTGCATCGACTTTTCCTTTTGCCAGCAGAATAACTTCGGCTTCTATCTCCGCCGCACGCAGGGCAGCAGTAGTGTCGGTTGAAAAATAAGGATTGCCGGTCCCTCCGGCAAATATGACAACCCGTCCTTTTTCCAGATGGCGCAAAGCGCGCCGCCTGATATAGGGTTCCGCGACCTGCTGCATCTCAAGAGCTGTCTGGACTCTTGTGTCGACATCATGACGCTCCAGAGCATCCTGTAAAGCCAGAGCGTTAATCACCGTCGCCAGCATCCCCATATAATCTGCAGTTGCGCGATCCATACCTTTCTTACTGGCCTGCGTTCCGCGCCAGATATTCCCCCCGCCAACGACAATAGCCACTTGCACTTTATATTCAATAACTTCCTTGATTTGCAAAGCAATACTTTCGATTACTTCCTGATCTATACCAAATCCCTGTTCTCCGGCCATAGCTTCGCCGCTAAGTTTTAAAATAACCCTTTTGTAAGCAGCTTTAACCAATAAAGCACCTCCGATTTATTGTTTAATTCGACAAGAAAACTAATACAACCTTCACACTTCAGAACTTTTTTTGAGGCGCGCTAAATATTTAGAAATTAACGGAGTTATAAAAAAAGAACACTTTACAGTGTTCTTTTTAATCAGTTTAGTCGCAGCAGCATGTGGCATCATTTTCGATTCCTTCACCGATCTCAAAACGGCTGAAACGCCTGATCACAATGTTTTCTCCAATCTTGGCAATCAAGTTAGTCAGTAGCTCCCCGATGGCGATATCTTCATCTTTAACAAAGGGCTGCTCCAGCAGACAGTTTTCGCGATAAAACTTGTCTAAGCGCCCTTCAACGATTTTTTCGATTACTTTTTCAGGTTTGCCCTCATTTAAAGCCTGGGCCCTGATAATCTGGCGTTCTTTTTCCAATATGCTTTCCGGAATCTCTTCTTTTTTCAGGTAGCCGGGATTTGTCGCTGCTATCTGCAAACAGAGATTGCGAACAAATCCGCGAAACTCATCATTGAGTGCCACAAAATCAGTCTCGCAGTTAACTTCTACTAAAACGCCGATCTTCCCGCCAAGGTGGATGTAAGAATCAACAATCCCTTGGTTTGCAACCCGCCCTGATCTGCGAGCAGCTGCGGAAAGACCTTTTTCTCTTAAGATGTCTACAGATTTTTCTTCATCGCCGCCGCCTTCCTGCAGCGCTTTTTTGCAATCCATCATTCCTGCCCCAGTTTTTTCACGCAGCGCTTTTACAACTTTTGCATCTATGTGCATCCAGATTCACTCCTCTGCTCTAATTTGATCTGCCTTTGAGTTTTGCTGTCATTTGTTGACAGTAGCTGTTGATTACTATTCCTCTTTTTCTTCTGCTTTCACATCTTCATTAATATTCGCATCTGTGCTGGTTTCTTCTTCGGTCTCTTCTACTCCTGATTCTGGTTCATCTGTTTCGGCATTCACTGCTTGTTCTATCTCAACTTCAGGAGCAGCAGCTATTTGATCAACCGCTGACTCAGATATTATATCTGTTAACTCGACCGGCACCGCTGTTAATTTTTCTTCCGGTTCTTCCGGTGCTTCGCTGATCTGTTTGCCTTCCAGCACAGCGTTAGCCATAACTGAAGTAATCAATTTAACAGCCCTGATGGCATCGTCATTACCGGGAATGAGGTAATCGATCTCATCCGGATCACAGTTTGTATCGACGATAGCAATAACCGGAATTTCGAGTTTTCTCGCTTCAGCTACGGCAATTTTTTCTTTTCGCGGATCAACCACGTATACCGCACTCGGTAATTTTTTCATAGTGCGTATGCCGCTTAGGAATTTCATCAGTCGTTCTTTCTCGTTTTTTAAAACAAGCACTTCTTTTTTAGTTAATTTGTCGAAGGTACCATCTGCTTCCATCGTTTCAAGCTTGAGTAAACGATCGATACGCTTGTGGATCGTATTAAAGTTTGTCAGCATACCGCCAAGCCAACGATGGTTGACGTAATGAGCCCCGCACCTTTCCGCTTCAAATCGAACAGATTCCTGAGCCTGTTTTTTAGTTCCCACAAAAATAATGCTGCCACCTTCAGCAACAATGTCGCGCACAAAATTATACGCCGTGTCCATTAATTTAACTGTTTTTTGCAGATCAATAATGTATATTCCGTTACGTTCGGTAAAGATGTAATGCTTCATCTTCGGGTTCCAACGGCGGGTCTGATGTCCGAAATGAACCCCCGCTTCCAACAACTGCTTCATACTTACTCTTGCCAAACTGATTCCTCCTTTTGGTTTTTACCACCGCCTGCATCATCGTTCGGACCCAAGCTTTAAGCCAACCGGAACCGATCTTAACAGGCGTGCGTATTTAATTTTGCCACGCGTAGTATAGCACAGTTCAGGAACGTATGCAATTTTAACGGCGGCTGTTGATTGCGGTAGTATGTGGCTATGTGGCTGTTGCAAAGGGTTTCGGGTTACTATAGAATCGGAACTGAATTGTATGAGGAAACCTATAAATCACGGGGGCAAACAATGGCTTTAATCCGACCGTTCAAAGGAATCATCTATAACCAGTCACACATTAAAGACCTCGGAAGCGTAATTACCCCGCCTTACGATATAATCGATTCGGCACAACAAAATCTGCTGTACCGGAGTAGTCCCTATAACATTATCCGACTTGAATACGGAATAAGCAGCCCTGACGATACTGAAAATGAAAATCGTTACAGCAGGGCTGCCGCAATTTTACAGCAGTGGTTGAATCAAGGGATCCTTGAACCGGACGATCATCACAACTATTATCTTTACGAACAGTCATTTACATATAACAAAATTCAATACAAACGGCGCGGAATAATCACCACCCTCAAGCTTGAGCCGTATTCTGCCGGAATTGTCCTACCGCATGAATTGACTATGGCCGGGCCGAAAACAGATCGACTTGCGTTACTCAAGGCTACCCATACAAATATCAGTCCAATATTTACACTATTTCCGGACCCGGATAAGCGCATGCACGGTTTTTTTGCCATCGCTGATCATATGGATCCCTCTATAGAAGCTGTTGAAGTATCCGGGCAAACTCACCGAATCTGGCCGATAACCGATTCCGTTCTACAGGATCAGTTTACGGCTTATCTGGCCACCCAGCCGCTGCTTATCGCTGATGGCCACCATCGCTATGAAACAGCACTGAACCACGCCCAAAGCAGCCCTCGAAGCAATCTGCCTGGTGCCGGTTTTATTCTGGCAGTCATGGTCAGCATCAATGATCCCGGCCTGTTGATGCTGCCTACTCACCGCCTTCTGCACAGCCTCGATGCAGCACAGCAAATATTGCTTCGGAATATTATCAGTGAACACTTTACGGTCATTGAGTTGGGCGATCCTGCCAAAGCAGTGGAAGAAGATTTTCTGGCGAAATTGGAACAAATAAGCCGCGAAAAATGCGGCTTTGGCTGTATCTTAAGTGATCGTCTGGGTCTGCTCGTTCCTGAAGCGGCCTCCGCTAATGAGGACCTTCCGGTATCGCTCCTGCACGACCTCCTGTTAAAACCTTTACTCGCTTCCGGTAAAAATACTAAAGACATGCTCAGCTTTTCTCACGATTTTGCTACCACACTCGATGCGGTTAAGACCGGAAAAGCCGATGCAGCCTTCATTCTCGATACCTTACCGGTTGGCGATCTTTTCAAACGAACCCGTCAGGGAATGATTATGCCTCAAAAATCAACCTACTTTTATCCTAAACTGCCCAGCGGCCTGGTTCTTTACAACAGCGATCTCAGCTTTTGATTAGATGTTCCAGTAGACCCTCTGTACTGCGAGCACTTCTTCGAGACGCAGCCGAGCCCGACGGTCCAGTTCCAAATCAGGTACCTGTTTGGTAACCAGTAATTCCCAGCTGCCCAGGGCATTTAACACCTGGACTACAGCACCGGCTTGCCCCTGCAGATGGTAACCACCTTCCAGGCAGAGTACGACTCGACCATTTGACCAGCGTTCAGCAGCAGAAGAGAGCACTTCCGCCATATAGTAATAACCCCGGTGCGTCAGTGACATGCCAGCCAGTGGATCCAGGTGATAAGCGTCCTGTCCGGCCGAAACAATCAACAATTCGGGTTTATACTGATCAAGAATCGGAATAATTACCCGATCGAAAAAGAGGGCGTACTCCCCATCACCACAGCCCGGAGTAAGTGGTATATTCACAGTAAAACCTTCACCATCACCTTGTCCAATTTCATGAATTTGTCCCGTACCGGGATAGGCTGGACTCTGGTGTATCGATATAAAGAGAACCCCGCGATCATCCTCAAAAGTGTGTTGTGTACCGTTACCATGGTGGACATCCCAGTCGATAATAGCAATCCTTTTCAAACCATAGTCACGTTTGGCGACAGCGGTGGCAACAGCAACATTGTTAAAAAGGCAAAAACCCATAGCCCGATTCCGCTCGGCATGGTGTCCGGGAGGCCGGTTTAAGACAAATACTTTTCGCGGTTTATCACTGAGAGCTCTCCTCACGCCGGTTATGACGCCACCGGCTGAGAGAAGCGCTACCCGGTATGATTCCGGAACAATGTAAGTATCCATATCTAAATGATTTTTTCCGGAAAAGCAAGCTTCTTCTATCGATTGGACATAAACGGGAGTATGGACCAGAGTGATATCTTCAACGGCGGCCGAAACCGGTTCGATCATTTCGATTCTATCCGGTAGATCGCCTTTAGCAAGAGCCGCAATAATATGCTCGAGTCTTTCTTTCCGTTCAGGATGCTGTCCCTGAGTGTGGATCAGGTAATCGGAATGATAGATGATGCCAATAGTTTCTTTTTCGGAAATGTTAAAGGACATTTGCTTCACCACGATATATCAGACCACGGATTGCATCAACCGTGATCACTGCCCCTGTTTCAATTAAATCTACGGCTCCTTTAACACCGACAACAGCTGGTTTGCCCAGGTTGATCGCCACTATCGCACCATGTGAAGTCAAGCCGCCTTCTTCCGTTACAAGGGCTGCTGCTTTTTCGATAGCAGTCATAAAACAAACATTCGTAGTCCTGGCAATTAGGATCTGCCCTTCTTTGATATTTTCAAGATCTCCTTCGTTTCTGACCACAAAGGCGGGGCCGCTTACAGCTGTTTTCCCCACTCCCGTTCCCTTTACGATAACCTCTCCCACCGTTTCAACCCTTAACAGGTTGGTAGTCCCCGATACTCCAACCGGAACTCCCGCGGTAATCACTACCAGGTTACCGTTCTTGATCAGACCTTCTTTAAGCGAAGTATTAATAGCATTGGCAAACATATCGTCAGTAGAATTAACCGGAGGACAGATTATTGCTTGCACGCCCCAGGTTAAAGTCAGCTGGGCGGCCACCTGCCGGCGTGAAGAAACAGCAACGATCGGTGCACGCGGCCTGTATTTTGAGACCATCCGTGCGGTATGGCCCGATTGGGTGGCTGTAATGATGGCATCGGCGCCCAGTTCATAAGCAATATGACAGGTAGCGTAACTGATCGCGTCGGTTATTGATTTCTTGATCAACGGGCTCAGCTCTTCCAATATTTTTTTATACTCCAAACCTTCTTCAGTCCGTTCAGCGATACGGCTCATCGTCTGCACAGCTTCAATCGGGAATCGCCCAATAGCCGTTTCTCCAGAGAGCATAAGTGCATCTGTACCATCAAAAATAGCATTGGCCACATCGCTGGCCTCCGCTCGGGTCGGCCGTGGGTTGCGGATCATACTGTCGAGCATCTGGGTCGCAGTAATTACCGGTTTACCGAGCCGATTACACTTTCGAATAAACTGTTTCTGCAATAGCGGAACCTCTTCCGGCGGTATCTCGACACCTAAGTCACCACGGGCGACCATAACTCCGTCCGATACTTCCAAAATTGTGTCATAATTTTCAACACCTTCCCTGCTTTCGATTTTTGCTAAAATCATAATACTGCCGTTCTGTTTTTCAACAAGCCGTCTTATTTCAAGGATATCATCGGCGCTTCTTGTAAACGAAGCCGCTAAAAAGTTAACATCGTTCTCAAGAGCCATTTTTATGTCGATACGATCTTCATCGCCCATTGCCGGTAAATTTATCCTGGTGCCCGGAGTGTTTAACCCCTTATAACTTCGCAATTCACCACCGTGTAGAACCCGGCACAATATTTCCTGTCCGGAAATCTCCAAAACCTTTAACTCGATCAAACCATCATCGATTAATACTGCACAACCGGGCATCAGATCACGGTGTAGATCAGCATAAGTAACAGCCACCTTCCGGTTATCTCCGATCAGTGGAGCTGTTGTTAAAATCAATTCTTGTCCATCTTCCAATATAACATAATCTTCCATAAGATCTCCGGTCCGTACTTCCGGACCGCGTGTATCAAAAAGATAGCCAACATTTCTTTTCATCCTGGCGCTGACATCGCGAATCAGTTCCAGGCGGCGAAGATGATCTTCACGCTTGCCGTGAGAAAGATTCAGCCGGGCCACATCTAATCCCGCTTCGATCAGTTTTGCAATTTGATCTGCCGTATCGATACTCGGCCCGATTGTGCAAACAATCTTTGTTCGTCGCATTTTGATTGACCTCCCGACATAATATTACTATTATTCAAGCCCTGTTCCATACAGAATTTTAGTGGCTTTTAGTATTTCCCTTTTTAACCTGTTCAATAACTGTACCCGGGCCTAAAAGATTTTCCAGCCTTTTTCGGCATGACGGATGATCGTGAATCCAGTATTCTTCTCCAAGCATCAGGGATTGATTGTTACTTTTAAAAAAGAGACAAACCGGCACCTCACCGTTTTCCGCTATAAGGGTATTTTTTAAATTTTCCAACACTTCTTGACCTTGACCTTCGTTGATGACCAAACGGTAATATTTATTGATCATATTTAAAGGGCTGACCGTATCGGTTATAATTTTAATATCTTCTTCTTCCTTCAGATCTGTCCTGCCTTCAACTAAAATCAGGGTATCTTCTTCAAGCAACGCAGCTTGCCTTTCAAATAGATCCGGAAAGATTACCAATTCAACACTACCGGTCAGGTCTTCTAATTTGACAAAAGCCATTTGCTTATTTTTTTTAGTGTAGAACCTGCGGACAGCAACAATAATTCCGCCGACCTTCACCTGGTGATTATCTCCGGCATCAGCCAGTTCTGCACAACGGGTTATTTTCGGTATTGTATCAAGAATGTTGCGGTATGGCTCTAACGGATGACCAGAGATGTAGAGGCCGAGCATTTCCTTTTCAAGGGAGAGTCTTTCTTTATCGCTAAAAGGTTCGATTTTGCTTAGATGATCGTTAAGCTGTTCTTCCTGAACGCTGCTATCCATAAGTGAAAACATCGAAATCTGGCCATTTTCCCGCTCTCGCTGGATTGATTGCCCCTGGGCCAGCACATCATCAATCGCAGCAAGATACTGGGCCCGATGGCCGCCCAGAGAGTCAAAAGCGCCGCACTTAATCAGACTTTCAAATACTTTACGGTTACATAAGCGCAGGTCAATACGCGATGCAAAATCACGCAGAGAAACAAATTGTTTCTGCTGGCGGGCCGTGGTAATCGACTCAATTGCCCCCAGCCCAACATTTTTTACTGCCGCCAAACCGAAGCGAATCTTCGTTTCAGCAACCACCGTAAAATGTGTTTCGCTCTCATTAATATCCGGAGGGATCACTTCGATACCCATACGACGGCAATCTGCGATATAAAGAGCAACCTTATCACTGTTGGAATAATAAATAGTCATCAGCGCTGCCATATATTCCACCGGGTAGTTGGCTTTCAGGTAAGCTGTCTGGTAAGCAATCAGGGCATAAGCGGCAGCGTGCGATTTATTAAATCCATAAGAAGCAAATTTCAAAATTAAATCGTATATTTCAATAGCCAGGTCCCGGGAATATCCGTTTTTTAAACAACCTTGAACAAACAACTCCTGCTGCTGGTTTAATATTTCTTTTTTCTTCTTACCGATCGCACGGCGCAATAAATCAGCCTGTCCGAGGGTAAAACCGGCCATACGGGCAGCTATTACCATAATTTGTTCCTGATATACAATAACCCCATAAGTCTCATTTAAAATCGGTTCAAGAACTGGATGTGCATATTTAATCTCATTCCTGCCGTGTTTACTCTGCACGAAAATAGGAATCTGTTCCATCGGGCCGGGACGGTAGAGAGCTACAACAGCGATAATATCTTCAAATTTATTCGGCACCAGTTCTCTGAGTACCGAACGCATCCCCTTACTTTCCAGTTGAAATGTCCCGGTTGTTTCCCCCTGGGATAGTAATTCATAGGTCGCCTTGTCATTTAGTGGTATCTCTTCAATGTTAATCTTTATTTGATGCCGCCTGCTGATAATATCAAGTGCTTCGCCGATAATACTCAACGTCTTCAGACCGAGAAAGTCCATTTTCAGCAACCCGAGATCTTCGAGTGTGCCCATTGGAAATTGAGTTACAACTGTGGTGTCGTTAGTTTTGTATAAAGGAACATAGTTAACCAATGGTTCTCTGGCGATAACTACCCCGGCGGCATGAGTCGAAGCGTGGCGTGGCATTCCCTCCACGGCCCTTGCAGTATCAAGCAAATGGCGGTAATGCTCTTCTCGGTAGATAACTTGCAGCTCTTTGCTTTGCTTAAGTGCTCTGGATATAGTCATTTTTGGTTCCATCGGAATCAGTTTGGCAATCCGGTCAACATCAGCGTAGGGAATAGCCAGGGCTCTACCAACATCGCGAACGGCCGCCCGGGCAGCCATGGTTCCGAAAGTAATAATCTGGGCCACTTTATCCTGGCCGTATTTTTCGCAAACGTAAGCCAGGATCCGGTCACGTTTGTCGTCGCAAAAATCAATATCGATGTCCGGCATCGAAATCCGTTCCGGATTTAAAAATCGTTCAAAGAGCAGCCCGTATTTCAATGGTTCGATATTGGTTATACCGAGACAATATGCTACCAGACTTCCGGCAGCTGAGCCGCGCCCCGGACCGACTAATATCTGTTCTTTCTTAGCATATTCAATCAGATCCCATATGATCAGGAAATAATTCGCGTAATCCATCTGACCGATTACTCTTAACTCGTATTCAAGTCTTTCTCTGATCTCCGGAGAAGCCCCCGGGTAGCGTTTTTTAAGGGCTTTATAGCAAAGTTCTTTAAGGTAGCTGTTCGGTTCAGCATCGTCCTGTAATATAAATTCGGGAAGGTGTCGCTGATTAAAGTCAATTTCCACGTTACAGCGTTCGGCAATTAGTACACTGTTACTAATCGCTTCAGGACAGTCCGCGAATCGATTAGCCATCTCCGCAGTTGTCTTGAAATAGAATTCCTGTGAATCAAACTTCATTCTGTCAGTTTCGTCAACTGTTTTGCCGGTCTGTATACAGAGCAGAACATCATGGATATCGGCATCTTCAGCAGACAGGTAGTGGATATCATTTGAAGCAACCAGTGGAATACCTAACTCCTTTGAAAACTGCGTTAATACTTTATTGACCACTTTTTGTTCCGGTATTCCGTGATCTTGCAGTTCAAGAAAAAAGCGATTATCCCCAAAAAGATTTTGATAATAACAAGCCGCTTCGCGCGCTTTTTCGATCTGCCCAGTCAAGATCAGGGCCGGAACCTCTCCAGCCAGACAAGCGCTGAGAGCAATCAGCCCTGCGCTGTACTCCTCCAGCAGTTCACGATCGATACGCGGTTTATAATAAAACCCTTCCAGGTAACCCGCAGAAACAAGAAACATCAGATTGCGATACCCTTTCATATTTTCAGCGAGTAATACCAGGTGGTATTGTGAATCATCCTTTTTTGCTTCCTTCTGGAAACGTGAGCGGTGAGCAACGTAAACTTCACATCCCAGGATTGGCTTGATTCCGGCTGCCTTAGCCGCTTTATAGAAATCGATGACCCCAAACATGGTTCCATGATCTGTAATTGCCACTGCCGGCATCCCAAGTTCAGCAGCGCGGCTGACCAGACCATTTATTCTCGCAGCGCCGTCAAGCAGGCTGAATTCACTATGGCAATGCAGGTGGACATAATTAGCCAACTCCAAAAGCTTCAACCTCGATTCCTTTTAATAAAACAGGGTGAGTAGTTACAAATTAAATTCTATTATTTCGTTGTCAGATCCTTTTGCAAATATTACTTTTTTTGAAACTTGCTTTGTGGTACAATGCAACAATCAGATCACAGAGGAGTCCGGCAAATATTCTCCAGAAAACAGCTTTTACATTGCGGATTACGGGCGTGACATAAATTTCGACCATGATTGATCAAGCGATGATGAACATTACTCCATTGATCTTTTGGTATAACGTTATTAAGCTGTTTCTCAACAACTTCTACTTTTTCGCCGTCGGCCAGGCCCAACCTTCTGGAAACCCGAAATACATGTGTATCAACGGCCAGGGCTGGTTTTCCGAACGCGCTGCTGATGATAACGTTTGCGGTTTTACGGCCGATTCCGGGCAGTGTGATCAGTTCAGCGAAATTATCAGGAATTTGCCCGTTGTACCGATCAACAATTATCCGGCTTGCTTCGACTAAATACCGGCTTTTATGGCGGTAGAGGCCGCCTCTTTTCAGGTAAGGTTCAAGTTCTGCAGGTTCCAAATGAGACATCACATAAACTGAAGGTATAGCAGCGAATAACCGGGTTGTAATCCTATTGACCTGTTCATCTGTAGTCTGTGCAGACAGGATCGCAGCGACAAAAAGTTGATACGGATTATCAAATGTAAGGCTTGTTTGCGCCTGCGGATAGTGCAGTGCTAATATTTCTAAAATCAGTCCTACTCTTGCCTTTTTCTCTTCTGCGATTGTTAGCTTCGGCATAGTTAATTATAGATCGGACAGTTTTTCCGGTAAAGCCTAAATAATACTACCTGCTGCCGGTCTTGATTATACCTCTGCCGATCAGTCCGGTAATGGTCTCATGATCGTAACCGATTGATTGAAGAATCTCTGTCGTGTGTTCGCCGTGACGCGGGGGGGGCAGGCGTAGTTCACCGGGGGATCCAGTGAAAAGCAGTGGGAAGCCCGTCATTTTCTCGGTTTTTCCGCCGGCAACCGGGGAGGCAATCCAATAGTTCCCGTCCCTGCTGATTGGATGATCGATCGCCTCGTGTAAATCGAGAACCGGCTCACAGCATGCATCCACCTTTGCGAAAAGTTTCTCCCATTGCTGCCTGGATTTCTCTTTAAATATCAGTTCAACCCCTTTAATCAGTTCTGTCTGTCTTTCCTGTTCAAACTGCAGTGGCATCCACTGCGTTTTGCCGACAGTTTCACAGAAACGCTGCCAGAAAACGGGTTCGAGCGCTCCAAGGCTCATCTGTTTTCCATCAGCAGTCTCATAGATATTGTAGCAGGCATAAGCGCCGGTAATATGTCCGGAACCGCGACGCGGAATATTTTCATCGCTGCCGATTGTTGATGCTGCATAAGTCAGCCACGGCAATAGCCCCCGGTTCATGGATATATCGACAAAACTGCCTTTACCGCTCTGCTGTCTCCCAAATAAGGCGAACATGATGCCGCTTAAAGCCATCAACGAACCACCGGCAATATCGGCAATTTGCACCGCCGGCATAATTGGAGAACCGGAGTTAGCGGCGCTAAGGTCAAGCAGGCCGGCAATTGCCGTATAGTTGATATCATGGCCGGCCCTTTCCCGGTAAGGCCCTTCCTGCCCATAACCGCTGATTGCTGCATAAACCAGGCGGTTATTCACTTTACTGATTTCCTCATAACCAAGCCCGAGCCGATCCATTACCCCCGGTCTGAAACCTTCGACCAGAACGTCGGCTTTAACGGCCAGTTTCCTGATGATTTCCCGACCTTCCGCGGTTTTTAAGTTCAGAGCCAGGCTTTTTTTGTTGCGATTGAGCTGACGAAAAAAAGAACCACTACCTTCAAAAAAGCGGCCGACGAAACGGGTCGGATCGCCGGCATCAACATCTTCAACTTTTACAATCTCAGCGCCATAATCACCCAGCATCATTGTACAGAGCGGTCCTGGTAATAACCGGGTCAGGTCAATAACTTTCAGGCTGTTCAGAGGAAGGCGCACATTGCCCTTTAAATCGGCCATTACCGGTGGGTATAGTGCGGCAGTAAGATTGGGCTCACCCGCCCGTCCGCCGCACCGGTTTCTTCAAGCTCCCGGTGGTAAGAATCTACATGGCCCAGGTTGAGACCTTCCGGAACCGGCATCTCTTTACTCTTCGCCGCAGCATCCCTGCCGGCCCGCCGTCCAAAAACGATAATATCGAGCAGTGAATTACCCATCAGTCGATTGGTACCGTGAATTCCGCCGGCTGTTTCCCCGGCCACATAGAGATTCTCCACGTTACTGAGCCCGTTTTCATCAATCAGCAGGCCACCGTTTTGGTAGTGTAGTGTCGGGTAGATCAACATCGGTTCCTTGCGGATATCAACGTCGAATCGATGAAACTGGCGAAGCATGGCGGGCAGTTGACGCTCGATTGTTCCTTCACCGTGCGTGAGTTCAATCAGCGGCGAGTCCAACCAAACCGCAGTAATACCAGTTGGCAGGGGTACTCCCAGTTTGCGCTCCGCACACTCACAGATAATCGCAGAGGACTCGACATCCCGTGTTTCCAGATGATAGACAAACTGTTCACCATTTATATTGAGCGGTGTAGCCCCTAAAGCACGGGTTTTTTCCGTCACTAAAAGACCAAGCAGCTGAGGCGGGTACGCCCCACCGGTCGGGTGATACTGGATTGAATCGGCATAGATCGTCTTCGCCCCGGCCCGGTAACCAATAACCAGTCCATCGGCAGTAGCTCCGTAATGGTTACTGGTTGGGAAACCTCGGTAATGGAGCCTTCCCGATCCACCGGTCGCCAAAATCACTGTCTTGGCCCTGGCAATCAGGTATTGCTCGGTTTCAAGGTTATAAAGAACTGCTCCGGCAGCGCAGCCCTGATCATCGAGGATCACCTCAACCGCCGGTGAGAATTCAACCACTGTGATACCCTTATTTAGAACTTCGTCACGCAGGGTGCGCATTATTTCGGCACCGGTATAGTCACGGGCAGCGTGCATCCGTTTCCTTGAGGTGCCGCCTCCGTGGATCGTAATCATCGTACCGTCTTCTTTTTTATCAAACATGGTGCCCATGGCTTCCAGCCATTTTATAACCAGCGGAGCATCCATGACCAGAGCACGAGCCAGTTCAGGCACATTTTCAAAACGACCGCCGCCGACCACATCGAGATAATGGATTGCCGGAGTGTCATTCTCTTTGTCAGCAGCCTGAATGCCACCCTGCGCCATCATTGTATTGGCATCGCCAAAACGCAGTTTGGTGGCGATCATCACATTGGCCCCGGCTGCAGTAGCTTCGAGTGCCGCCGAAGCCCCGGCCCCACCGCCTCCGATTATCAGGATATCGACATCATAAGCAGGTTTCGCCTGAAGATCCAGTTTAACGTCACGCAGACGGCTCCACGCCTCAAAAACATCGGCCATTTCATAAGGTAAACGGGCCCCTTTATTGACGCCGACTTTAATTTTGCGAAATCCGTCCTCGATAAAATCAGGGTGAAATTTTTGCAGAACAGCACGCCGCTCATCTGGAGACATTCGGGGGTAGTTTATGCCAACCCGGGAGGCCCTGCTCTCTTCTACTTTTTTCATTAATTCTTTTAACCGCGGTGTATAAGCCAATTTATTTACTCCTCCTCTCCGGATCTACTTTTCAATTTCACGATTATCGTAAAGTTTCTGCAGTTTCTCCTGATTTGCCGAAACCAGAACACCAATTTCCGCATCAAACTTGCCCTCTTCGATCGCCCTGGTTCTCTCGGCAAGAAAGGCGTCAGGCCTGGCAATGTAACGGCTGTAAAGACGTCGGGCAGTCAGGGCTGCATTGTAGTGAACTATATTGACCGGGCATCGTGAAACGCAGAGCCCACACATCAGGCAGTCAAACGAAATATCGGCAGCTTTTGCAAAATCGCCGCGCTGGATATAGGCGATATACTGCATAACATCAATATCCTGAGGACATACTTTTGTACAAGAGCTGCAGCCCAAACAGCGGTAGACTTCCGGATAAAGTTGAGCGAAATGAGCTACCGAAGGCTTGATCTCTTCGAGATCGTAGTATGCTTTTCTTCCTGGGAAAAATGGTATCTGGGCAAGATACATGCCGTCTTCAACCTTGGTCTGGCAGGCCAGGCCGACCTTCAACTCGTAATCGCCGGCTATTCTATAGACCGTGGCACAGGCGCCGCAAAAACCGGCCCGACAGCCGCAGCCGCGTTTAAGCTGGTAACCGGCATACTCCATAGCATTCATGATCGTCAGTGTTTCCGGCACTGTGTAGCGCTTACCCATGATAAATATGTCAACCATCGCTATTGTGTCACTCATATTATCCTCCTGATCTACTCGGCAGGCGGCATTGGAATAAAGCCCTGTTCCATCGCCGCTTTAGTTTGATCCTGGGCGCGTTTGATCGTTTCTTCGGCTTTTTTGTAGATCTCGTCGCGGCTCAGTATAATTTTAGCCAATCCTTCTTCAATTGCTTTCATTGCCGTTGCCGTAGCCACGCGTGGAAATACTTCCCACATATCCATTGTCGGCAAAATTTTCTCAGGGTTCATTCCGTCATCGGGTGCACAAGCGGCCAATTCCTCGGCTGCGGCAATACACATTGTATCTGATATAGTTGATGCCTGAACATCCAAAACACCTCTGAAAATTGCCGGAAAACCGAGCGAATTGTTAACCTGGTTTGGAAAATCTGAGCGGCCGGTGGAGACAATTTTTGCTCCCGCTTCCTGCGCTTCCCAGGGCCAGATTTCCGGAATCGGGTTGGCGCAGGCAAAAACGATGGCATCCTTGGCCATACTGGAGATCCATTCTTTTTTAACCGTATCGGGTCCCGGTTTTGATAGAGCGATTAAGACATCAGCGCCCTTACAGGCTTCGGCCGCACCACCGACCAGTTCTTCACCATTAGTGATCTGGGCCAGTTCCCACTTGACCGGGTGCTGTTCTTTCAGATCGGTGCGCCCTTTGTGGAGCGTACCTTTACTATCGACCATGATTACTTTTTTCGAATCCACCCCGGCGGTAATCAGCAGGCGAATGGTACAGGTATTGGCCGCTCCGACGCCAATCATGACGATTTTCGAATCTCTGATTTTCTTATTAACTATTTTTAACGCGTTAATTAATCCGGCCAGGGTGACCGTAGCTGTTCCCTGCTGGTCGTCGTGCCAGACCGGGATATGGCATTCTTTCTTAAGGCGGTCAAGGATATAGAAGCACTTCGGGCTTTCAATGTCTTCCAGATTGATGCCGCCGAAACAGGGCTGCAGCAGCTTGACAAATTTAATAAATTCTTCGGCATCTTTTGTATCGACGCATATGGGAAAGGCATCGACTCCACCCAGATATTTAAAGAGCAGCGCTTTTCCTTCCATTACCGGTATGCTCGCTTCCGCTCCGATGTCGCCTAAGCCCAAAACTCTTGTTCCGTCGGAAACCACGGCCAGGAAATTTCCTTTATTAGTGTATTTATAGACGTCTGCTTTGTTCGCGGCGATCGCCTTGCATGGCTCGGCGACACCCGGAGTATACCAGATCGCAAAATCGCCAATATCACGTACACAGCTTTTCAGATTAACTTCTATTTTACCCTTGTAAAACGGGTGCAGACGCATGGCATCTTCGGCCGGTTTTTTCGCCTTGGCCAGTAATTCTTCTTTATTCATAATCATAATCTATTCCCTACTTTCTATATTTTTAGATCTTTCATATTCAAATAAATTATAAATTGGACTAACGAGCGTATTTTTTGGCGCCTTCTTCGTAAAGATCATTGCCGCAAGTGTCGTTGATTACCGTTGCCGGGAAATCTTCGACCTCGAGGCGGCGAATCGCCTCAGGACCGAGTTCAGGGTAAGCGACAACCTCGCTTTTCTTGATTTTCTTTGATAAAAGGGCTCCGGCGCCGCCTACTGCTGCCAGGTAAACGCCTTTGTGTTTCTGCAGAGCATCTTTTACGGCCTGACTGCGTAAACCTTTACCGATACATGCTTTCATGCCTTTTTCAAGCATACGCAGTGTATAAGCATCCATTCGGCCGCTGGTGGTCGGGCCTGCCGATCCAATCGCCTGACCCGGCTTGGCGGGGGTCGGACCGACATAATAGATAATTTGTCCATTAAGGTCTATCGGCAAAGATTCTCCTTTATCCATCAGTTCAACCAGTTTTTTATGGGCCGCATCCCGGGCTGTGTAAATAACTCCGCTGATCAGGACATTATCTCCTGATTTCAACGATATCATTACCTCATCAGTCAGGGGAGCCTGAATTCTTTTTGGTTCCACTATAACTTGCCTCCTTTCTTTCAAATAGATCTAAATAATTCTTTCCAGGTGCCGGCAAGCGTGACAGTTAATATTAACCGCCGCTGCCATGCTGGCAATATGGGAAGGAAATGTTTCAATATGGACCGCAAGGGCGAAAGTACGTCCGCCGAAACCCTGTGGTCCGACACCCAAATCGTTGATTTTATTGAGGATTATCTTTTCCAGCGCGGCAAATACACTGTCTGGATGGGTCTCCCCAACCGGGCGGAACAGCGCTTTCTTTGCCAGAACTGCTACCTTGTCAAAAGTTCCCCCGATGCCGATTCCGACCACAATCGGAGGGCAGGGGTTCGGTCCGGCTGCTTTAACATGGTTTACCACAAAATCGATTACCCCTGCTTCGCCGTCAGAAGGCTTTAACATCTTCACGGCACTCATGTTTTCGCTCCCTCCGCCCTTGGGGGCAAAAGAGATCTTCACTTTATCACCGGGTACAATATCGGTATAGATGACCGCCGGGGTATTGTCACCGGTGTTTTTGCGCTTATACAGAGGATCATCAACAATTGATTTACGCAGGTAGCCCTCTTCATAGCCCCGGCGCACTCCGGCATTGATTGCTTCTTCCAGAGTACCGTCGTTTAGATGGACCTCCTGACCCCATTCTACAAAAAAAACAGCAAATCCCGTATCCTGACAGATGGGGATTTGCTCATTCCGGGCAATTTCAACATTTTCAATTAACTGTTTCAACACCTCTTTGCCAGTTGGTGATTCTTCACTCTCCAGGGAATCTTTCAATGCTTTAAAAACATCTTCCCCGAGATAAATGTTTGCTCTCTGGCACATCTCGGCCACATGGTCAGAAATAACTGACGCTGCAAGCTCCCGCAAAACACGACACCTCCCTGATAATCTTAAATAGCATTCATTAACACTACTTAAAATTTTCTGCTCGTTGCGGTAAATTCCTGCTGCCGTTTATAAGATTTATTATAATTCTAAATTTTATTTTTCCTTACTTACTATTGTTTACCCTTTTCATTAAACTTTCCCAGTCTCGATCAATTTCTTTCTGCAAAATCTGCCTGCGGGGTTCATCCATTTTTTTAAAGCGGCGCTGCCCACTGAGGTAATCGTTCAAGGGAATCCTTTTCTCGTCGGTTGGAACGGTCATTTTCCAGTTGACGCCGTTTCTGACTTCATAAAGAGGGAAAAATCCCGTTGCAACAGCCAGTCTTGACAGGTGAATGGTGTCGGAAGACTCTGTTCCCCAACCAGGAGGACAGGGCGAAAGAATATGGATAAACCGAAATCCGCTGATTTCTTTGGCTTTTTTTAGTTTCTCCTCCATATCTTCCGGAAAAGCAACTGTTGCCGTAGCGGCATAAGGGATACCATGCGCTGCCATAATTTGCATAATATCTTTCTTCTGCCCCTCTTTGAAGAGCGGATAAGGGGCAGTATTGGTCAGAGCTCCATATGGTGTGGCCGAACTGGACTGCATCCCTGTATTCATATAAGCTTCATTGTCATAGCAGACAAAAATATAGTCTTCATTGCGCTGAGCCGCACCGGACAATGACTGCAAACCAATATCAAAGGTACCGCCATCCCCGGCCAGGACAATCACTGTCGTATCTTGCAAACCTTTAGCGTTAAGGCCCCTTTTCAGCCCGCTGCCTACCGAACCGGCACTGGGAAATGGACAGTGCAATACAGGGCATTTTAACGCTGTAAACGGGGGCATCCCGGCGATAATACTCCAGCAGGATGCCGTTAAAACCACGGCCAGGTTAGTTCCGAGAGCCCTGGTAAGGTAACGGACTGCCAGGGCCGCGCCGCAGCCGGGACAGGCATTGTGTCCCGAATAAATCATCTCCGATTCGCGGTTCAGTTCATCAATTTTCACTGTAAATCAGTCCCCCACTTTTGCCCAACCCGGCTTTCCGCTGATCTTGAGTCGAGCATATTTTCTAACATTTTTACCGTCAAATCGACACCACCAGCCAAAATCAAGTCGTCCACTGCCGGAGGATTGGTCATTCCGTAAATTGCCGCTCTCAGTTCCTGGGCAAAAATCCCACCCATGCCCACAGAGCAGTTGCGATCAATTACTACAACTCTTTCCACTTCATGAGCCTTCAGTAAACTGCCTAGTCGTTCGGCCGGGAAAGGACGGAACATCCGCAGCTGAATCAATCCGATATCTTTTAGTTTCGGCAAACACCACCGGACCGTTTCGGCGGTAGCGCCCACAGTTAAAATCACCGTTTTGGAACCCGGTGGGATGACCGAATCGATCACCTTATATCTTCGTCCGAATATTTGTGCAAAACGGTCATTGATTTGATCAAATAGTGCCGGCGCTCTCAGCATATCCTCATGCCGTCTTCTGATCAAACCCAATTGTGTTTCGCTGGTTGTGAGGCCGTGCAGGTTTCCCAATGAACCTGGTTTAACCTGGGCCGGAAAGACAGGCGGTCCGATAAAGCGTCTGACTATCTGCTTTTCCGGTACATCTACCGCTTCATAGGTGTGCGATATATAAAATCCATCATAGATGACCATGCTGGGTAAAAGCAGTTCCTCACTGAGGGCAAAGGCCTGCAGAACCGTGTCAAATACTTCCTGGGCGCTTGAACAATAGATCTGCAGCCAGCCGGTATCACGCTGGCTCAGACTGTCGCCCTGATCCGGATCAAGACACCACGGTGCACCGATTGCACGATTCACATTGACCATTACAATTGGCAAACGGGCCCCACTGCACCAGTGGATCATTTCATGCATATAGGCCAGGCCGTGTGAAGAGGTTGCCGTAAAAACCCTGGCGCCGGCTGCTGCCGCTCCCTTACAGAAAGCCAGTGCTGCATATTCAGATTCCACGCTGACAAACTCACCACCGAGTTCTCCTTTTGCATCAATACTGGCTAAGGTTTCAACAATTGCTGTTTGCGGGGTAATCGGATACGCTGCCACCAAATCAACTCCGACACGCTGAACAGCGATTGCTACAGCCTGGCTGCCGCTGATTAATTCAAATGGCATAATTACCTGCCTCCTTTCATGATCAACGCTTGGGATGGGCATTCTTTTACGCAAATGCCGCACCCTTTGCAGTAGTCCGGGTTGAGTTGATAGCGGCCATCGATCTGATCAACCGCCAGGTCAGGACAAAATATGTAGCAGATTCCACATGAAGTACAGGATCCACACCCTAAACACCGGCCGGCTTCAGCTGACGGATCAGCCTGTCTTTGCTGCAGTTCTAAATTTATCTTCGATTTAAGGTTCAATTCACTGAAAAGCACAGGGTTCTCTTCTGCACTGACTGGTTCAGTTTCAGGCAACCCTTCAATTTTAGCCCGGATACCCGCGGCAGCCAGTCGTCCCGATCTGATTGCCTCGGGAACTGTTGCCGGACCACTGATCAGATCACCTCCGGCAAAAAGCGTAGTCGGTTTCTCCATGTTCCCGAATACGGACAGATCGGCTTCCTGTCCGATGGCCATAATTACCGTTCCACAGTTCTTCCGGAAGGCTCGGCTGCAATCGACGGTCAACCCTTCCAGGCTTGTTTTACAGTGGTCAAGCAGTACGGCCCTGATAACTTCACCTTTTTTTTCAATTTTCCGCGGCAGAGCATTAAAGATAAGCTCTACTCCTTCACGTTCCGCTGCCTCAACCTCTTGCGGATCTGCCGGCATTTCCACCTTGCTGCGGCGATAGATCAGCGTAACATTGTTAACTCCATTCATCCGGAGCGCACTGCGGGCACTGTCTACGGCAGCATTTCCTCCTCCGATCACAACAACCGGATCCGTGGCTGCGGGTACCTGCCCGCTGTTAATCATGCTTAAAAAGTCAAGAGCGTTCCAGACCCCTCTGCTTTCCTCTCCGGGAATTGCCGATTTACGGGAAAACCACGCGCCCGTGGCTACAAAAACCTGTAAATATTGATCATATAACTCGGTTAGTTTCAAATCCTTACCAATGGTGCAGCCAGCCACAAATTTTATACCTTCCTCCTGCAGCAGAGCCAATTCTTTTTGTAAAACTTTCCGCGGCAGGCGATAATCGGGAATACCCAGGGCAAGCATGCCCCCAATCAGTTTAGAGCGTTCATAAACAGTAACTGCGTACCCGGCTTCATTAAGATAATAGGCGCAGCTGAGACCCGCTGGACCCGAGCCGACTATGGCAATCCGTCCTTTTGCCTCTTTCAGTTTCACCAATCGTTCATAGTTGGCCAGGCGCCATTCCCCGATAGCTCTTTCAATCGCCTGGATATCTATTTCCTGGTCCAGTTGACCCCGGTTGCAGTTTTCAATGCAGGGATGAAAACAGACATGCCCGGTCAGGGCCGGAAAAGGATTATAGAGGCTCATAATCTGCCAGGCTTCCTTCCACTTATCCTTCTTGACAGCTTCCAACCAGAGTGGAATTTCTCCCTCCAGTAGACAACTTTGACGACACGGAGAGAGTTTTCTGCCTTTTTCCGGGGTCAGAAAGCGCCATTCACCGGTCTTATTGGCGGTGCTGGGTTCAGTCCCACATTGGTAATATTCGGTTTCTTTAGTCAGCTCAGGTGGCAAGCTGTCCCACCTCCTTTACGCTTTCATAACCTTCGGTAGCAGCGCTGATGTTGGCATCAATTCTGACCGTAACCTTTTTTTTGATTGAAGTAATCAGGTTTTCAAGGGAAGCCAGACCACTGATTCTGGCCAGAGCACCGAGCATTACCGTATTAACCATTGGGAAACTACCGATAGTCAGTTTATGTTTCCAGGCTATTTCTAGGGCGTCAATAGTATTTATTTTAAAGAGTTTTTCCGGTAATATTTCTCTGGGAAGATTTTTATTCCAGTTTTCCCCGGAATTAATTAATAGTGTCCCTTCTTCTTTCAAACCGGCAATCAGGGTGCTACCGGAAAGTGTCGAATCGAAAACAACCACGTAATCCGGCTGGTAAATACGACTTCGCGGCATCAGGCGTTCTTTACTGGCCCGAATAAATGCAGTTACCGGCGCACCGCGTCGCTCAGCGCCATACAGTGAAAATGCCCTGGCGTAATAACCTTCCAGGAACATCGCTTCGGCAAAGATAACTGCCGCCACCACAATACCCTGACCGCCCCGCCCATGCAGTCGGAACTCAAGCATTTCATTTGTCATTATTAATCCCTCCTTGCAAATTATTGCAATTTGCAATTGTTTGCATGCAAAAATTTGCATGGTCACCGATGCTCATCTTAAATATAATCAAATTTTCTCCCTCAGTTTCTCTTCGGCAATCAGATCGGCTACCTCTTCGGGCAGCAGATTCTGTTCGCGGGAACGGCGGAATATTTCTTTCATGCGACCCTCGATGCGGTCGATTACTGCCTTTATTTTTTCAAGGTTCTTTTCTCCCTGGCGGCTGAACTCGACAAAGATTATTCCGCCTGCATTGATGATGTAATCAGGCGCATAGAGAATACCCCGTTCTTTTAATGCGGCCCCGAGTTCTTTTTCTTTTAAAACATTATTAGCGGCACCGGCAACAATACGGCACTGCAATTGCGGCAGGCTTTCCAGGTTAACCGCACCACCTCCCCCACAGGGAGCAAATATGTCACATTTTTGCGCATATATTTCATCCGGTGCAACAGCTTTCGCATTCCAGCACTCCACTGCTTCTCTTACTTTTTTTTGATCGAAATCTGTTACGATCAGAAGCGCCCCTTCTTCCGCCAGGTTTTTACAGAGGGCCATGCCGACACTGCCAACACCCTGAACAGTCACAATCAGGCCTTCCAGATTCGGCGATCCAAAAACCTCTTCAGTGCAGGCCTTTATTCCTTTCAAGGTTCCGTAAGCCGTAAGCGGGGAAGGGCTGCCGAGAGCCGACCCGCCGATAACATGTCTTGTTTCCAGGCGTATACAATCAAGATCATGTTCCTCTATACCCATGTCAGCTGCCGTAATAAAACGCCCGTTTAATTTTTCAACGAAACGGCCATAGGCCCTGAATAATGCTTCACTCTTATCGCGGCCGGGATCACCGATAATCACTCCCTTGCCTCCACCGATCGGCAGTTCGGCTGCAGCCGACTTGTAACTCATCCCGCGAGCCAGGCACATTACATCTTCAATGGCAGCTTCTTCGTTCGGATAAACCCACATCCGTGTCCCGCCGAGTGCCGGGCCTCGCGCAGTGCTGTGAATGGCAATCGCTGTTTTTAATCCTGTTCCGGCATCATGAAATAGTACCAACTCTTCAAACCCCTGCTCGGCCATCCTGGCCAGGCAACCAGACATAATTATTCCTCCCTGCAGTTAAATATTACTTTCCACGAAATAATAAAGCAATTTACATACCAAATACTTAAACCGGAGGAACCATAATTCAGGGGTGCTCATTCAGGATCGGAAAATCGGGGGACCATTTTAGAGAAGTTTATATCGGTGAAGTTTATTGTAGAGGTTACGGATCGATATATCGAGGCGGCGGGCCGCTTCAGCCTTGTTATCTTCGCTTTCCCGCATCGCTTTGCGGATAATTGCTTTTTCCCAGGTGTGGCGCATATCTTTTAACGTACCTTCAAACGGCGCTGAGTCGTTCTTACAGGGTTCCGGATCATTAATAAAGGGCATCGTCAGATGTTTCTCGTCGATAATGTTCTCTTCACGGTTCAGATTAATCAAAGCCCGGGCAATTATATTCTGTAATTCGCGAACATTGCCGGGCCAATCGTATTCTTTCAGGCGGCGGTAGACTGCCGGAGTGGTTTCAATGACAGTACGACCAAATTCCTGGGCATAACGGGAGAGGCAGTGATTAACCAGCAGAGGAATATCACTTTTAATCTCTCGCAGCGGGGGCATCTCAATCGGAAAAACGTTAAGGCGATAATAGAGATCTTTGCGGAACAGTTCTTTTTCGACCATTTTCTCCAGATCAGCATTGGTTGCGGCGATAACCCTGACGTCAATCCTGCGGGTGCGCGATTCACCAACCCTGATTATTTCACCTTCCTGGATTGCCCGTAGCAGCCGGGACTGAGCTTCAAGGCTCATCGCTCCAATTTCGTCAAGAAAAAGTGTCCCGCCGGAAGCCTCTTCGAAATATCCTTTACGTCCGCCCTTTTTCGCACCGGTAAAAGCGCCGTCAGAATATCCGAACAGCTCGCTTTCTAAAAGGGTATCGGTCAGTGAGGCGCAGTTAACTCTGATCAACGGCTTTTCCGCCCTTTCACTGACATGATGAATGGCATGCGCAAACAGTTCCTTTCCCGTGCCGCATTCTCCACGCAGCAGGACGCAAACCGGAGTGGCAGCGGCCTGCACAGCTCTCTCAATTGTATCCCGAATCTGATCACTGCTGCCGATAATATCATCAAACGTATAGCGCGTTTCAAGCTTTCTGATCAAACGGCGGGTCCGTTCAAGTTCTTCCATCACCCGGCGTAATTCAGATATGTCGTGTATTACACCCACACTGCCTTTAAGTTCTCCGTTAATAATCAACGGCGCACAGCTGACAATTACCTCCCGTCTGAATGGGCCGACCTTCATGCGTACGCCCTTGATCGGCTTACCGGTCTGTAATACTCTTAAGTGAACGCTTTCACCTTCAGCGATATCTACGGTAGCAGGCTTTTTTAAAACCTGTTCTTCCGACATTCCGGTAATTCGGGTATAGGCACGGTTGATCATAATGCCGATCCCCTTCTCATCAACTACCGAAACTGCATCTGACAGGGAATCTATAATCGTCTGCAGTAATAGTTTGCTGTCCCTGTTCGCCGTCAGGGAAGATATTTTTCCCTCAGTCATTTCCGGATCGCCTCCGCCGGTTACTCAATCATTTCTTTAAAGCGCGATTCCTTGATAATTTCTACATCAAGTTCACGGGCCCTGGCCAATTTACTGCCTGGTTCGTCGCCGACCACCAGGTAGTTGGTATTCCTGCTAATCGACGAACTGACTTTTCCGCCCTTATTCTCAACCCGGGCAGCAGCTTCATCCCGGGAGTACTGTTCTAATGAGCCGCTAAAGACAAAAGTTTTTCCGGCCAGATTTGCCGTTGCAGTACATACTGCCGGCTCGGTAAAATTGACTCCAGCCTCTCTCAGTTTATCCAGAACTGGTTTGGTTTCAGCGGTATGCAAGAAGCTGACAACTGATTCCGCTATTTTCGGTCCAATTTCCGCTAGCGCGGTCAGTTCTTCTGTTCCGGCCTGACCGAGTCGCTCCAGAGTTATAAATCGTTCGGCGAGAAGCCGGGCCGCTTTCTCGCCGACCAGGCGAATTCCCAATCCAAAAAGTAAACGTCTTAAGGGGTTATTTTTGCTTCTTTCGATTGCCTCGATCAGTTTTTCGGCCGATTTTGCGGCCACCCGCGGCAGTTCGGCCAGCTGTATAGCCTCTAAATAAAAGAGATCACCAACGTCGTGCACCAGCCCGTGACTGTAAACCAGTTCGGCCATGGCCGGGCCCATCCCCTCAATATCCATTGCCCGCCTTGAAGCAAAGTGAACCAATTTCTCGACCAGCAGGGCCGGACAGGATGGGTTTAAACAGCGCCTGGCTGCTTCTCCGCTTAACCGGACTGTCTCCGAACGGCACGAAGGACATTGCCTCGGCATCATGTACACTTCTTCGTCACCGGTCCGCTTTTCCCTGATCACCCGCAGGATCTCTGGAATAATTTCACCGGCCTTGCGCACAACTACAGTATCGCCGATCATGATCTCTTTTTCGGCTATAAAATCTTCATTATGCAGGCTGGCTCGCTGAACTGATGTTCCACTCAAACTGATCGGTTCCAGCAGGGCTACCGGGGTAATCGCCCCGGTGCTACCTACATTGACCTGGATCTCCAAGATTTTTGTCATCTTTTCCTCCGGGGGGTATTTGTAGGCTATCGCCCAACGCGGGCTCCGCGCAGTGCTGCCCAACTGTTTTTGCAGTTCCAAACTATTCATTTTTACAACAATACCGTCTGTTTCATAAGGCAGTTTCGGGCGATTTCCCTGCCATTTTTGACAGTACTGCCAGACCGCTTCGATACCCAGGCAAATTTCCCGGTTAGGATTAACGGGCAGGCGCAGTTTCTCCAGGCGGACGAGTAGTTCCGACTGCCCGGTAAGTGACAGATTGTGCTCACCGAGACCGTATAAAAAAATACGCAGTGGTCGGGCTGCTGCCAGCCGGGGATCCAGTTGCCGCAGAGAACCGGCAGCGGTGTTGCGCGGGTTGGCAAAAAGAGGCAATCCCTGATCTTCGCGCTGACGGTTCAGTATGTCAAAATCTTTTCGGTTTATATAAACCTCACCGCGTACCTCCAGATCAAGAGGCTCGGTCAAACGCAGCGGTATCTGTCTGATCGTCCGCAGGTTCTGAGTGATATCTTCTCCCCGGTAGCCATCACCACGAGTTGAGCCGCGAGTAAAAAGACCATGCTCATACTGCAATGAAACCGCAAGCCCATCCATCTTCAACTCACAGAAGTATTCAACCGCATCGTTTCCGGCCAGCTTACGCACCCGGGCGTCGAAATCGGTCAGTTCAGTTTCACTAAACGCATTTTCCAGGCCGAGCATTGGAATTCTGTGTTCTAGTGTCGTAAAAGTGGGCAGCGCTTCTCCACCGACCCGCCGGGTGGGGGAATCGGGATCCTGCAGTTCTGGATAAGTTTTCTCCAGTTCCTGCAGCTTCCGCATCAGATGATCAAACAGTTGATCTACAATAAGCGGTTGATCCATAACATGGTATTGATAATTATATTTGTCAATTTCGCGGCGCAGGGCCAATATTTCTGCTCTGGCCTTTTCCAGTTCAGCCCCGGTCATCAAATCTCTCCTCAATCTTTTTATCTGGATTATTTGTTAATTATGGATCTTTACATTTACAATTAATAATTCTTGATAATACGGCTTTTACCTTTGTCATTCGTTAAAATTCCATGCCAGCTGCGATTCTGTCTCGCTAGTTTTCCCAACTGTATAAATCAACCTTTTTGAAAAATGTAATTCCAGAAACCTTGACATTCCTGACCCGGGTAGTATACTAAATTTATTATAACATAACGACCGGTCGGTATTATATAGGAGTTTCCATGAATAACACTCAACGCAGCACGCAAACTCGAACGGCAATTCTGGATGAAGCGACACGCTGCTTCGCCTCCGAGGGCTATGATGCCACCGGTGTGGCTGAAATCTGCGAAAAAGCGGGGGTCAGCAAGGGAGCATTCTATTACCATTTCGACAGTAAGGAAACTGTTTTCCTTGAATTAATCGATTCCTGGCTGAAGAACCTGGAAGTTACTCTGCAGAGCGTAGTTTCCCAGTCTGAAACAGTGCCCACCGGTCTGCTCGACATGGCCGGTAGGCTTCAACCGGTAATCGAACATAATCAAGAGATTTTGGGCTTATTCCTAGAATTGTGGTCTCACGCCAGCCGCAACGAAAAAGTTCGTTCAGCCACTATTGCCCCCTACCGCCGTTACCAGGAAATCTTTGCCGGACTGGTTCGTCGCGGCATCGCCGAGGGTACGCTTGGAGAAGTTGATCCGATCATAACAGGCCAACTGTTGTTATCGCTTTCGAGCGGTTTGTTTTTACAGGCCTCTATGGATCCAACCGGCGCGGACTGGGGTAAAGTATTGCATAACAGTATCGATTTGATCCTAAAAGGTATTGAAAGGAAAGATGAAAAATGATTCTTGTAACCGGAGCAACCGGACATTTAGGCAATGTGCTCGTGCGTGAACTGATCGACACCGGAGAAAAAGTGAGGGCTTTGGTTCGACCTGGTGAAGCTCTTCAATCTTTAGAGGGTATGCTGATCGAAGTAGTTGTCGGTGATATCCTCGACCGTGAAGCCCTCAAAATAGCGATGGCTGGAGTTAATACGGTCTTCCATCTGGCCGGAGTGATCTCAATCAGGCCGGGAATGGAGGAGATCATGCATCGTGTAAACGTTGAAGGGGCGCGCAATGTTGCTGAAACCGCCCTGGCTAGCGGAGTCAAACGTTTGGTTCATGTCAGCTCGGTTCATGCTTTTCGCCGTGAACCACACGGTGTAACCATCGATGAAAACACACCGCTGGCTCTGGACAGCCCGTTCGGATCTTACGATCGCTCCAAAGCTGAAGGAACTCTGGCAGTTCTGGATATTGTCAACAAGGGGCTCGATGCAGTCATTGTCTGCCCCAGTGGAATCATCGGCTCTCACGACTATTTCGATTCTGACATGGGTAGAACTCTGCTTTCTTTTTCAGATCGAAAAATAAACATTCTGATCGACGGGGCTTATGATTTTGTTGATGTGCGCGATGTGGCGCAGGGCTTAATCCTGGCTCGGGATAAGGGCATCAGCGGTGAAATTTACATATTATCCGGCACTCAGGTAACCGTTGAAAACCTGCTGGAGATGACTCATAATGCAACCGGGACCCGTGCCGTGAAACTAAAAATACCGATCAAGCTGGCCATGTTTGCTATCTATTTTATACAGCGGTTCTTCCAGTGGCTAAAAATAAAATCAAGCTATACGGTTTATTCATTGCAAACACTGCTCGATAATTCTCTGTTCAGTTATCAGAAAGCATGGCGGGAACTTGGCTATAAACCACGTCCGTTAAGTGAAGCGGTCACTGACTTTTTGGCCTGGCATAGAATGCATAATATTAGCTCTCAGCATAAAGCAACCCGGAAAGCGGTAAATGCCCGACCGGTTAAAGCTGCTGGTAATTCTAGCGTCCGTTGATTGCCTCCCTGATATATCCGGTAATTTTATCAAGAGGCTCGCCGGGTGTAAATACCTGATCTGCACAGCCACTTTTCAACAGTTCGGCGGCATCCTCCTCTGAAACAATACCGCCAACAAGCAACAGCACATCGTTCATTCCATTTTTCTGCAGAAGCTTTTTAATCCTTGGAGTCAGGGTCATGTGTGCCCCGGAAAGAATGCTTAAACCGACTACGTCAACATCTTCTTGCAGGGCTGTTTCGGCTACCTGCTCCGGTGTCTGATGCAATCCCGTATAAATAACTTCCATTCCGGCATCACGCAGGCCCCGGGCAACCACCTTTGCTCCGCGATCGTGGCCATCAAGCCCCGGTTTCGCCACCAGCACTCTGATTTTTCTACTGTTCATCCTGACCCTCCTTAAAATATCGGTTTTTCTTTATATTCGCCAAATACTTCTTTTAAAGCAGCCACTATCTCGCCTTCAGTGGCGTAAACTTTCACAGCCTCTAAAATTTTCGGAATCAGGTTGTCACTGCCGGCAGCACACTTTTTCAGGTTTTCCAGGCAGCGGTTTATTGTATCGTTTTCGCGTTTCTCGCGTAGCCTGCGCAGTCGCCCGACCTGCTTTTCTTCGACTGACGGATCAATTTTGAGCAGTTCAATTTGTTGCGGTTCCCCGTTGTTGTAACAGTTTACCCCCACAACAATTCTCTCACAATTGTCCACTGCCCGCTGGTAGGTGTAGGCAGCATCGGCGATCTCCTGTTGGAAGAAACCACAGTCTATTGCATTCAGCACTCCACCGAGATTATCGATCTTATTAAAATACGCTTCCGCTTCTGCTTCCATTTGATCGGTTAAAGCTTCGATAAAGTATGATCCGGCCAGGGGATCAATCGTGTTGGCCACCCCGCTTTCATAAGCAATAACCTGCTGTGTGCGCAGCGCTATTTTAACCGCCTTTTCGGTCGGCAGGGCCATCACTTCATCCATTGAGTTGGTGTGCAATGACTGGGTGCCGCCCATGACGGCGGAAAGAGCTTCCAGGGTAGTGCGAACAATATTATTTTCCGGTTCCCGCGCCGCCAGGCTGCAGCCGGCTGTCTGAGTATGGAAGCGCAGCTTCAGAGAGCGGGGATCTTTGGCACCATAGCGCTCTTTCATACGGCGTGCCCAGATCCGCCTGGCTGCACGGTACTTACAGATCTCCTCGAAAAAATCGATATGGGCATTAAAAAAGAACGATAAACGCGGGGCAAAACGATCAACATCAAGACCGGCCTTTATCCCCGCTTCGATATAGGCAAACCCATCTGCAAGCGTGAAAGCCAGCTCTTGTACTGCTGTTGAACCGGCTTCACGAATATGATAGCCGCTGATGCTGATCGTATTCCACTGCGGTACATGATCTGCTGCAAAGGCAAAAATATCAGTAATCAGGCGCATTGAAGGTTCAGGCGGAAAAATCCAAGATTTCTGGGCGATATATTCTTTCAGAATATCATTTTGAATCGTACCGCCGACCCGGCTCAGGCTGATACCCTGTTTTTCGGCATTGGCCAGATACATGCACCAGAGGATCGCCGCTGGCCCGTTGATCGTCATCGAAGTAGTTACTTTGTCAACCGAAATTTGATCAAAAAGCACTTCCATATCTTCTAAAGAGTCAATCGCCACCCCGCAGCGGCCTACTTCGCCGAGTGAACGTTCATGATCAGAGTCATAGCCCATGATCGTCGGCATATCGAAGGCAACACTCAAACCGGTCTGCCCTTGTTCCAGCAGGTACCGATAACGGCGATTCGAATCAAAGGCATCACCGAAACCTGAAAATTGGCGCATCGTCCAGAGACGACCCCGGTACATATTCGCCTGAACGCCCCTGGTGTAAGGATAACTGCCCGGAAATCCGAGGTCTTTTTCGCAATCGAAATCGCCGAGATCCAGCGGTGTGTAGAGAGCTTCGATCGGCTGGCCTGAAACAGTGCTAAAAGGTTCATTGCGTTGCTTCATCTGACTAACTTCTTCCTGCCATACGGTTTTTTCTCTCCTGATTCTGTCGGATTTTTCCCTTTCCATCACTTAACCATCCTCTCCGACTATTCCATTATAAAATTTTATCTTTTCCAGAAGTTCGTGTGCTGTGCTGTAAGGATCTTGCTGATGCTGAACTATTTTTTCAACCATGTCGTTGAACTCTATCTTTTCTTTAACCCGGTCCCAGATTCGTTTTTTAACCAGGTATTCAACCTGTTCGGTCAATTCTCGTCTGACCCGCTGGCGGCGCGTTTCCAAAAGTCGACCGCTTTTCTCCATGTAACCGCGGTGTTCGAGCAGTGCAGCCCATAGCTGATCTATGCCAATATTGCTGACCGCGTTTGTGGATATCACCGGTGGCCGCCACGATTCACCGTTTTTCATATCAATCATCATATTTACTTCGGCAGCTGTCCGGTCCGATCCGGGCAGATCGCACTTGTTGATTACAAAAATATCCGCTATCTCCATGATCCCGGCCTTGATCGTCTGTACGCTGTCACCGCCGGCCGGAGTGAGCACTACAAGAGTGGTATCGGCAGCTTTAACGATATCAATTTCCGACTGGCCAACCCCAACCGTTTCAACAAGAACCAGATTCTTTCCATAGGCGTCGAGAACCTGGATTGTTTCCCCGGTCGCCCGGGATAATCCGCCCAGGCTACCCCTGGTGCCCATACTGCGGATAAAAACGCCCGGATCAAGAGCATGATCCTGCATGCGAATGCGATCACCCAGTATGGCCCCGCCGCTGAAGGGGCTGGTCGGGTCAACGGCAATCACTCCTACCGTCAGGCCGTCGCTGCGCATCTGCTGCAGCAGGCAATCTACCAGAGAACTTTTCCCCGAGCCTGGCGCTCCGGTTATACCGATAACATAAGCCCTGCCGGTATGTGGATATATTTCTTTCAGCAGATCCGTCTTCTGCGGATCGTCATTTTCAATCTGAGAAATGAGACGTGCTGCTGCACGCCGGTTACCCTGTAACAATTCTGTGACCAGTTGCTGCATTTAAACACCTCTCGCTTCTAATACTCGATTCCCCGACAGCTTTTTACTCCCTGTTCGTAATGATGTTTAATCGCCAGGATTTCGCTAACTGTATCGGCAATTTTAATCAATTCCGCAGACGCGTTCCGGCCGGTTAAAATAACCGTCACACCGGCCGGTTTTTTCTTCAACAACTTAAATAAATCTTTTTCCGCAATTAAACCGTAATCAACGGCCACATTGATTTCGTCCAGGACTACCAGATCATATTCGCCACTGAGAACCGTTTTTGCGGCTTTACTGAAGCCATCTCTGGCCAATTCGATATCAATTGGATCCGGGTGTTCGCGATTTACAAAGCAATCACGTCCGGCCCGGACCACGGTCAAGTTTGGCATCTGTGCAGTGGCCAGAAATTCTCCGTAATCACGTCCCTTCATGAAGTGAATCATATAAACACGGAAACCGTGCCCCAGAGCCCGTACAGCCTGACCGACAGCGGCCGTAGTTTTGCCTTTACCGTCACCGGTAAAAACCATGATCAGACCCGGCTTATTTTTATTCATTTGTTAGCGCTCCTTTCTTAAGCCTGGTTTAACAGATAACGCGCTATAATACAACGCTGCCTTTCAATGGTTCCTCCGTAAATCTGGGTAACCTTGGCATCGCGCATAAAACGTTCTACCGGATAATCACGTGTAAAACCGTAACCACCGAATATCTGTACTGCATTAGTTGTAACTTCCATGGCTGTTTCCGAAGAAAAAACCCTGGCCATTGCCGAAGCCTCGCCATAAGGCAGCCCGGCACTTTCCAAATAGGCGGCCTGGTAAGTCAGCAGGCGTGATGCTGCAATTTTTGTGCTCATGTCAGCCAGCATATCAGAAATTGCCTGGAAGTTGGCGATCGGTTGACCGAATTGCTCCCTGCTTATAGCATATTTCGCAGCTTCCTCCATGGCGCCCTGGGCAATTCCCACCGCCTGGGCGGCAGTGCCGTTAGAACCGTTTTCGAGCGTATTTATAGCAATTTTATGCCCTTCGCCTGCGCTGCCCAGTAAATTATCTTTAGGCACCCGTGTATTGACAAAAATAAGTTCAGATGTCGGTAAAGATCGCAGGCCCAGCTTATGCTCTTTTTTGCCGTTATAATAACCGGGAGTGTCTCTTTCAACGATAAAAGCGCTGATTCCTTTTTCCTTTTTCTCTGGATCTGTAACGGCAATAACTATAGTGATCTCAGCTTCGCCACCGTTGTTGACAAAGATCTTATTCCCATTAAGCAGATAGTTGTCGCCGTCAAGAACTGCGGTTGTCTGCAGTAAGTCGGCAGCGCTGCCGGCAGTGGCTTCTGTTAAAGCAAAAGCCCCCAACTTCTCGCCCAGGGCCATCGGCTGCAGGTATTTCTTCTTCTGCTCAACACTGCCGTATTTAAAGAGAGGCCATCCGGCCAGCGATATATGCGTTGAAAGGAGGGCACCGGCCGACGCATCAACCCGCGATAGTTCTTCCACGGCAATCACATAATTAATATTATGGCAACCGCCTCCCCCGTATTCTTCAGGCCACGGGATTCCAGTCAACCCAAGTCGACCCATATTGTCGAATAACTTTCGCGAAAATTCTTCGCGTTCGTCGCGTTCTTCTACTCCCGGCTTAAGTTCTTTTTCAGCAAAATTGTGGACCATTTCCCTGGTCATTTCCTGTTCTTCAGTCAGCATAAAATCCATAGCGCTATCCTCCAGTTTAAATGGTCACTCACCCAAAAACCTCTGTTCAGGACCTTAAAAGCTCCCGGGCGATCACAATACGCTGAATTTGATTGGATCCTTCATAGATTTGGGTTGCTTTTGCATCACAAAAAAAACGATTCAATGGGTGATCAATTAGCGCGGTCGAAAGTCCACACAAGTCCATACAGCGCGTTGCTGTCGCCATCGCGGTATCGGTAGCAAACAGCTTGGCCATTGAGGCTTCTTTCGAGCAGCGCATCCCGGAATCTTTCACTGCAGCCGCCCGGTAGACCAATAAACGAGCCGCTTCCAGGCCGGTGGCCACATCAGCCAGGGCAAAACTGACCGACTGTTCCGTTTTCCTGCCGGAAACCTCGCCTTCCTTCAGATAAGCAGTGCTGAAATCAAGACCGGCCTGGGCCAATCCCAAACCCTGTGCGGCAATGCCAATTCTTCCTCCGTCCAGCAGCGACATGGCAATCTGAAAACCGTCACCTTCTTTACCAAGTCTGTTCGCTGCCGGAACAAAAAGATCCTCCATTCGCAACTCTGTCGTCTTAGACCGGTTCAAACCCATCTTTTTTTCCGGATGGCCAGAGGTCAGGCCCGGCATGCCTTTCTCCAGCAGAAAAGCGGTGATGCCCTTCACGCCCCTGGAGCGATCGACCGTAGCAAATACTGTAAAGATATCGGCTTCGCCACCGCTAGTAATAAAGAGCTTACAACCATTTAAACAATAGCCGCCGTCAACTGTGGTCGCGGTAGTTGACAGGGCAGCGGCATCGGAACCGGCTCCGGCTTCAGTCAGAGCAAAAGCACCGAGTAGTTCACCTCCGGCCAGGCCGGGCAGGTAACGAGATTTTTGTTGATCGGTTCCGTAATAGAGCATTGGGAAAGTTCCTACAGAGGTATGTACGGCTATGATCACTCCGGTAGAAGAACAGACCCGGGATATTTCTTCAATAAACAAAATATAAGTCAAAAAATCTTCACCCTGACCGCCCCATTCTTTGGGGATCGGCAGCCCTAAATACCCCTTCTGTGCGGCTTTTTGCAGATTTTCGCGCGGAAAGTGATCACCGAGATCGAGCTCTTTCCCGGCAAACTCCCGAAACTCTTCTTTTTTATTAAGATGGTACTCAGATAGGGTAAACATGATCATTCAGCACTCCCCTATGAAAAGTGATCACGAGCATAATTTTCAACGAGTGCCCGCAAATTCACCGCTACTCAACTTTAACAATCGTTGCCTCTCCCTGAGCAGCTCCACTGCAGATTGTAGCCAATCCGTAACCACCACCGCGTCGGTGCAGTTCAACAATCAATGTTAATAATATTCTTGCTCCACTGGCTCCGATCGGGTGCCCCAGGGCAACCGCCCCGCCATTGACATTTACCAGGTTTTCATTCCAACTGCCAAGTTTGATGCTGGTAAGAGCGACTGCCGCAAAAGCCTCGTTTACTTCGATCAGCTTCATCTGGCTGATCGAAAGGCCGGCTTTATTTAAAGCTTTTTGAGCTGCCTCAAAGGGTACCGTGGCAATGTAGCGCGGCTCCAATGAAGCTGTTCCCTGAGCTATAATCTCCGCCAGCGGTTCCAAACCAAGTTCGCGGGCGCGAGTCCTGGAAACCAGCACCAGAGCTGCCGCTCCGTCACTGATCGCCGGGGCATTTCCAGCCGTAATCAATCCCTCTGGTTCAAAAGCCGGTGGAAGTTGAGCCAGTTTCTCCAGGGTTGTATCCCGCCGCGGAAGTTCGTCGCAAACAACAACCTGTGGATCTCCCTTTCGCTGGGATACTGTAATCGGTATTATTTCCTCGCTTAAACGGCCGTTCTCTGTTGCTTCGGCTGCCAACTGATGGCTGCGCAGAGCCCACCGGTCCATGGCGTCACGGGTTATTCCGTGTTCGGCCGGCACCGCACTGCCGTGCACTCCCATGTGTACGTTGTGAAACGGACACCATAATCCATCGTGCACCAGGCCGTCAATAATTGGTGCGTTTCCCATTCTGTAGCCATTTCGTGCCTTCGTTAAATAGTAGGGCACTGCACTCATGTTTTCCATACCGCCGGCGACTATTATAGATGCCTCGCCGGCTCTGATCAGGGTATCACCCAGGTTAACTGAACGCAGGCCGGAAGCGCAAACCTTATTAATTGTTTCTGATGGAACTGTATAGGGCAGGCCGGCTTTAATTGTGGCCTGCCGGGAGGGAATCTGACCGACTCCGGCCGAAACGACCATACCCATAAATACATTATCGACGCAGTCTGCAGAGACCCCGGAACGAAGAAGCGCCTCTTTAATGGCAACAGCACCCAGTTCCACCGCCGGAACATCCTGCAGAGCTCCTAAATATTTACCAAACGGAGTGCGTGCATAACCGACAATAACAGTCGATTTCATTGTTCACCTCTTCTGACTGCCCGCTGATGCTTTTTCACGGCTTTGTGAGGGCTCTGCGGGCAATGTCATGGCGGTAGTACATACCTTCAAATTTGATCTGTTCAGCAGCCCTGTAGACCCTTTGCAGGGCTTTTCGCAGGTCGCTGTCCCAGGCCGTTACTCCCAACACGCGACCGCCGGCGGTAACTATCCGTCCATCTTTAATGGCCGTACCGGCATGGAAAACGGCTACATGATCGTCTTTTACCTCTGCCAGCGCATCAAGTCCATCAATGACATGGCCAGTTGTATATCTGCCGGGATAACCACCCGATGAGAACACCACGCATACGGCAGAATGATCGCTCCACTCCAGCCGGATATCTTTAAGATCTCCCTCCGCCGCAGCCAACAGCAGGGGCAGCAGGTCGGATTGCATTCGGGGAATGATCGCCTGTGTTTCGGGGTCGCCAAAACGCACATTAAACTCGAGTACGTTAAACTGGTTTTTCGAAACCATCAGGCCGGCGTAGATAACTCCGCGAAAATCGATACCGCTATCGTTAAAACCTTTAAGCAGCGGTTGAAAAACCAGTTCGCCAGTACGACGAGCCAGTTCGGCTGTATAGATTGGCGCCGGCGAATAAGCGCCCATCCCACCGGTGTTCGGTCCTTTGTCACCATCACCAATTACCTTATGGTCCTGAGCAGCGGGCAACGTCACGAAGTTTCTGCCGTCCGTTATCGCCAGAACCGAAACCTCTTCACCGCGCAGACAATTCTCGATGATCACCCTTTTGCCGGCATCACCAAAAACCCGTTCAATCATAATGTCGTATAGGGCTTGCTCCGCTTCGGCGGGGCCTGAAGCTACAGTAACCCCTTTGCCGGCCGCCAGGCCATCTGCCTTAATTACCACCGGTTCACCATAAAATCGGGCCAAATGACGGCGGGCATCGTCAAAATCGTCAAAAACTGTAAATTCGCCCGTTGGAATACCCCACTGTCTCATTTTACGTTTCGACCAGACCTTGCTGCCTTCAAGTAACGCCCCTTTACGGTCAGGCCCGAACACCTTTAATCCGGATCGGCGAAAACTATCGGCAATACCACCGACAAGCGGTCCTTCGGGACCGACGACAGTCAGATCAATTTGACTCTCCACAGCCCATTTATTAAGGACTTCAATGTTATCCGCAGCAATATCGATGCACTCGGCGACCGCTGAAATACCGGCGTTGCCCGGCGCGCAATATAACTTATCTAATAAAGGGCTCTGCGCTAACTTCCAGGCCAGGACATGCTCGCGACCGCCCCCGCCAACAATTAGAACCCGCATTAAACCTGCCTCCTCTGCAAGCGGCATAATCACCATATATTTATATTGAGCCCCGGGCTCATCTTATTCTTAAGGTGGACTACTAATAATTAATGTTTAAAATAGCGGCGAGCGGTAAAAATCATGGTCAAACCGTGCTGGTTACACAGATCGATCGAATCCTGATCTTTCAGCGAACCACCGGGTTGCACGATTGCCGTAATCCCGGCTTTGGCCGCCTCTTCAACAGTATCGTTGAATGGGAAGAAAGCGTCGGAACCGAGAACAGCGCCCCTGGCCTTTGTTCCGGCCTGATTGAGAGCAATGCGGGCTGCACCGATACGACTCATCTGGCCGGCGCCAATTCCAAAGGTTTGTCCACTGCCGGCAATCACAATAGCGTTGGAGCGAACATGCTTAACAACCGTTTGTGTAAAGACGAGTCTGGCCCATTCCTCTGCAGAAGGCTTTCTTTCCGTCACGATCCGGCCTTCTTTCAGATCAATCGGTTCACGATCGTTAGTTTGGATCAGCATACCACCAGTAATTTTTTTTATATCAAAACAATCGATTTTGTTTGCTGCAGTCTCCATCTGCAGTAAACGTAGATCCTTTTTATCCCGTAAAATCGACCGGGCCTCTTTGCTAAAATTCGGAGCGGCGATCACTTCTAAAAACACTTTACGCATCTCCAAAGCAGCTGCCGCCTCAACCAGCCGGTTCAAAGCCAGTATTCCACCAAATATCGATACCGGGTCGGCTTCAAAAGCAAGCCGGTAGGCCTCCTCTGGAGTTGCGGCAGAACCGACCCCGCAAGGGTTGGCATGTTTGACCGCCACCGCAGTCGGCTGCTCGAATTCAAGGACCAGTTCCCAGGCTGCATTCAGATCGTTTAAGTTGTTAAATGACATCTCTTTGCCCTGAATCTGTCGCGCTGCCGCCAGGCCCGTCGCTGTACCGGACGAAGCATAAAATGCCGCTTCCTGTTGGGGGTTTTCACCGTAACGCAGGTTTTGCATCTTCTTGAACGAGAGGCTCAACCGGTCGGGATAAAGTTCCATTCCGGCATCTGGCCGGGCATTGAAATAAGCGGCTATCACCGCATCGTAACCGGCAGTATAACTAAATACTTCCGCCGCCAGGCGAATGCGGGTCGCACTGCTAACTGAACCGCTTTGCTTAAGTTCTCCGAGCACTTCGCTGTAACGATCCGGGTTGACCAGAACAGTTACATGAGCGTGATTTTTGGCCGCTGCCCGCAGCATAGCCGGTCCACCGATATCTATTTTCTCCACTGCTTCTTCATGCCCGGTTTCTTCACGGGCAATGGTCTGTTCAAAGGGATAAAGATTTACGATCACCAGCTCGATTGGGGTGATTCCGTATGCTTCAAGTTCCTGCCTCTGGTCTTCCCGATCCAGGCGAGCCAGGATGGCGGCATGGATCAGCGGGTGCAACGTCTTAACCCGGCCGCCGAGAATTTCCGGAAAGTCGGTTACTTCAGCTACTTCGGTCACTGCCAGTCCGGCCTGATGTAAACTCTGCGCCGTACCGCCGGTCGAAACAATCTCGAAACCAAGACTGATCAGTTCGCGAGCCAGTTCGACAATACCGGTCTTATCGGAAACGCTGATCAATGCTCTCCGCTGTCTAGTCAAAGATAAAGCACCGCCTTCCTTCCACCTGCAGCTTGCCGCGACAGAAAAGATCGATCGCTATTGGATAAAGGCGGTGTTCAGCAGCATGGATTCTCTGCTGGAGGGTCATGATCGTCTCATTCTGGATCACCGGTACAGCTTCCTGTAGGATAATTGGGCCGCTGTCAAGACCTTCATCAACAAAATGCACCGTGCAGCCGGTTACTTTAACTCCATAATTTAAAGCCTGCTCCACCCCATCAAGACCGGGGAAGGCAGGTAATAATGAAGGATGAATATTCATGATTTGCAGTGGAAAAGAACGGATAAAGTAAGTCGATAAGAGGCGCATAAAACCGGCCAGGACAACCAGATCAACTTGGGTCTTTTTCAACTGATCAAACAGGGCTTGATCATATTCTTCACGGCTATTATAGTTTTTTGGGCTCAGGAAAAGGGCTTTGATCCGGTGCCCTCTGGCCTTTTCCAGGGCCGCAGCTTCCACCTGATCACTGATCGCCAAAACAACCCGCCCGGCAACTTCGCCTCTTTCGACAGCTTCGAGGATTGCTTCCAGATTGCTGCCAACCCCGGAAGCGAGCACAGCAATATTTTTCATCGATAAGTTCCTCCCGGTCTGATCATCAACCCTTAAATCAATTCTCCCTAACTAGCTATCTTCCTTTAAGCAGTAACCCGGTAATTCATTATTGACTGCAGCTAGGTTAGTATAATAACCTGTCCCGGACCGGTGGTGACCTGGCCGATCTTGTAAGCAGGAATGTTGTGATCGACAAAATGGGCAATCAGCCGGGTGACCTCTTTTGCAGGGACAAACAGGCAGAAACCGATGCCCATGTTAAATGCCCGGAACATCTCCACCTGACTTACCGGACCCAGGTTGCTGATCATTTTAAATATTGACGCTACCGGCCAGGATTCTGATTCGATCTCAACCTGCAACCCTTTAGGCAGAATACGCGGCAAATTACCGGGCAGCCCGCCGCCGGTGATATGGGCCATCCCGCTAACCGGAAATTTCTTGATTGCTTCTAAAACCGGTTTAACATAGATCCGGGTCGGCTTGAGCATCTCTTCAGCCAGGGTTACCCCGAGTTCTGGCTGCAGATCGGCGAGCAGAAGACCTTCTTCTTCCAATAAAACCTTCCGGGCCAGGGAATAACCGTTGCTGTGCAGACCGGTTGAAGCCAATCCGATGATCACATCGCCTGAAGAAATTGCGGAGCCGTCGACAATGGTGGAACGATCAACCAGACCAACTGCAAAACCGGCCAGGTCATATTCTCCGGGTGGGTAAAAGCCCGGCATTTCTGCAGTCTCTCCACCAAGCAGGGCGCAGCCGGCCTGGCGACAGCCTTCGGCCACACCGGTGATGATTTCCTCAACCTGATCTGGATTGAGTTTTCCTACCGCCAGGTAGTCAAGAAAAAACAGGGGTTCCGCCCCCTGGACCAGAATATCGTTAACACACATCGCCACGCAGTCGATACCAATGGTTTTGTGCCTGCAGGCAGCAAAGGCCAGCTTCAATTTTGTGCCGACCCCGTCACAGCCGGCCACCAACACCGGCTCATGCAGACCCTTCAAGAGGGGCGCAAATAATCCGCCGAAACCGCCCAGCCCCTGCAGCACTTCCGGCCGAAAGGTTGAGCGGGCTGCTCCCTTAATCCGTTCTACCGCCGCTTCACCGGCTTCAATATCCACCCCGGCTTTGCGGTAATCCATCAGATCACTCATTAACAAACCTGCTCCCGATCACTATTTAACGGCCTGCCGGATTATCACCGGCAGGCCGTACAGGGGTTTGGGTAACATTTTTAAATCTAGAATAAGCTGTAGCTTACTGCTACACCTACGGTAACAACAGAGGCCATAACCATCAGTTTTATAAGTATATTGAGGCTCGGACCGGAAGTGTCCTTGAACGGATCTCCCACTGTGTCACCAACTATGGCGGCCTTATGGTTATCCGAACCCTTTCCTCCATGATGACCTTCTTCTATATATTTCTTGGCGTTATCCCAAGCACCACCGGCATTGGCCATGAATATTGCCATGGCAAAACCACTTGAAATAGTTCCAACCAGCAGGCCGGTAACTCCGGCCACACCAAATATAAGACCGATAATAACCGGTATAAGAAGGGCAATAAAAGAAGGCAACATCATCTCTTTCTGAGCGCCCCTGGTGGAAATCTCTACGCAACGCGCATAATCAGGTTCAGTCGTGCCTTCCATTATACCGGGCATTTCTTTAAACTGGCGGCGAACCTCAGCAACCATTTGTTGAGCTGCCCGTCCGACGGCATTCATGGTCAACCCGCTAAAGAGAAATACCGACAATACTCCAACGAATACTCCCACGATAACCAGAGGATTCATCAGATGTATATCATAATGATGTATGAAGTCAATGAACTCGGCCTGATAAGCAGGTACACCATTGATAAGTTCATTGGGTCTGTCAAGAAACTGGACAAACATGATCTTCACTTCTTCAATGTATGCAGCAAGCAAAGCAAGCGCGGTAAGAGCTGCACTGCCGATGGCAAAACCCTTTCCGGTAGCAGCAGTTGTATTTCCGAGAGTGTCAAGTGCATCAGTCCGCTTACGCACCTCTTCGCCAAGATGACTCATCTCGGCGTTACCGCCAGCGTTATCGGCAATCGGCCCATAGGCATCTGTAGCCAGTGTAATGCCCAGTGTTGAAAGCATACCGACGGACGCAATACCGATACCATAAAGCCCCATATTCAGACTGGTCACATCAAAACTAAAACCCGAAGAGAATGCGTATGCCAAAGCTATGGCAAGAGCAATTATTCCAAGAGGGATCGCGGTAGAAATGAGTCCGATTCCGATACCGCTAATTATAACAGTAGCCGGACCAGTACTGGAAGAAGCAGCGATCATTCGGGTTGGACTGTACGCTGAAGCAGTATAGTATTCAGTTGATTGACCAATAATAATACCTGCCAACAATCCTACCACAATTGAGCCCCATATTCCCCAATAATTGGGCAATTGAAGCATATATAGGACCACCCAGGATAATACCAGAATCAAAGCAGCACTCGTGTTGACTCCCAAACCCATTGACTTGAGCAGTTCCTTCTGGCTTGCTCCTTCCTTGGCCCGAACCATGAATATTCCTACAATTGATAGCAAGGTACCTACTGCAGCTATCAGCATAGGCGCTAATACAGCACTATACTGCGTAACCAAACCGGCTCCCGAAAATGCAGCAGCACCAAGAAGAGCGGTAGCCAGTATTGATCCGGCGTAGGATTCAAACAGGTCGGCACCCATACCGGCGACATCGCCTACGTTATCGCCAACGTTATCGGCAATGGTAGCAGGATTTCGTGGATCATCCTCAGGTATTCCAGCCTCTATTTTTCCGACCAGGTCAGCACCAACATCGGCAGCCTTGGTATAAATTCCACCGCCAACACGGGCAAAAAGTGCCTGGGTTGATGCGCCCATACCAAATGTAAGCATCGTTGCAGTAATCGTAAGCAACTTGAGACCTTCTTCGGCAGCAGGAATAAATATGTTAAGTACAGTAAACCATGCCGAAATATCAAGCAAAACCAGTCCCACAACAACCAGGCCCATCACTGCACCGGAACGAAAAGCCAGCTTTAGTCCAGCATTAAGCGAAGTACGACAGGCATTTGTCACCCTGGCAGAAGCGAAGGTTGCGGCCTTCATTCCAAAAAAACCGGCAAGTCCTGAAAACGCGCCTCCCGTTAAGAAGGCAAAGGGCACCCACTTATTCTGAACCTCCAGTCCATAAGCCAGTATGACGAAAATTACCGTAATCACTGCGAAAACAATTATGACAACTTTATACTGCTGGCGAAGGTAGGCTGCCGCCCCTTTGCGAACGTGAGAAGCAATTTTTTTCATCGTATCCGTTCCCTCATCATGACCCATCATCTGCTTAAAGAAATAATAAGCAAAGCCTAGGGCTATCAGAGAACTTATCGGAACCAAAATAAAAACTACAGGCATGTCAATTCCTCCTACTGATCATTTCATATATTTTTCTTCCCACTCCAAAATTCCTGCTTTGCGATTCCTGACTATAGATATGCTCACAGCTCACTTCTCTGGTAAAACCGGGTAATAACCGTTAAAGCATCCACAGCAGAGCTTTTCGGCAGGTAAACCGACCGCTTCTACTACTTCAGCCATGCTTAAATAACCAACTGAATCCGCGCCGATCATTCCCGGTATTTCGGTTGCCGAATGTCCATGCGCAATTAAGTCGTGTGGATCAGGAATATCGATACCATAATAACATGAACCGATTACCGGCGGTGAACTGATTCTCAAGTGCACTTCTCTCGCTCCGGCCCGGCGCATGATCTGAATCAGTTTCAGGCTGGTGGTGCCGCGTACGATCGAGTCATCAACCAGGACCACCCTTTTATCCTCAACGATCTTCCGCACTACGTTCAGCTTTAAATCGACGCCTTCCTCCCGCATTTTTTGGGTGGGCTTGATAAAGGTTCGTCCGATATAGCGGTTTTTGACCAGGGCCATCTCGTAGGGTAATCCGGCCTGCTCTGCAAATCCCGAAGCAGCAGCGATGCTCGAATCGGGTACCCCGGAAACAATATCGGCATTAACCGGGTGCTCGCGGGCTAACCGGCGCCCCAGCTCCCGCCTGACTAAATGAACGTTCATTCCCTGCAAATTACTGTCCGGGCGGGCAAAATAGATATATTCAAAAATGCACAGGTTAGAGCAGCTGCTCTCGATTACCTGGCGGGTACGCACGCCGTTTTCGTCCAGAATAACCATCTCACCCGGTTCAAGATCACGGATAAATACTGCTCTGATTGTATCGAAAGCACAGGTTTCGGAAGCCAGATAATAACCTCCGCCATCAATTGAGCCGAGCGAAAGTGGTCTGAAGCCATAACCGTCACGCAGGCCAATAACCTTAATGCCATCTGTAATTATAAAAGCAAAGGCGCCCTTCAGGCGGGGCACTACCTCCAGAAGGGCCTCTTCAAGACAGCTGCTGCCCTGCCGGGCAATCATATGAGCCAGCAATTCACTGTCGGTATCGGTTTGAAAGATCGCTCCCTGGTCCTCGAGTTCCTTGCGCAGTTCCCGGGCGTTAACCAGGTGGCCATTATGAACAATGGCCAGTTCTCCGTGACGGTAGCGTAGCTTGAGCGGTTGGATATTTTCCGGATTTTGGCCTTCCTGGCCATATGAATAGCGGACATGGCCAATAGCCAGCCTGCAGACGATTCCTTTTAAGTCAGCGCTATCTGGAAAGACCTCGGAAACAAGACCCATACCTCTTTTCAGCCAGATTTTCCGGCCTTCGCCGGGTCCGGCGGCAATCCCGGCGCTTTCCTGGCCGCGGTGCTGCAGGGCGTAAAGGGCAAAACAGGTCAGATAAGCAAGCGGCTGATCTTTAGCAAAACCACCGCAGATGCCACAGGCTTCGCGCAACTTCCCGGGCAGCGCTACTGCATGATCCATGTGAATACCTCCTCGAAAGCATCTTTCATTATCGGCATATCCAGATTAATGATCAGATCACCGCCTGAGCAGATCTTCAGAACATCGCCTGAAACCATGCCCAGCTCAATCAGGGGTACTGCTGATTGAGCGGCCATTTTTAAGGCTTGGCCGATATTATTTTTATTAAGAGATAACAGTACTCTTGAAGGACCCTCGCCGAAAAGTTCCCGGGCCGGACAGGAAGAAACCGCCAGTTCCAGCTTAGCGCCCAGCCCGCCGCTGATACAGCTTTCAGCCAGGGCAATAGCCAGGCCGCCGTCGGAAAGATCATGGGCTGAGGAGATCAACCCTTTCCGGATCAGCTGGCGCAGCAGCGCCTGCATCCTTTTTTCCATCTCTAAATCGATCTCGGCCAGACTGCCGGCAACTTTATTGTAGCAACTCTTTAACAATTGACTGCCGCCAAGAGCAACTCGCTGTGGACCGAGCAGGCAGACTAAATCACCTTCTTTACGGAATGCACTAGTGCACTGTTGTTCCCCTTTTTCCAGGAGACCGACGGCTCCAATTACCGGTGTAGGATAGATCGCCGTACCCTCCACCTCATTGTAAAAACTGACATTACCGCCGACTACAGGCACCTCTAAAATACGGCAGGCTTCAGCGATCCCTTCCACAGCCTGTCTGAATTGCCAGAAGATCTCCGGTTTCTCAGGATTTCCGAAGTTCAGACAGTCGGTTATACCAATCGGTTCCGCACCACTGCAGCTCAGGTTACGTGTTGCCTCTGCAACCGCCAGCATTCCCCCTTTATAGGGGTCAAGGTAAGTATGACGGCCGTTACCGTCAACTGTCATCGCCAGAGCTTTATCCGTTTCACGCAGCCTGATCACAGCCGCATCCCCACCGGGACCCTGGATAGTAGAGGTGCGCACCATATAATCGTAGCGGCGCCAGACCCACTCTTTCGAAGCAAGATCTGCGGAGGCGAGCAGCTTCAGGAGAGTCCCGTTGTAATCAATAATTGGTGGAAGCGAGCATGGATCAAATCTTGCCAATTCTTTGATATAATCCGGCTCCTTACTTTCCGGTTCGTAAGCTGGCGCTCCCCCAGCCACACTGTCTGCCGGCACCCGGACAATTTCTTCACTCTGGTGGCAGATCACGACCATCCCATTATCAGTGACCCGGCCAAGCACAGCCAGCGCTAATTCCCATCGCCGGTAAATAGTTTCTACTGCCGACAGTTTATCCGGTTCGATGATCAGCAGCATTCTTTCCTGTGACTCGGAGGTAAGTATTTCAAAAGGGAGCATGTCCGCTTCCCTGAGCGGTACCCGTTCAAGTTCAATTTCAATTCCCGTTCCGGCGCGGGAAGCGGTCTCGGTCAGCGCGCAGGTCAATCCGGCCCCACCGAAATCCTGGACACCGGCAAGCAAATTCTCCTGTACCGCTTCCAGTGTCGCTTCCATAAGCAGTTTGCCGAGAAACGGATCGCCGACCTGCACGGCCGGCCGCTTCTCTTCAGACTTTTTCGAGAGCTCTTCCGAAGCAAAGGTAACTCCGTGAATACCATCCCGCCCGGTACGCGCACCGACCAGCACCACCAGGTTCCCTTCGCCACAGGCTTTACCGAGCACCAACCTGGTCAGAGGCATAACCCCAACACACATGGCGTTAACCAGGGGATTACCCTGGTAACACGGTTCAAAATATATCTCCCCGGCCACGGTAGGAATACCGACGCAATTGCCATACCCGCCGATACCGGCAACCACTCCGTCAAACAGGTAGCGAACGCGGGCATCTTCCAGATTGCCAAAGCGCAGAGAGTTTAAAAATGCAATCGGCTGCGCGCCCATGGTGAATATATCTCTTAATATACCGCCTACACCGGTTGCCGCGCCCTGATAGGGTTCGACAGCTGAGGGATGGTTGTGACTTTCAATTTTAAAAACCGCCGCCCAGCCGTCACCGATATCGACTACTCCGGCATTTTCACCCGGCCCCTGAACGACACGCGGGCTGCTGGTCGGAAAAAGCCTGAGAGACGAACGTGAATGCTTGTAGCTACAGTGTTCCGACCACATCACGCTATACATATTTAACTCAACCAGGTTCGGTTCCCGGCCGATCTGATCGACGATCATCGCATATTCCTGGTCGGTCAGCCCCAGCTGCCGCCATGGTTGCTCGATCACTTAAGCCACCTCCCGGCTTTGGAGGTAGCTGATTATCGAATTAAAAATTACCAAACCGTCTTCCGAACCGAGCGCATTCGTACCGGCTCTTTCCGGGTGCGGCATCAAACCGGCCACGTTACCGGCCCGGTTACAAGCTCCGGCGATATTGCCCAGGGACCCATTTGGGTTCGCTTCGGCCTTAACAGCACCGTTCTGGTCGGTGTAGCGGAAAATAATCTGTCCGTTTGTTTCTAGCTCGGTCAGCTGATCCGGAGGAACATAGTAATTGCCGTCGCCATGGGCTATCGGCAATTTAAGCAGATCACCGCGTTTGGCCGCACCGGTAAAAGGCAGTTTGGCGTTCTCCACGCGGATGTAAACCTGTTCGCAGCGAAACTGACGGTGGTTGTTGCGGTAAAGGGCCCCGGGCAACATCCCTGCTTCAGTTAGCACCTGAAAACCGTTGCAGATACCCAACACCAAACCGCCGTGTGCCGCAAAATCAGCTACCGCGGCCATAATCGGGCTGAAACGGGCAATCGCGCCCGAACGTAAATAATCACCATAAGAAAAACCACCGGGAAGGATAATCAGGTCGCTGTGCCCGATAGTTTTAGCGTCATGGCGAATATATTCAACTTCTTTTTTTAGGATATCCCGCACCAGGTAGTAAACATCGAGATCACAGTTCGATCCGGGAAAAACAATAACTCCAAATTTCATACCCCGGCCTCCTGCAAAGTGCAGCTGAAATCTTCGATAACGGGATTGCTCAGCAGACGGCGGGCCATTTCCTCAACCTGGATGGCAGCATCTTCCCGGTTTTCTGCCGTCAAGATCAGCTCAATATACTTTCCAACTCGCACCTTGTGGACATTTTTATAGCCGAGTGCTATCAGAGAGTTTTCTACGGCCACTCCCTGTGGATCGAGAACCACTTTTTTCAGGACAACCTCAACTTTTGCCTTCCACTGCAGGGCCTTCGCCTCCCTCCAAACGTCTCAACACCTCGCGGTATGCTTCGACAACACCACCCAAATCGCGGCGGAAACGATCTTTATCAAGTTTTTCTCCACTGTTGCTGTCCCAGAAACGGCAGGTATCGGGTGAGATCTCGTCACCGAGCAGAATTTTTCCCTTATGCCGCCCGAACTCCAATTTAAAATCAACCAGGGTAATACCCTTATCTTTCAGGTAGGGAATCATGATATCGTTCACTTTTAGAGCTACTTTTTCAATTTCAGCCATCTCTTCGGCTGAGGCCAAATCCAGGGCATAAATGTGGTAATGGTTAATCATTGGGTCGTGCAGTTCGTCGTTTTTCAGTGAAAACTCAAGCACCGTCTTTTTTAACGTCGTTCCTTCAGGAATAGCAAGGCGCTTGGAAATGCTGCCGGCGGCAATATTGCGCACGATTACCTCGACCGGGATTATCTCAAGCGCATTAACAAGCATTCCACGTTCGCTGATCGTTTTTTCAAAATGGGTTTCAATGCCGTTCTTCTCGAGCATTTCAAAAAATATGGCTGAAAGATGGTTGTTCAATATTCCTTTGTCCGGCAGACGGTCCTTTTTAACTCCGTCTAAAGCGGTGGCATCATCCTTAAATTCGATCAGTAACAGATCTGGATCATCGGTTCGAAATACTTTTTTTGCCTTGCCTTCGTACAGAAACTCTCCCTTTACCATCCGCAAACCTCCCTTTAGTACACTGCGTACTAACTTATTAACTTATTCAATTACTACAGGCCTAACCGGCGATAGATATAATCTACATGCTTCATGTAGTAGGCCGGGTCAAAACAGTTATCCAGTTTTTCTATGCCCAGCCGTTCTATAATTTCAGTTTCAGACGCCAGGACCTCTTTAAAAAGCCGACCGCTTTCCCAGGTCTCCATGGCACAGCGTTGAACCAGGTCGTAGGCCTTTTCCCGTGAAAAACCGCTTTCGACCAGTTCCAGAAGTACCCGCTGAGAATAGATCAATCCACCGGTCAGTTCAAGATTACGCAGAAGGTTTCGGGGATAGATTTTCAGATCCCTGATCACTCTGATCATCTGCTGGAGGATATGGTCAGTAATAATCGTACTATCCGGAAGGATCACCCGTTCTACCGATGAATGCGATATATCGCGTTCATGCCAGAGGGCCACGTTTTCCAGGGCAGTTCCGGCATAACCGCGCAACAGGCGGGCCAAACCGCAGACCTGCTCGCAGGTAATCGGATTGCGTTTATGCGGCATCGCTGAAGAACCTTTCTGACCGCTGTAAAAAGGCTCTTCCAACTCTCTTGTTTCTGTACGCTGTAGATTGCGGACTTCCAGAGCGATCTTTTCCAGGGTGGCGCCGATTAAAGCAAGCACCCCAACAAATTCGGCATGGCGGTCCCGTTGTAATACCTGGGTCGACACTGGCGCCGGTTCCAGGCCCAACTTCCGGCATACATACTCTTCGATAAATGGATCGCTGTGAGCAAAGTTGCCGACAGCGCCGGAGAGTTTACCGACCCGGACTGTTTCGGATGCTCTTTCCAAACGTTCGCGATCACGGCGTACTTCGCCCAGCCATAGCGCAAATTTCAAGCCCAGGCTGGTCGGTTCGGCATGCACTCCATGGGTTCGCCCTACCGCAGCAGTCTCTTTGTGGCACAGAGCCTGTTCCCTTAAGACCTCTTCCAGCTCCAGCAGACCATCTTTAATCAGACTTGCCGCTTCCCCGAGCATGACGGAAAGCGCCGTATCAACAATATCGTATGAAGTCAGACCGTAGTGAAAGTAGCGGCTCTCCTCACCGAGCGATTCGGCAACGCAACGGGTAAAAGCAACTAGATCGTGCCTGGTTTCTTTCTCCAGTTCCTCGATTCTCTTAACATCAAAGGAAGCGTTGGCGGCAATCAACACTGCTGCTTCACGTGGAATAATCCCCATTTCAGCCCATGCTTCGCTGGCCAGGATTTCAACCTCCAAAAATTTCTTATAGCGATTTTCCAGGCTCCAAATCTTGCCAATTATCGGTCGGGTATAGCGCTCAATCATTTCTCTTCACCCTTTTCAGGTCGTTTACGCTCTATTTCCTGTTCACGCAGAAGACTATCGTTTTTCTCAACATTTGCCGCCAGTGATTGGCGGTAAATGTTCAAGCGATGAAGTAGTTTTTGATCATGCACTGCGAGGATCTGCACTGCCAGTAAACCGGCATTATAGGCTCCGTTTACCGAAACTGTCGCTACCGGTATGCCCTGTGGCATCTGTACAATCGAGTAAAGTGAGTCCACACCGTGCAAAGGTTCAATGGCGATTGGAATACCGATCACCGGCAGTAAAGTCATCGAGGCGATCACACCGGGCAGGTGCGCCGCTCCGCCGGCTCCGGCAATGATTACCTGCAGACCGGCATCAACCGCTCCGCGAGCATAGTGGGCCGTCTTCTCGGGATGGCGATGAGCACTGGAAATAACCATCTCATAACCGATGCCAAAGAGATCAAGCGCTTCAGCGCATTTGCGCATTACCGGCAAATCAGAATTACTGCCCATTACAATGCCAACCTGAATTTCCGACATAGCAATCGCCTCCCCGGCAACAATATTTCTTCTTTATAACTCTACCTTAAAATCAAAAACCCGAACAGATAGGTGTCGAGTGAAACCTACCCGCCTGGGCTTTTATCCCTCCGGTGTGACATCCAAAAAATTATTTTATCAACCCTGGATGTCTGTGCCACTCGGACCAGCCCGGACGACAGAATTGCGGAAGACCATCCCGGCACTTTGTCTTTAATCCGTCGGAACCCTAGGCACACTTTCCCTCGTTAAAATATGCTTTTAACGATTATATGTCTATTATTTCGCCGTGTCTAGAAAATAATCCTTCATCTTAAATAAAATAATCTAAACAGCAAATATCTCATTCGAAACTTGTTTCGTCAGTCTGCCTATGATACCATATCAGAAGAATAAATAATAAATGCGTTTCTTGGAGGTGTTTCTGTATGGATGAATATCTGAAAACTGTTGCCGGTATGATGGCCATTGCCGCGAGAACTGCACCAAAAGCCAGCGGAAATGATTTTATTGAAATTAAAATTTTAAGCGGGAACGACCTGAGTAAACTTGCTGATGAAATGTTAAAATTCGGCAAAGAATCCGGTAAGCCAAACTTCGACCGTGACAGCGAAAATGTGCGCGCTTCCGCTGCTGTACTGCTCCTTTCCCTGAAGGAGTCACGTTGTCTCGGGCTGAACTGCGGCGCCTGTGGTTTCGATACCTGCGTAGAATTAGAAGGTACTCTTAAAGAAGGCCCCGAATTCAGCGGCCCCCTCTGTGCCTGGCGCCTGATTGATTTTGGCATTGCTCTCGGTTCAGCTGTTAAAACAGCCTCCCTTTTCAATGCTGATAACCGCATTATGTACCGCATCGGTAGCGTCGCCCGGCGCATAAATATGATCGAAGGCGAAATGGCAATCGGCGTGCCTATTTCGGCCACTGGTAAAAGTATTTATTTTGATCGCTGAAAAGAATATGAAGTTTTAATACAAAATGCAAAATTTTATTTGACAGGATAACAGCATTATGCTATTATCCATAATCAAAGATTGTGAATACTAACCAATGACAGGAACTAGTAGCCTGGAACAGGTCAACTAAGAGAACCGGATCGAGGAAGCAATAAACTTCCGAAGCTGAGATTCCGGTGTTGATGAACTTGGTGAATGGCTCCTGGAGGTACCGGCTGAAAGCGTAAGTACGTGAGTAGACCCGGTCGGAACTTTCACCGTTAAAAGAAAGCAGGTCTGGAAAGCGGCAAGACAAGTTTTCCGCATCTGATATAAGCGACCTGTTTTTACAGGTAACCAGGGTGGTACCGCGAATAACTCCCGTCCCCGGACGGAAGTTATTTTTTTTAAAAAAAAAAGAAATAGGAGGTTTTGTCAATGAAAGAACGCAAGATTATTTTAGCGGAGAAGGAAATGCCCAAGCAATGGTACAACATTCAGGCTGATCTGCCCTACCCGATTCAGCCTCCCCTGAATCCGGTCACCAGGCAACCGGCCGGCCCGGACGATTTAAGTGCTATTTTCCCCATGGCCCTGATTGAACAGGAGGTATCATCGGAACGCTGGATCGATATTCCCGAAGAAGTTCTCGATATCTACAGCCTCTGGAGGCCGAGTCCGCTCTACCGGGCCTACAGCCTCGAAAAAGCACTCGGCACTCCTGCCCATATTTACTACAAGCATGAAGGGGTTAGTCCGCCCGGCAGCCATAAACCCAATACCGCTGTCGCCCAGGCCTACTACAATAAAAAGGCCGGAATTAAACGGCTTTCTACCGAAACCGGGGCCGGGCAGTGGGGCAGTGCTCTCGCCCTGGCCTGCAACTACTTTGGCCTGGAATGCACTGTCTACATGGTCAAAGTAAGTTACCAGCAGAAACCCTACCGCCGCTCTTTGATGGAAACCTGGGGAGCCAATGTTTTTGCCAGCCCCACTGACCTGACCGAATCAGGGCGCGCTATGCTGGCACGGGACCCTGATTCCATAGGCAGTCTCGGCCTGGCCATCAGTGAAGCGGTTGAAGATGCCGCCGGTCGGCCTGATACTAATTACGCCCTCGGGAGTGTGCTTAATCATGTCTTGCTTCACCAGACAATTATCGGCCTGGAATGCAAAGAGCAGTTAAAATTGGTAAACGACTATCCTGATTTCGTGATCGCTTGTTGCGGTGGTGGCAGCAACCTTGCCGGAATCAGTTTTCCCTTCTTGCACGACAAATTCAACGACGATAAATCGCTCCGGGTCATCGCCGTTGAACCAAAAGCCTGTCCGACCCTGACAAAAGGTACTTTTACTTACGATTACGGGGATGTGGCTAAACATACCCCTCTGTTGATGATGTACACTCTTGGACACGACTTTATACCTCCGGGAATCCATGCCGGTGGACTGCGCTACCACGGTGCCTCTCCGCTGGTCAGTCAGCTTTGCAAAGACGGTTTTATCGAAGCTCGCGCTTACGGACAGGAAGGTGTTTTCGAAGCAGCCATAACCTTTGCCCGCACCGAGGGCATTTTGCCCGCGCCGGAGACAGCGCATGCTATCAAAGCCGCTATCGACGTTGCTCTCGAATGTAAAGAAGCAGGCGCAGAGAAAACAATTCTCTTTAATTTCAGCGGTCACGGACACTTTGACCTTACCGCCTATGATGATTATCTGGCCGGCAAGATCAAAGATGTCGAATACCCGCAAGAGTTAATCGACGAATCAATTGCCTCACTGGAGAAAATAAGTTAACAAATCGGTGTCTGACACCATTTTTTTAACTTATTGAAAAAGCCCCCTGCCGCTATTGACAGGGGGCTTCGCTATTATAACCGGCTGTGAGCCGGTTATAAGCTAAACTTACATCATTCCCATACCGCCGCCCATACCACCTTCATTTTTCTCAGGCTTATCGGTGACCACTACTTCGGTGGTCAGGAATAGGGCAGAAATACTGGCTGCGTTCTGGATTGCTGAACGAGCAACTTTGGCCGGGTCAACGATTCCGGCTTTCATCATATTCTCAAATACACCGGTCATTGCATTAAAACCGGTTCCTTTTTCCATTGCCTTTAACTTCTCAACGACTACGGAACCTTCTGCACCGGCATTATTGGCAATTACGCGCACCGGATCTTCCAGCGCCCGTTTGACAATCATCATACCGGTAGCCTCATCTCCGGACAGTTCTTTTTCCAGTTTCGTAAAACTACTGGCTACGAGCAGATAAGCGATTCCGCCTCCGGGAACAATACCTTCTTCGACAGCCGAACGGGTTGCTGAAAGCGCATCTTCGATCCGCATCTTCTTCTCTTTCATTTCGGTTTCGGTTGCCGAGCCTACTTCAATGACTGCAACCCCACCGGCCAGTTTGGCAAGGCGCTCCTGCAGTTTTTCACGGTCAAAATCTGAAGTTGTATCTTCAATCTGCACACGCAGTTGGGCGATACGTTTCTTAATGTCTTCAGAATTGCCGGCGCCGTCAACCAGGATAGTCTCTTCCTTACTGATGCGCACTTGGCGGGCGCGACCAAGCATGTCTATTTCAACGTTTTTCATGTCAATACCGAGGTCTTCCGAAATAACTTTACCGCCAGTCAGCACTGCGACATCTTCGAGCATAGCCTTACGACGGTCGCCGAATCCGGGAGCCTTAACGGCAACGCAGGTGAAAGTACCGCGCAGTTTGTTGACAACCAGGGTTGCCAGCGCTTCACCTTCAACATCTTCTGCAATCAGCAGGAGCTGTTTGCCTTTCTGGACGATCTTCTCCAACAGGGGCAGCAGATCGTGAATACTGCTTATTTTGCGATCGGTTAAGAGAATAAACGGATCTTCGAGAACCGCTTCCATTTTTTCAGTATCGGTTACCATGTAAGGGGAAATGTAGCCGCGGTCGAACTGCATCCCTTCGACTACTTTCAGGTCGGTGGTAAAACCTTTTGATTCTTCGACGGTGATTACGCCATCTTTGCCCACTTTTTCCATCGCTTCGGCAATCAACTGACCGATTGTTTCATCGTCAGCTGAAATAGCAGCAACCTGCGATATATCCTCTTTAGTTTCAACCGGTTTGCTCATGCTTTCAAGTTCTTTAAGGGCTACGGCAACCGCTTTTTCAATGCCGCGCCTCATGATCATGGGGTTAGCCCCGGCAGCAACATTTTTCAGGCCGTCGCGAATGATTGCCTGGGCCAGCAGGGTAGCGGTAGTGGTGCCGTCTCCGGCAATATCATTGGTTTTGGTGGCTACCTCTTTAACCAGCTGTGCACCCATATTTTCAAATGGGTCTTCAAGTTCAATCTCACGGGCGATGGTTACGCCGTCATTGGTAATTTGCGGAGAGCCAAACTTTTTATCTAATACAACATTGCGGCCTTTCGGTCCGAGGGTTACAGTTACGGTGTTAGCGAGAGCATTAACTCCCCGTTCCAGGACCCGCCGGGCTTCTTCGTTAAATATAATTTGTTTTGCCATATTAAAAACCTCCTTATTTCTGATTGCTTTTTAATTAGCGAGGGCTAAAATATCGTCCTGGCGCAAAATCAGGTATTCTTCACCTTTAATCTTAATTTCGGTCCCAGCATAGCGGGAAAAGATAACCTTATCCCCCACTTTGACTTCCATTTCGACTCTTGTCCCATTATCAAGGACTTTTCCAGTACCTACCGCCATTATTTTACCCTCTTGGGGTTTTTCCTTGGCTTTATCCGGTAAAACAATACCACTTGCTGTTTTATCTTCTGCCTCCAAAACCTTGATCACGACTCTGTCTGCTAACGGCTTGAGGTTCATACGACCTGCCTCCTTATAGATTTATTCTTTTATTAGCAGCACTCTCGTTCAGTGAGTGCTAATAACGTCTTTATCATGATACTGCAAAGTAGTTAGCCGGGCAAACACGATGGCAGACCGTTTACAGCCTGCCATCGTGTATATAGCCAATTATCTTGCTGTTTCTTACTTATTCTTTAATTATCTCAGATTATCTAGCTATTGCTTTTTAAAAACAACCCAACTGGCAGCCGACTACCTTTATCCCTGCTTCATTACAGCTTTTACCGACCTCAGTTAACGGACAATCGACCTCTGAAGCGATGTCAAATGCTTTATGACAGGGCAACTTAAGATTTTCAGCCTCGAATAATATGCGTTCTTTAAGTTCTTTCTGTTTTTCCCGATCCATGTTTAAATCTCCTCACCCTTTAAAGGTATAGTATTTCGCCGCTGATCTGAGAACCGCTGATCAGCAGACGGCCGCATGACGGTTTCGACGCTCTCCGGGGGTCCGTAGCTGACCCCGGGTTAAAATATAGAATTCCAGCGTTTACTTTAACCATCGGTTCGTGCAGGTGACCGAAAACAACTGCCTGGAGCTGTGCAGGATAAAAAAGCTCGCTGATTCTGTCAAAACTGATATTGTGACCACTACTATCCCCGTGTAGCAAGCCGATGGCTACCGGGCCTAACTTAATCAGCTTCATTCTCCCCAGGCTTTTTTTCAGATTCATGGGATCCATATTACCAGCCACGGCTTCCACCGGAGCGATTGCCTGCAGTTCTTCAAGAACCTTTTCATCAACCAGATCTCCGGCATGGAGTATCAGCTGTACTCCGGCTAGAAGTTCGATAAGACGCCGAGGCATATGGAGAGCCCTGGTTGGAATATGAGTATCGGCAATCACACCAATTTCTTTTATCTCACTGTCGCACACCACTGTTTTCAGTGCAATTGTTATTGTCAATTCACCTACCCTTTATATGATATCACTTTCTAAATCATAAATACGCCTCGCCTATAAAAAATATTACTGTGATAAAGGAAGTCCACCTCGGCATGTCGAAAATAAAGCAGTCACGATTAAAAAGGAGCCGCTGTGTTTCTAAAAATTCTGCAGGGAGTATTTATCGGATTTGCCGTAATTCTGCCCGGTTTGAGCGCTGGGACAGTTATTTTAATTCTCGGCTTTTATCGCAAATTTCTCGATGATCTGGCCAGCCTGCGCCTTAAACCGTACCTGCCAATGCTGGCCGGTGCGGCAGCCGGAGCTCTCACCGGCGTATATGCCATCAGCTACCTGTTGGAACGCTACAACACGTTGGTCATGGCCTTTTTACTGGGTATGCTCCTGGCCTCCGTTCCAATGGTTATCAACTACCGACGCGGACGCCAGTTGATTCAACCCGGGCCGCTGGCTCTCGGTGCCACCGGTTTCATGGTTACCTGGTTTATTATCTGTGAACCGACCTACACTTTCACGGTCCTGCCTCCCGGTGGACCATTTCACTTCTTCCTCGGGGGTACTCTGGCCAGCGCCGCCATGCTCTTACCGGGTGTTTCCGGCGGTTCCGTGCTGATTATTATGAATCTCTATGATGATGCTATCTATGCCATCAGTCACTGGCAGTGGATCAAGCTCGCTTTTCTCTCTGCCGGATTCATCGTCGGCCTTTTTGGCCTGGCCCGGCTTCTTTCCGCCCTCTACCGCCGTTATCAGACGGCAATATCTTTCCTTCTGGCCGGCCTGATTCTGGGCTCCACCCGGGCGATCCTGCCCATCCAATTCAACCTTATTATAGTGCTGACTGCTTTATGCGGCGCTATTCTGGTCCTCTATATCACCCGCAAACACCGATATCTTGGCGCTGGCTAACCGACTGCCAAGCTGCAGTTACCCAGCTTAACATTACCGGATTTCTAGAAAATTGTTGAACATGATTTCTAGGCCTTTTTCGAGTGTGGTTCGTGGTTGATAGTTAAGTTCGTTTTCAGCCCTCGTCGTGTCAGCATAGGTATGTGGCGGATCACCGGCCTGCACCGGTTCGTGCCTGACCGCAATCGCTTTTTCGGCCAGCCGGCTGAGAATTTCCAGCACACCGTTCACCGAAATCCGGCTGCCCCCACCGATATTATAGACCCGTCCCAGGGCATTCTGTGCACTTGCCGCAGACAGATTTGCTTCGACAATATCATCAATATATGTAAAGTCACGGGTCTGTTCACCGCTGCCGTATATAACCAGTTCTTCATCTCTAAGAATAGCGCGGATAAAACGATGAAAGGCCATATCGGGTCGTTGACCCGGGCCATAAACGGTAAAATAACGTAAACTTGTTGCCGGCAGAGCAAAATTCTGATGATAAAGGTTGCAGAGATGTTCAGCAGCCAGCTTAGTAACGCCGTATGGTGACAGCGGACGCGGCAGGTCATCTTCATGCATCGGCAGTTTTCCGCTGGCACCGTAGACAGAAGATGAAGAAGCATAAATAAATCGCTCTATTCCGCTGTGACGAGCCCATTCCAGTAAGCGCTGTGTGCCTAAGACATTATGGTGAGTGTAGTGGGCAAATTGATCGCCCCAACTCGCCCGTACACCGGCCTGAGCCGCCTGGTGAAAAACCCACTGAACCCCTTCAAACCAACTGTCTTCAAGATCAACAATATCGCGCCGGATCAGGGTAAATCTAGCTTGTTCTAACAGATCATTGATATTTTTCTCCTTAATACACCCGTCGTAGTAATCGGTGAAGCAGTCGATACCGATAACCTGGCAGCCTTCAGCCAGTAGCCGGCGCGCCAAATGCGAACCGATAAAACCGGCAACCCCGGTAATCAGACAGGTTTTCTTTTCATTAAGAGCTTGATTTTGTGTCAAGTACCCCGTCCCCCTGTCAACATATTAAGGAGTTCGTTCTTGATTTTTTCGTCAATTTTGAGAAGATAACTTTTTCCACCATCGGTAGTGAAGTATTCGCCCTGCAGGGAATAATCGAAAATGGCATCTGCTTCCAGCCGTTCTGAGGCAAAAAGAGCCAGTGCGGCAACCTGGTTAAAGTTGAGATCGGTATGAACATGCTCGCGGTAAGCGGTATAGGTGGGAATAATATAGTTAAATAAGCCCATCTTCTGATAGTAGTCGAATGTGGCCAGCAGCAGCGCTTTCTGGCGCTTCATCCGGTTCAGGTCATCCCGGGCGTCGGGCTCGCGATAGGTTAAATAATTCAGATAACCCTGGCCGTCGAGTAGCTGGGGGCCGGCTTCCAGCGATTCCTGCGCCGTGTAACCGATCATCGGTTTTTCCACCGTGTAGTAGACTCCTCCAAGCGAATCGATCAGCTGCTTCAGTCCCTGAATATCCATGGCAATATAGTGGTGCAGATCGACTCCGTCCAGCAGCAGGCTGACCGTATCGATGGCAAAACGCAGGCCGTCGTCATGCCGATCAGCGCTGCTCTGTGCATAACCGTAACTGTAAGACTGGCGGATCCGGTCATTTTCCTCGCTGTGAGCGATCGGGACATATGAATCACGCGGTATCGCTAAAAGTGCCAGGGAATTTTGGTCGAAATTAATCGATACAACCAGAATCGTATCGACATAGTAGATCTCTCCAAAAGTATTGTCTTCATTGCGGTTATGCAGGCCGAGCACGACCACATTGACCACTTTTTCTTCAAAATACTCTTCTACCCCATCAGGTCCGCTGAAATCCTGCCTGAAGAGGGATGCCGGGGCGTAATAAACCTGATAAACCCCGTAAAATATAATTGACAAAGAGACCAGGATAATCGAGTAGATGACCCCCAGTGAAACATACAACCTGGCCTTCTGAGGCAAATTCTTCATCCCTTTATTTACCCGCTTTCCACGTAAGTTTCCGGATCTTATTCCTCTTCCGGATTCTCTTCATCGTGCTGCTCGTCTGTTTCCAGAAGTTCTTCCGGTTGCTCGCTCTCTGCGAGTTCTTCCTCGAGCCTCAGTCTTTCCTGCTCTTCCAGATACTCAGGGCTATCCTCGAGCACTAGCGACGGCCAGGGCTCGGCATCGATCCCAAAGACCTCTTTAATTATACGGACCCGCTCGTTCTCGTTAATAACCTGGTACCAGATGCCATCTTTCATCTGGCCTCCACCAGGTACAGTGTAAAAGTGCAGGTTGCTATCAGAAACATTGAGATCACGCGCGTAATAGGCCAGCGCAGCAATCTGCTTGTAGGAAAGGTCGGTTTCGACATAATCTTTATAAATCCGGTAAGTGGCCGGTATATCGGTTATCCGGCCCTGTTCCCTTAAATAGTAAAAGGTTTCCTTAAGCAAATTCATCTGCCGGTCGATACGACCAATATCCTGGTTTGTCTTATCTTCGCGGTACTGCAGATACCGTAAAAAGGTTTTCCCGTCCATTACCTGGGGCCCTTCCGGCACCAGCACCGCACCGACGTTCCAGTACTCATCATAAATTGTTTCCTCTACCTCGTAATAAACTCCGCCCAGGGCATCAACCAGCTCAATAATCGAATACATGTCGACCGAAATATAATAATGCAGTGGGATACCGCCCAAGGCGTTGCTGACGGTCTGCAGGGTATAACGGATGCCGTCGGCATCGCTGTCTTCGCCTTTACCAAATTGGTAGCCGTAATAGAAAGAGTGGTTGATCTTATCATGTATCCCACCCATACCATGAATTGGCACGTATGAATCACGCGGTATGCGCACCACCGAGATCTGATTTGTATCAAAATTTGTCGATAATACCGCCAGCATATCCGGGCGGAACAGATCTTCTCCCATATTTTCACGATTCCAACCGCGGTCGAAACCCATCAACCCAATATTGACTATATGGCCGGGGAAAACTTCACTGATCGCATATTCTTCTTCAAATATAACCTCTTCAAGCAGCATGCGCTGTGGTTCCTGGATCTGATTGTAGAAGGCCAGGACATAAGTACCGGCTGCTAAAAGCAGTAAAACCAACACCCCGGCAGCGATCAGTATAACTTTTTTTGAACTGCCGGATCTAACCTGATCTTCCGTCAGGTGATCTTCCGGTGTCAGACCTGATTTGTTTGTAGCGGTAACTTTATTCTGGTCTTTGTCCACCTTTATAAGCCTCCTTACAAAACTAACGGACGTCTAACCAGATTATACCATGCCGGGTAAAGTCTCGATTTTCCCCCCGCTAAGAAAACTCTGTTCTGCCCAATGGTAATCCCACTCCCCAAACCGACCCACCGGTATAAGACCACACTGCCTGACGTGATCAAGGACAAATTCGCGTCTTTTTACCATCCCCTGATCAAAAACAACATTGCCGTAAGGCAGGGTGCGGTAGTCGGTAACAACAATATCGCTGCGTAAAACCAGCTTCATTTTTTCGGCCGCCGTGATCACATGCTCTACCAGTTCTTCCGGTGTAAGGTTGAGTGGTTTATTCCGCGAATAATAAATCTCAAATTGCAGCGAGCTAAAACCGGGCGGAACATTGTCCGGTGATTTCAGATAGGGCGCATGAACCCGTGACGGTAGAATATCGCGGTCATAGATATAAAACCAGAGATGTTTTCCCGCCTGGGGGGTCTTAAAACCAAGTGAAACCAGGGCAATAGATGTAGCCCATAGGGTGGCGGCAGTCTCTTTTACCACTGGCGGCGTTCTTTCGAGCATGCCAATCAATTCAGGCAAGGGCACACTGCTGACCAGGTGCTGATAATACTCTCTTGAACCGTCACTGCATTCAACATATTTTTTATGCGGATCAATCCAGACGGCCTCTTTGCCGGTACGCAGATCAAGCCCTTCAACAAGCGGTTCAAGAAAAGTACGGAACCCGCCCTGCCGGGGATAAAACATCTCCGGCAGGTAGTAGGTTAAAGGCGTCTGGTCGGTCATCGCACCCAAAAGCACCTCATCAAGAGTTGGCCTGTAAAGACGGTTGCCAATCCACTCTGTGCTCAGATTTTCAGCCGGAACAGTCCAATATTTTTCTGTATAACGGGCCGGAAAACGGCCGGCAATCACTTCGCCGAATTGGTGAATCAGCCACTGCCGGTAATCGACGTCTGCCTTCTGATCAGGGCGCCCGATAAAGCTTTTAATTGCTTCAACTTTTTCCTGCGCCGGTAGTGGGTAAAGATTGTTCTGCACCGGATGTTTCAGCCAACAGCCCTGCTCGTAGTTATATGGTTCAGACCGGTGAGTAATATATTCGGTCATCTCCAGCACTTTACGATATTCTTCGTTACTGCCGAAGGCCAAGTGAACTGCCTTATCAAAGCGGAAACCGCCAAGCTCAAAGTGATCGAGCAAACCGCCCCAGCGCTCTTTCGCCTCAAATATAACCGCTTCCCGCCCCGCTCTGCGGGCATGCCAGGCAGCCGATATACCGGCTATTCCACCACCTAAAATCAGAATTTCAGCCATTACAACCTCCTGGCCGGATTGATGGGTCATCTCCCTCAACCAGCTCTTTCTTCACGCCTCTTGCCGCCTCACTATTAAACAGGGCCGGAATCGTCAGCAGTAAAACCTTCAAATCCATAAAAAACGAATAGTCAGAAAGGTAATAGAGGTCGTAACGCAGTTTGTCATGTGTATTGGTAGAGTAGTGGCCAGCTACCTGGGCCATGCCAGTAATACCCGGTTTAACCAGGTGCCGCAGTTTGTATTCAGGCATCGCCTGCTGAAATATCTCGACAAAATAGGGCCTTTCCGGGCGCGGACCGACAATGCTCAAATCTCCGCGCAGCACATTGTAGAGCTGTGGCAGTTCGTCAAGCCTGGCAGCACGCAGGAAACGCCCCACCGGAGTAACCCGGTCATCTTCTTCGGTTGAAAATACCGGACCGCTTTCTTCTTCAGCTTCAACAATCATCGTCCGTAATTTATAGAGGGTAAATATACGGCCGCGCAGTCCAACCCTTTCCTGGGCGTAAACAATCGGACCGGGTGAAGAAAAACGAATCGCCAGACCGGCCAGCAAGAAAAGCGGCAGGGCCGGCAAAGCCATAATCAAGACAAAGGTAAGGTCAAATATTCTTTTTGTAAATAACTGCAGAAAAGTTAACTGCACATCGTGACATTCGATCACCGGCGTATCGAGAATCTGGGTCATTGCCGCCCTGGTCAGGATAATTTCATAGAGATCTGGAATAATAAAGACTTCAATATTCCGGTCGAAGCTGTCCCTGATCACTCGGTTTTTTCGTTCCAGATCGAGTGAACCGGTAATCATTACGGTGTCAGCCTGTGGCAACCAATCTGTGAGCTGATCAAACTTCTCCGGTGCTAAAACATGGATTACTTCAAATAAGCCCTGCGGCAGGTGCATAATCTTTTCCAGAGTTTGCTCTGTTTCATAGCGGTTGCCGATCACCAACAGTTTTTTTTGGCCGTGAATCCACAGCTCCAGGCGCCAGTAAAGCATACGCCAGCCGAGCAGCAACAACAGTTGAAACAGTGGTGCTGCCAGAAAGATACCACGCTGAAGCATAAAAGCCCTGGTCCAGAAGGCAAAAAGAATACTGAACAGGGTAAGTCCAATCACGCCGGTGATCATTGAACGCACAATCGGCATAAACCCGCTGCGCTGACGGGAGTACAATCCGAGGCTATTGAAAAGCAGCACTGTTACCAGTGCCATCGATGGAAGCAAAATAAACAGCGGCCCGATCTGAAAGCCCTGCAGTTCACCCGCAACCAGGATAAAACCGCAGTAAAGCCCCAGGTTGGCCAGGGATATATCCACAGCAACGACCAACCACTTTGGAATACCGGCTGGCTTTACGCCTCCGCCATTTCTTTCAACCACCATCATAACCCTCTCTGTTGGTTCAAATATTAGTATGTTCAGACTTCTTTAGCGATCAGCGTTTTTCCTGCCTCATTATACACTTATTCAACTCGTTTGTATTGCGGTTCAAAGGGTTTATAGCGGCCCAGGCCACGCATAATCTGCCCCAGGTTGCCCAGGTAAACCAGGTAAAAATACCACTTTTTTGTCAGTCCCAACCATAGGACAATTACCCCGTTAACCAGCAGTGGCAAAGGAGGCCAGAGATAATAGAGAAATGGCACCGTGATCAGACCGGCGAAAACTATAAATGGATAGGGATAGATGCGTATAAATTGTGCCAATCCGCCTTCTTTAAAGCGGGCTGTCACGACCTGTCCGGCTCCGTAAAGCCTTTTACCCTGCCACTGCGGTAAAAAGTTCAGCTTCAACCGTTCCCAACTGCTTAGATGTGGCGTATAGTGGTCAGCCATGGGTAGGTCAACTGCTCTCAGGACACCTCTTTGCGCACGAATACGGCTGTAAAGATCAATTTCTTCCAACTGGCAAACGGCCGGGTTCCAGCTGCCGGCGCTGAGCACCGCCTCTCTACGGTAAAGCACTGCCCCGCCGTGATATAATGCCGGGCGACCCCAGGCCTCTGCTGGTCCCATTTCCTTCTGAGCGAGAACAATATAATCTCGTTCCGCAATTACCGAGTGGCTGTTATCCAGATAACGGTTGCGAGTGCGTCCGATAAACCCGGCTGTTTTCGGGGGCAAAGCGCTTTCATCTCTCAATCGATTTAAGAAGGGGATAAACTCTTTCCGTAAAACCATATCACCATCCAGATACAAGATCCAACGCCCGGCAGCCTCGGCCGTACCGATACAGCGGCCTGTTCCGGGTGCATAAACCGAGTCTTTGTCTACTAAAAATACTTTCGCGCCCTGTTTTAATGCTACCGAGACACTGTCATCTTCTGATTGTGAATCGACATAGAGCCATTCGATATCGGTCCCCGAAGGCAGTGAAGCAAACAGCGCGGCCAGATGCCGTCCTACATTGCGCCCGATCACAATCACCGAAAGCCAGTATCGATCACTCTTAGTTCCGGCAGCTTCAATAATCATCTATTCTTCTCCACCCCCGGTGTCGGCAGAGGCCACAAGTTTATCTTCCATAATCTTCATTATCTCTTCAAAACGACTCTTCCAGGTATGTTTTTTGGCGAAATCGACATAACCGGTTCGTCCTTCGTCCCGCCCTGCCAAGGCCTTTTTCAGAGCAGCACAGAATCCATCGCGGTCACGATAACTAGACAGCGGCCCCGCCATAGCGATCAGCTCACGCATCGGTGGAGCCACCACCGGCAGGCCGCTGGCCAGGTACTCGTAATATTTGATCGGGTTGACTGCTTCAGTCAGTTCGTTCAGGTGAAAGGGGATTATGCCAACTGCGCTTTGCTGCAAATAGGCGGGAAGCGCTGTATATTCTTTTACGCCCAACCAGGTAAAATTGTCTTCTTCCTGCAAAGCCTGTAAGCCTGATTCTAATTCTGTAAAGGTCAGCGGACCGATCATCAAAAAATGTATTTCCGGCATCGTCCGCACAGCATGAGCCAATGTCTCCATGTCAAACCGGGTGTCCAGAGTGCCGACATATATTGCCACCGGCCGTCCGTCAATTGGAAAATCATCCGGCCGAACAATATTCTGATGAAAAAAAATTTCGCTGACCCCATTCGACAGATAATAGACATCTTCTTTTCTAACCGTCCTTGCCCATTCCCACAGTGCTTGCGAGGTGGCCAATACAAAATCGACCCGTTTGATCATCTCTTTCTGGAGTTCACTGACATTCGGCGGAATCCAACGGAACTGGTCCAAACGATCGGCCAGGCGGTAACAGCTCAGGCGATACGGCACCAGTTCGAGCAGGCTCAAAGCAACCGGACCAGCACACCAGAGCAGATCTACCGTATCAAAACCTGCCCGTTTTAACTGCCCGGCCAAAGGTGGCAGGCAGAAACGGTATTGATTGCGGCCGGCGTAGAGGCTGCGCAGCAGGGGCAGATTGTAGTAGAAGAGCAGCGTCAGCGGCACCAGCCAGCTGATACCGTCCACTTCGCTGACTCCCTCACGCCAGACTCTGAAACGATGCCGGTTCAAATTATCGGGCTTAAAGATATGCAGCGGACTGACCGCCGGGCCAAGCCATAGACAATCGTGACCAGTCTGTGAAAAAAGGCGGATATACTGGTGCGACCCCAGGGGATCGGGTCGGTCTAAATTGTGCGATTCCGCAAAGAGAACTTTCACGACGCTGGGCTCCTTCTACAACTAATCCTAAATTCTAACCAATTTCTATCCTTCGATCTCACCAATGTTCCTACACTTTCCACAACCGGCCCAGTTCGATCTTCAACCCTTCCAGTTCCGGGTGCTCGACGACTTCATCTTCCATACCACCGGCAATCCGGGCATAGAGGCCGTCGTGCAATGAAAAACACTCGAAGGTTTTTTCTGCCGGATCAACCAACCAGTAGTGTTTCACCCCCGCTTCCTGGTAAATACGCATCTTCTTCATGCGATCCTTACGCCCACTGGAAGGAGATATTACTTCCACTGCCAGGGTAGGCGCACCATCAATCCGTTCCAGCCTGACAATTTCTTTTTGCTGCCTCGAAACATAAAACAGATCCGGCTGCACCACGGTATAATCACCAAGGGTTACATCCAGTGGCGACAGAAAGACCTCGCCTTCCTGATCAATTGATCGATAATAGTCATCCAGTATCTGCCACAGCCTGGGTATAACACGTTGGTGCGAAACGTTCGGGGAAGGATCTTTAACCAGGATCCCATCTAATACTTCATAGCGGTAACCCGGCTCTTCCGGCAGCGCACAGTAATCGCGATAGGTCATTTTCTTTTCAGGATCCTGGCCATATGCAGCCAGGCTTTCTCCGACTCTGGAGACAGTCAGAGCTTTGAGTACATCATTCATCCGATAGCGATACTGCTTGCCATCCAGCTCTACGAAAGGTATTTTCTTCTCCCTGGTATAGCGCCAAATAGTTTCGACCGAAAGATCAAGTGCCCTGGCCAGCTCGTGAGCGGTAATCAAATTCTTTTCGCCGCTCATAACCCACCTCCGGCCTGATTTTAACATGACCTTAAAGTATTGTCAACTCTTATCGACTATTATACACTATTATTAACTTCTCTATTTCTTGTAGTCTGTTTCGGTTTACACTGCTTATTAAGGCAACCAATCATTTTCTCCTGATCAAACCTTTTCCGATCCGCACAAGATCACCCGGGCTAACCCCTTCAGCCCGGCCGACGATCAGCAGCAATCCGCCCCCACAAAGTGCCACCACTACCAACTTTAAGGCAAAGTTAATCCAAATATCCGGACCGGCATAAGCAATCAAAACTACAAGGCCGATCGCTATTAAAGGAACAACCAGTAATCCGGTAATGACTTTTCCCGGGTAAGCTACCGGCCAGAGCCTCCGCGAAATCAGGGCGTAGCTCAAAGAAAAGAAGATATATGAAATACCGGTCGCCGCCCCGGCGCCCACCAGGCCGAAACGCGGAATCAAGAGCATATTTAAGCCAATATTGGCGGCGGCAATCAACCAGCAGGCAAACATGATGTAAATTGTCTTATTTTTAACCATGATCGCTACAACTGAAACATGAGCACTGGTGAAAAATAAGAAACCCACCGCGAGCAAAGGAATGGCCCAGAAAGAACCGTAATAGGCCGGCGGTACTAAAATAAAGAGCACTTCCTGGGACAGGGCGACAAAAGCGGTTATAATCATGCCGGATGTGGCCAGCAGAAAGACCATCGTCCGGCTAAAAACCCGTGCCGCGTAATCATAATTTTCTTCATAAACTTTTATTGCGTGCGGCAGCCACGATTGACCGACCGCATTTTGCAACAGCATCAGAACTGCCGCCATTGCCGCGGCAATGGCGTAGAGACCAACCTCTTCCAGAGAGGCCAAGCGGGCCAGCATCAACCGGTCGGCATTGCTGAAAAGCCAGAAAGCAATATTCATCGGTACCAGGGGCAGGCCGAAAATAAGCAGTTTTTTTAGAAATTGCAGTGAAAACCGTCGGCTGAGCAGATCCCGAATAGTCCAGAACCGTAGCGGAATCATCACCAGTGAGGCGACTGCCGCTCCGAGTAGCGCCCCAGCCACTCCAAATTTAAAAATAAGCACAAAAGTGACCGAAAAAGCTATTGTCAAAACAGCTGTGAGAATGTTAAGCACTGCGAATGTTTTCGCACGAAAACGGTTGCGCAGGGCCTGTGACATGCTCAGGTTCATCATCGCCAGCGGGCTGGAAGCGAGTCCAATCACCCAGGCCGCCAGATAATTATCGCTACCGAGCATCCAGGAAGCGAGTGTTTTGCTGAAAGGTAAAACTGCCAGCATAACAATAATGCTCCAGAAGGCTAAAAATGAGAACCAGGTCGCTGTCAGAGTCTGTTTTTCCTCTTCAGTTTTACACTGAAAAAAATAGCGGGTGTAGGCATTATCGCCGCCCAGCAGCAAAATGCCGGTCATAAAGGTGACCATAATGTTAACAAAACTCCAGGCGCCATACTGGGCGGGCTCAAAAATGCGCGTAAAAATCGGGGCCGAGATAAGCGACAGGCCTTTTATCAGCAGATTTCCCGAGCTGTAAACAGCAACGTCGGAAAATAGTTTCTTAAAACTGAAACCGGCCTCTATTTCGGAAAGGGTGATTGGGGAATTATCCCTGGTCGTAGGCAAAGAAGGCAGCGCTCCTACTGGCAGATTTTCGAATTTAGAAAGCTGTTAATCTCATCAAACAACAACTTCAGCCTTTTTTGCGTCAATTAAACGGCTGATCTCTTCTAAACGTTTATATAAAGCAGCTATAAAATCTTCTTCTGTTATTTCAGCATGCAGCTTGCCCGGCTTGTAAACCAGGTCGACCGCTTCGGCCAGCTGGTTTCTTTCTGCACCGGGATAGTCTTCTTTGTCTGTTTCGCCGGCATAATAAAGGGTCAGTGCCCCACGCTTTCCGTAATGAACAGCGAAGCATCTGGCCAGCGGGTCATCCATAAAAACAAGGTCGGGCTCAAAGTCTCTGCCAATCAGGTATATAACCACCTGCAGCAAGCGCCGCTTCTCATTCAGCAGCATCAGTGACGGCATGGCGAGAAAGTTCATTCCCGGATGATAAACAGTCAGACTCTCTTTTGCTTCATAGATATTCGGTAGAATCGGACCGTTAATCGGTCCAAAAGGGTTGATCCAGATAACATCGTTTGAACCGGAAAGCAGTTCGATCATGATGTGCTCTTCTTTGGGATCAGTCCATGCTTTGTTGCTAACATAAAGAATTTTTTGCTCGACGATAATCGCCTTTCCCTCCAGTCGTTACTGAAAATCATCCACAAGCAATATAACTCAAGTAAGTATCATGCAACTTCCTACTCAATTCGTCAGCAATTGCGGAAGCTAAACCCTCATCAACGCCAGCCTTAATTGAATATATTTTATCGGCCAACTCTTGCAAAGTTATTTCATATTCCAACTCTTTAGGTAACCGATAGAAACCATCTGGATCAGGTTCAACATAATGATCAATATGAGCAATGAATGAAACGATTACGTCATTTATATAGTATAACCTCATAATATGTTTTGGGTCATTGATCACGATTGGCAGTCCATGAGCAATATTGTAGCAAAAAGTAGCCACTACAGAATGATTATTTGGTTTTGCATACCGGCCAAAGGTATTTGTCAGCCGATAAATTATTGCATTCGAATTTATCTGTGCGGCATGTTCCCTTAGTGCTTTCTCGGCGGCAAGCTTACTTTCACCATAGCCAGAGTGCTGATTAGTCAGTACAGAAGAAACCAGTAAAACCGGACAAGAGTTATTGTTTGATCTCAACATTGCCAGCAAATCAGCAAATAAATAGTAATTTACTTTCTCGAACTCTGATTTATTTTTAGGCCGGTGAACAGCTGCCAAATGAAATATAAAATCGCATACTCTGGTAAAATATTGAAGCATTTGTCGATCGGTACCTTTATAATACCGCAATATTTCTACTTCTTCATTTTTCGCCAACTCTTCAATCAGGTTTCTCCCAATAAAACCATTTGCCCCGGTTACCAGTATCTTCATGACTCTACCGACCCTTCCAGCTAGCCAACTCTTCCTGAATCACATTTAAGCTTAACAATTTCTCTTTAATTTCATTAACCGTTAGAATCCTGGTATTGTTCGAATTGTATTCAACTGCTGTGGTAAACTTAGCGGATCCTTCTTCAAAATAAATTGCATAGTTTAAATCCCGGTTATCAGCAGGTACCCGATAGAAATTGCCCAGATCAATCGCTTTCGCGGATTCTTCCCTGGTCAGTAACACTTCGTGTACTTTTTCTCCGTGGCGGGTTCCAATAATATCAATCTGATTGTCTGCATTAAATATTTCTTTTACCACTTGGACCAAATCTCCGATATAGCAGGAATTTGCTTTTTGAATCATCAAATCTCCAGTTTCAGCATTCTGGAATGCATATAATATCAAATCGATCGCTTCATCAAGACTCATCATAAAACGAGTCATCTTCGGATCGGTCAGAGTTATGTTCTCTCCTTTTTTTATTTGTTCAATAAACAAGGGAATTACCGAGCCGCGGGAACAGATTACATTCCCATAACGAACTCCGCAAATAAGGGTTCTGCTCGATGAAACAGTTCTTGACTTTGCAGTGAAAACTTTCTCCATCATCGCTTTTGATATACCCATAGCATTTACAGGGTAAGCTGCCTTGTCTGTTGAAAGGCATACAACTTTACGAACACCCTCTTCGATGGCAGCTGTTAAAACATTTTCAGTTCCCAATATATTAGTATTAACCGCTTCAATGGGGAAAAATTCACAGGATGGCACCTGTTTTAAAGCAGCAGCATGAAAAATATAATCAACCCCGTGCATAACGTTTCTAACACTTTGCAGATCCCGGACAGTGCCCAGGTAAAATCTAACTTTATTGCTATTGTATTTTTTGCGCATAGTATCCTGCTTTTTCTCATCCCTTGAGAATATCCTGATCTCACCAATATCAGAATTTATAAATCTATCCAGAACAGCATTGCCAAAGCTACCTGTTCCACCGGTTATCAGTAGTGTCTTATCCTTAAACATGATCTGAACCTCCATTGTTTAAAGGCATACTATCTACGGCTGACGCTCCCTGGTTAGCAGGCGGATCGGTTCGCGGCGAATAAGCTTCTTTATCGCCAGGAAAGTGAAATAGCAAAAACTAAGCGTCAGGTGGTAAACAGCTGATAACGGAATAGCGCGCAGGTGACCAAATGCAGTCTTAAAGTCACCTTTAGCCAATCGCGCCAACATAAACCCGGCGGAATCATTAGCCAGGTTATTTTTAACCTTTTCCACTTCCAACAAGTTAAGTTTTACCTGATCATACAACTTTAAATTACGGTAGCGAATCAGGTAGGCTTCGGCAAAAGTAAAACCGCGGGCAGTGCTGTCCGCCTGGCCCGAACCGCTATGATAACCGATACACGTCAACGGCTTATGGACATAAGCTAAATTATATTGATTCAGGATACGGTAAAATAGTTCGGCGTCGGCATGAAGCAGATCGGTGCGAAATCCGCCCATTTCCCGGTAGGCCCGGGGAGAAATCATCACCGCAGACGGAGAAAATATTGTTGACCGAGCCTTCGGATCGAGCAGCATCTTGCGCAGAATAAACGGTCCGCAGATCAGTTCATCATCTTCCGACAGCACCCCGGTCACCAGGCTCTCTCCATTAAAATAGTACGAGCAAACCAGGCCGACATTATCGTGCTGCTCGCCCGCGCGGACCATCTCGGCAAGGCAATCCGGAAGCAGGCGATCGTCATCACCAATGAACTTAAACCAGGCGCTCATGCTGGATGCAGAGGCAAAAGCTTTAGCAAAATTTTCTAGCCGGGGCAGTGTTTTATTATTGTGGATTACCCTGATCCGCCCGTCATCGCTGTAGTCAGCGATAATAGCAGCTGTTTTGTCAGTTGAGGCGTTATCGACAATAACGAATTCGAAGTTGTCGTAGTCCTGCTCCAGGACACTTTCAATAGCATCCCGCACAAAAGCCTCCCCATTATAAACCGGCAATAGCACGCTGACCAGAGAACCCAAAACAGCACTCATCCTTTCCCTATTTTACCTGTAGATATAGGCAGCGCCCCGGAGGCGTTCTCCCAGGTATTCCAGTGGGTTTTTCTTCAGGGCGATCAGCTCAGGCCTCAGCCGCACTGCGTCGTAAAAAGCGGCTGGTATAGCCTTCCAACCGTAGCGGCGGGCATCGTAGGCTCCCTTGAAAACATTGTTTGACGTCGCAAACCTGCCGATCGCCTTGATCGAACTTAGTACAGCATGCTCAACCAAGTATTCCGGTATATACTTCACTTTAATACCGGCCTGAACGCAATCATGAATAAAGACAGCCTCTTCGCCGAAACTATCCAGTTTACTGCCTAATCCGAAACGCTCATCAAAAGCGATGCCCTTGGCTTTTATTACCTTGCGCCGAAAAACTATTTCCAGCGATGAGATATAGTGATGGCTTTGATCATTTAATAAATATGGATATTCGGTATACTCTTTATATTCGGGTTCCCCTGCGGGGGTGGCAATTTTAAAGCAGGCTACATCCATCTCCCGATCGGCCTCAAATGCATCCAATACAGTCTTAATATTTTCCACACAATAGCGAACGTCGTCATCAGCTAACACCACAATATCGCCACTGGCCATGGCCAGGGCATTGTTGCGATTGCGGCAAAGCCCGCGGCCCTCGATCTGGCTAACCACTACGTCGCTGCGCTGCAGCGCCCCGGGCACGGCTCTAAAACGTTCAGCGGTCACCTGGTGCGAAATGATATATTTAAGATCAGGGCGGGGATCAAGCAGTATATTTTCGACTCGCCCAATTCCCTCATCGATGGTAGCGACCAAAATGTTAACGAACATCCGCTAAAAACTCCCTGTACCATTCCACGGTCCGCGCCAGGGCTTCCTCGATGCTGAATAGCGGGGCCCAACCGAGCAGGTGGCAGGCCTTCTTCGCACTGAGATACTGGTGTCTGATCTCGTGGGCTGCCTCCCCAAGCACAACCGGTCGCAAATCCGAATCCATCACCTTAAGAATCATTTCGACCAATTCTAACACGGTCAGCTGGATTTCATTGGAGAAATTGAAGGCCTCTCCGGCCAACTCCGGCGTTTCAGCGAGCTTCTCCGCCAGCAGCATATACGCCGCCGCGCCATCCTCGATATAGAAATAATCGCGGATATACTGGCCGTCTGAGCGGATCACCGGGTTCTCTCCCCGCAGCACCGCGCGGATTGTCCCCGGAACAATGCGATTCCAGTTCAGATCACCGCCGCCGTAAAAATTACCGCAGCGGGTAATCACCACCGGGAGGCTGTACGTAGCGTAATAACTTTGGGCCAAAAGATCGGAACAGGCTTTACTGACATCGTAAGGGTAGATGCCCCGCAGGGGTAAATCCTCAGCGTAGGGCAGTACGTCGTGCTCACCATAGGCCTTGTCGGAAGAGGCCACTATCATCTGTTCGACGCACGGACTGCGCCTGGAGGCCTCCAGCAGGCTCCAGGTGCCCCTGATATTACTCTCGAAGGTGGAAACCGGGTTGCAGTTGGCTATCGTCACAATAGTCTGGGCCGCCAGGTGAAAGACTGTCTTCACCTCATATTCGCCGAAAACCCGCTCCATGAAGTCCTGATCGGTGATATCACCGCGCACCAGGTTGACCTGCTCGGTCAGACCTGATTTGATCAGCTGCGAACCGGGTACCCAGTCGCGGACCGGACAGACCAGATCGGCCCCGGCCTCAAGCAGGCGCCTGACCAACCAGCCGCCGAGAAAACCGCTCGCCCCGGTGACCAGCACCGGCCGATCCAGCCAAAATGTATTTACCAAATCTTCCACGGCGCCTTTCCGCTCTTCCAGTAATCCTCCAATATCTTTAACTCACGATAGGTATCCATACACTGCCAGAAATCATCATGCCGGTAAGCCACCAGTTGGCCTTCAGCCGCAATACTGCGCAGCGGTTCGCTCTCCCATGGAACATCACCCTGGATATAGCCCAGCGCCGCGCTCTCGATTACGAAGAAACCACCGTTGATCCAGCCTTCGCCGCTTAGCGGTTTCTCCACAAACTCGGTAATCAGGTCTCCATCGGTAAAGTTGAGACTGCCAAACCGGGCCGGCGGGCGCACTGCCGTTACCGTCACCAGTTTGCCGTTAATGCGGTGGTAATCAACCAGTTTTTCGATATTGACATTGCAAACGCCGTCGCCGTAGGTTAGCATAAAGGTCTCGTCGCCCAACCACGGTTCCAGCTGCTTGATCCGTCCGCCGGTATTGGTATGAAAACCGGTATCCACCAGGTGTACCAGCCAATCTTCCTTCACGGCATCGTGTACCTCCAGTTCTCCGTTGGCCAGTGAGATGGTCATACTACCGTTTAAGGGGAAATAATCATAGAAATAGCGCTTGATCATCTCACCCTTATAACCGAGCGCCACGGTAAATTCTTTAAAGCCGTAGTGGGCGTAATGCTTCATAATATGCCAAATGATCGGCCTTCCGCCGATCTCAACCAGCGGTTTGGGACGGATCGCTGTTTCTTCAGCCAGCCTGGTGCCCATTCCCCCGGCCAGGATAACCACTTTCATTACGCTGCCTCCTTCGATAAAGCAATCCACGTTAAACTACTTTTATACATATTCAAGTTCTTTTTTTTATTTCCTGTAAAAATAATCTTCATTCTCTGCAGGAAAACCAGATGGCAGGCAATAAGAAATTAGAAAATCATGAGTTAAGAATGTTGCGCCGTGTTTATTTCGTGGTAAACCGCGAGTGTCTTTTCAATCATCTGTTCCAGGTTAAAATGCTCTAAAAAGCGCTCGCGGCCGGCTTGGCCCATTTTCTGCCGCAGATTGGGATCTGTAATTAGCGTTTTCAGCTTCTTCTGAAGTTTTTCCACATCACCCGGGGGGAAAAGAAAACCGGTCGTTCCGTCGACTACCGCCTCGCCGACCCCACCAACTGCAGATGCTGCCACTGGCAAACCGGCCCGCATTGCTTCGAGAATGCTCAGCGGAAAACCTTCGCGTTTCGAGCTCAAAACAAAAATCTGGCTTCCAGCCAGAATAACGGGTACATCTGCGCGTACTCCCAAAAAGCTGATCCGATCAGCGATACCTAAATCTTCAGCTAACCTTTCCACCCTCTTCTGACCGGCGCCATCGCCGATAAGCTGTAGAGTCCAGGAGCATTGTTTTAAATTACCCAGGGCTTTTACTAGTGTTGAGTGGTCTTTCGGCTCAGCAAAGCGGGCTACCATTACCAGGCGAGGCGGAGCAGCAGTTGGTACAGCCGATTTGAGTGGTTCTAGATCAGGCAGGCCGTTATGAACAACAGTCATCTTCTCTGCCGGGATCACCTTTAATCTCTGCGCCACTTCAAATTCGCTTTGTGAAACGACAATTACTTTGTTTCCCAACCCGGCTGCAATTTTTTCCATCAGACGATAAAAGCGGCCGATAAAACTTTTGGGCCGCCCACTGAAAAGAAAACCATGCGAAGTATGGATTACCGGTATTTGCAGCGATCGGGCAGCCAATCTACCCAGCAAACCGGCCTTGTTTGAATGGGTGGTCACCAGGTCTGGTTTAAGTTCAGCCAAAACAGCCCGAATCTCACGGTAGGCGGTCCAGTCTTGCAAGGGCTTGATCGGATGAACCAGGTGCTCCAGTCTCCAGAAGAGCACGCCCCGTTCAGTCAGCTGGTCAAACAAGATGCCGTCTCCGCCAGCCAGCACATTTACCGTTTCGCCTCGTTCTGTCAAAACCCCCGATAGGTCACGCACATGCACCTGCGCACCGCCCAGATCATTCGCCCTGGTAATAATAAAGGTAATCTTTATGAAGAAACTGCCTCCTTACAAAAAAAAGTAGTACACAGTGTATAACTTAATTAACTTATTGACTTATTGCACAGTGTTATCTGCCAATGCCGCTGTAAATGAAGCCGCTGCGGATTAAATCTTCACTGCTCAGCATATTACGCCCGTCGATAATAATTTTACTGCTCATGCTTTCACCGATCTCTGCCCAGGGTAGGTGCCGGAACTCATCCCAGTCTGTCAGGATCACCAGCGCATCGCTTTCTCGCGCTGAATCCATAGCCGATTCACAGTAGACCAGATCCTGATCTGGATAAGCCTGTCGATACTTTTCCCGGGCAATTGGGTCGTAAGCCTTTACTCGCGCGCCCATATCGAGCAGTTCCCTGATCACATTTATCGCCGGTGACTCCCTGATATCATCCGTATTCGGTTTGAAAGCCAGCCCCAGAACCCCGACAGTACTGCCGCGGATCACTTTTAAGGTCTGCTGCAGCTTTTCAATGATCTTTTTATGCTGTCGCTGGTTTACCTCCAGGGCCGTCTGCACCAGCTGCAGCTCACAGTTGTACTGGCTGCCGGTAAAAAGAATTGAACGGACATCTTTTGGAAAGCAGCTGCCACCCCAGCCGACACCGGCGCTTAAAAACCCGGGGCCGATCCGTTTATCGAGCCCAATACCCTTGGCTACCTCAACAATATCCGCCCCGACTTTCTCGGCCAGCGTCGCAAACTCGTTGATGAAAGATATTTTCGTCGCCAGGAAGGCGTTCGCCGTATACTTGATCAGCTCGGCGCTGGTCGGACTGGTCGTTACCAGGGCCGGCAGACTGTATCCCTCCGGTCGTGGAACCGCCTGGGGTGGGGTAAAAGTTTGTTCCAGAATTGGAGCGTACATCTGCCGAATCAGGTTAAAGGCCTGAATATCTTCGGCGCCGACTACAATCCGGTCGGGATAAAAAGTGTCGTGAAGAGCGGCCCCTTCGCTTAAGAATTCCGGGTTCGAGGCAACGCAGAAATTGCCGGAGGCGCCCCGGTGTTCCAGTTCTTCTTTAATTACACTCTGAACCCGACGCGCGGTGCCAATCGGTACCGTTGATTTATTAACAATTAACGGTGGAGATGCCGGATCCATAGCCTGGCCGATTTCCCGGGCTACCGCCTCGACAAAGCTTAAATCAGTATCACCGTTACTCTTAGAAGGTGTACCAACTGCGATAATCACTAAATCTGCTTCCGGCAGGTAATCGATCATATTTTCGGTAAAAGTCACAGTCTTGCCGCTGTCTCGTAACAGTTCTTCCAGCCCCGGTTCATAAATAGTTGAGATACCCCGGTCCAGCTTGTCAATAATTTCTTTAGCTTTATCGACACAGGTTACCCGGTGGCCGAGATAGCCCAGGGCCAGACCGGTGGTCAACCCGACATAACCGGTACCAACTATAACAATATTCAGCTTTTCAGCAGCTTTCACCAGCTCAACACAACCTTTCCAAATTGGCACCCATACTACAATAAGTTAATAAGTTAGTACGCAGTGTTATGTTTCTTCCACCAATCTATCGTTTCCTGCAGGCCCTGGTGCAGGTCGTAGCGGGGCTGCCAGCCCACCTCTTCGTTCAGGCGGCGGGTGTTGGCCAGCAAGAGCGGCGGGTCGTCGTCCGCTGCTTCCAGTGCCCCCAGCTTGACCAGATCCGGCCTGCCGACAATTTCGGCCGCCGCTGAAATCAGATCTTTCAAGACAACTGCACGCCCCGAGGCAATATTGACCGGGCCCTTCACTTCGCTGTTGAGAAGGTCGACCATGGCGGCAGCGGCATCTTTAATATAAATGTAATCGCGAATCTGCTCACCATGGGTACAAAGCGCATTTTCGCCGTTTAACAGGGCAGAGATTACCACGGGAACCAACCGGCCCACATGCTCACCAGGGCCGTATAAAAAAAAGAGCCTCCCCCAGGCTGTGCTCAAACCGGTAACTCGTCCCGTAGCTTCCAGAACTGACTGTAGGGCATCTTTACAGGTTCCGTAGAGGGTAGCCGGTTTCAAAGGGGTCAGACCTTCGCTGCAGTAACCGTAATGCCAGTCGTATTCGGCGCAGCTGCCCGCCATTACCACCCGCCGCCCGCCAGCGTCAATAAAGGCCTGCAGTAAACCGATACTCGTTTTGACCCATCGCAAGTTCTCCAGAGACTGCCAGTATTCGCCATGGGTAACATCCCAGGCCAGATGCAGCAGGTATTCAGGTTTCACCCCGGCCATCAGACGTAATATATGTTCGGCATTATGCAGGTCGGCATGATGCCACACCACCTGTTCCGGGTAGCTGTTAAAGCGACCTTTCGAGCTGACCGCATGCACCTCGAATCCCCGATCCAGGAGAGCTTCCAGGCTGTGCGTGCCGATAAAACCTCTCGCACCGGTCAATAACACTTTTTTCATCGCTGATAATCCGGCAGCAGTCGATCCTTTTCCGAGATAATCGAATCGGCTAGCGGCCACTTAATGGCAAATGCCGGATCATTCCACCTCACTCCCCGGGTATATTGCGGAACATAAGCTGTCGAAATCTGATAATAAACAGCCGTCTCATCTTCGAGGGTCTGAAAGCCGTGGGCAAAGCCCTCCGGCACATAGAGCAGTCTCCGGTTAGCAGCGCTCAGATCTATCCCGATCCACTGACAGTATGTTTTCGATTCCGCGCGCAGATCGATAATCACATCATAGAGCGACCCCTGCATACAGTGCACCAGTTTCGCCTCGCTATGCGGTGCAGCCTGGTAGTGAATTCCCCGCAGCGTGCCCCGCCTGGCGTTAAACGATATACTGCACTGGGCAATCTCCGTATTTAAACCGCGTGCCGCATACTCTTCCCGGCAGAAAGTACGGGCAAAGAAACCACGCTCGTCTTCTGCCGCTTCCAGCTCTACCAGATAGGCGCCGGTCAGGATTGTCTCTGTAAACTTCATCGCTGAACAGACCCCTCGCTTATGCTCTTTACCGGAACAATACCGATCGTACAGCTTCAACCACCGGCTCGATTTCATCAATCAGGGTTAATACCTGTTTCGACTGCCCTGCATCTAACTCACCGACGCTCTCTTCAATCATTTCGAGAGCTCCGCTTAATCCCTCACCAAGATCATCTAGCTTCCCTAACACTTCAGCAAGTTCGGCGCCCTCGAGCAGCCATTCCTGCTCACCACGCACCATTACCACCTGCCAGGAGGCGATCTCTTCGGTGGTGGGGTAATCAATGCCTGAATAGCGCTGCCGGATCATATCGATATCTTCCCGGTGATCCTGCAGCCACTCCAGTCTCTCCTGACCATAGCGCAGCGGCAGGTTGTCAGAATAAGGCTCTCTGATCCAGCCCTGCAGGTCGGGCAGCAGATCAAGCATCGCTACGGTCATCTCTTCAACATAGTCATTTACAGTAATAAAGGCCGCCTCGTCAAACTCTTTTTCCCCCGGTTGACAACCGGCCGTCCAAAGCAGGCCGGCGATCAGAATCACTATACCCAGCATTAAATATCTCTTCATCGAAACACCTCTTCTAAAATACCGCTATCTTGGGGATTAAAACCAGGAAGCGGCCGCCCCACTGCCTGATACCCGCCATCTGATCCATGATCTCTTCCTTGAGATTCCAGGGCAGAATCAGCAGATAGTCGGGTTTAGTCTCATATATTTTCTCCGGTCCACAGATCGGGATACGGCTGCCGGGCAGGAAAAGCCTCTGTTTATGCGGGTTACGATCAACAGTGTACTCAATGAAATCCGGACCGATAGCGCAGTAGTTCAAGAGCGTATTACCTTTGGCCGGGGCTCCATAACCGGCAATTGATTGGCCCTGTTCTTTGAGTGTGATTAAAAATTTCAGAATCTCGTGCTTGGCCGCCCTGACTTGTCCACCGAAGGCCGCGTAGGTGGCGATCTCTTTTAACCCTTTTTTCTCCTCAATGATCAACAAATCCTCTACTCGTTCGCTCACGGCGTAGCCTTCGTTTTCAGTGTGGCAGGCATAAATGCGCAGCGAGCCACCGTGTGTCGTAAGGCGTTCGACATCAAAAATACACAGGCCATGTGTTTTGAAGATGCGTTCAATGGTGGTCAGTGAATAATATGAATAATGTTCGTGGTAGATCGTATCAAACTGGTTCTCTTCGATTAAACTGAGCAGATGAGGGAATTCCATGCTGATTACCCCGGCGGGATTAAGCAATTTTTTTAAACCTTTGATCAGGTCGTTGGTATTCGGTATATGAGCGAGGACGTTATTGCCGACCAGCAGATCCGCCTTTTTATCTTTTGCCACCAGCTCGGAGGCCAGGGTACTATTAAAAAACCGGACAACTGTTTCAAGGCCCTTTTCTTCAGCCACCCGGGCCACGTTTTCAGCCGGCTCGATACCGAGCACCTCAAGACCAATTTCCTTAAAATAACGCAGCAGGTAACCGTCGTTACTACCAATCTCGACGATCCTGCTGCCTTGTTTCAGGTTAAACCTTTTTACAGCCATCCCGGCAAAACTTCGCGCGTGTTCCAGCCAGCTGTCCGAAAACGATGAAAAATACATGTAATCGCTGAAGATTTCTCCTGGTTTACCCAGCTCTTCGAGCTGAACCAGAAAACAGGATGAACAGACATAAACCTGCAGGGGGTAAAATGGCTCCATTTTCGCCAGATCGGCAGCCTTCAGGTAAGCGTTGGCCAAAGGCGAAACGCCCAGGTCAACAAATATATCTTTCAGCGGCGTTTGACAAAAACGGCACAGCCTCTCCCCCATATTTGCCGTCCCCTCAGCTTCCCCTTTTTGTATAACCTTACCCGGCATCCCGATACTGCAATAACTTGACAACTTGTTACCCGTTGTCGCTTTTCAGTTAGCTTCTGGTGCTTCTATCGGTGCAAAAATCACTTTGCTCAGTGCTCCCCGGGCCATCAGGCGCCAGTCAGGGTTAGAAACGTGCGGAGGCTCACAGGTCTGCAGGGTAATCGCCGGATATACGGTAGTATCCAGGGGCGACCAATCATACTTATCAAAAACACGCACCCATTCAACCTGATAAATGAAGCGGTATCCGCCCACATCCAAATAAATTTCATCGCCCTCATCCAATTTGTTGAGATTAAGGAAGAAATTCCACCGCCCGGCGCGGTGCCCGGCAAAAGCAACATTGCCGCCTTCGGTATTCGGCAGATCGCTCATCTGGAAATGAGTCGGCCCCTGGTCAAGCAGCGCCTTATTAAAAACATCGCCGCCACCAACAGTTACCAGGTCGACCTCAATGGCTGGAATGATCAGTCTCATCGGCTGCCATTCGGATATAATAATCGTTTCCGGGGGTTCCTCTACCAAATGTCGGAAACCGGCAGTAACTTCGTAAGCAGCGCGTAGTTTTGCCTGATTGTAGCCAACCATCAATCGCTGAAAGCCGGCATAACCCAACACACTGAGCCCGGCAATAATCAGCAGTGCCGCTAAAATCCGATAAACTTTAGTACTTCCAGCCACTTTCCGTTTACGCCGCGCTTCTCGTCGCGAAACACTCATTTTTTCTTCCTCCCTGCGGTCCAAAATATATCTATCTCTTTAACTTCCACTAGCGGACGGCATTGAACTGGTCGCATTAATCTGCCTTTATCATTACTGCCGCGAAAAACACAATTTACATAGATATTATACTATAAAATGGCAATCCCTGCTGCAAATATAATCGCATTCTGCCTGAACATGGCATTAATTAATGCCTGCACGGTAGGAATTAACCCTGTCGTGTAGAAGTCTTGTTAGATTATTAGAGAAAAGTCGCTATAAGGAATCTATAAAGGAGAACTTCTTTGAAACCGATCCTGCGTATAATCGCAATTACCGTTTTGGTCCTGATCCTGGTCGCCTTTGCCCTGATCTATGATCGGGGCGCTTCCGAAGTATACGACGGCGCCCTCAAAGACGGCCTGCCGCACGGTTTCGGGATCTGGAAGCACTCCAGCGGCGTCTATTATGCCGGTGATTTCTATGAAGGCCTCTGGCACGGCCGGGGCACCTGGACCCATCCTGAAGGTATCAAATATGCCGGTGAGTGGCGCAAAGGTGAATACCACGGTCGTGGCACCTTGATTCTACTGAGCGGTGCCCGCTATGACGGTTTTTGGCTTGAAGGCAAAAAACACGGTCCCGGTATATACCGGTGGCCGGATGGTCAAACTTACACCGGATGGTGGGCCTTCGACCGCCACGAAGGATTTGGTATTCTCGAAAATCCCGATGGCTTTAGCTACCGGGGCGATTGGCACGATGGCCGGCGTCATGGCGAGGGAAGCGCCATTTATCCCGACGGATCCGAATACTACGGACAGTGGTTAAACGATATGCGACACGGGCAGGGCACGATGATCTTTTTCGATGGAACCATCTATGAAGGTGGCTGGTCGGAAGACAAACAACACGGAGAAGGAACATTGATTACCACAGATGGCACTGTTTTAACCGCCGTTTGGATTAAAGGCCGCCTGCAGGTGGTTGTAGTGGAAACGATCTCGATCGATCCGAGCAGTCTTAATTTGATCGCTGGAGGGGCGACAGCAACCCTGATCGCCGAAATCTCCCCAGAAGA
>JAUWPV010000046.1 GCA_030611385.1 Bacillota bacterium | reverse complement strand
TATTTAAACAATATGCGTCAACGGTACCGGAAAGCAGTTTCACGAACTGAGAAAACAAATATCATTGATGAGGTAGTCACACTATTGGCATACCATCGCAAGCATGCTATTACGGTTTTAAATCAAGCGCCTGTATCGCTTAAGCCCACTCGGAAGGGACTCTGCCTGTCTTAAAAAGCACATCTTCCTTAATCGCCCATCGCGGGAAAGCTCTCTTCTTAAACTTTCAATAGATGGATGCTGGTAAATCACTCCGGCCAGCACAGAATTCCACCTGTGGATATGCCGCTTATGCGGATTCTGATAGATGATTTTAACGAGTTTACTACAGACTCCATAAAAGCTTATACAAGGCAGAAAACGCATTGCCCACATTATCCACCGTCACCGGCACTGTTATTCCTTATGATTTAAATGCATGAAAAATATAAACTGGGGTTAACACGAAAAAATAAGTGGGAGTTTTAGTTACTGAGTTTTGACACTAATTGGCTCCTATTCAAGTTTGACTTGCTGTCGGAAACTGTGATATTATTGCTCCACTGAAAAAGTAAATTCCACCCTTACTTATTATGAAAGGACGCGACATCACCGCAGCGAAAGGCGATCTCGATCAGGTGTTTTACGTCGGTCGTTAAGTCCATATGGGTGGCAAGAAATATTTTCAGTTCGTGGTTTAAATGATACTATAGGAGACAGACATGAAAAACATTAGTGAATTGTTAAAAATAAAATATCCGATCATTCAGGGCGGGATGGCGAACATCGCTAACCATCAGCTTGCATCCGCGGTGAGCAATGCCGGCGGTCTCGGGTTGATTGCCTCAGGCGGTGATGATGCGGAAACGGTCCGCGAACAAATCCGTCTTTGTAAAGCGCTGACCGACAAGCCGTTCGGTGTCAACATCATGCTCATGAATCCGCATACCAAAGACATAGCGCAAATGGTGATCGAAGAAAGAGTCAAAGTAGTTACGGCCGGTGCCGGCAATCCCGGGATCTACATAGCGGCCTGGAAAGAGGCCGGCATTACCGTTATTCCGGTTATGCCAAGCGTCGCGTTCGCGATTCGTATGGAACGCGCTGGTGCGGACGCTGTTATTGTTGAGGGCACGGAAGCCGGTGGACACATCGGCGAACTGACGACGATGGTACTTGTCCCACAGGTTGCCGACGCGATTTCGGTTCCCGTGATCGCGGCTGGCGGCATCGCCGATTACCGTCAAGTGCTCGCGGTATTTGCACTCGGCGCGAAAGGCATTCAAGTTGGAACGATCTTCCTCGCGAGCGAGGAATGCCCGATTCATCAGAATTACAAGCAAGCCATCGTCGATGCAAAAGATACCGCAACAATTGTCACCGGGAGGCAGATAGGAGCCCCCGTCCGCGTTCTCAAAAACAAGATGGCCAAGGAATATAGTATGCTCGCGAAACAGGGCGTTTCGCTCGAGGAACTCGAGAAACTGACGCTTGGATCACTCAGACGCGCCGTCGATGAAGGCGATCTCGAGACCGGATCTTTCATGGCCGGACAAGTGGCTGGTATGATCAAATTGGTTCGACCGGTCAAGGAGATCATCGAATCGCTTTTCGAACCCGTCGATGCCTATAAAAACAGTTTGAGAATATTGTAAATAGAATTGCGGTTTTGTTTGCCGGGTAAAGTCTTTATACGATTAGAATAAGCCGGGCCACCTTCAATAATATCAGGGAGGTATAACATGATTCTGAACAGCAACCAGATCCAGGAGATTATTCCTCATCGTTATCCGTTTCTAATGGTCGATCGCATTATCGAACTCGAAAAAGGGCTGCGTGCCGTCGGTGAGAAATGCGTATCGGCCAACGAGATGCATTTCATCGGCCACTTTCCGGGCACACACGTGATGCCTGGTGTGCTGATCATTGAAGCACTCGCGCAAGTCAGCGCAGTGACGATTCTATCACTCGAGGAGAACAAGGGAAGAATCGCCTATTTCGCCGGCATTAAAAACGCTAAATTCAGAAGGAAAGTCATTCCAGGAGACACGTTGCGTCTTGAGATTCTGATCAAGCGCTTTAAGGGATTAGTCGGCATTGGCGGCGGCAAAGCATTTGTTGAAGACGAACTTGCCTGTGAAGCCGAACTGATGTTCGTCCTCGGCCAATAAAGCGATTTTCGCAGGCAACCTTGATGCTAATCTCTACCTGGATAGATAGGAGTTAAGTCTTGACTGGAAAGCCTTATAGCCGTTTGATGTCCGCCAGGGCATGCTATTGAATCTCTTGGGGAATAATGATTTAATTATAACTTGAAGGTCTTTATAAACATAAACCGCGAATGGAGGGTGGAATCATCCTTGCCTTTGCGGTAGTGATAAAAAGAACGGGTGAGAGAATTTGTCTATAAAAGCGCAGGAAAATATTCGCAACATCGCGATTATTGCCCATGTCGACCATGGGAAAACTACTCTCGTGGACGGGTTGCTGCATCAGACCGGCATTTTTAGGGAAAACGAGCGGGTTGTGGAGCGGGTGATGGATTCAAGCGATCTGGAACGGGAACGGGGCATCACCATCTTATCCAAGAATACTGCTGTCCATTATGGCAGCACCAAGATCAATATTGTTGATACGCCTGGTCATGCCGATTTTGGTGGAGAAGTGGAACGGGTGTTGAGAATGGTCGATGGAGCCCTTTTGCTGGTCGACGCCTTTGAGGGGCCGATGGCGCAGACCAAATTTGTGCTGCGCAAAGCGCTCGAAGTAGGCCTGCGTATTATTGTGGTTATCAACAAGATCGATCGCTCTGATGCTCGGCCTGAAGAAGTTTTAAATGAAGTATTCGATCTGTTCGTAGAACTGGAAGCCGCCGACTGGCAACTTGATTTTCCAGTAATTTATACTAACTCCCGCAGTGGAACAGCCGTGACCGAGTCAGGTGAGCTTGGCAGCAACTTGCAACCGCTGTTTGAAATGATCGTTGCTGAAATTCCGCCACCTGAGGTCGACCCCGATGGGGTGCTGCAGCTTCAAATCAACACCCTGGACTATGATGATTACGTGGGGCGTATCGGTATCGGGCGCATCCGCAATGGTTACCTGGAGGGCGGCCAGAATATTGCTCTATGCAAGCGGGACGGCCAAGTTGAAATCCTGAAAATTGGTAAGCTCTGGGTCTATGATGGTTTGAAACGCCGGGAAACCGTGCGGGCTGAAGCCGGTGATATTGTTGCAATAGCCGGTTTGGGTCGGGTAAATATTGGGGAGACCGTCAGTGACCCGGTTCAACCTCTTCCTTTACCGCTGTTGGCTGTGGATGAGCCAACTTTGGCTATGAATTTTATGGTCAATGACAGCCCATTTGCCGGCCGGGAAGGCAAATATGTCACTTCCCGCCACCTGCGAAACCGGCTTTGGAAAGAAGCCGAAACCAATGTCAGCCTGAAAGTAGCCGAAACTGATTCTCCGGATACTTTCCAGGTCTCTGGACGTGGTGAACTGCATTTGGGGATCCTGATTGAAACAATGCGACGGGAAGGTTACGAACTGCAGATTTCAAAGCCTAAGCCGCTTTTGAAAACAATCGAGGGCAAGATTTGCGAACCTTACGAGAGGCTATTTTTGAATATACCGGAATCTTATTCCGGTAGGGTGATTGAAAACCTTGGCAGCCGCTTGGGCGAGATGCAGAACCTGCAGCCGGCCGGGGAAAATAATGTTAAAGTGGAGTTTTTGATTCCAGCCCGCGGTCTGATCGGTTTCCGATCCGAACTGCTGACCGATACCCGTGGCGAGGGCATGATGCATCACCTTTTCAGCCACTATGGATCCTGGAAAGGGGAGCTTTCTGGGAAAAGGCGCGGGGTGTTGGTGGCTTTTGAAACCGGAGAAGCAACCCCCTATGGAATTCATAATGTCGAGGATCGTGGTATTTTCTATATCCATCCCAACAACCATGTTTACGCCGGGATGATCGTCGGAGAGAATACACGGGAAAGCGACCTGGATGTGAATGTTTGTAAAAAGAAACACCTAACCAATGTTCGCGCCAGCGCCTCCGATGAGGCTATTCGCCTGGCTCCACCGGTCATCTTTACCCTGGAGCAGGCCCTGGAGTACATTGAAGACGATGAGTTGATCGAGGTGACCCCGGCTGCGATCCGGATGCGTAAAAAAATACTCGACCGCAGCCAGCGGAGTCGGACAGCCAGGAAAAACGGTTTAAAAATATTATAAAACCATTAAATCTTCTTCCTGCCCTCGAGGTTTAATTTTAAAGATTCGTTTTTTGGAGCCCTGCGCACATCTTCTGTCGGAATAAAGAGAACTCCCTAACAATAAAGAAGCCTTACCGCCGCAAGATGGTGCATTCTAAACCGCTGAACAGAAGATGAAGCGTTATATGACATGCACGTTTTTAAAGGGTTTGCCTTCCATTAAATAGAACTAAGGAGAACTACTGTCTGTAACCACAGCTTGGTGCAAAATGGCATTCAGAGGGGGTTTGTAAATGACAATGGGAAAAAACGGGGTGGTTAGAGCGTCTCAGAATATTACCTGGGTCTACAACGAAGGAGAGAATGGCGAAGGGTTTCCCTGGGGCCCGCACAAACTGCCCCTGACACTTGACCTGGCAGGGGTATCCCTCGTCTTCAAAAAACAGGATCGGGGTTTTCTTTACCAACGAAACGGAGCGGGTGAATGCGTGGAGAAAATAGTGCTGGCTGATAAAGGCAGCATTTTCCTCAGCCCGGTGGAACCCGTCCATAAACCATTGGGTGTAAGCACTCATGTACTGGTGGAATTTGATCAACCGGTCGTGGTCGAACCGCGGACAAAAAGGGAAATTTTGGTTATCTTTCCGCTGGAAATTGCCTGTGCTTTAGGTCACTCGCGGGATGGGGAACATATCATTGATATTATTGCACCGAGCAGTTCGAAACTCACCCTTTACGGGAATACCAGGGACGGTTTTGTTTGTAAGTACTGGAAGAGCGCGGTGTATACTTCTAAACCTGTCGTCAACCCTTTTGAAAAGGGCGTTATGAAGATCGCGATACAAAATCCCGGAAGCAGGTGGGCTGAGGTTAACAGGGCAGCTTTCAGTGCTTTTGGGATGAAAATATTTTATAGTCCCCAGCTGGTTTCTCTCCATGCGACCATGAAAATAAATAGCGCGCTGACCGCAGAGACGAATTTTATCGACAAACCTTTTCAGGCAGGAATGAGTAAAGCTCTTGAGCAATTTAACTCAAAACTGCTCAGCCAGCAGGGTCGGACTGTGATGGAGGAGGGTTATTAAATGTTTGGATGGCTTGATCTGACGGTATATGGCAAGGTTACCTGGTTCAACCTGATTATGGCTGTATTGGCCTTTTTCGTCGGCCTGCTGGCATCGAAGTTAATCACTATCCAAATGCGCAGGGCTTTAAAAGAGAAGATAAGCAAGGAACACCTGGAGATGCTGGCCAAAATTATTTCTTATGGTATCATGATCATCGTGATCATCTGGATCATGCCTAATATTGGCATTGAACCCTCAGGTCTGATGGTGGCCGGTGGTATAGTAGCTTTGGCGATCGGTTTTGCCAGCCAGAGCATAATCGGCAACCTAATTTCCGGCCTTTTCCTGATGGGTGAGCGACCGGTTAAAATCGGTGATTTTGTTGAGATATCAGGTAAAATGGGTGTTGTGGAAGATATCCATATTATCTCAACATCGATTCGGACCCTTGATGGCCTTTATATCCGTATTCCAAATGAAACTGTTTTTACATCCAGTATTACCAACTATTCGAGCAACCCGGTTCGCCGTTTCGAGTATACTGTTGGCATTCGTTATTCAGATGATGCAATGGAAGCGAAACGCATTATTTTGGATGTGATCAGCAAGTATCCACTGGTCCTGGTTAATCCGCCACCCCAGGTTTTTGTCGACAACCTGGGCGATAACAGTGTTGATATTATTATCCGGGTTTGGGCTCCGGCCAGCGTCTGGTACGATGCTTATATGGAGCTTCTATTGATAATTAAAACGGTAATTGAAGCGGCCGGTATCGAGATACCGTTCCCACAACGGGTGATCTGGCACGGCTCTTCTGAAACGAAGGAGCAACTATAGGCAGCAATTGATTCGCCGCAAGGTCAATAATCTTGAAAACAAGAAGATGAGTGTGCTAAATCAAAACGTTCTGCCGTATTTTCCTTAATTCATCGATATTTATACCATATTTATCTGTTATGCTACTAAGTAGCAATCGAATGTTTTTTGGGGAGGGCTCGAGCTTTGAAGCTTAACAAAAAAACTATATTTTGGGTTGTTTTCCCCTTGATTCTACTTCTTATGCTTGGAACTTATGTGGTTTC
>JAUWPV010000021.1 GCA_030611385.1 Bacillota bacterium | reverse complement strand
GCGAAGGTGATATTCTGCTCTCTTTTGAAAAGTTGGAGGCTTTGCGCTGGCTGCCTTATCTTTCTCCGGAAGGCACGGTCATCGTCAATACCCAGGAACTGGAACCTTTGCCGGTGCTGACCGGGCAGATAGACTACCCTGCGGGCATCCTGGAAGAGATCAAGAGTAAAGTTGCGCGCTTGATCTCTGTAGATGCTCTCTCCATGGACCCGGTCAAACAGAACCCGCGCATGGTCAATACTTTTCTGCTGGGAATTCTTGCCCGGATTATGCCTTATGAGAAAGATAAGTGGCTGCGGGTGATGGAACAGGAGATCAAAGCAAAGCTTGTCGATATCAACAAACAGGCCTTCGAAACCGGTTGGAAGTATGCTCAGCTGTAACTACTTCGGCTTTGTTAGCCAGAGACCGTTTATTTAGGCCCCTGCGGCAAGCTGTCGATGCCGAGTTCTTTCATAATGCCCCTGGTCACATCATCCAGTTTGTTCTCCCGGTCACTGTCGAGAGCAGCAGGAACATGGTTTTCCCTGATTTCCCTGACCCTTTCCTGGGCTCTTTCGAAGATGCCTTTACTGCCTTCGTCTTCCCAGTTTTTGCGGTCGCGCCGGTCAATTACCCGGGAAGGGATGTAGGGTTCTTGTTTAAACCACTTCAGGGTGTGTTCTGCTTCGAGATAAACACCGCCGGGGCCAAGTTCATCGATCAGCTCTACAGCCAGTGATTCGGGTGAGCAATCGATACCGCGCTGCGCTCTTAAAGCCATGCCGGCGATTTCGTTGTCGATAACCAACTTCTCAATGCTGAATGTGTTGATAAAATCGAGCGCACCAACACCGGAGATTATATTGATTCCAGCCAGCTGAGCGATAATACCGCTCATCCCGGTTTCGATTCCGGCCTGCATATCGATCACTTTTGAATCGCTGAGAGCAGCAATGGTGTGTGTCGGCATGTTGAAATATTTACCGATTTGCGAATAGGCAGCGGCAATCATCGTCGCCTCAACTGCGCTGAAAGGTGTGGTGCCGAAACGCATATCAAACTGAACCGGCGCTCCACCGTAGATAACCGGAGTGCCCGGGTTGACACACTGGGCCAGAACCAGGCCGCTAAGAGTTTCGGCAGTGTGAACAATGAGCGAGCCGGCCAGCGTTACCGGTGTGCCAGCGCCCGGCATCGGCAGCGAGAGCAGTTCAAGGGGCAGATCACGGCGGGCACAGTCAATAATGTTTTGTGCACTGATATGGGTCCATTTTAACGGCGGAGAAGGACAGACATCGAAAACGGCCAGCGGTTTCTCTCTCAACTGATCATGACCACCGACTGCGGCAGCGAGCATGTCGTGCATATAGATAATACCGGGTACACTGAAGGCTCCGGTGATTATTGCTTTCGGCGAGGACTTCAGACATAGATAAAGACGGTAACTGTCACCGATCAACTCCGGCACATCATTACAGACTACAGCAGTCGACTGCAAGCGTATGTTCCCGAGAGCGTCGTTTACACGGTAGATCTGTACCAGGTCTTTCGATTCCGACTTTCGCACGGTTTTACCATCCGCTTCCATGAATTTGGTCATGGACGAGCCGGGATCGAAGTAGGTATTATTGCCGCTCAGATCGGCGGTAAGTTCACCGTCACGGTTATAGATCTTCAGTGTTGCCGGAGCTTTCCTGACGGCATCGTCAACCATCTGCGGATTTATTTTGACTACCTTTCTGTCGTAGTCGACTTTAGCTCCATGATCTTCCAGAATTTTTAGCGCATCTTCTGATTCGAATTTGACACCGGTCTTTTCGAGAATATATAGCGCTTTTTCGTGGAATAGTTTAATCTGTTCGTCACTGAGCAGACGCAGTTTGGGCTGACCAGCGAATGTATATTTTTCCATTATATTGCACTCCCTCGACAATAAGTTAATAAGTTAGTACGCAGTGTACTTTCTTACTCTTGCGCACCTGCCAGTGCCAATCGTTCCATTCTTCCGGAGTTACACCTTTCCATAACGGCATTTCCCGGTAATCACGCAATGGTAGTACTCCTTTCCAGACAATATTTTTGGTACTGCTATTCAACTGAGGGGAAGCTCGTAATAAACAGAATCGGTGCCAAAGCCAAGTTTTTCATACATCCGGCGAGCAGCATTGTCCAGAGCCGGCAAACTTCAAGCTCATCGGTTGCAACAGCCAGTCTTATCTCCATACGATCCTTCCTTCCCGGTTCCAGAATAGCCCTTACTATTGTAACAAATATATTGCTGATCGGAAAATTAATTTTTCACATAGAGAAAGCCGGCCCGCAGGCCGGCTTTGATGCCAGAAAATAAAACTGACATTTACAAACAGCTATTTCTTGCTCGCTTTGATCATTTCGGCACTAGCGGTTGTCTTACCAACCAGTTTTACAAAGACGATCAGAGCAGCAATACCGAGTACAATTGAAATTAGCGGATGCACGCCCAGACCGGCCGGTATAAAGCCGATGACACCGGCTACAATCGCACTGGTAACCGCGTAAGGTAACTGGGTACGCACATGGTCGATATGATCAGATCCGGCACCGGTCGATGAAAGAATGGTGGTGTCAGATAACGGAGAGCAGTGATCGCCGAAGATGGCACCGGTAAGAACCGCGCCTAAAGTCGGAATCAGTAAAGCCGGCCCGCCAATGGCAGCGGCAATCGGGATAGCCAGCGGGGTAACAATACCCATAGTGCCCCAAGAGGTGCCCATGGCAAAAGACATTAAGCAGGCAATGAAGAAAATCAGCAGCGGTAAAAGGAATGCTGCTAATCCTGATTTTTCAACCATAGCCACCAGGTAATCTGCCGCACCAAGTTCACCGGAGATATAGCTCAGTGCCCAGGCCATAACCAAGATGATCAGGGCCGGGAATACCGACTTGGCTCCGTTAATAATGGTATCAATAGCTTCCTGAAGGGGAACAAGCCGCTGGACCAAAACCATGACCAGAGTTACCAGGCATCCGAGGCTGGAAGCCCAGAGCAGTACAATACTGGAATCGGCATTGCCGAAAGCGGCCATCAAGCCTACTTCCGCACCACCTCCGAGGACATAAAGGCCGACAAAGGTGGTGACGATAATTACGACAATCGGAATAACAAAGTTAAACCAGCGCAGTGGAGTACCTGCCTTGGGCTGGAGAACTTCGGTATCGCCGGCGGAAAGGGGTATCGCTCCGTCACGAAGAATCTTGCCGGTGGTGCGGGCTCTAACTTCGGCCGCATACATCGGGCCATAGTCCTTCATGGTAATGGAGAGTATCAAAACCAGCGCAATGGAAAAGATGCTGTAGAAACGGAAAGGGATACTCTGCAGGAAGATCAGGTAAACCGGGACGTTTTCCTGACCGATAGCAGCGAAGCCTTCCCCGATTACACCGAGTTCGAAACCGATCCAGGTTGATATCAAGGCTATAGTAGCGACAGGCGCTGCCGTAGAGTCAATAATGTAGGAAAGTTTTTCCCTCGAGATTTTCAGTGAATCGGTAATCGGTCTTGCCGTATTACCGGCAATAATACAGCTGGAATAGTCATCAAAAAAGATGACTATACCCATTAAAAAGGCAGCCAGCATACCGCCGCGGGCTGTTTTCGCCTTTTTGGTCAGAGCGTCGGCAATAGCCTGGGCTCCACCAGCCTTAGTGACCAACCCGAGGGTTCCGGCAATGATCATTGTAAAGATCAGAATTGCGGCATACCAGGGATCGGCAGCACTTTCCAGCATATAGGTATCAACTGAACGGAAGAATCCGGCAACCGGGCCGGCATGGAGCAAAGAAGCCCCAAGCCAGATGGCAATGAACAGTGAGACAATGACCTGACGAGTGGCGATAGCCAAAACAATAGCAACTAGCGGTGGTAAAATAGATAAAAAGCCAAATTCCATAAGATACTCCTCCTAACTGTTTTTCACTCATGAAACGAATTACGGTAATAGAACCGTGTAGAAAATATCAAGCCCCCTTTCCGGTTCCGTGCCGTCACCTGTCCTTACTTCTACAAGATATCGAATATTCCTGCATAATGCCGAAAACTTTTCAGTCAGATTTAACCTCCGCTAATGTTTCATTAATTCCAGTACCTTATTGACACCTTCGGCAGCATCCTCGGCATAGGCATCAGCACCGATTTTATCGGCCCAGCGCTGAGTGCAGGGAGCGCCTCCGATTATTGTTTTATATTTTTCCCGCAGACCGCGTTTGCGAAGCTCGATTTCCAGTTTTTCCTGGTTCGGCATGGTTGTGGTCAACAGGGCGCTTGTTCCGATTACTTTGGCTCCGTGAGTTTCCGCTTCCTCGATAATTTTATCGACTGGAACATCACGGCCCAGGTCAATCACCTCGACTCCCTGAGTCTGAATCAAAGCAATGGCAATACCTTTGCCAATATCGTGGACATCACCTTCGACTGTGGCAAAGATCATCTTGCCAATTTTCTCAGCCGCTTCTCCTACCAAGGATTCGTCCAATACGGCTACTGCTGCTTTCATCGCCTGGGCCGACAGAATCAGTTCGGGCATGAATATTTCGCCCCGGCTGAAAAGATCACCGATCGTCCGAATGCCAACGCTGAAACCATCAGCCAAAACTTTAACCGGGTCTATACCCTCAGCAATCGCCTGCCTGGCGACTTCCACGGCCTTATCTTCATCGATATCGAGAATCGCCTGTTTGGCGTCATTAAGAATTGATTCTAAGCTCAATTTATACACTCCTTAGTTTATTTAATCCCGGTTTTCATCTTGAAAAGGTCAACCGAATTTATTTTAATGTCCAGAATCTTAGCGATATTAAACTTGGCTTCAATACCTTTCGGCAATTTATTCAGGTCGAAGGACCGTCCCAAGCCGTTCTTTGCCCGAATTTCCGCCATGCGATCTGAATCGCTTAAATCAATTGGTTTAACCCCGAGTTTTTCCGCTACGTATTTTTTAGCGTCATCAATCTTCATGCTTTTTGCCAGCTGCATCCGCAGAACCAGATCTCCGGCTGTGCGAATACCACTCATGCAGGAAGATACAGTGTGTGCTACTTCGAGGCTGAATGAATCACCAAAGCCTATCTATAAACCGTCGGCCTTACCAATTTCAATCAGCGCTTTATCGGCCCTGGTGACGACATCGATAGGCGGAATTTCGCTCATCGAAATACCGCCGACGCCCATCCCCACATTGACGTGAACCGGAATTTCGGCTGCTTCAACGCAGGCCTTGACAAAGGTTACCGTGCGGGCGATATTCCAGGGAAATGTCTTGTTGGTATTGGTGTTGACGACCGCGCCGAAGATGTTAGCCCCGGCTTTTTCCGTCAGTTTGACCTGTTTATGAGGGTAAAGACCGGCGATTCTTGTCCCATCATACTCCAATTTTCCGTGCATGCCTAAAACAAATTCACCGGCAGCGCCTATTTCAACACCTAAATCGGGATACTTTTCCTTGATCTTTTCGGTGGCTAACAACCCCGCCAAAAAGTCGGCGTCGCCGGATGCCCCACAGGTGTCGAGGTTAATACCGTCTGCGCCTGCTTCATACATTTCACCGGCTACAAAAACCATATCCCGAACTGCGTGCTCTACCGCTTCTTCCTGGGCAGCGCACGCTTCGTCGATTTTTGCCAGCGGTAGCAGCTCGGACCAGTTTTCAACCGGACCGTCCGGCTTCGTGTAGAGGCCCAGATTCGGCATCGAACCGTATAATACCGGAATAACCGCGTTAAGCTGGGCAAGCTCCATAACCGGCGTTTCATTATGCACAATTTGCTTGACTGCCTTGTAGCTGTAATCCATATTGCCAATATCGATTGAATCAGCGCCCAAAACTTTTTCGCTGACCATTACAGCCATAGAACGTTCCATAGCGATATTGGCGTGATAGGTCATTTTGCAGCTGCCGGAATCCGAAGTGCTAACAACTTCTCGCCCTCGCTCTACACCGACGATATTTCCCGGCATAGTAATAATGTCGAAGAGGTAATCCATCTCTTCCTGCGTGAGATCGGGAATTTTTCCATGATCGGCGGCTTCTTTAACGCCTTTAAGAATGTCTTCCCGGATTTCAGCGGCTGTCATATAGATGCCCGATCCGTCACCCATCCTTGTGAAAAACTCACTCACTTTAATTCCTCCTTTACCTGGTGATAAACTTAAGCACTTGTATATTTTAATCCCCGGTTTTATGGGGATATAAAGAATGTTAATTTTCTATCCTATAATAAGTACTTTCCCTATACCCAGTAAGAACATGGTAAACTCCTGCTAATTTGAAATCCAGTTCCGGGTCACCGGTATCAATGCGAAAAGGCCTGCCTTGTAGAGCTTGAAGCTTATCCGGAGTTGATACAATAATAATTCCGTCGGGAGCAACCCGTCTAATTACTCTAGGACTAAGCTGTTGATTGCCGCGCCCAAAAATAAAACCTTGTCCACCAATTGGCGTTACAACTATTCTTGCCTGACCAGGATTATATTTATCAAGAAGCTCAAGGCACTGACTTTCATTAAGATCTTGACCAATTATTGCTCCGTCTTTTAACGCATCTATTCCCAGCAAAGACCCTTCGTGACCAATTTTTCGAAGCAATTCGCGTGTTGTAGTTCCAGGACCAATCAAGTACAGTAAATCGGGGTTCATCTCTTCGGCAAAAAAGGATGCAATAGCTTGCTGTTTTACGATTTCCAAAGACGAGCTGCCCGCTTTTAAAACCTGTAGTCCTCTATCTACTCCTGGTATTTGGAGGTAACCAAACAAACGTGCTCTCACCTCGCCAGCACGAAAGGCCTCTTCATCAATATCCATAACCTCGGCCAGGCGAGGGCGAGTTTTGCGTCCTCTAATCAAACTCTCTGTTATTTCAGCAGCATACAATGGAGAAAGCGCAAAAACCGAAGAATGAATCTTCACTCCCGCAGGAACACCTAACGATAATTGCTTTTCTCCTATTACCAATGCTAGATCACGAGCCGTACCATCTCCACCAACAAATAATAACAAGTCAACAGATTGCTTAAATAGCAGATTTGCAGCATTCCGTGTATCTTTCGAATTTGTATTACCTTCTAAAGCCATTGAAAGAATATCGCAATCAAGCCTGCATTTCCTCGCGATATCTTCGCCCATTACTCCGGGACAAGTAATAAGCTTAAATTGATTACTGACTTTTATCAATTTATTTAGTGCCAGCGCAGCACGTTCAGGTGAAGATGGAATAGCGCCCTTCTGTATAGCTAAACCTAAAGTCTCTTTTCCATCGGTTCCTTTTAATCCAACTGAGCCGCCCATTCCAGCGATAGGGTTTATAATCAATCCCAATTTAAACATATCGTTTTAAGCTTTTTTCTTGAAATAATCATTATAACGTTTTTTATACATTCTCCAGGTAATAGCCCATAGATCAGGCTCATCAAGATATTTATGTTCTGCAATATGATGGACTACACTGTTATAAGGTGCATTTTTAACAATATCCGGTTCTGTATATGCTTCTTCAATAATTTGTTCTATAACAGCCAGATACTCGTCAAGCTCTTTTTTTGAATAGGATTCGGTTGGTTCTATAGTAAAAGGTTCAGGTATAATAAATGGCTCGTGGCTGTTCCAGATATGACAACCAAAATCGCATATTCTTCTCTGCACATCTCCAAAACCACAACTCGTTTCCTCTTTTAATTTTTGAAAGCTGAAACGAACCTGCTCTATCCTGGTTTCCCTGTCGGCATAGGGAGCTGTGACTCCACGCATGTCTAGAAGTTTTTTTAGAACGTAATTATTATTTAAAACCGATACCCGGGCAACTTCCAGCAATCCCCTTGCTCCAAGGCTCATTATCCAGGCATATGCTCGCACTATAACTGGAATAACCCCATAGAAATCTTTTATTTTACCAATAGTTTTAGAAAAATTGTAATCCAGATAATAGTGATCTGTCTTCTCATCAAAAGAAACTAACGGCACAGGTAAATATTGTATTAAACGATCTCTTACTCCAACTACACCGGAGCCAGGACCTCCACATCCGTGGGGCGACGAAAAAGTTTTGTGGAGATTAAAAAAACATAGATCAAAGTTGGCCTCCTTGGCCCTGGTAACCCCAAGGATACCATTTGCATTCGCCTGATCATAACTGCAAAGACCACCATGAGCATGCACAAGGTCAGTGAAATCCTGAATTCTTTCGTTGTAGATACCAACATCTTCGGGGTTTGTGATTAATAGAGCAGCTGTTCGTTCAGAGACAGCAGCTTTAAATGCTTCAAAATCAGGACGCCCCGTTACCGGATCTGCATAAATATTGACAACCTTAAATCCTTTTAATTTAGCAACTGCGCAATTTGAGGGATGCGAAAATATAGTAGTGATAATTTCGTCCTTTGTATCAGTCAAACCATTCGCATCAACCCATGCCCTAATTATGGAAACTATAGCCAAAATAGCATGCGAACCGGCTCCTGGTTGAAAGCTGATTCGATCCATACCAGAAATTGATTTTAAAAATTGTTCTGTTTTATACATAATTTCTAAAACACCCTGCAATGTTGATTCATCCTGCAAGGGATGCAGATCGGCTATTTTTGGTGAACGAACAAAAAGTTCGTTAACTTTAGGACTATATTTCATAGTGCATGTTCCCTGGCCAATATCTACATTAAAATCCGCTCCTAGATTTTCCTGGGAAAGCCGCAGATAATGCTTTAGAGCTCGCATTTGCGACATTTCTGGTAATTCAGGCGATTTTGAGCGGCACATACCCGCGGGCAACTCGTCAAGAACATTGCCTGCAAGATCCTCAATTTCAGGTTCAACTTCGGGAAGAAATATGCCCCTTTCACCCGGGGTGCTCAGTTCGTAAATAACCGGTTCGTTCCAGCGAGCCTGATGAAATTCATTATTATCATAAGCAGTTGTTCCCATAGAATAACCTCCCATAGATCTTAAAACTAAGCATTTAGTATTAAGTTCATTGTACTGATTAAGCGTTCGATATCATCTCTACTATGAATTTCAGTAAAACAATACAAAGCGCTTTGCCCCAGTTGGGAGTAGCTCTTTGATAGGTCATGTCCGCCAAATATACCCTGTTCAAGAAGCCTGGCATTGATCTCTTGAACAGTTTTTCCGGTTTTATCGAAGTTCACAACAAATTCCTTAAAGAAATGCTTCCCAATTGCCGGTACCGTTAAACCATTTAATGAGGCTAATCTTTTAAGCGCATAATTGGTTTTCTTTATACAGTTTTCACCAAGCTCACGCATTCCCTTTGGCCCCATTAACGAAAGATAAACCCCGGCAGTAATGCCCCACAAAGCAGCTCCTGTTCCAACAAACTCTTTGGCGTCTTCTCTATTGGCATAAGATGTTCTTTCCCATGCCACATCACCAAATCCCCATTCACCATGAGTTGTTGGGACTATTCCGAATAATCTTGAAGGATACTCTTCGATGAACTTGTCATCATCCGGGGCACCTATAAAGCCACCTCTCCCTCCACCCATAAACATATGTATACCTAAAGGTTGGATATCACCACATGTTAGATCAGCACCATAAGAGCTTGGCGGTGAAAGAACACCTAGAGATGAAGGATCAACCCAGACAACAGAAAGAGCACCAGAATTATGCGCAGTATTGGAAATCATTTCGCCTTGAGTTTCAATAAAACCAAGATAAGATGGGTTTTCAAAATATACGGCACCCACATTCTCAGTCAATTTATTTTCAAGATCATCGAGGTTGGATAAGCCCGATAAAGAATCATGCCCGATTTCAATCACTTCAATATCAGGATAGAGGTAACCTTTAATAACTGAAAGGCGATCGGGTGCAGTCAGGTCAGAAACAATCACTTTTGAACGATTAGTAATCCGACAGGCCATTCGAAGAGCAGTAGCAGCTGCCTGCGATCCATCATAAGTTGGAACATTTACAACATCTACATCTAACAGTTCGGCCATCATACTTGTATATTCAAATAAAGCTTGAAAGCGACCATGGTCTTCATAAGGCTCTCCTGCATATGCAGTAAGAAACTCACTCCTACCGTTGATCTCATCACAGATTGCCGGTATATAATGTTGCCAACATCCTCCACCGAGAAATGAAAGTAGATCCTCCGTTGAAAGGTTTTTATTAATTATGCCATTGACATGTTTTTTCAACTCCACTTCAGAAAGATAAGGTTTTGGCAGCTCCAACAAACCTTTGTAACGCTGAGCATCAGGTATACAAGAATAAAAATCTTCAACATCTTCAACACCTATATCTTTTAACATCTCTTGCTGAACTTCCGGCACTGAGTTGGGTATAAATGGATGTATGAATGATTCTTTCATTTTTTCCCCTCCCATTTCTTATGCTATACCTCCCCCATCAACTACAAGTGTAGCTCCACTAATCCAGGGTGATAAATTGCTAACCAGAAAATAGACTGCTTTGGCCACATCAACAGGTTCACCTACTCGATTAATAGGGCGGTCAGCACTTTCGATCAACCACTGTTCTAAATCTTTGCCTAGCTGAACCGCCTCGTCTCTAAATAAAGGCGTGTCTACATCGCCCGGGCAGACGCAGTTTACTCTTATATTTTGAGGGCCGTGATCGATAGCCATAGCTCGGGTTAGATTTACGACACCACCTTTGGCAGCACAATAAGCTGCAGCCATAGGACCACCTTTTATCCCCCAACCTGAGCCAATATTAACAATGCTTCCTCCACCGTTTTCTGCCATCACTGGAATAACATATTTTGCAACCAGATAAACACCTTTCAGGCCTACATCAATAACTAGATCCCATTCAGCTACTTCAAGGTCTACAACAGTTTTTCGCTTAATAACACCAGCACAATTCACCAAAGCATCTATTCTGCCAAATTCCGATTTAACTGAAGCTACTGCTTGCTGACATGAGTTTTCTGATGTGACATCACAATATAAATATTTTATTGAATTACGATCATTTGAATTAGGTTGGTTATTTTCAATATTTTTCAGATCAAATATAACTACTTTAGCGCCCATGCCTGACAAAAATTTTGCACATCCAAAACCAATACCAGATGAGCCACCCGTGACTATAACCACATTATTATCCAGACGATATGACTCCGCTATAGAATCCACTATTTTTTGCTCCTTTCAAGCTTACATATTACACAAAACCGGCAGTTTCACCACCATCAATACGGATATCTGCTCCCGTAATATAAGCAGCTTCTGAAGAAGCAAGAAATGCAAATAAAGCTCCGATTTCTTCAGGATCAGCATGTCTTTTCATGGGATTTTTTTCATTTATAGCTTTGAACCTTTCTTCTGTATATTCAGCCTTTTGCATCGGGGTTAAAACATACCCGGGGCAAACAGCATTAACCCGAACTGTTGGAGCTAATTCTAGTGCAATAGTTTTCGCTAGAAGAATAACCCCTGCCTTCGAAGCATTGTAATCGGCATACGATGGATGCCCTTCTGTGCCATTCGTTGATCCTGTCATCAAAATAACACCGCTTCCCTGAGCCTTCATCCTTCTCGCTGCCTGTGATGAACATAAAAAGATCCCTCTTAAATTTACTGCAATTACTCGATCCCACTGTTCTGGAGTAATATCAATAAAATCCTGGCGAATGCTAATACCAGCATTTGCTATAAGAATGTCGATACCCCCAATAATATCATCAAGCCTCTTGAATGCCTCTTCTACAGCATCAGCATCACTTACATCTGCACAAATTCCTCCTTTTAATAAAGGGTAATCCTGTATAGCTATATCTAATGCCTGCTGATCTATATCTAAAATAACAACCTTTGAACCTTCTTGTAAAAATCTTAATGCTGTTGCAAGCCCAATACCGCTTGCCGCCCCAGTGACAAACACTCGTTTATCTTTTAAATCATTGTAGATTGCCATTTTAGCACCTCCATGAGTTTAATAAGATATAAGACATACTACAATAATTCAATTGCCATAGTATTACAATAATCTATTTTTAAATCACCATTCTAATGTGGTTTCCATCAGGGCATGTTGCTTCCCAACCCTTTTTATGCTATTTTACTAAATCAATTTGTAAATGTCCACCACCTTTTCCTAGTTTTTTCAGTAATCCAATCAGGTAATTTGCATCAATCCTTACAGACATTAGCTTGCGGGGATTATTGAAGTTCCTCATTTTCTCGCGGATCATTGCCCCTGCGTCCAAGAAAAAAACCTGAATCCGCAACAACTTCTTGTAACATTAGAAGTCTGCCGAGTCCTTACTACACAAGGCTTCGGCGACCTCTTAATCTGAGGTTGCTGCAAAAGTCAGGCTAATCGATGCAAAGATAAAGTTCAAGTAACCGCGATCACTCAATTTTTTGGAGCGGTTCAACCATGTCGGAGCTATCGTTGGTCGGGCTGTTGACGAGGCGTGAGACAGGATGGAAGATCAGTTCAGCGGACGGATAGGGAATGAGCAGTTCTTTGAGTGAAGCGCTTTCAGTGCCTGGAACAAGCCAATATTTGTAAGCCTGTCGGGGAATGATCACCGGCATACGGTTATGCAGAGCCGCCACCAGGGCATTGATCAAACGGCTACCACTAGTTTCATCTTCACTCCAAAAGGGTACCAGTCCCCATTTGAGATTAACCAGCTCTTTTTCACCACTCTGCGGGGATCGGCGAAGAGCAACAATCTGCTGTGAAGGGACAATGTTAAAGCGGGGCTGAAGATCAAAATCGGAACGGATCTCCAGCTGATAAAGCATTTCCAGGATATTTTTTTCTGTGGCCAGAGCAAATCGTCCGCACATACCGGCTCTCCTTTATCCTTCTTTTTGGTAGGGAAGTGAATTCTTAAAAACTATTCGGGAACTGAATCAAGCACTATCAGGGCATCGACAACAACCGGTTCAGCACCGCAGATAATGATTGGGTTCAGATCAATCTCAGCAATCTCCGGGTGCAGAAGAGCGATACTGCCAACCACCCGGAGGATCACATCGAGGGCTTTTAAATCGACAGCGGGTAGACCTCTGAACGGCCCCAGGATCTCTGCAGCCCTGATATCACCGATCATCTCAACGGTGTCGGCCTTGCTGAGCGGCGCCAGACGGAAAGTGGTATCTTTGAGCGCTTCGGCAAGGATACCGCCCAAACCAAACATAACACAGGGGTTGAATCCTTTATGTCTGGCCATACCGGCCATGACCTCTCGTTCACCGGTGACCATTTTCGACACCAGTACCGCCAGATCTTGCCCGGCTGCTTTGATAATAGCCCGGTAAGCATTGCGCAGATCATTATCAGTATGAAGGTTTAAATGGATCAGGCCTTTGCCTGTTTTATGGGATATTTCGGTTGAGCATGCTTTTAAAACCACCGGATAACCGATCTCTTTAGCTCTGCCAACCGCTTCTTCTGCTGAGTAAACCAGGTTTTCATTACTGACCGGCACTCCGTAAGCGGCCAATATTTTTTTGGAACTATATTCATCGAGCGACCGCTGGCCGGCGCTAAGCGCTTCTTTGAGTATTCGGACGGCCTCTGCAGAATGCAGGAGCGGTTCGGCCGGTTCGAAGGGTGCCCTCTCTCGGATCAGGTTATAGCGATGCAGGGCTAACATGCCCCGGGCTGCCTTTTCCGGACCATCCAACACCGGAATATCATGATCCTGATAAGCGGCCGTATAATTATCTTCACGACCGAAAAAAGATGAAAGAATCACCGGCATTTGATATTTGCCCGGTAGTGAGACCGGTTCGGTCAGATCGCGGTCAGCCTGCTCAATGAACTCTGCACCCTGCATGCCGCCAAATAAGCCGGCAAGATGGGGATAGATCGCTTTTAAGAAACCTGAGCTCATCATCCCGTGGATAACCAGGCCGTCAACCTCGCCGCTTTTCATGATCATTTCGGGCAGAATTATGCTTAACACCTCGGCATTCATATGAAAAGTCAGATCAACAGGGTTAGCGGTAGAACCATGCCTGGGGATATGCTTCTGGATCTCGGCCTGCAGGGCGGCAGAAAAGGCCGGCACCTCAAGGCCACCTTCATTGCAGGTATGGGCCATAGCCGTACCCGGGCCGCCTGAATTGGTTAAAACCGCGATGCGGCGCCCTTTGAGCAGGGGTTGTGTGGCCAGGACCCATCCCTGGTTATATAGCTCTTCAACAGTGTGAACGCGTATAATACCGGCCTGTTTGAACAAGCCATCATAGAGAAAATCGGGTCCGGCCATGGCGCCGGTATGGCTTGAACCGGCCCTGGCCCCGGCGGCGGAACCGCCGACGTATTGCGCAATGATCGGTTTATGCGGTGTAATCCGGCGTGCCGTTTCCAGAAAACGTCTGCCGTCTTTCAACCCTTCGATATAAAGCGCGATCGCTTTAGTTTGCTCATCGCTGCCCAGGTACTCGAGGGCGTCGACAATATCGATATCGCCTTCGTTGCCCACACTGACCGCCTTGCTGAAACGGATCCCCTTTTGCTGAAGATAGGGCAGGGTTTGTGTAATATAGGTTCCGCTTTGCGAGGCCATACCGAGAAGTCCCGGCGGTCCGACCAACGGGATAACGGTTACATTCAGGGGCAGGGCGCTGTTAATGATGCCCATACAGTTTGGGCCGAGGAAGCGAATTCCATAACGGACGGCCGTTGCTTTGAGCTGTTCTTCAAGAAGCTCCCCTTCGGGACCGGTCTCTCTGAAGCCGGCGGTGATAATGACAGCCCGTTTAGTGCCGATCTTCCCGAAATCTTCGAGAATCTGCACCACCTGGGGCGCTGGCAGAACAAACATTACCAAGTCGGGCGCTTCTGGCAAATCAAGCGCCGAGGGATAAGCTTTATAGCCTAAGATTTCTTTTTCAGTCGGGTGGATCGGGTAAAATTTACCTGGGAAACCATCTTTGATAATACTTAAAGCCTGGATAGTGCCCATTTTCAGGGGGTTGTTTCCGGCTCCGACGGTGGCAATCGATTTTGGGTTCATCAGCTGATGCAATGGATTGTTGTTCATTTATAATTACCTCCCCTTGCAAAGTTCAAGACAATTAAGTTATTTCCTGCCAAACGTATTTATAATAAAGGCGATTTTAAACTTGTTGTAGAAATATAGATTACCTGTTTCACGAACTACACAATATGGGGAGTGGATACATTGAAACTGTTTGAACCGATCAAAGTAGGCCGGATGAATCTGAAAAACCGCATTGCCATGCCGGCTATTCATCACTGCTACACTCCGGAAGGTTTTGTTACTGAACGATTGATCAAATATTATGAGACGAGGGCCCGCGGTGGGGTAGGCTTGATTACGGTCGGCGGGTGCACCATCGATTTAATAGGCAAGGGTCCGATGATGATCGGTCTGCATGATGACAAATTTATCGACGGGCTGACAAAACTGGCCCGAGCTATTAAAGATAACGGTGCGGCAACAGCAGCCCAACTCTACCAGGCCGGGCGCTATACTCACAGCATAGTAATCGGGCAACAACCGGCCGCCCCCTCGGCGATCGCCTCGCGGCTGACCCGGGAGACACCCCGGGAAATGACCCTCGAAGATATTGAGACGGTTATCGAAAGCTTTGCCGAAGCCGCCCGGCGTACCAAGGAGGCCGGCTTTGATGCCGTCGAAGTAATCGCCAGCGCCGGTTACCTGATCTGCCAGTTTTTATCACCGCTCACCAACCAACGTAGCGACCACTATGGCGGTTCCTGGGAAAACCGGACCCGGTTTGGCCTGGAAGTAATCCGAAAAGTCAGGGATCGGGTTGGGCCTGATTATACTATTATTACCAGACTGTCTGGGCACGACTTCATGCCCGGCGGCAGCACCAACCAGGAGGCTGCCCTTTTTGCCGCAGAGCTGGAGATGGCCGGTGTTGACTGCTTTAATGTCACCGGCGGCTGGCATGAATCGCGGGTACCCCAGATTACCGGGGAGCTGCCCCGCGGCGCATTCGCCTACTTGGCCCGGGGGATCAAAGAAACAGTCAGCGTGCCGGTTATGGCCAGTAACCGGATCAACGATCCCCGGGTAGCGGAATTGATCTTGCAGCACCACCTGGCCGATCTGATCAATATGGCCCGGCCCCTGATCGCTGACCCGAATCTGCCGAATAAGACAAAATCCGGTGACACCGACTCGATCAGACACTGCATTGCCTGCAACCAGGGCTGCCTTGACATGGTTTTTACTATGCAGGATGTCCACTGCACCGTTAATCCGGCCGCTGGCCGGGAACTGGATGTAGAGATAAAACCGACTGAAAGCCCGAAGAAAGTACTGGTGGGGGGCGGCGGCCCGGCCGGGCTTGAAACGGCCTACCTGTCGGCGTCAAGGGGCCACCGGGTTACCCTGTGGGAAAAAAGAGAATGCCTGGGTGGAAACCTGCGTTACGCGGCTATGCCTCCCGGTAAACATGATTTTATTACCTTGCTCCATTACTATCAGCATGAACTTTCTAAAAACGGAGTAAAGGTTTTTCTGAACCGCGAGGCCTCTGCGGAAGAGATTATCGCCGAAGAAGCTGACGTGGTCATACTGGCGACTGGCGCCCGGGGAGCTGAAGCGCCATTCCCGGTTAAAGAACCAGCAGCAGTGGTATCGGCTCTGGCAGTACTCGACGGCTCGGTTATCCCCGGTGAGCGCGTCATTGTTATTGGGGGCGGTTCGGTCGGTTGTGAAACAGCAATGGCTATCGCTGAAATGGGCTCAATCTCAGCAGAAACCCTGAAATTTCTAATGGAAAACGATGCCGAAACCCCGGAAAAACTGAAAGAACTGCTGAACCGCGGCACCAGGGAAGTTACCCTGGTCGAACTAGAAAAAGGAATTGGCCGGGACATCGGGATCAGCACCCGCTGGGTGATCTTAAAGTGCATCAACCGCATGGGCGTTAAGGTGCTGGATCAAAGTGCCGTTAAAGAGGTTAACAAAGACGGAGTGCTTGTAGTAAAAGAAGGCGTCGAAACCCTGCTGCCTGCCGACACGGTGGTTCTGGCCGTTGGAGCGGTGGCCAACTGTGAGCTGGCGGTACAGCTGGAGGGTAAGGTTAAAGAGCTGCACGTCATTGGGGATGCCTTAAAACCGCGCAAAATAACCGAGGCGGTTCGCGAAGGTTTCGACTTAGCAAGAAATCTGTAAGCACAAGAGACAAGATTCAATTTCAGTATTTTTAAGGGCTGGGACGAGATCAGAAAATAGGATTTTCGTAGTGAGCTTTATCTTACATTAACCGCAACGGGCTATGTAGAACAAATTCCGTTATCGGCGTGTTTGTGGCCCTTTATGAAGTCCTCGGTCATCTGGTAAGCCTGATGGTCGGGATATTGGCGAGGGGGATGTTTCGAGAAATAGGCAGAAGGGCCCTCGAGCACTCCTCCCTCTTCTCTGTCCAGGGCCAGTTTGCAGCAGCGGATCGCATCGATGGCAATTCCGGCCGAATTAGGTGAATCTTCGACACTTAAGCGCATCTCTAGATTGATCGGCACGTTGCCAAAGATCTGCCCTTCCATACGCAGGAAACAGATTTTATTGTCTTTCTGCCAGGGGACATAATCACTGGGGCCGATGTGGATATCGCGATCGGCCAGGCGTTTGGCAGCAGCGGACTGAACTGCCTCAGTTTTCGAAATACGCTTGGTTGCCAGGCGACCATGATTGGTCATATTCAAAAAATCGGTATTGCCTCCTGTGTTTAGCTGATAAGTGCGGTCAAGCCGGACACCTCTTTTGCTGAACAGTTCAGCCAGGGCACGGTGTATGATCGTTGCTCCCATCTGCGATTTGATATCGTCACCGATAATCGGGATATTCTTTTCGGCGAAACGGGCTGCCCACTGCGGATCACTGGCGATAAATACAGGGATGTTATTAATAAAAGCAATGCCGGCTTCGAGTGCACACCCGGCATAAAAACGGGCAGCTTCTTCCGAACCGGAGGGCAGGTAATTCAACAGCACGTCCGCACCCGAAGATCGTAGGACATCGATGATCTCCTCTTTTTCCAGTTCAGGGGCTTCGCTTGGAACAAAAGTGTAATCATCCTTGTAGTCCAGCATATGCCGGGATATTCCATCTAAAACTTTCCCCATCTGAACCGTTACCCCGCTGTGGGGCAGTTCAGGATAAAATAACTGAGTACAGTTTGGGGGGCTAAATACGGCCTTGCTGACATCCTGACCTACTTTTCGTTTATCAACATCAAAAGCGGCAACCACCTCAATGTCAAAAGGGCGGTAACCGCCAATATTCCAGTGCATCAGCCCGACAGCATTATTTTCGTTCGTGTCGCGATAGTAATGAATTCCCTGGACCAGGGCGCTGGCGCAATTGCCGACACCGACAATAGCAATTTTAACTTTAGACATCAATAATTCCCTCTTCCTGCTATAATTAAGGTGCGTAATCATTTGTTCCCAAAAAATATTATACCTGATCATTTTAAATTAGGGAAATCATTACTTAACGGGGGTGTTTATTTTGCATAAGGAATTGCGACTCGTTGGACAGAATCAGAAAATGGAGCTATTCCGACTGGAGACCGAACCATTCGGAACGAATGCCTATATCGTTCTCTGTCGTTCCACGGGAGAGGGCGTGTTGGTCGATGCGCCGGGAAATGCAGACATTATCCTCCAAAAGTTGAAAGATACTAATCTGCGGTATATTCTGCTGACGCACTCACATATGGATCACATCATGGCGCTGGAAGAACTTTATGTAGCGTTGGGAGCGCCGCTGGCTGCATTTAAGAGTGATGCCGGCAAGCTGCCGGTCATGCCTGACCGAATGCTGGCGGACGGTGATACAATCGCGTGCGGAAAAGTTAAGCTGACGGTAATTCATACTCCCGGTCATACCGCCGGTAGTACCTGCTTCTGGATTGACAATTACCTGTTGTCCGGTGATACTATTTTTACCGGTGGTCCCGGTAAAACTGCTTCCCCGCAAGATTTCAAGCAGATTACTGCTTCTATCAGGGAAAAAGTGCTGACACTGCCCGATGAGACAATTATTCTGCCCGGGCATGGTGATTCAACTGATGTAAAAAAAGAAAGGGCGCTGTTTGAAATCTTCAGCTCCCGGGATCATGATGACCAGACCTGCGGTGACGTCACCTGGCTCGGTTCCTGAAACCGGAGATCGACCAAAGAATTACCAGAGAATTTCGGCGCGGTGAAAAGCTTCAGCCAGAACAAAATCCTGGTCGCGGGCGGCATCCTCGGCACGCTGACGCAACCACTGCTCGATCGCGGGAAAATGATGCCCGCCGACCTGGCTTTCATGACAGCGCAGGGCAGCCAATTTAGTCTCGAAGGTTTCGGATATATCGGAATAGTAGTTGGGATCTTCACTAGCCCATAACAATATTTCTTTGACTTTATGCGGCATTAAACCCTCTTCATAGAGATCGGGATAGGAGAGGTGATCACGTGCATAGGGAAAAGCGGCATCAAGGACTACCTGGCCGGTAATGCGGTGATCACGGTGCCAGATGTAACGGCGGTAGGGATCGGCGGTGACGAGAATTTCCGGCTGGAAAGTACGGATCCAGCGCACTAGCTCCTTGCGAAACTGGGGTGTGTCTTCAAGTGTTTGATCTTCGTATCCGAGAAATACCACTTCTTTGACTCCGAGCAGGTTGGCGGCAGCCTGTTGTTCTTTCATTCTCGTTTTAGCCAGATCTTCCGGTTTAACCTCCAGATCGCCGGTGCCTTTTTCACCGCAGGTGCAGATCACGTAAACAACCTCTTTCCCTTCTTTAACCCAGCGGGCGACAGATCCGGCTGTACCGAATTCGGAGTCGTCAGGGTGGGGGCTAACTATCATTATATCGGCTTTCGTTGCGGCCATTACTTCTACTCCTTCTGCGTATCAATTTCTAACCTATAATAACATAGTTTTGCTGTAAACTGCATTATCTGTTTACACTAACTGTCAACAACAGCTTTGCCGGATACTGCATGGCAAACTACCTTATGGGTAATGGCGTTGCATTGCTAAACAGTGATTACTTTGGTATTGTTGAAATGAACTTGCGTTATTTAAATTTCACCAACCCAAGGAAAAACCAGTAAAATATCATCCGCAGGATTACGGAATGAGGAGAACATATGACCGAACAGATACACAATCCCATGAATGAACCGCGTTATTGCGGAATCCCTACGTTTATGAGAACACCTCTCGCTACTGATTTGAGCAACCTGGACATAGCCCTCGTTGGGGTGCCCTATGACGGTGCTGTTGAAGCTAGATCGGGTGCCCGCCAAGGCCCCAGACAGATCCGGGACATGTCGAGCATGATCCGCGCTATCCACCATGTCTCGCGGATAAACCCATATGAATTGTGCAGAATAGCTGATGTCGGTGATGTTCGTTTTACAAAAATATTCGATATTGAAGCCAGCCACGCGGATATAACCGGTTTTTATGGGAAACTTCATAAAGCGGGCATTGTCCCCTTAAGCGCTGGTGGGGATCACTCAATTACTTTACCGATTCTGAGAGCTATTGCCGCAGATCGTCCGGTCGGTCTGGTGCATATTGATGCCCATACGGACTGTTGTGATGAAGAGATGAATTCAAAATACTCCCATGGCACTCCTTTCCGCAGAGCTGTCGAAGAAGGGATACTGGACCCGAAACGAACTATTCAAATAGGGATTCGTGGTGCCGCAAACTCCGCTGATTGTTGGGAATTTGGTCCCAAACATGGCATCCGCATTGTATATATAGAGGAATTCACTAAACTTGGAGTTGATAAAGTAATCGCTGAGGCGCGGAGTTTGGTGGGTGAAGGTCCTACCTATATTTCCTTTGATATTGACAGTATTGACCCCGCGTACGCTCCTGGTACAGGGACCCCCGAGGTTGGCGGCCTAACTACGCTAGAGGCACAGGGATTAATTCGTGGCCTGAGCGGGCTGAATCTTGTTGGTGCAGATGTCGTTGAGGTGTCACCACCATTTGATTCGTCCGGTAATACTGCTCTGATAGGTGCAACAATAATGTATGAGATTCTTTGTATTCTTGCCAAGAAAATTAGCTCAAATCCTAAATGAGAACAGTCAGAGTGCGGCATTCTGCGGCAACCTGGGCAGCGATGGCTGGCCATTTGTAGGGGATTAGCTTCATATCAATGTCAGCCTGTTTGATCGGCTCAGGGCAAAGAAGCGCCTGCCCGATGGCTGCGGCCCAGGCAGCAGGAGTACGTTCGATTACCAGGCAACCGAGACTGTTTCGCCTGCCAGGGGTGAGCAGTTCGGGTATAATCCCAACTGGTCCAGCGATTACCGGAGTACCGCAGGCGATCGATTCGAGGGCAACCAGGCCGAAACTTTCATAGTGCGACGCCATAACCGTGACGTCAGCAGCGTTGTAGTAAAGCAGCAGTTGATCATGATCAATCAATCCTTTAAATATAACTTTTCCGGTAATACCAAGCTCGGCGGCGGTTTCTTTCAACCGGACAATCCGGGAACGGCTGTGATCATCGCCGCCGACGATAACCAGTTTAAATTTTTCTTCCATCGGTAACATTCCGACCGCTCTGATCAGGAGATCAAAGCCCTTCACCGGTTCAATTCGCCCGACCGCCAGAATAATTTTCTGTCTGCCAAGGCCGACCTGCTCCCTGGCCTCCTCACGATCAAGCGTTTGGAATAAATGTAAGTCAATTCCGCCGGGAATGACTGATACTTTCGCGGGTGAAAGACCATAGTAGCCAAGCAGTTTTTCCTTTTCCGGCTGCGCTGCGACAATGATTCGATCACTTCCACGGGCCAGTGCCTCTTCTTCCTCAATCCGAATGTCGGGTTCATGTTCGCCTGGGCAGGCCTCGTTCTTGGCCCGACCGAGAGTATGGAACATGATCAGGTGGGGAATGTTCCAGTGCTGTTGTAATATCCGCCCGACACAGCCCGACAGCCAGTAATGGCTGAATATTATCTGGTATTTTTTTCCTTCCCGGCGGCAGAAGCGCTCCAGTGCCGCGGCAATCGTGGGGCAATGAGGATAGAGTTCGATTTTATCCAGGAGTCCCAAACCGTCGTCAAGATGTATCAGGCGCACATTCGGATAGATTTCCTGAATAACTTCTTCGGCCGGATCAACGGCACGGGTAAAAATATCGATCCGGTGACCGGCCTGACCTAAGGCACCAGAGAGGCCGCGCAGATAGGTGCTCATCCCACCGGTATCCCTGGCCCCGGCCGGGCCCAGGGGTGAACTGTGTATGCTCAACAAAATCATCCGCAACGGTTCGTCCTCCTCCCCGGTCAACTTTCTAAACCAATAAGTTAACAAAAGGCGGCAGACACCTTTTTGCTAACTTATTGTGAGCTGAACCTTGTAAATGGGTATGGCCGTGCCGCCGAAGCGGCTTTTGTAAACTTCCTGTCCTTTCAGAAAGTCAAATACCGGCCGGCCTCTTTCAATACTGTCTCTGATGCAAAATATTTTTGAAAGCAAGCCCACGCTTAAAGAGCCGTAATCAGCAATATAACCGCTGTTGTAGAGATAGATTCGATCCCGATAGTCGAAATAGAGAACGGCGGCCGCGACCGATCCATCAATCTCAAGCAGGCCGAAGCGGGCTAAATCGGCCCGGGCCATGTTGCCGATCAGCATATGGAAGAACCGCTCCATCTTCTCCGTTAAAAAATTATCTTTTTCGGGGTTTTGCTTAAAGAGATCCAAAAAATACGCTGTGAAATCTTCCACCTCTCCACTTTCCCCGATCACCCGGTAGCGGTAATCTTTAACCTCGTTTTTAAGACGGCGCAGTTTGCGCCTGATTTCATGGCGTTCTTTTTTAGCGAACCCGGCCAGGTAATCTTCCCAGGTAGAATAGAGTTTGAGCTCAAATGATTGATCCTCCAGGGCAAATTGTCCCCGACAGACGCACCCAAAATCCGCTGTACCGATGAAATAACCTTTAAACATAACCGCATCGGGACGCTGGGCCGACAACTCGAGCCGCTCAATTCCAAGCATCTTCAGCTCGGGCAGAAGGCCCTGCAGGAACTCTTTTTCTTTACCCGGAATTGTGATGAAATCGAGGTAATCACAGACATCCGGACTGCCGATCAGGCAGGCTTCGCTGCCCCTGCGCATCAGAGGGGCGATACCGATCAGCTCTTCATCCAGCCATACTGAATGCAGACACAGCTGATAATCTTTGCCGAATATCTCCCACCAGCTTTTCAGCCAGACCGGCAGGGTAAAGACTGATGACCAGTTTAGTTTTTGCCCCACGGTTTCGTAGCAAGCGAATAGTGAATCCAGGGTCTCTTCCTTAATCTTGAAAGGCATAAATCTCCCTTCCGGGTTTCCGTTTATTACCAACTACCGTCCCTCGCCTCATTTTATCAGCCGCTCAAGTTGATCGCAACCGGAGACAGTTTATAATAACGCCGGTAAAATGGTATAATAGAATTGATTTTTGCCCTGTAATTATGCTTGACGGGCACCAACTATATTTGAAGAAACAAATTACAGGAGGTCTACTTTATGAAACTTTATTTAGATACAGCCAATTTGGAAGAAATCCGGCAGGCGGCACAATGGGGCGTGCTCAGTGGGATAACGACAAACCCGTCGCTGGCCGCCCGGGAAGATGAAGATTTTACGAAAATCTTACCTTCAATCTGCGAACTTGTCGACGGGCCCGTCAGCGCTGAGGTTATATCCCTCGAATATGAGGGAATGATCAAAGAGGCCCGTAAGCTGGCTGCCGTGCACCCAAACGTGGTGATTAAAATACCAATCATCCCAGAAGGGATGCGGGCGGTAAAAGCTCTTTCCGCTGAAGGAATCCGGGTTAACGTCACCCTGATCTTTTCCGTCAACCAGGCCCTGCTGGCAGCCCGTGCCGGGGCGGCTTATGTCAGCCCCTTCGTCGGACGGTTGGATGATATCGGCAACAGCGGAATAGAGTTAGTCCGCGATATTGTCGATGTCATCAATCTTCACAATCTCGACATAGAGGTGATCGCCGCCAGCATCCGCCATCCGGAACATGTGTCGGCAGCAGCCCTGGCCGGCGCTCATATCGCCACCATTCCCTTCAAGGTCCTCAGACAGATGTTCAGGCATCCCCTGACCGACTTGGGTATCGAAAGTTTTCTCAGTGACTGGAAAAAATCTGAGGCCAACAGAAAATAGCTGAAGGCTGGCCTGGCTCCGATGGAGGATTTATGAAGTTAAGATTCGGACAAAGCATATTTTACCTGGGAATGGCCATTTTATTCGTATTTACTACCCTCTTTCTCTTTAATGATCTTGCCGGGAATGAAGATTTAATGTCGGGCAATAAATCAAATATGGTCCCGTCCTTTACTCTTGAGCCATATAGTCCTCAGGAAAAAAGAGTAATCTTCTACCCAGACTCTCCTGCACCAGGCGATTTTCTGATCATCGAAGCAGGTCCTTTCACCGCGGAAACACCGCTTGAGTTGTACTTCGATTTTCCGGGCGTGGTCTCAAACTATTATTTGGTGGGCAGTTATTTTTATGCCGTTATCGCGATCAGCTGTGATGCTGAAGCAGGACATTACTCTCTGACAGTGCAAACAGATTCAAAACAGCCTGAAAGCGAAAACCTGACCGCCACTGTTACCCTCGCAGACAAGCAGTTTACCGTTGTAAGCTTCAGCATGCCGCCAGATCGGACCGCCGGCTGGACCGCCGCCCGCCTGGCTGAGGACCGCGAAAAAGTACGCCTGGCCAGGGAAACTACCGAGCCTAACCCCCTTTGGCTGCAGCGTTTTATTTCACCCCTGGAAGGACGAATCACCTCAGAGTTTGGAGCAATCAGGATCATCAATGATAATCCGCCCCGACGGCATACGGGTATCGATATCGGTGCCGATGAAGGCTCGCCCATTGTTTCTCCAAACCGCGGTATCGTCCGGCTGGCTGAATTCTTACTGTCCGGCGGTAATACGGTGATCATCGATCACGGCATCGGCATATCGAGTACTTATATGCACTTGCATACAATCGAAGTCGAAGAGGGTTGGCAAGTAGATCGCGGCGAATTGATCGGTACAGTTGGTATGACCGGATATGCCACCGGTGATCACCTGCACTGGGAAGTAAATATCGGCCAAACCCCTGTTAACCCTGAACAGCTATTTCAAAACGAACTATTATTTATACCGCCTGCTTATGTCATAAAATATTTTTCCGCAGATCATTAACCGGTTAATTCCTTTTCGTTCATTTAATACACGGCTTACCAAATCTAATTATTTCATGATAAAATAACTAAAAATATTTAGAATCAGGGGTGTGCTAATAATGTTATCAAAAAAAGCGCTGAGCATCAGCCCTTCACCAACCATGGCCATTGACAGTAAGGCTAAAGAAATGAAAAGCAGGGGTATCGATGTAATCGGCTTTGGCGCCGGTGAACCCGATTTTGACACTCCTCTCCACATCCGGGATGCGGCTGTCAGGGCAATTGAAGAGGGCTATACCCGCTACACCCCGGTGACCGGCAACCTGGAGCTTAAAGAAGCAATCGCGGATAAACTGAAAAAAGAAAACGGCCTGATCTACGACCCGGCACAGATTGTTGTCAGTAACGGCGCCAAACATTCACTCTTTAATACCCTGGCCGCTATACTGAATCCGGATGACGAGGTGATGATCCCGGCTCCCTACTGGGTCAGCTATCCGGAAATGGTCAGACTGAATGACGGTATTCCGGTAACCGTTGAGACCAGCGAAAACAACTTTTTTAAAATCACCTCTGCCGATCTGGAAAAAGCGTATACCAATAAGAGTAAAGCCCTGATTTTGAACAGCCCCTCCAACCCGACCGGACAGATCTGCAGTGAGGAAGATCTTGGGATGATCGCCGAATTTTGCTGCAAACGCGGAATATTGATCATCGCTGATGAAATTTATGAAAAACTTATCTACGGTAACTACCGCCACATCAGTATAGCCACTTTCAGTGAACGCGCGAAAGAGCTGACCATACTGGTTAACGGGGTATCGAAAAGCTATGCTATGACCGGCTGGCGCATCGGTTACACTGCTTCAACTCTGGATATAGCCCGGGTAATGGGCAATATCCAGAGTCATGCGACTTCAAACCCCAACTCGATCGCCCAGAAAGCCGCCGAGGCCGCCATTCGTGGCCCCCAGGCCTGTGTCGAGGAGATGCGCATCGCCTTTGATCAGCGCTGTAAGTATATGTTTAGACGAGTCAAGGCAATCCCTTATCTTGATGCGCTTGAACCGCATGGTACATTTTACCTTTTTGTCAGTGTCGCCGAAACTGTAAACAAAATGTTCAAAGGGCAACTAATCTGCGGGAGTGATGATTTCGCAAGCTTACTGCTTAAGAACAGAAAAGTTGCCGTTGTTCCGGGAACGGGCTTCGGCGCCCCCAACCATATCCGCCTCTCCTTCGCCACTTCAATGGAAAATATTGTCGTAGGCCTGGATAGGATTGAAGCTTTCGTTAATGAGCTGGAGTAAGACCAATGAATGGTAAGACAACTCCTGTTGAGGTATACCCAATTTGATTGGAGGATGCGGATGTACGACGTTGCTATAATCGGTGCCGGAATAATTGGAGCAGCCATCGCCCGGGAACTGTCGAAATATAATTTACGCCTCGTTTTGATTGAGAAAGACAGCGATGTTGCCAATGGAACAACCAAGGCAAACAGCGCTATTGTCCATGCCGGGTTTGATCCGGAACCAGGCACCCTGAAAGCAAAACTCAATGCTGAGGGCAGTCGGATCTTTGAAAGCCTCTGCCGCGAATTGGATGTTCCATTTAAACAGATCGGTTCACTGGTGATTGCTTTCTGCGAAGAAGAGATGCTAACCCTCCGGGAACTATATGAACGTGGTCTCGAGAACGACATACCGGAACTGGAGATTATCGGCCGAGAAAAACTGCACACCATGGAAACAGGGCTTAATGAACCGGCAATCGGGGCCCTCTACGCCCCTACTGCCGGTATCACCGACCCTTACCTGATGGCCATTGCTCTTGCCGAAAGTGCTGTTGAGAACGGCATTGATATTAAACTGGACAGTCCGGTCAGGACGATTAAAAAAACAGTCAACGGCTTTCAAATCAGCTGCAGCGTGGCCGAAATTGAAACCAAATATATAATTAACGCCGCCGGCCTGTACGCCGACCAGATCAATGAAATGGTCAACCCCCCTTCTTTTACTATCAAACCGAGCCGCGGAGAATACTTTCTGCTGGACAAGGAAACGAGCTGCTGGGCCAGACATGTACTGTTCCCCTGCCCCACCGCCCTGGGCAAGGGCGTACTGATTGCCCCCACCGCCCACGGCAACCTGATCGTCGGCCCGAATGCCGAAGCAATTGCATCCAAAGAGGCCACCGCGACTACCGCAGCCGGCCTGTCCTATGTACAAACAAATGCTGATAAACTTAAAAAAGGCCTGCCCTTCCACAAGGTGATCACCTCCTTCAGTGGACTGAGAGCAAAGACCGAATCCGGTGATTTTATTATCGAAGAAGCAAAACAATCACCCGGCTTCATCAACGTGGCGGGAATTGATTCACCGGGCCTGGCTTCAGCGCCGGGCATTGCCGTATATGTGGCCAATATGCTGCAAAACATTGCCGGGCCGCTTGAAAAGAAGAGCGCTTTCCGCCCGCTGCCGAAGAGTCATACCCCCTTCATGCAGCTTGATCAAAAAGAAAAGAACCAGATCGTCAAAGAAGATCCGCGCTTCGGTCGAGTTATCTGCCGCTGCGAACATATTACCGAAGGTGAGATTGTCAGGGCGATTGCCGGTCCGGTCGGCGCAAGAACTGTTGACGGCATCAAGAAACGGACCCGTCCCGGCGGCGGGCGCTGTCAGGGTGGTTTCTGCGGCCCACGGGTGATGCAGATTATCGCCAGGGAATTGAATATTGATATGACTGCTGTTAAGAAAGATAACCCGGGCTCCTATATCCTCTCCGGAACAACAAAAGGCCGGAAAGTCGATCAACGGGCAGTCGGAGCCGCCGGCACCGGCTATTCGGAAAAGCGCAAACTCAACAGCGAAACCATGATCAAAGAGAGCTATGACCTGGTGGTTATCGGCGGCGGGCCGGCCGGAATGGCGGCCGCAGTGGCCGCCCGGGAAAATGGCATTGAAGACATTCTGATCATTGAAAGAGATCGTGAACTGGGCGGCATTTTGCAGCAGTGTATCCATAACGGTTTTGGCCTGCATCATTTTAAAGAAGAACTGACCGGACCTGAATACGCCGAACGCTTTATCGATCAGCTGAAAGAAAAGGAGATCTGCTGCAAGCTTGATACGATGGTGCTATCAATCAGTAAGGACAGGCAGATCACCTATGTCAGTACCAGTGACGGCCTGACTACAATTCAGGCAAAGGCAATCGTTCTGGCCATGGGCTGCCGGGAGAGAACACGCGGAGCGATCAATATTCCGGGAACAAGGCCGGCCGGTATTTTTTCAGCCGGCACTGCCCAGCGTTTCGTAAATATTGAGGGGTATATTGTCGGGCGAAAAGTAGTCGTCTTCGGATCCGGCGATATTGGGTTGATCATGGCCCGGCGTATGGTCCTGGAAGGCGCCGAAGTAATTGCTGTGATCGAACGAAAACCTTATTCCGAAGGCCTGGTTCGTAACTACGTCCAGTGTATCGAGGATTACGGCATACCGATGCTCCTGGAACACACCATAGTCGATATCAGGGGCAAAGACCGGGTCGAAGGAATCACAATTGCCAGAACAGACCAGAATAAACAGCCAATTGAGGGCACCTACCGCGATCTGGAGTGCGATACGATTCTCTTTTCGCGGGGACTGATCCCCGAAAACGAACTCTCCAAAAGTGCTGAAGTTGCCCTGGATCGCTCGACAAACGGCCCACTGGTCAATGAAGCGATGGAGACCAGCGTTGACGGCATCTTTGCCTGCGGCAACGTAGTCCATGTCCACGATCTGGTCGACTGGGTCAGTGAAGAAAGTTTCAAAGCCGGAAAAGGAGCCGCTGAATATATCAAACAGCACGCAGAAGAAGACGCCGGTTTCATTTTTAAAACAAAACCCGGTAATCAGATCAGCTATATTGTCCCCCACAAAGTCCGATCGGCCCGAATGGGTGATACCCTGGAACTTTTCATGCGAGTCAGGGGGCAGCATGAAAAAGCAGTCCTGGTGGTCAAGGCAGGAGACCGGGTAATTAAATCTATAAAGAAAAATGTGCTGACACCAGGTGAAATGGTCGAAATCAAGATCAAATTTACTGACCTGCCCACTGAAGCATTCAAAGAACTGTCAGTTGAAGTGGCCAAGGAGGATCAGTAGCGATGGAAAAACAAGAGATGATCTGCATTCTCTGCCCACTCGGCTGCAAGATGCAGGTAACCGAAAAGCCTGACCAACCCGGAGAACTTACAGTGCGCGGGCTGCAGTGTAAAAAGGGTAAGCAATATGCTTACGAGGAGTATACCAACCCGACCCGGACACTGACTTCCACGGTGGTCATCCATAACGCCCCCCGGCCACGGCTGCCGGTAAAAACTAACAAACCCCTGCCAAAAGGCTTGGTCTTCCAGGCGATGGAGAAGATCAACAAGGTTGAATTGGATGGCCCTGTGCACATCGGTGATGTGATCATAAAGGGGCTGCTCGGCACCGATATAGACGTGGTCGCCACGCGCAGCCTGGAGTAAGATGCAACAGGTTGTCTCAGTGTTTTATAACAGGGGGCTTACGAAACGCACACCCTCAACAAAACTGTCATGAGTTATTATCTCCGTTTGCAGGTGGATCAGTTTTTTTCTGGCGCGTGGATCACATTTTTCTTGACGATCGCATGCATAAGCGTAAACGAGAATATTTGTGTCGATAAGCACTTTAAATAAATGAGCTGCACTTAAATTAACATTGCAACTCAATATACACATAACGAGTGAAGCACGAGGCTCACCCCCGTGCTCCACTCGAACTACTTCTTTTTGGTGTCGGGAGGGGGACTTGAACCCCCATGGTGTTATACCACACGCCCCTCAAACGTGCGCGTCTGCCAGTTCCGCCACCCCGACATGCATATGCTTTTCCTTTAAGATTATAAGGTTTTGCAGGGGTTCCGTCAAGAAC